>NZ_JBHULL010000042.1:0-105397 GCF_042684385.1 Pedobacter vanadiisoli | reverse complement strand
TATTATAACAATAAAAGGATAAGATTGAACTTAAATGGAATGAGCCCGGTTGAATACCGGGCACAA
This sequence comes from Pedobacter vanadiisoli, assembly GCF_042684385.1. Classification (NCBI taxonomy): domain Bacteria; kingdom Pseudomonadati; phylum Bacteroidota; class Sphingobacteriia; order Sphingobacteriales; family Sphingobacteriaceae; genus Pedobacter; species Pedobacter vanadiisoli. Next base: position 105,331 of record NZ_JBHULL010000042.1, on the reverse strand, counting down.
GTCTTAAATAATTAATAAGTTTGTCCAACTTTTTGGGGGCAGTCCAGCGCTGTGGGCTTTTCACGGCAATCAGGTTTAATTTGCAATAATACTACTGCTATTAATGGTTAACGCTATAGTGTGTGAAAAGAAGTATTCTGCTCCTTGCAACCCCAAATAGTAGAACCTGCTGTTCCACCTAAAACCGGATCGAAGCAGGATGCCGATATTTTTCTATCGGCAGCAGCGGGAGCGGAGCTCACATAGCACCGCAAAACCTGCTTTCCTAAAACTGGATATATCTTACCGCTACAAAAAGTTAATAACTTATGTGCCAAATATACTTTACGTATATCGATCTAGACCCAGAAATAATTTAAGGATGACGACAAAGCAAAAACGGCCAGGATATTATCCCGGCCGTGCAATAATTTTATCATTGGATATTTCTTAATCCCTGCTTCTACCAAAAAGCATAGATGCATAATAGAGCAAGTTAGCAAGCGCACCAACAGCAGCTACCACATAAGTCATGGCTGCCCACCACAGTGCGTCTTTCGCCTGTGCATTCTCTTCCTGCGTTTGCATTACGCCACTATTATTTTTTAACCAGGCCAAAGCCCGGTTACTCGCATCAAATTCGACCGGTAGGGTAATAATACTAAAAACGGTTACCAAGGCTAAACCGACCACACCAATAGCCAAAACAATTGGATTTCCGGTAAAACCGATCAACAGTATACCAATTAATAAAACCCACTGTAAAAGATTAGATGATATGCTCACAACCGGTACCATACTGCTCCTTAACTGCAGCCAGTTGTATGATTTCGCTTGTTGAACTGCGTGCCCACATTCATGAGCCGCTACAGCCGCAGCAGCTACGCTTCGGCTATAATATACATCTGTACTTAAATTAACGGTTTTATCTGATGGATTGTAATGATCTGTTAATTGTCCTTCGGTACTCATCACCCTCACGTCGTATATCCCATTATCGTGTAGCATTCTTTCTGCCACCTCCTTTCCCGATAAACCAGAGCTTAGTTGCATTTCGGCATACATAGAAAACTTGTTCCTAAAACGCCACTGTACAAACATGCTCAACAATAATACCGGGATGATTAATATTAAATAAACTCCCATTTTCTTATGTATGTTTTCCGTTAAACATATATCAAAAAGCGTTCCTATATTATTTTGGTACTAAAAAACAGTACATTTATACCATGCCAACCGAGCTTTCATACTGGGAAAAAGAATCATTTTTTTGTAATTATGATGCCATTATTATTGGCAGCGGCATTGTTGGATTAAACGCAGCCATACACCTCAAAAAATCGTCCTCATCGCTAAAAATAGCGATACTCGAAAGGGGATTTCTACCTACGGGTGCAAGCACAAAAAATGCTGGTTTTGCCTGTTTTGGAAGCATTTCTGAACTCATTGAGCAAGAAGAAATGATCGGTACCGACCAGCTTGCGGCACTCATCGAAAAACGATGGAAAGGCTTGCTCAAACTACGCAATTTACTGGGTGATAATACCATAGATTACCAATGTTTGGGCGGATATGAATTATTTAAAAATGAAGATCATTTTTTAGCTGAAACAGGTGTATCGAAAATTGAACATTTTAACCGTCTTACTAACGGTATTGTTGGGTCGGATGCTTTTAGTTTAAAAAATAAAAAAATCAAGTCCTTTGGTTTCGATGGGGTAAGCACTTTAATAGAAAACCAGTACGAGGCCCAGATCGATAGTGGTAAAATGATGTCTGCTTTACTCCAATATGCGCAGCAGCTCGGCATTAGCATTTTTAATAAATGTACTGTAGATCGGATTGAAGAAAACTCAAAAGGTTTACGCCTGATCACAAGCGACGGAATTTTTTTCGGTAAACAATTAATCATTACAACCAATGCCTTTATCAAAGATCTTTATCCTGATGTTGATATTAAGCCGGGCCGGGGTCAGGTTTTAATTACCAAACCCATCAAAGATTTAAAGATAAAAGGAACTTTTCACTACGATAAAGGCTATTACTATTTCAGAAATATAAATAACAGGGTTTTGTTGGGTGGTGGCAGAAATATTAATTTCAAAGCTGAAGAAACCGCTGATTTCGGACAAACTGAACCGGTACAGCTGGCCTTAGAAAATTTATTAAAAACCATAATCTTACCAAAAACTGCTTTTGAAATCGATTACCGTTGGAGTGGTATTATGGCCTTTGGTAAAATACTAGAACCCTTTATTGAAGAAATCCGTCCAAATGTGTTTTGTGCAACCAGGTGTAATGGCATGGGTGTTGCCATCGGTTCGCAAACAGGAGAAGATGTGGCGGAACTGTTGCTGAAGCGTTTGTAATTGCTTTTACCACAGAGAACGCGGAGTTTTATATTTAAATTACGGACAAAAAGCATTGTCCTCTCGACTGAAACGCCGTGGAACGGAGAGATTTACTTCGATAGGTTTCACTCCGCTTGAAATGACGAGTAGGTGAGTAAAGTCTCTCAAAAAACCTAAGCGCAATCCACCAAACGCTAACCGCTCTACTTAAACACTACCGTTTTATTCCCACTTACAAAAACCCTGTCTTCGAAAATAAGTTCTAACGCTTCCAACAATACTTTTTTCTCTATTTCCTTGCCGGCACGCACCATTTCTTTCACCCCAAAGTTATGGTCGACATGATTGGTATGCTGGGTAATAATTGGGCCTTCATCCAGGTTATCGGTAACAAAATGGGCTGTGGCCCCAATAATTTTTACACCACGCTCAAAAGCTTGCCGGTAAGGGTTAGCACCTATAAAAGCTGGTAAAAAAGAATGGTGGATATTGATAATTTTACCTGCGTAATCTTTTACAAAATCAGCAGAAAGAATCCGCATAAACTTGGCCAATACCAGGTAATCTACCCCAAATTGGTTAATGATTTCTTTTATTTCTGCTTCGAATACACTTTTATCTTTGTTGTTGTGATCTACATAAAAATAAGGAATACCCAGTTTTTCGGTAAAACCCCTCAGGCTTTCATAATTACCGATAACACATTTAACATTGGCACCTAACGTTTTAAACTGATTTTTGATCAGTATTTCAGCCAGACAATGGTACTCCTTGGTTACCAAAACAGCAATCTGTTTCTCTTGTTCCGTAATTAAATTTACCTCGGCAGCATTAGGAAGATTTTCTAAAAGTTTAGCTTTTAATTTTTCAGCGTTCTCCAAATTTCCGGTACAGGCAATTCTGGTAAAAAAAGCCTTATTGGCTTCATCAACAAACTCACGCATGGCAATAATATTAAGTTGATGTGCTGCCAGCACACGGGTAATATGGGTAACCAAACCCACCTGATCGGGACAGGAAATAAGGACTGTTAATGCATTCATTTATAAAATACTAATGTTCAATTATAAATAAATTTTACGGTTTTATCTGCCTTAAATTGACTAATTTTTTTTGGTATATCTATTTTAAATTTCCATTTTTACTAAAATTTTTATCATTATGGAAGTTATTGGCATTGCTTTACTAATTGTTATTTTAATTGCCCTGGTTGTTTTATTGCTAAAGAAACCTCAAGCCGCATTATCGATTGTTTCAGTAGAAGATTTTGAACGGATGAAAAGCGAAAATGAAGCATTAAAAATCAGTTTAGCGAAAGCCGACGAGCGCGTTTCTAATCTATCTGCTGAAAAAGAGCACATTACTATTCTCCTTAAGCAGGAGCAACAGCGCTTAATAGACGAACTGCAGGCCGAACGCGACCGCCTGGCAGATGCCAACCGTGAACTTGAAAGTACAAGGTCGTTTTACCTGGCCGAAAAAGAAAAATTAGCGGAACAAAAATCAAGTTATGAGCAATCGCAGCAAAAGTTGAACAAAGATTTCGAATTGATTGCCAATAAAATACTGGAAGAGAAATCTACTAAATTTATAGAGCAGAACCGGACCAACCTCGATATCATCCTCAATCCCCTGAAAGAAAATATCAAGGCTTTTGAAGATAAGGTAGAAAAGGTTTACAAAGCTGAATCAGACGAAAGAAATATACTGAAAGGCGTGATTTCCGAACTGCAGATTCAAAGCAAACTCATCCAGGAAGATGCCAATAATTTAACCAAAGCTTTAAAAGGCGACAGTAAAAAACAGGGAAACTGGGGAGAAATCATTCTGGAAAAGGTACTGGAACGTTCTGGTTTGGTACGCGATCAGGAATACCGCATTCAGGCTTCGCATACTTCTGCCGAAGGCAGCCGCTATCAGCCCGATGTGGTGATCGATCTTCCTGATGATAAACACCTGGTTATTGATGCTAAGGTAAGCCTGGTTGCTTACGAGCGCTCTGTATCGGCAGATACTGACGAAGAGCGTGAGGGCTATTTAAAACAGCATCTCGCGTCAATTAAGAACCACATTCAGGAGCTGTCATCAAAAAATTATCAGGATTTATATAAAATCAATTCCCCTGATTTTGTTTTATTGTTTGTACCCATTGAATCTTCTTTCAGTATTGCGGTACAAAAAGATGCCGAACTCTTTAATTTTGCCTGGGATAGAAGAGTGGTAATTGTAAGTCCTTCTACTTTACTGGCTACTTTACGCACCATAGCCAGCATGTGGAAACAGGAGCGCCAAAACCGTAACGTCATGGAAATTGCCCGTTTAAGCGGCAATATGTATGATAAATTCGTGGGTTTTATTACCGACCTCGAAAATATTGGCAAATACATTAAAAACGGACAGGATGCTTACGATAAAGCGATTAATAAATTATCAGCAGGTGCCGGAAATTTGACCAATACTTCAGAAAAGATTAAAAAACTAGGTGCAAAGGCCACAAAACAGATTGATACGAAGTACTTAGACAGTATCGAATAATCTTAACCATTTGATACAAAAGGGGCGAAGCCCCTCGATTTTTTAGAGCTTTTAAAATAAAATCAAAAACCCACTAAGTTAGTAATTTTTATTGACATCCCCAGGACGATTTTTTTAGTATTTTTTGTTTTTCGGAGCATAAGCTACTAATAAATTCATCATGACGATCGTATTTACAAAACGTCGTCATTTCGAGCGAAGTGCAACGAGTCGGGAACCACCTTAGTGCCAGTGAAGCTAAATCTATATTAGCAGATCTCTCCTTTTCGCTACGCTACAGTAGAAATGACGACATATCGTTTTTTACAAAAATCTATTTACTAAAAGCATTCCAGCCCTGGGCTTTTAGCTCATGTACATTATTCGATTTTGAAACCATTTTACACCCTGAATTTTTATCGGTAACATGCCCAATCACAGTGATATCTACATCATGTTTCAGTTTTTTATAATCATCCTGACTAATGGTAAATAACAACTCATAATCTTCACCACCACTTAATGCGCAAACTGTTGGATCTAAACCTAGCTCACGGGCAGTTTCATAAGTCATCGGATCTAAAGGAATTTTCTCTTCATAAATCGTAATTCCTTTATCTGATTGTTCTGCCAAATGCAAGATCTCAGAAGCTAAACCATCAGAAATATCGATCATGGAAGTTGGTTTAATATTCATTTCATCCAAAAGGGCAACAATATCCATTCTTGCTTCCGGTTTCAACTGTCTTTCAATGATATAATCCTTTCCTTCCAGATCAGGCTGGATCTGAGGATTTTCCAGGTAGATTAATTTTTCTCTTTCCAAAATCTGCAGGCCTAAATAAGCGCCACCCAGATCGCCAGAAACACAAAGTAAATCATGTTCCTGGGCACCGTTTCTGTATACTACTTTATCTGCATCAGCATACCCTATGCTGGTAACACTGATCACTAAGCCTTGTTTACTCGACGAAGTATCGCCACCTATTAAATCGATGTTATACTTATTGCAGGCAAGTTCAATACCTTTATAAATTTCTTCAACAGCCTCCAGCGGAAATTTACTGGATAAGCCTAACGAAACCGTAATCTGACTGGCTTTTCCATTCATGGCGTAAATATCGCTCAGGTTTACCTGTACAGCTTTATAGCCTAAATGCTTTAAAGGCACGTAAGACAGGTCAAAGTGGATTCCTTCCAGCAATAAGTCGGTCGAAATTAAGATCTGTTTTCCTTTTGCATCCAAAACGGCTGCATCATCACCTACGCCTTTTACGGAATAATCGTTTTTAATTTTAAAATTAGTAGTCAGGTGTTTAATCAATCCAAACTCGCCTAATTTATTGATATCTGTACGCTCTTTGTTCTCAAACATATCCATTAGTTAGGGTTAAACCCTTATTTTTATTTTAAAAATTTACTGTCATTCTGGGCATAGCGAAGAATCTTTATAATGACTTAAGCAAGCAATTCATAACAAACAGATCCTTCCTTCGTCAGGATGACAAGTCTTTATTTTCAATCCAATTTTTACCTTCGGTAAATCTGGCAATCAACATGGCCGCAACATTATCGCCGGTGGCATTTAACAAAGTAGCCATGGGGTCAACCAGAGTTCCGATAATCATAGCAGGTGGCAAAGCTTCAGGTGGTAATTGATAAGCCGAAATCATTAACAGTTCTCCAATATACCCTCCATTTGGTATGCCACCTTCTACTATACTCACCAAAACTGTAATGCCTAAAGCCAAAATGATAGTATCTACATGTACCAGGTCCTTACCAAATATGGCAAAAACCACGGCAATTTTTATAATGGAGCTAATGCTCGAACCATCCTTATGCAATGTTGATCCCAAAGGAATAGTTACATTGGTAATGTATGCCGGGACACCCATTTTTGCAGTTCCTTCCAAATTTGCCGGAATAGTGGCAATGCTGCTACAGGTTCCTATTGAAGTTAAGGAAGGCACAATATTATTTTTCCAAAACAATTTTATCGCTTTAAATCCTCCAGCAACAAAAGCATATAAAGTGAAAAAGACAATAAAATAAAATGCCCCAATACCATAGTACAAGCCTAATGCCTTTGCATAAGTACCAAAAAGTTGTGGCCCAAATACACCAACCTGATAAGCAAAATAAGCACCTAAACCTATAGGCCCGAGTTTCATGATCAAAATGATAAGTTTCTTCATCACTTCATTACCAGAAACGAGGAATTTCTTAAAACTTTCTCCTTCTTTTTGGGCATATAAAGTAGAAAAACCCACTAAAACAGAAAAAATAATCAGTGCCAGCATATTTTTCCTGCTTCCAATTTCAAAAAACTCTCCAACAGTTAAAAGTTGGGTCATTTGTTCGCCAAATGACTGAATTTTTTCTGATTCTGTCGGTATTGTAGCATTTCCCAATTGCTGATGAATTGGAAAAATCCATGTAGCTACCAATGTTAAAACTGCAGAAATTAATACCGTAGCCAGGAAAACCAAAACCATTGTGGTTAATAATGTACCCAGTTTTTTATTCCGGTCGATATTTGCAATAGCAGATGATACTGCAAAAAATACCAATGGGATAACGGCAGTAAACAACAAGTTCAAAAATATATCACCCAGGGGTTTTATATTCTCAACACTTTTCCCCAAAATTAAACCTACTATGCTACCAACAGTAATACCTGCCAAAAGCCATAATAAACCTGAGTAATTTTTAAGAATGTTGTTTTTTTCCATTTTATACCGTTGTGTCAGTCTGAGCTTGTCGAAGACTATAGCACTTCGACAGGCTCAGTGTGACAATTATTTATAAACCCAGCTCTGCCGAAATATCCAACATACGTTGGATCGGTTTACGTGCCTGTTCAATAATATGCTCAGGAACAGTTACTTCTGGCAAACCATTTTTAATACATAAATATAGTTTTTCTAAAGTATTTCTTTTCATATACGGACAATCGTTGCAGGCACAGCTGTTGTTCGGTGGCGCAGGAATAAAAGTCTTTGTTGGATTTGCCTTTTCCATTTGGTGAATAATGCCGCTTTCTGTTGCCACAATAAATTCGGTTGCCGGGTTACTAATGGTGTACTTTAATAAACCGGTGGTAGAGCCAATATAATCAGCCATTTTCAAAACCACTTCTTCACATTCCGGATGTGCAATAAATTTGGCATCCGGGTGGCGTTCTTTCAGTTTTGTAATTTTCTCCTGCGAAAAAATTTCATGAACCATACAGGCACCATTCCATAATACCAGGTCTCTTCCTGTTTTTTTTGCAACATAGGCACCCAGGTTACGATCGGGACCAAAAATTATCTTTTGATCTTTCGGTAAACTTTCTACAATCTGCACAGCATTGGTACTAGTACAAACAATATCACTTAAAGCTTTTAACTCGGCTGTACAGTTAACATAGGTAATGACCAGGTGATCCGGGTATTTTTCTTTAAATTTTCTAAATAAATGTGGCGGACAGCTATCTGCCAATGAGCATCCTGCCTTTACATCTGGTAATAAAACAGTTTTATTAGGCGATAAAATCTTTGCCGTTTCGGCCATAAAATGTACGCCTGCAAACACAATTACATCAGCATCCGTTTTGGCGGCTTCCTGCGATAAGCCCAAACTATCACCAATATAGTCAGCAATATGCTGAATATCAGGGTCTTGATAGTAGTGTGCAAGGATTATAGCATTCTTTTCCTTTTTTAATCTCTCAATCTCTGCAAAAAGATCGAGTGTAGGATCAATTTCTTCTTCTGCGAAACCTTTTTTGTTGATTTCTTCTAAGACATCTATGTTCATTTTAAAATTTTCCTTTTTTGAATTTTGACGTTTGTCAAAGATAAAGCTTTCCACGTCTCAATAATTAATAAGTTATTTTAAATAAATAAATCTTGTTTGTTTATTAGTGTGTTAATATTGTTGGCAAGTTTAGAAATTTCTTTCGTTTAGATAAGTTATTAATTGTTTACTAACATTTAGATTACATTTATCTAATATTATAAGTTTGATTTTCAGCTCGATCTAAAATTGGTTCAAATTTTATCAATACTGGAATGTTAATTGTTTATAAGTAGTAAAAAAGTTAATTACTTGTATAAAGCTGCTTAAAAATTGCGCAAAAGATTGTGGCAAATTGTGTTTTTAGAGTAGCTTTAAACATTCAAATTTATTTGTTAGAATAATTTAGACATGGAGTTAACATTTATCAATAAGTTGTTAACATCGTGGATAATTAAAAGGTTTTATTGATGAGAAAAGTAGATTTTCTGGTAATTGGTTCAGGTATAGCGGGTTTAAGTTTTGCACTTAAGGCTGCAAAGTTTGGTAAAGTTTTAATTATTACTAAGTCGAATGAGGACGAATCGAATACTAAATACGCTCAGGGTGGTGTTGCAGTTGTGGTAGATAAAGGTGATTCTTTTGAGAAACATATCGAGGATACTTTGATTGCCGGAGATGGATTGTGTGATGAAAAAATTGTGGAAATCGTTGTAAAAGAGGGGCCTCAGCGTATCCAGGAGATTATTGACTATGGTATAAATTTCGATAAAGACAACTCTGGTTTCTATGATTTGGCTAAAGAAGGGGGGCACTCCGAGCACCGTGTTTTACACTATAAAGACATCACAGGATACGAAATTGAGCGGGTGTTGCTAAAAGAAATTCACGAGAATAACAACATAGAGATATTAACACATTACTTTGCATTGGAGCTGATCACACAGCATCACCTTGGTGAATTTGTTGATAAGCGTACAGAAGATATTAACTGTTATGGGGTATATGCCTTTAACACAGAGCTTAACGATGTGGAAAAGATTGTGGCAAATGTGACTGTGATGGCGTCAGGTGGAGCTGGACATGTATATTCTGCTACAACTAATCCGGTTATTGCCACCGGCGATGGTATGGCCATGGTTTATCGTGCCAAAGGAAAGGTGAGGAATATGGAATTTATTCAGTTCCATCCGACTGCTTTGTACCACCCTGGTGAGTATCCATCGTTTTTGATTTCGGAAGCTGTAAGAGGCTTTGGCGGTGTTTTGAGGCGTAAAAATGGTGAAGAATTTATGCATGAGTACGATGAGCGTAAATCATTAGCCCCTCGTGATATTGTTGCCCGCGCTGTGGATAACGAAATGAAAAAGTCTGGTGATGATTTTGTTTATCTGGATATTACCATGCGCAGTAAGGCTGATATCTTAAAGCATTTCCCAAATATATATGCAAAGTGTTTATCGATAGGGATTGATATGACGAAAGATTATATCCCGGTTACGCCGGCATCGCATTACATGTGCGGGGGTATCCTTGTTGATGAATATGGCCGTTCTTCAATTAAAAACCTGTATGCTTGTGGGGAATGCTCTTCAACAGGTTTACATGGTGCCAACCGGTTGGCTTCCAATTCGTTACTTGAAGCTACTGTTTTTGCGCACCGCATTTATCAGGATGCTGTTGAGAATTTTAAAAATAATATTATTCCAGATCATATTCCGGAGTGGGATTCGAAAGGTGTTACACAAAGCAATGAAGATGTATTGGTAACACATAATTTAAGGGAGCTGCAAAAAGTGATGGGCGACTATGTAGGTATTGTACGTTCTGATTTTCGTTTGGAAAGAGCGCATCGCCGTTTGTTTTTAATTTACCAGGAAACAGAAGAATTTTATAAAAAGAATAAGGTTTCGGTTAAACTATGCGAGCTTAGAAATGTAATCCAAACTGCATACCTGGTTATTAAATCGGCGATGCAGAGAAAAGAAAGTAGGGGATTACATTATACTACCGATTATCCTGAACATGCCAAAGAATTAGTAGATACTGTTTTTTAACTCCTAAATCCCCTTCAGGGGGACTCGGATCATCATGCTGAATTTAGTTTAGCAATTATAATATTCTGTAGAAATTATTAATTTAAAGGAGCTTGTATTATACATATAGAATTGTCATCCTGAGCCTGTCGAAAGACCTACTATAACATCATTTATGGTTCGTTTAGATAAGCTCGGCATGATAAATTTGTTTATTACATCATCCCATTAACCATATTACATCATAAAATGCCTTTAATACTGCCTGTAAAAGACAAATATCCTGAAATAGGAGAAGATAATTTCATAGCTGAAAATGCCACTATTGTTGGCGATGTTGTAATAGGTAACAAGTGCTCGGTATGGTTTAATGCCGTAATCAGGGGCGATGTAAATGCCATTACGATAGGAAATGAATCAAATATACAAGATGGGGCAGTAATTCACGCAACCTATTTAAAAGCCTCTACCCACATTGGTAATAGGGTCTCAGTTGGACACAATGCCATAGTACATGGCTGTACAGTTCATGATAATGTTTTAATTGGTATGGGTGCTATTGTAATGGATCATGCTATTATTGAAGAGTATTGTATTATTGCGGCCGGTTCTGTTGTTCTTGAAAATACAATATGCGAAAGCGGCTATTTATATGCAGGTACACCTGCAAAAAAAATAAAGCCCATTACTGAAGAGCAAAGGGCTTTATTGAATAAATTACCGGATAATTATATCATGTATTCCGGCTGGTTCACTACTTAGTATCCTTCATGCTGAACTTGTTTCAGCGTCTTTTTTATTAAGAGCCTGAAGTAAATTCAGGGTGACGAATATTTTAAGGTGTTGGAGGTGGAATAACCAGTGGATCTTCCCGTTCCCAATTAGGCTTTAAATCCAGTAGGGCCTTTAAATACCAGACTTTTTCAGGCTGATAACCACCTTTAATGCTTCCGGTATCCCAGATTCCGTTTTTATTATCATCATAAACTACCCTTAAGAGATATTTCCCAGCTGGGTATTTTGAGAAAGTAATCTTTGAATTTTTATTTATAGGGTACGATTTTATAATATCTTTTTTTTCGGTTAAGAACTGCACCACATAATTTTTGCTCGTATCAGGGACAGTTACATTTAGTACGAGTGTAGTGTATGCATCCTGGCTTTCTAATGTGAACCTTTTAGGAACATCTTTATTTTTGGCGTTAAAAATGGCTGTAAAAGCACCTGCACCCAGCTTTAAATCGTAAGTTCTTTTAGTTTTCCAGGGATACTTCAGATAATATTTCTGTTGGTCTACACTGTCTTTTACCAGCTCAAAATTGGTACGTTTTACAGAATCTTCCAGTAGGGTAATCTTTGATGGATCTGCACTGATCATTGGAAACGGAAAGATCAGGGTTAATTGCTGGAAGGGATTTAATTTGCCTCCAGATAGGTTATCGTTAATAATTACATCACGTGTGTAGGTATCTTTTTTGCCGCGTGTAAAATTTAAAGTTTGTAATACTTTTCCCTGATCCTGGATTGCCACTTTTACAGAATCAAAACTTAAATCTTTTAACCAGATTTTGGCCGTATCGTTATTTTTGGTAAAGTGAACATATTTTCCGACGTCAACTGCCGGTGGGTCCGTTACCGTAATTTTAGGGCTTTTAAGCTGCTGATTGAAGATAATTGATATACTACCATCATTATTCAGTTTTCGGTCTACAACGCGAAATTCGGGGGCTAATTCCTTAAAAATTTGAAGGTTAATGTTATCCAGGTTTTTGTCTATTACCAAAGGTTCTTTAATAAAACCTACTTCATCAGAAATTTGCTGGTAAATTTTATCGCCACCACCGCTTTCCTTAAGGGCATAAACTTTATAAGTGCCTTTTCTTAAGTTGTTTAATTTATAATTACCTGCACTATCCGTAGTGGTGTATATTGAAGGGCGTTTTTTTCCAAAAATAGTATCTCTTTCGAGGGGAAGAATCATTACTGTAGCATCTTTTTCCGGCTCATCACTTAGCGAATTGATTACTTTACCACTGATTGAGAGTGAATCGATTTCCGGACCGGTAGAAAAAACGTAAGATAAATTTTTAACCACGTTACCTTCATTTACATCGGCAATTGCTTTACCAAAATTTAAGGTATAAGTTGTGTTTTTTTCCAAAGAATCCTGAAGTACAATTTCGAGTCTTTTCTGACGCTTCTTTAAAACCGGTAATTTTTCCTGATCGGGTGAAATTGAAAATTCTTTAAACTCGTCTTTGATATTAAAATATTCATCAAACTCAATTACGATTTTTTTTGCATTAAAATTTCTCGTCTGGTTTTTAGGCGTCATACTTAAAACTTTGGGCGGTTTGGTATCTTTTGGTCCACCCTGAGGACTTTGGATACTCGCACAACCAAAAAATAGGAGCAAGGCCGAAAAGGCCAGTAGATTTTTAAGGTTAAAATATTGATTTTTTAAATTTGGCATATTTTAAGCGTTCTGACGAATTTTTATACTTTTTGGAACTGTTATATTAAAAAATCTTTTTAATGCTTTATATCGATTTATTTAAAGTCTATTTTTATTTAGTTAAAATACTGATTATCAGTTATTTATTAATATAGACCATTAAAACCGAGATATCTGAAGGTGAAACGCCTGAAATTCGTGAGGCCTGACCTAAAGTACGTGGTTTGATCTTAAATAATTTCTCTCTCGCTTCTTTGGAGATGGAAACTATTTTATTGTAGTCGAAATCTGGTTTAATTTCCTTGTCTTCCATTTTTAGCATTTTCGCTACAATTTCATTTTCTTTCTCAAAATAACTTTCGTATTTAATTTTGATTTCGGCCTGCTCAATAGTTTCATTATCTAAATCATTAGTAGCATCAGCAAGAGGTTTGCTAACTTTAATTAGATCCTGTAAACCAACATGCGGTCGTCCTACTAAGCTATGGATTTTTACATTTTGATTTAGAGCGCTTGAACCTAAACTTTCAAGAACAGGATTTACATCGTTCATTTCGATACTCTGGTTCCTGGTAAATTTTACCAGGGTATCTGCATTAGCAATTTTCTGGTTTACTTTTTCTAAACGCTCATCTGAAATTAAACCAAGTTCGTGACCAATAGGGGATAGACGGATATCAGCATTATCCTGTCTTAATAGTAAACGGTGTTCGGCCCTTGAGGTGAACATGCGATACGGCTCTTCGGTTCCTTTGGTTACCAGGTCATCAATTAAAACACCAATATAACTTTCTGATCTTTTCATGATCAGTTCGTGTTTGTTATTGATTTTTTGATGTGCATTTATGCCAGCCATGAAACCCTGGCATGCGGCTTCTTCATATCCAGTAGTTCCATTTATCTGTCCGGCCAAAAATAAATTGCTGATCAATTTGGTTTCTAACGTTAATGATAATTGGGTAGGTGGAAAGAAATCGTATTCTATGGCATAGCCAGGTCTGAACATTTTTGCCTGTTCAAAACCAGGTATTAACCTTAGTGCCTTAAATTGTACATCTTCAGGAAGTGAGGTAGAAAATCCATTTACATAAATTTCGCAAGTGTTCCATCCCTCAGGTTCAACAAAAATCTGGTGACGATCGCGCTCTGCAAAACGGTTAATTTTATCCTCGATAGAAGGGCAATATCTCGGGCCTAAACCTTTAATACGACCGGTAAACATTGGGGATTTTTCAAATCCTTCTTTCAACGTTTCGTGTACTTCACTATTGGTATAAGTTATCCAGCAGCAGCGTTGATCTGAAGAAACGGTGGTATCTGTATAGGAAAATTTACCTGGGTTTTCATCTCCCCATTGTTCTTCCATTTTAGAATAATCTAAACTTCTACCATCAACACGGGGTGGGGTACCGGTTTTCATCCTGCCTGCTTCCATACCTAAGGCTACCAATTGCTCAGTAATTCCGGTTGAAGATCTTTCTGCAGTTCTGCCTCCTCCGAATTTCTTTTCTCCAATATGGATGATTCCATTTAAAAAAGTTCCATTGGTTAGTACCACAGCGGTACTTTCGATCTCTATACCTAAGGATGTTTTTACGCCATATACGGTATTGTCTTTAACTATCAGACCTACCACACTATCTTGCCAGATATCTACATTAGGGGTATTTTCTAAGGCCAATCTCCATTCTTCTGCAAAGCGCATCCGATCTATCTGTGCTCTCGGGCTCCACATGGCAGGGCCTTTAGATTTATTGAGCATCCTAAATTGAATGGTCGATTTATCTGATATAATACCAGAGTATCCACCAAGTGCGTCAACTTCACGAACAATTTGTCCTTTAGCTACACCGCCCATAGCAGGGTTACAACTCATTTGGGCAATGGTGCCCATATTCATCGTAATAAGTAAAACAGATGATCCTAAGTTGGCTGCCGCTGCAGCAGCTTCACAGCCCGCATGGCCTGCGCCAACAACAATCAAATCGTATTTCGAAAACATTTTATTTGTATTTTTTTTGATTGTTCCACGTGGAACAATCTGATTTTTATTCTTTCTTATTATCACAGATGATGTGAAGCGTAATTAAATTATTAGATTCTGCAACACCAATAGTGACATTCTTTTATTTTTTACTAATGTTCCACGTGAAACATAACGTGGAAAACAAAATAGAATTGTTTCTATTTTATTCTGAAAGTTCCAGCCAACGCATGGTATAATCATCTAATTTAACCTGAAGCTTTTCTATCTCTGAAGATACTTCCTGTATTTTAATATAGTCGGAAGCATCAATACTATTTAAGGTTTGTGTTAATTCAGCTATTTTATTTTCCGTTTCTTCTATGCCTTTTTCACTTTCCTCTAATTCTTTCTGCTCTTTAAAACTTAATTTTTTTGCAGTTTTAATCGGGCTTTGTTCTGTAACCGGGTTAGGTGCTTTTTTAGTTTCAGCCTTGGCTTTTGGTTGTTCTAAACTTAAACGGTATTCTGAATAATTACCATTGTAAATTTTAACTACACCTTCGCCTTCCATAATGAAAAGTTGGTCGCTCATTTTGTCGAGCAGGTATCTGTCGTGAGAAACCAACATTAAAATACCCGGAAAGTTTTCCAAGAATTCTTCGAGTACATTTAAGGTGTCGATGTCAAGATCGTTTGTTGGCTCATCCAAAATCAGGAAGTTTGGATTTTGCATCAATACTTTCATCAGGTTCAAACGTTTCTTTTCTCCTCCACTTAGTTTCTCAACCATGCCGTGTTGCTTCTTTGGCGGGAAAAGAAATAAGGTTAGTAGGGCAGAGGCAGTAATAACAGAACCATCGGCCATCTTGATATATTCGGCATCTGACTTTACAATATCAATTACTCTTTCCTTCGGATCGAAAGTTAAACCGCCCTGTTTGTAATAGCCGAAAACAGTAGTTTCACCAATATCAACTTTACCAGCATCTGGTTGTAAATGGTTGGTAATAATATTTAATAAGGTAGATTTTCCAGTTCCGTTTTTTCCAGCCAGGCCTATGCGATCACCTTTTTTAAAGGTATAGCTAAAATCGTTAATGATAGAACGGCCATCAAATGATTTTTTTATGTGCTCCAGTTCAATAATTTTTCCACCTTGACGAGACATCTTCATATTTAACGTAATATTCTGATTGTCAGTCTTTTTCTTGGTTTTTTCTTCAAGATTGTAGAAAGCATCGATCCTGGCCTGAGATTTCGTTGCCCGGGCCTGCGGCATGCGCCTCATCCACTCCAATTCTTTCTTTAATAGCTGTTGGTTCTTATGTAAAACCGTTGCGTCTAAAGCCTCCCTTTCACTTTTCTTTTCGAGGAAATAAGCATAATTTCCATTATAGTTATATATTTTTCCACTATCCAATTCTACTATTGTGTTGCAAACGTTATCTAGAAAATATCTATCGTGTGTTACCAACAGTATTGTTTTTTGTCCGGTGGTTAATAATTTTTCAAGCCATTCTATTGTATCAATATCCAAATGGTTGGTTGGTTCATCAAGCACCAGTATTTCGGGATCTTCAATCAATAATTTAGCTAAAGCCAAACGTTTCTTTTGTCCGCCAGATAGCGTGTCAATTTTCTGTTGAAGATGAGTAATTCCCATCCGGTTGAGAATGGTTTTGATTTGATGCTCATATTCCCAGGCGTTATGTTCGCTTAGTTCTTCATATAAACGGTTAAGCTTTTTCTCATCCGGATTGGGATCTTCAATCAGTTCCTCATATTCTTTGATGAGTTGCTGTTGTTTATTCTCCAGAGAGAATATATGGTCGCTGATTGAAAAACCTGGAGTAAACTGCGGCTCCTGGTCAAGAAAACCAATTTTAACAGACTTATTTTTTACAATTTTACCTTCAAGCGGAGGGAACCTTTCTGCCAATAATTTCAAGAGTGTACTCTTACCCGCACCATTTATACCAACCAACGCTACGCGCTGACCAGCGTTAATACCCAGGGTTAAATTCTTAAACAGCCATTCGTCATGGTAACCATGTCCTAAGCCTTCCGCCGCAATTAGTGTGCTCAATTTTTTTGTATTTCGGATTTATAAAGGAAAATTAGTGCAAAGGTAAGTATAAATTAATTGCAACGGCATATTCAAGTTGAAAGGACTTCTGTATCAGATAAAAATGGCAAAAGCTTGATGTTGTTGCTTCAGTCGTTTACTGGTTTATTTTTGATTGTAAGTAGCATTACAAAAAAACAGCGGTTGGACTCGCTCCACCGCTGCTTCAATCATTAACTAAAACTAAACTTTTATCTTGTGTGATGTTAGAAGATGGCTTCTAGTACATCAGTTTTAATGTCATTGTACCTGTTTGCACTATATTTTACAATTGGTGCCGCACTGATGTTACTATCAGTAGCAGTAAAATCAGTAGTATTTACCTTTGCAACCGCTCCCAATACTGCAGAATAATTTTCGGTCGAACCGCTTAATACTAAACTCGAGGCACCATTAATGTTTGTGTTTAAATTCACGGTATTTGCCGTGATATCAGCAGTAGCACCATCATTTAAAACAACATCGAGATTTAATAAATTAAAGTTTCCAGCTGTTTTAACATTAGAAATGTTTGATGCTTCAATTGCAGAAAGATTGTTTACATGTGCGATTACAGTTAACGGCTCTTTCGTGAAGGAACTGATCCTTAGCTCGCCATCCTGTTGTTGTACCAAAGCATTTTTTGCATAGTAGTTATCATAAACCTGAACACTTTCTTTGGCATCCTGAACTAAGATTACTTTTACGTTTCCGCTTACTTTGATTTTAGTGATATTCTTAACCGAAGTGATGTTGGTGTAGTTGCTGTTGTTTTCGTTTGCATTTGCTGCTACGCTTGCAGTACCTAAAATGATTGTTGCCAAGGCTGCTGCGAATAGGGTTTTAATAGAAGTTCTCATGACTTTATATTTTAAATTTTTTAAATCCTTTTTGTGTTTTTTCGAATATAAGACTTAGGTAAAGCCGAAAAGTTGCAACGAAATTGGCTGTATTATACCAGCAGAGGGTAATTGTCGACGAACGCCTGTAACTTTTAGACGAACGCCAATAAAAAATAAATGAGGATGGAGGTATTTTGCTTTTAATTAGGAAGTTATGGTAATGGGAATGTCATGAAGAGGTGTAATTAAAGAAAAACAGACATCCGGATTGGAGTGTAGCGGAATGGAGAGATCAGCATTAAGGTAGATTTAGCTTCACTAAGCACTAACGTGGCTCCCGACTACGTTGCATTCTGCTCAAAATGACGATCCAGAAAAAATACTGCAAGGAGGATTAAACCAATCCAAATTCAGTTCTATAACCCAAATGCTCATCTTCTTTTTGGGTCATCAGGGCTTTGGCAGCCTTTCCTTTGTCTTTATAACCCAACAAGTGGAGGGTTCCATGGATCATGATGCGACAAACCTCATCAAATTCTGAAGTTTTAAAGGTTTTGGCGTTTTCTTTCACGCGTTCTATACTGATGAAGATATCACTTACTATCTGTTTTTCTTCTTCTGAGTTATCGAAGGTAATGATATCGGTATAAGTATCGTGATTTAAGTATTGTTGATTGATGCCTAATAGATATTCATCACTACAGAAAATGAAATTGAGTTGCTGCAATTTATAACCTTCTTTTTCAATGCCAGCTTTAATCCATTTTTTGATTTTTAGTTTTTGAGGAAGGTTATAGCTAACTGATTCAGTGAAAAATGAGATTGCAGGCATATTGTTGTTTGTTATGGTGCAAATTTAGGAAAAAATTAAAGCGGTACATCACCCTGAATTTATTTCAGGGTGTTTCACTCAGGAGAGAACTATTATTGCCTGTAATTTTAATTTATTTATCTGTTATTCAGTGTGTTAATAATTTATTTATTGAGTAATATTCAACGATTTTAAATATTCAGCAATTTTATTTTTGTAATAGTAATTTAAACTAGGAGGCAGCTTTTGTAACATATCATTTCCATTCTGCTGCTGTTTTTTAAACTGATCGACCATTTTCTGGTAGGATGGAGGGAACTGTTTAGCCGCTTTACTTTCGCGCTTTGAATCTTCTTCCTGATCGCGTTCTGCTTTCTCTGCTTCTAATAATTTGGTTAAGAGGTCTTTCTGTCTGTTTAAGGTTTCCTGCTGTAAGCGCTTGTTAACCAAATCGCTTTCGGTCTGCTTCATTTCTTTAATAGCCTCGTTCAGGTTGCCCATTTTACCGGTTCCATCTTTATTTTCTTCGCGATTGATTTTTTCCAATGCCTGACGGATCATCTGCTGTTGCTGTGCCATTTTACTGAATTCCTGGCTCATCTGTCCTTTACCTACTGTACCTTGGTTGTCTCCTGATTTTTGCATTTGCTCCCTCGCTTTCTGCATACTTTTATTCAGCTGATCCTGCATCTGCGAAAGCTGTTTCATTCCCTGCTTTTGTTTCTTTCCGCTACCACCTTTACCATTTTTCTGCATGTTTTGCAACTGGCTTAAGGCTTCACTTAGCATGAGTGTGAGGTTGTTGATAGAAGTCATGGTAAACTGCTGAAAACGGTTGGCCTCGGGAGTTCTTCTATCGCCCAAGCTTTCTAAACTTTTGTCGAGATTGAAATTGATTTTATTCATTTCCTCGTTAACCGTCGATTCAATCTGTGGAACCCGCTTGCTTAAACTGTACAAACTATCGGCAATGGTTTTAAGATTATCTTTGATACCACGTTGCTTCTGGACATTACTGGTGTAAGATGGATCAGTTACATTCATTTTTTTTAAAGCCAGCATTACTTTTTCCTGATCAAATGAGGTGGTCAGTAAGTTTTCTAATAATCTTCTTAACTCTTTTGCATTCAGGTTGTTTTCCATTTCTTCACCCTGTTGTTGCATATCGCTCATTTTTTTAGATAACTTTTCCATCTGATCTGCAGCCTTTTGCTGTTTCTGGCTCGCATTTTTAGAATCTTTTTTATCTAAAGCATCTTTACTGTCTTGTTGTTCTTTTTGTATATCCTGAATATCTTTTTCAGGGTTTTCGAAGGGGTTTGGTCTTTCTAATGATTTATTTTTTTCTTCCAGTTTTTTAAGATCCTCTTTAAGGTCTTTCATCTCTTTATTAAGCGCATCCTGCTTTTGCTTTAGAGATTCGTTATCCTGTTTTTTATCTTTTGTTTGTTGTGCAAGCTCTTTTTGTTCTTTGGCAAGTTCATTCAGCCGATCGATATCTGCTTGAAGATTTTGCTCAAATTCTAACTGTTTGTAGAGTTCTAAAATCCTGTCCAATTCATTTTTGAGGGTTTTATTGTCTAATTGCATTTTGGAAAGCTCATTCTGTGTCTGATCTTTATTTTTCTCATTAATCAGATTTTGCAGCTTTTGCAAAAGTTCTTTGGTTTTTTCATCGAGTACATTATCAAAGAGGTCTTTAATCTGCTTTTGCTTTTCTAAAAGCTCTTCTGTTTGTTTCTGATCTTCCTGTTGTTGAATATTTTTGTCATTTTGTTCTTTAATTTCTTTTACAGCTTCATCGAGTTGTTTTTGTTTATCCAATAGGGCTTCAATCTGTTTTTTATCTTCAAAAGAGATTTGTTTTTTATCAATGAGGCTTTCGGCAATCTTTTTACTTTCTTTTTCGATGGTATTGGCCAATCGGATGGCCGACTGCACTTTCTTTTTCAGAACCTGGTTATTGGCATTTACCTGTTCTGCAGTTTCTTTTTTGGTAGGCTGTTTAAAAGTTTTAATTTCCGAACGGGTTACTTTAGCGCCATTAACCCTGTCGTTATCAGCTACTTCGAAATAGTATTCAATTTCCTGTCCAGCTTTTGCAGAAGCAGTTTTTAAATCCCAATAATAAAAGAATGTATTTTCGGTAACGTTGCTCTTAATCGCAATATTTTTGGTTACAGAACCAATAATCCGGTTATTTTCTTTGATGTTGTATTTAAAGCTTAGGCGGCTAAAACCATAATCATCAGTAACCTGACCACTAAAATAAAGAGCTTTATTACTTACAGAATCTGGTTTTTCTTCTACACTTATACCGGGAGCCTGATCTTTAACCACAGTGATCTGATGTGATAAAGAATCGCGGAGGGTAACATATTCATTTTTAGGGGTAATGCTATACCTGGAATTATTTTTTATAGTGGCATTGAAAACCGATTCATTATTTTCAACTTTTAAAACATTCTCAGCATTATTTAAGATAAACAAGATTGAATTGCTTTTTCCGGTTTTAAAGTTCCAGGTAACTTTTGTTCCTTCTGGGAGGAGCATGTCGCCAACGTTGGCAATTTGTTCGGGTTTTTTACCCAAATAGGCAGGGAAATTCAAAGTGGCACTTGCATTTAGCAGCTCCGGACGGGGTTTAACGGTAAGGGTAAATACCTGGGAACTAAAGCCTCCGCCTTTAAAAATCAGTTTTCTATCGTTCTGGATATTTTTTATGCCGTAATTAAACTTGCTGATATTCTCTTTTTGCAGCTTGTAAGTATTTTTTCCGTCTTCTACATAAATTTCGGCAGGCAGCTGATCGCCTGATAGTTTCAGGTTTATGGTTATATCATCACCCTGTGTAACGGTTAAACTTTTATTTAAAACCGCAAAAGTGAAAGGGGCTTTTGGTGCAATGTATTCGTCGTACTTAAAAAAACTGTTGGTGCCCTCGCGTAAAATGGCAGGCGCAATAATGGCAATCAATAAAATGATAGAAAGGGGGATAAAAAGATATTTTAGATACTTTCTGTTGTCGTTAATGCTTACTGCTGTATAAAACGGAACGGGTTTAAGTTCCAGTATCTTTTGATCTATACTGGCAATAATGAGGTGATTGTTGTCGGGCTGGTTTTCTGATAAACGGTGAAGCTGCAGCGTATTAAGCAACTTATCCTTAATATCGGAAAAGTGATTTCCGATGATAACCGATGCTTCATCAAAAGTAAGGTGTTTGCCCAGTTTTAACATGGAAAGCAGGGGTTTAACGATTAAAAGACCTACTAACAATACAGCAACGAGTAAATAAGCAAAAAATACAAAGGTTTTGAAACCCGTCGTTGGGTTGAGGTAATAAAGGCTTAAAAAAACAATTAAATATAGGGCGAGAAGTATTGCCGCGGCGTAAATACTGCCCCGTAAAATTTTATTGAGGTAAAATTTTCGGATAAACTCGTCTATCTTTCGTAATAAATCGCTGTAATTATTGCTCACCATATCTCTGTAAATGTAAAAATTGTTCCAGTCAATTAAAAGAAAACCGGTAATTGGATAACGTGTTTATTACAAATTGGTTATGTACGTGTGTTTTTCAATTTGATGCCAAAATAGGTAAAAACTGATTTTATTGTTTAAAATCAGACAAACGTTTGTTTAATGTCTTAGCGGTCATATTTTCAATAAAATCTTTTAAAAACTTTACTATAAGTTGATATTTACTTTATGAAAAAATATCTTTGGGTTCATCAACCTCTCGAAATAACTATTAAATCATTCCTTTTTAATATTTGTTAGGATAGCAAACTAATGAACTATGTTGCTGATTTAGCGTCGGGTTGCTTACAAACTTTTCAGACCGTTTACAGTTTGTTCAACCAAAAACTTTATGCTTATGTACTGAAGAAAACCAATTCGGTATACATGGCAGAAGAGGTGGTGCAGCTTACTTTTATCCGTTTATGGGAAAAACGCGAAACTTTATCAGCAGAATACAACATTTCCACTCAGATTTTCAGGATTGCTGGAACTATTTTAATTGATCAGCTTAGAAAAGAAGCAGTAAGTAAAAAACACCTGAGTGTTGTAGAAGACGATTTTGCTCTAAAAACAGAAACTGATCAACCTGAAATGCTACATGCGCTGGAGCAGGCTATTGAACAGATGGCACCGGTGCGTAAAAAGGTATTCAAAATGAGTAAAGTGGATGGTTATTCTTACAAAGAGATTGCAGAAATGCTTTCTATTTCGCCTAAAACTGTAGAAAATCATATTTCACAGGCATTAAAACAGCTAAGGGCTGCTTTTTCTTCTATTATTTCACTGGCTGTCATTATGGAGGCCATAATCAAGAAGTAATTTTCTCTTTTTTTAAACCTCAGCACCTTATTTTTAGAAATTATCTAAAATATTTTTACTTCACTAGGGGTAAAGCGCTTTCAAAAACGTAATGTAGTTATGCAAATCAACCAAAAGCTTGTGGAGAAGTTTTTTTCTGGCCAATGTACTGCCGCGGAAGCCCGCCTGGTGAGTAAGTATCTTGCTGATGAAAACAACCGCGAAATTTACTTAAACAGCGAGGAATGGGAACATTTTGAACCTGTTGAAAAGGTTGATGAAAAAATTTCGGACCGGATCTATGTCAACGTGCTCGATCATATTCACAATAAGCGGGAAACCAGGCGTATCCGTTTCAGATACTTGGCTTATGCGGCATCAATTGTATTAATTGCAACAGTAGGATTGGTAGCTTACAAATTGGGAAATAACCGGGTAGCAAATCCAAGCTACGTTGCTTCTAATCGCTCAAAGCCAGTTACCAGGGTTGAAACGTTTATTACCAATACCTCAGCCGTGAAACGAACCTATACTTTACCCGATGGAACCATTGTTGAACTGTATCCGAAAAGTGAAGTCAGTTATTTCCCTTTTGATCAGGGAAAAAGGGATGTTAATTTAATTGGCCAGGCTTTATTCAGGGTGCATAAAGATAAAACCAAACCTTTTACTGTTTTTGCAAATAACCTGGCAACCACTGCATTGGGTACTGTTTTTAAAATTACTGCCTTTAAAAAAGGTTTGTATACTAAAGTGCGGTTAATTGAAGGAAAGGTAGTGGTTAAACCTCAAAACAAGCTCCTATCGGCGGGGGTAGAAACAGTTTATTTACTGCCGGGAAAGGTATTTATAGTAAATATGCAGACTTATGCGGCTAGTGTTAAGCCGTTTAATGTTGTGGCACCTAAACAACTGGAGACATTGGATCCAGGAAAAGCAATTGTAACGGAGGCAGCGATTGTTTTTGACAATGAACCGCTGTCAGGGGTTTTTAATGCTCTTGAAACTAAACTTAACATAAAAATAAATTTTACTCCCAGTGAGCTTATTAAATTGGAATTTAAAGGGCAATATGAATTCGGACGCGATGACATTGATGCTTTCTTAAAAATGATTGGTTCATTAAATAACCTTACTGTAGATAAAACTGATGTGGGATATACGATAAAGAAGATTAAATAAAACCAGAGTACAACTAAACCAAACTAACTTCATGATTAAAATTTTTACTAAAAGGAGCGTTCCAAAACGCACCTTACTGCTACTGCTTTGTCTTTACCTTGGGGTAAAGGCTTATGCGCAAACACCTGCAGTTAAGGGAGTTGTGAGAGATGCCAAAGAAACTATTGTAGGAGCTACCATTATTGCGCAAAATGTGCAAACCGGGGTAAGAACAACTACCTCATCAGATAAAAACGGGGTATTTACCTTTGTAAGATTAGCCGCAGGGCCATATAGATTTACCATCAACTTTATTGGCTATGAGTCCAACATCGTAACAGGGATTGTAAAAGATGGTGGAACTTTTTCGTTATCAGTGGTTTTGAAAGAAAGCGCTACCAGCCTGGACAAAGAGGTTGTTGTAACCGGAACAGGGATTAACAGGAGGAAAGATAGCTTTACTGGTACAACTGCTGTTTTCTCTGGCGAAGAGCTTAAGGCAATCGGGAACAATAACATAATCCAAAGTTTAAGAACAGTAGATCCTGCATTTCTGGTTATGGAAAATATTGCAGCCGGTTCAAACCCGAATGTTTTGCCTGTTATCGAAGTTCGTGGTAAAAGTAGCATTCCCAGTACCACATTAAAAGACCAGTTTGGACAGGATCCAAACCAACCACTTTTTATATTAGATGGATTCCCAACAACGCTGCAAACTATTGTTGATCTGGATATGAACAGGGTGGCATCGGTTACCATTCTGAAAGATGCGGCATCAACAGCATTATATGGCGCGCAGGCTTCTAATGGTGTAATTGTTATTGAGACGGTAAAACCAAAACCTGGCGAGCTAAGGTTTTCATACTCTCAGGATTTCCGTGTTGAATTACCTGATCTCTCTGCTTACAATATGATGAATGCAACTGAGAAACTGGAGTTTGAACGTTTATCCGGTAGATATACGGCAGCCGAATCGAGTCCTAACCAAGTGATTTATTTAGAAGGACTTTATAATTCGCACCTTGCTAATGTGCAACGTGGCGTAGATAGTTATTGGTTAAGCGAACCTATACAAAATGGCTATTCAACCAATAACTCCATTAATGCATCGGGCGGTGATAACGCTTTTACCTATAATCTGGGAATGAATTATAGAGTAGGTAAAGGCGCTATGAAAGGATCAGGGAGGGATAGTTACAGCGGTTCGATTAACCTGGCCTACAGAACTCGGAAATTGAATATTAACAACATTACCTACATCAGGGGTAATTCCAGCAACGATTCTCCTTACGGATCATTTTCGAACTTTGTTAATGCCAACCCTTATTTTGAAAAGAGTAATGATAACCGTTATTTGGAGGTTTCGAGAACTTCGAACGGAACGGAACTTTTTGTAACCAATCCTTTGTTCGATGCTATCCAACCACAGTACAGCACCAAAAAGGGCTTTGAAATTCAGAATAACCTGAATTTGAACTATGATTTAAGCAAAACCTTAAGGTTGAATGGTGGCTTACAAATTACCAAGGGAACCGGGGTTAGTAAAGATTATCGATCGTCGGAAATGTCAGAATTTCTAAATACACCTAATTTAAGAAAAGGTAAATATACCGATTACCGTACTGAGAATTTATCTTATCAGGCTAACTTAATGCTTGTTTACCATACGGTTATTGCTGCAAAGCATGTAATTAACGCGAACTGGAGAAATACCATTTCAGAAGAAAATAATAATGGGTATGGAAGTGTTGCGGAAGGTTTTCCGGCAGGAAATTTAGGAAATCCGAGGTTTGCTTATAGTTACCTGTTAGATGGGGCCCCATCAGCCAGTAGCCGGATATACAGAACCTTAAATTCTACCATATCTGCCAACTATGCTTATGATAACAGGTACTTGGCTGATGCGGTATATAGATTAGATGGGTCTACCGCTTATGGCAGTAATAAACAGTTTTCGCCTTATTATGCTTTTGGTTTAGGATGGAATATCCATAACGAAAGCTTTGTAAAAGGTAGCCCATGGATTAATTCGTTAAGGTTAACTGCAAATATGGGTATAACGGGTAACCAGAATTATGGTAATACGAGCTCAGTTTCTATTTATAATTACAACAGCAATACCAACTATAATCAATTTGGGCAGGGTGTTACCTTAAGTACACTGGGAAATCCGAATCTGGCTGCACAAAAAACAAGGCAGATCAGTACATCAATTGATTTTAGCTTATTTAATAACCGTTTTACAGGCTATGTAAATGCATACAACAAAAAAACCGACCCTTTAATTGTTCCGGTTGATTTACCATCGTCTACAGGTGTTGTTGCCTTTCCCTACAACATTGGAGCACTTACTTATAATGGTTTAGAAACCAAACTTACTTTTTTTCCGATTTATAATCTGGCTAAACGTTTCACATGGAGCATAGGTGTAACCGGTTCATCTTATAAAAGCAGATATAGTGGTTTTGGCAATACACTAAACACACTTAACAAACAGCAGGAAAAACAGGACGGCAGCAGCTCATTAATCAGGTATAACGACGGGAATAGTGCCGAGGCGATATGGGCAGTAAGATCATTAGGGATTGACCCGGCAACCGGAAGAGAAATTTTTCTGACTAAAGATGGCCAGTATACATTTGATTACAATGTGGCAGATATTACAAATGTTGGTAATACCGTATCGGTAGTAGAAGGTGTTGTTTCTACCAATATACGCTATAAAAACTTTAGCCTGGGTGCAAGTTTCAGGTATAAATTGGGTGGAGATATTTATAACTGGGCCTTATTTAATAAAGTAGAAAATATCTCTTTTGCTGATGCAGCTTTGAATCAGGATAAAAGGGCACTTTATGACCGTTGGAAAAGCCCTGGTGATATATCACAATTCAAGGGGATTTCACAAACAGCAGTTACCCAGCAATCATCAAGATTTGTGCAAACTGAAAACTCGTTTAGCAGCGAATCATTAAATTTTGGCTATATGTTCGATGGGGCAAAATGGCTGAAAAGTGCAGGATTAACTAATCTGAGTCTCAACTTACTCACTAATGATCTTTTCTACTTATCAACCGTGAGAAGAGAAAGAGGAATAGATTATCCTTTTGCAAGAACGTTAGCATTTTCACTTAAAGCTTCATTTTAATCTTTAGATATGAAAACAAGTTATTTAAAACTAATAGTATGTTCTCTGGCCGTGGTGATTACACTCGGATCCTGTAAAAAGTTTTTACAGGTACAACCAGAAGATAAAGTGATGGAAACCCAACTTTTTTCTACCAAGCAGGGCATAGAATCTGTTTTAAACGGAATTTATATTTCATTGGCCGGTAGTAATTTATATGGTGCTAACCTTACGTTAAATACCACAGAGGTATTGGCACAGCGATATAATATTCCATCTACTCATAATTTAACCAAAATAGCCAATTATGCCTATACGGATGCGCCGGCAACAACAAGATTGGAGTCGGCCTGGGTTGATGCTTATGCCGGAATTCTTAATGTAAACAGTTTTTTGGAGAACCTGGAAAAGTATAAGGGTGTTGTAGATCAAAACACCGAATCGGTGTATAAAGGTGAAGCACTGGCCATAAGAGCATACCTGCATTTTGATTTGTTGCGTTTGTTTGGGCCAAGATATGGCACAGCTGATTCTACCAAACAGAGCCTGCCATATTACGATGAGACAAAAATTTCGATCAACCCGTTATTGCCTGCCAATGAATTTATGAATAAGGTAATAATCGATTTGAAAAAGGCAGAAGAATTATTAAAAGGCGATGTTATTATAACTTCAGGAGTCAACCTGGTGAGCAATACCCAAACAGCCGATTTCTTAAAAAACAACAGAAACTACCGCTTAAATTATTATGCGGTAAAAGCATTACAAGCCAGGGTCTTTTTATATCGTGGCGATAAAGTTTCTGCATTGGCAGCAGCTAAATCAGTAATCGAAAAGGCAAACCTCTTTCCGTGGACAACCGTAACTAATGCTCTTTCAGAAAAAATTAATCCCGACCGGATATTTTCGACTGAAATGATATTTGGTATTTTAAACACCCAACTATACAATACCTACATTTCTATTTTTGATCCATCCAATACAGATCAAAATATTTTGGCCCCACTTCCGGCAAGACTTACAGCTGTATTCGAAAATAATGAGAATGACTACCGGTATAATTTAAACTGGCAGGCACCATCTACGGGGCTTAAGCCATATAAAACATTTTTAAAATATACAGACGTGGTTGATAAAACCAAGCTATTCCGGTTTACCATTCCACTTATCAAAATCAGTGAGCTTTATTATATCGCTGCCGAGTCTGAACCAAATGCAGCTGATGGAATAAACAACTATTTAAACGTTGTTCGGTTTAACCGCGGGCTTACCAATCTGGCTACTACAGTAAACATTAATACAGAATTGCAGAAAGAGTATCAGAAAGAATTTTACGGCGAAGGTCAGCTTTTTTACTATTACAAGCGTCGTAACGTAACCTCAATTCCAAACGGATCCAGTACATCAAACATTACGGTAAATTATGCCATTCCGTTACCGCTTTCTGAATCTCAATACCGTTAACCTGATTTTTATAAAGATGAAAAAAAATATTGTATCAATAATAGCATTTATGGTTACCCTGATAATGCTTTCTTGTGAAAAGCCATTGAACACCTATGATTCGAAAGATTCAATTTATTTTAATGATGCTGCCAGGTTACCGCTTTTTTCCGGAGACATAATAAAAGATTCTACCATTGTTTCTTTTAGTTTGGCAAAATCACAGGATTCAGTAGTTAATATGGTAGTAAGTACTACCGGTGCAAAATCTGCGCAGGATAGGCCCTACAAATTAACGGTTAATACTTCTTCTACCGCTAAGGAGGGAGTGCATTTCGAAATTCTGAATAAATCTTTTTCTATTAAGAAAAACCAGCTAAAGGATACGGTAAGGATAAAATTTATGAGAAAAGCTGATATGCAAACCAATACGTTTTTGTTGAGTTTCGATTTGCTTGAAAATGAGAATTTTATCACGGGTATGAACAACAAAGTTACCAATCAAACTACAGGGAAAAAGATCTCATACATTAATTACAGATGGTACATAAACGATATCATTAAAAAACCTGCCAGATGGTTAGATACTTACCTGGGTACATTTACGCGGAAAAAATTGTTTCTGATGGTCGCTGTACTCAATATCGACCCGGCTTATTTAGATGCCTCTGTATCCGTTGCTGAAATGGTTGCCTATGCAAAATACATGCAAAGGTATCTTAATGATCAGAAGTTGCAGGGTAATACAATTCTGGAAGATGATGGAAGCATTATGATAATGGGACCATCTGTTCAATAATAATTTTTAAATCAGATAAAATGAAACTTAAACAATACAGTTGCCTTTTTATTGTGCTGTTAATCATAACTATGGGTGCTTGTAAAAAAGACCTGGGAAATTATGATTATAATGAAATTAATAAGTTAGAATCCATAGCAGAATTGCCCAGCGAAGTAGTGGCTACCTATGGTAAAACAGTTTCTGTTAAACCTTTAATTAAGTTTAGCCTTGACCCGAATTTTGATGAATCTAAATATACCTACGAATGGAGTTATATTGGTCCGAACGGGTTGGGAGGGAACAAGCTCTTTATTTTAGATCAGAACCGGAATTTAGAGCAGATCATGCGCGTGGTAGCAGGTTCTTATCAGGCATATTATGCCATAACAGATAAAGTCAGTGGTGTTAAGTATAGGGTTGCATTCACTTTAAAGGTTGTTAATGAAATTAACGAGGGGTGGATGTTAATGTGTGACGTAAATAATCAGGCCAGGGTTGATATGTTATCGCTTAATACAGCCGGAGGTTTTGATCTTATTAACGATTTGCTTGCCGGTACAGGATCAGAACTTAAACTATCTGGAAAGCCCGTTATGATTTATAATTACAATACAGGGCTTTTAATCGGACCAGATAAAATAAGCTTTGGTATTTACCTGGGTACCGATCAGTTTACTACAAAGGTGGAACCCAATACTTTTAAATGGACGCCTACTATGAACCTGACTTACGAAATGTTTGGAAGCACTCCGGCAGGTTTTTATGCTGATGTAATTCAACAACGGGGATCCGGATCGGCATATATGATTGGAAAAGAGGGGGCATATTATTATGAGCGGGTTCAAAATATTTACTTTTCTTCTCCGATTAGCTATATCGCTTCCGAACAGAAAGAATTTAAAGTAGCCCCGTTTGTTGGTGGTGATAAAAATATCTCTGCTACTTCGCACGCCATTTTTTATGATAAAACCAACAGGCGTTTCGTAAAACACACAGGATCTAATTCAACCTGTACCACATTACCTGACCCTGATCTGGCCCAAAGAAAATTCAGCTTCAGCACAGGAATGGATTTGTTGTACATGGCTTGGGTTCCTTACAATGGCGGAGAGGTTTTTAGTGTTTTAAAAGATCCGAATTCAACCAAAAGATACCTGGCCAGGTTTAACAGTGCCTCACTTGTACAAAGTTATTATGATGAGATTACTGCTACGAATTTTGCCAACGCAGAGTTTTATGCAGTGAGTCCGGCCTTGGGTTATATCATTTACAGCATTGGAGGTAAAGTTTACGAGTACGATATGTCTTTAAAAACAACCAAACCGGTTGTTGATTTAGGCAACAAGAAAATATCACTCCTACAGTTCTACGATTTTAAAAACACTACCAAATATAAAGACAGCAATAACTTAATGGTTGCTTTTTACGACCCTGCTTTGCCCGAAGGCACTAACGGAAGTATCAATACGTACGTTGTACCTCCCGTTATGGGCGATTTAGTCCTGGCTAAAAGCTTTTCTGGTTTCGGAAAGGTAAAAAGCATAACCTACAGGGAACGTTAATTAAAAATCATCCAAATAAAACCAATGAAAATGAAAAAAGTATTAAGTGCCGGACTTTTATGCCTGGCCTCACTAACAGCTATGGCACAATTGCCTGTAGAAGTAAAAGGATTGTTAAAGAAAAAACGCCTTTCTGCCGTTAAACTTTTTAAAGTTAAAGATGGCAAGGCAGTAGAAATTGCCAACACTATACCTGCCGAAAAAGGCCAGTTTGGTTTTCTTTTTTATCCTGAGTATGAAGGTTTGTACGTAATTGGTACTGGTAATGAAGGTAGCCCGAACGATAACTATAAATTCTATTTTAAAGGCGGCGAAGAATTATCAGTAAGCCTATTAGACTCAAGTTATGTATTAACAGGTAAAAAGAATTCGAAAGAAAATACCGTGTTAAGCCAATGGCACGATTTAACAAATCCGCTGGAGCAAAAAGCCATTAACTTTATGAAAGTGCAAAGTACCTTTGTTGATTATTTCCCTCAGCAGGAAGAAATTGTAGCCAAAAGTAAAACTTTCTTAAATGGTAAAGCCACCGGAAATGTAAATTTCGATAAGGAAATTAAATCTATTATGGCCTGGGATCTGGCCTGCTATGCAACCAACTTCTTAAATACCCCAAGGAGTGCACATCCATCTGTTGAAGAATACAGCAATTTTTACAGCACGCTTAAAACCGGCGATTTTGCAAAAACGACAGCAAATGTTTATAGCTATCCCTATGGTTTCAGAACTTTAACCGGCCTCATTAGCCTAAATATGCGCCAAGATGGTAAAGCCTATAAACGCGGCCCTGAAGGTGTCGATCTAATGGCATCTTTTGTACCCAACGATACTTTAAAAGGTGATTTGATTTTAGATAATGCTGCAGGTTATAAAACGATTACCGAGTACGAAGCACTGATAAAAGGCAGGGAAAAATACATCCTTACCAAAAGACAGGCGGATAGAAGTGCTGCCATTATGAATCCTTTATTGACTTATAAGCCCGGTACCGATGCTTTTAAATTTGCATACGAAGATAAAAATGGAAAGCAGGTTACTATGGAAAGCTTAAAGGGTAAAGTGGTATTGGTAGATGTTTGGGCTACCTGGTGTGGACCTTGCAGGGCCGAAATTCCTTATCTGAAAAAACTGGAAGAAGAAATGAAAGGTACCGATGTTCAAATTATCAGCCTATCAACTGATGCCGTTAAGGATAAAGAAAAATGGCAAAAAATGATCAAAGATGAAAATCTGGGTGGTTTACAACTTTTTGCCGGAGGGCCTGAGAATGAATTTTCGAAATATTATAAGGTGAACACCATACCACGTTTCCTGGTTTTCGATAAACAAGGAAAGATTGTGACCGTTGATTCTCCGCGTCCATCTAATCCTGAATTAAAAGTATTATTACAAAAAACACTCGCTAACTAGTCGTCGTCCTAGACTCCGGCTACAAACCAATGGCCGGAGTCTTTTTTGCCTTAAAAACATCTAATATGAAAACAATGAAAACATTGTTTATAGCTACGCTTTTGCATTTTTTTTTACCTAAAGCTTACTCCCAGAACGATAGCATCCAAATTTCTGGCCGCTTAAAAGGGTTGGGTAATAAGTCGGTATGGATTTCTTTTACAGATGATGCCGGTTTATCAAGGAGCTATAAAGCCAATGCCAATAATGATGCTTTTGCATTAAAAGTGCCGCGTTTGCCAAATCCGGCCATTGCCCGTTTTGACGTCTCGATATCAAGAACAGGCACCAAGAATTCAAATCCTGCACCAAAACTAGATCTGTTCGTTTTTGATCGGGATATTAGCATAAATGGCAATGCGCTACTGGTTCAGTTTGCCGATGTAAATGGCGATGAAGAAAATAATGCATTAGCGGTATATAAGCAACTGGTAAAAAAAGGCGAAATGCGTAATTATGAGATTATGCAAGAGCTTTTTAATGAAGGAAAAGCGGCCAGTTCCGCAAACAGGGAAGTTTTAATGGCCGAGGCTACAGCCATCAACAGAAAACTCGTTAATGTAAAAAGAGATTTTGTTAAAACACACCCCAATGCTTTTGCCTCAGTGTTTTTATTAACGCGAATGGAAAACCTCTATACAGCAGGCGATTTTATTTCCACATGGAACAGTCTATCCCCCCGGTATAAAAATCATTCCATTGCCGAAAAAATTAAAGCTTACATCAAAAAGGTAAGCGCTACACCTGATGGTTCGGATGCAATTGGTTTTCAAAAAAATGACAAGGATGGCAGGCTGATTAACCTGGCTGATTTTAAGGGAAAAACCGTATTGCTCGATTTTTGGGGCAGTTGGTGTGGGCCATGTCGCGCCAGCAACCCTCATTTAAAGGCTTTATACACCAAATACAAAACCAAAGGTTTCGAAATTATTGCCATTGCGCAAGAACAGAAAAAGATATTGGAAGAAGCACGTACTGCCTGGCTAAAGGCTATAGAAGAAGATGGGCTAACCTACATCAACATCCTCAATAACGAGAGTATTGAAAAGCAAAACCTGGTAAAAGATTATAATATCATTGCTTTTCCGACCAAAATACTGGTGAGTAACGAAGGCAAAATATTACTCCGTATTACTTCGAGTGCAACGGATGATATTGACCGTGCCCTCGAAAAAATTTATGGATTTTAAATGTTCCTGCTCAGATAAAAATGAAAATAAAAACAATATTATTTCTTGGGTTTTCGGTTTGGTCGGTCCAGCTTCGGGCACAGCAGGCCAATACACTTATTGAAAGCATGAACCTGATGTTTGCCCAAAAGGCAGTTGATCCGGTCGCAGCCAAATTAAGCAGCAGTTTTTCAATTGCGGCTTATACGAGGCCCTCGGCCGAAAGGCTGTTAAAAACAATATTGGAACGGTATCCATGCGATTCGATTCAACTCAAAAATGAAACTAAAGCAGCCGGAATGATGCGCTTAACCATAGTGCCTTTTAGCAAAGGAAAAGCGGGTAAAGAAAGCAGCATTTATACTGATACGAGCTATAAGCTGCTTTACGCTGATATTTTCGATCAGCTTTACGGCATGAACCGCTATAAAAAGTCGGTACTGGTATCCAAAATCCCTTTCGAAGTCGAGAATGGCTCGATTATTTTAACCGTAAAAGTTAATACCAGCGAAAGGCCTTTAAAGCTACTTTTTGATACTGGAGCTGATGGCATGGCCATTACCAAAGCCCTGGCCGATTCGGTTGGCATTAAAGCCAACCGTCAGCAAAATACCTCGGTGGTAGGCGGCAACATGAATATTGCTGTTTCAGAAGGGAATACCATTAGGCTCGACACCTTTGTGCTCAAAAACCAGAGTTTTGCCATTTTTCCTGAAATGCACAAGGGAAGCGATGGCATTATTGGCAACAGCATCGCTAAAAACTATATTACCAAAGTAGATTTCGATAAAAAAGAGCTTTCGCTTTACACGTTCGGTGATTATACCTATCAGGATCAGGGCATATCTGTGCCGGTAACCGTTCCGGCTGGTTTGTTTATTATTCCGGGAGAGGTTAGTGTTGTACCTGGGCAGGCCAATACGGGCGAATTTGTTTTCGATACCGGCGCATCTTACAATCTCATTTGCTTCAGGCCCTTTGTAAAAAAATATAAATTACTGGTGAGCGGTTTTAAACCCGAATATAACGGTACCACTACGAGCATGGGCATGAGCACGCCGACTTATAGTGGCCGGGCGGCATCGTTTTCTTTTGCGAATATGCCCAGGTTAACCGATTTTCCGGTTACCCTGATGGCGGGAGGTGGACAGAGCGAAAACTGGAATCCGGGTTTTGATGGCTCTATTGGCATCAGAACCATTGGCCGTTACAACTTCACCATTAACATGCAGCAGAAGGAAATTCATTTTGTGCCCAATCACACCTTTAATTTTCCTCATGATTTTGTTTTGGGTGCTTACCTTTTCGGTTTCGATCCTGACGGGAAATTAAAGCTGCTCAGTGTAGTAAATCCTGTAGAAGGCGAAACCCTGAAAGCTGGACAAATTATCGAAAGTATTGATGATGTTGCAGCAGTAACTTTGCTTAAAGACAACAAAAAAATGCTTTCCGTTTTAAGTGCACCGGCAGGTAAAATCTTCAAAATTACTTACATCGCCGACGGAGCGAAACAACATATTTCAGTAACCAAAAAATAGATTTATGAAAAAAGTATTTCATACCCTTTGCCTGTTGTTAACCGCTATAGGCTGCCTGGCGCAAAATCAATCCTTAAACAGCATATTGAAGCAGGCTAAAAAAGAAAATAAACTCATCTTTGTCGATTGTTACTTCACCGGCTGTATTCCTTGCGCCCAAATGGACGAAAATGTTTTTCCAAATGCGCTGATTAAGGCAGAAATGGATAAAAACTTTCTGATGCTTAAAGTTGATATTTTTAAAGATAAATTGGGCGATACTTTAAAGGTTCAACATATTTTAAATGGTTTTCCTACCTTTTTGGTCTTAAATGGAGATGGAAAACTCATCAGTTCCTCATCAGGATATAAAGATCCTGGTAACCTGATTGCGCTGTTTGCTGATGCCCGCCAAAAAGCTGCACAGCATAAATTTTTGTCGGGATTTTCTGCCAGCTATAACGAAACAAAATATCCGGCATTTTACGTAGAATTCTGCAAAACGCGTAAAGGAGTAACGGGCGAAACCATTGCTGCCTATACCGATACTTTAAAAAACTTTAAAGCCGAAAATGCCTTATTGCCCTACCTGGTTACCAGATCAGCAGATGAAAAAGCGATTGAAACCATTTTTGCAGATTATAGTGGATTTGCCGCGCTTTATGGCGAAGAGGTTTTACAACCGGTAGTAGACTACGGATTGAGCCAGAAACTGGTTAAAGCACTGAAAACAAATTCAGATCAGGAAGCTTTTGATGGGTTTTTGGCCAGCCAGAAGAAAAAATTTTCTGATAAAACCTGGAAAATATGCCTTCAAACCCTGGGCAGCAAGTACTATCTGGGGATGAAAAAAGATACGGTGGGTTTTCTGAAGTTTTCAATCAAAAATCCGGTTTTATATCAGTATCATTTCAATGCACTTTACAGTACGCTGGCAGCTAAAAAAGGCTTCAACCCTGAGGTAACCAGGCTCTTCTGCGAATGGGCCAATACTATCGTTACCGAAAACAGCGGGCTTGAATACATGAAAACAGCTGCAGCTGTACACCGGCTGGCCAAAGACGAAGCCGGCCATACCAAATTTGTAAAAATGGCAACAGCTTATATAGCCAGGTATCAAATGAAACCAGAAACTGCTGAGGCTTCATCTTCAAAATAAACAAGAAATTACATCATGTAGAAGTGGTGGAATATTTAATAGTTAATGTAGTTAATGAGCGAAAGGCTTATCCGGATGGATAAGCTTTTTGCTTTTGTTTATATAATGGTTACATTAACTTTAATTTGTTTTCGGCTAAAAAATCTACTTTTGAATTTTTACCAAAAATAAAGATATGAAACGCGCATTAATTTCGGCCTGTATGGTTTTCATGTTTACCTCTGCTTTTGCCCAAAAGTTTAACTGGAATAAAAACCAGGTAATTGCACACCGTGGCGCCTGGAAGAAAAATAATTTCCCTCAAAATTCTATCGCTTCGCTAAAGGAAGCAGTGAGGTTGGGTTGTTACGGATCTGAATTCGATGTGTGGATGACGGCAGATAACGTTTTAGTGATCAACCACGATCCCGAATTTCAGGGTTTAACAATAGAGAAGGTAAATTACGCAGATCTCTTGACTAAAACCATGAGCAATGGTGAAAAAATACCAACATTGGAAGCTTACCTGTTAGAAGGTAAAAAACAGAAAAGCACTAAACTGATTTTAGAAATAAAACCCTCATTAATCAGTAAAGAACGTGGTATTGAGGTAACCAATAAATGTGTTGAAATGGTTCAGAAACTCAAGGCCGTTGAGTGGACGGAGTATATCAGTTTTGATTACGATTACTGTAAGCGGATTTTAACGCTGTTACCAAATGCGAAAGTCGCCTATTTAAAAGGCGAAATTAGCGCCGAGCAAATGAAATCGGATAAGTTAACCGGTGTCGATTATCATTTCAGTGTGTACCAAAAGGACAATTGGATAGAAAATGCACAAAAACTAGGCTTAACTGTAAATGCATGGACAGTAAATACAGTGCCCGAAATGCAATGGCTTTTGGCGCACCAGGTTGATTATATTACCACCAATGAACCAGAACTGCTTTTCGAAGAAATTAAAAAAACTCCGGTTGCACAGGGATGGAAATTAAAATGGGCTGATGAATTTGATGATGCTGGTTTACCTTTAACCAAAAACTGGAGCTACGATGTTGGTGGTAAAGGCTGGGGAAATAACGAACTTCAGTACTACACAGATGCCGATAGTGCAAATGCACTGGTAAAAAAAGGAAACCTGAATATTACAGCAATTAAAGCAGATAAAGATACCAATCATTATACCTCGGC
This sequence comes from Pedobacter vanadiisoli, assembly GCF_042684385.1. Classification (NCBI taxonomy): domain Bacteria; kingdom Pseudomonadati; phylum Bacteroidota; class Sphingobacteriia; order Sphingobacteriales; family Sphingobacteriaceae; genus Pedobacter; species Pedobacter vanadiisoli. Next base: position 67,632 of record NZ_JBHULL010000042.1, on the reverse strand, counting down.
CAGGTTGGTGACCAAAAACAAATTCGATTTTAAATATGGCAGGGTTGAAGTACGCGCCATATTGCCTAAAGGCAGGGGCTTATGGCCTGCAATTTGGGCTTTGCCTACTGATTGGAAATACGGCAATTGGCCAAAAAGTGGTGAGATTGATATTATGGAACATGTAGGCTTTGATCCGGATAGTGTACATGGAACAGTACATACCGAAAAATTTAACCATGTAATTAAAACCCAGGTAGGTAAGGCCTTAAAAATTAATAATCCTTATACGGAATACCACGTTTATGCGATAGAATGGTTCGCAGACCGTATCGACTTCTTCGTAGATAATCAAAAATACTTGACTTTTAACAATACAAAAAAAGGACCTGGCGATTGGCCTTTCGATCAGAATTTCCACTTGATTTTAAATGTAGCCGTTGGCGGCGGATGGGGTGGAAAAAAAGGCATTGATGATACGATTTTCCCGGCAACCATGAAAGTTGACTATGTAAGGGTGTTCCAGAAGTAATGTAAGATGGATGAGGGAAGACGGTTTTTAGTTCAATAGTTCATTAGCCATTTGTTCATTGGTAATAGCAAACTGTCAACTAAGAATTGTTCCATTGCTTGATTGTTATATTGTTGGGATGAATGGCTTACTCGACTGTGGACTGCAGACTAAGGACTAAAATTGGTTAACTGAAAATTGCAAACTGCCAGCCGAAAACAATAACTTGCGCTATCTAAGCTATATTGTATAATTATGGATTCACGTAGAGAATTTCTAAAAAAAGCAGCTTTGCTTGTTGGGGCCACGGGTATGGCCAATACTTTGCCCAGTTCGGTGCTAAAAGCCATGTCAATTAACCCTGAGCCCGGCAGTACATTTTATGATGCAGAACACATTGTTTTTCTAATGCAGGAAAACCGGTCTTTCGATCACATGTTCGGTAAAATGAAAGGGGTACGCGGATTTAACGACCCACATCCGCATATCCAACCCGATGGTAACAAAGTTTGGCTGCAGAAAGATGGTCAGGGTTATACTTATGCGCCATTTCATGTAGACATTAATAAAACAAAAATTACCTGGCAGGGTGGCTTGCCACATTCCTGGAATGATCAGGTGGCGGCACGTAACGGTGGTCGTTATGATAAATGGCTTCCGGTTAAAACCCCAATGACTTTAGCATATTATGATCGTAACGATATTCCTTTCTATTATGCCATGGCCGATGCTTTTACGATCTGCGATCAGCATTTTTGTTCGTCGTTAACCGGAACAACACCAAACCGTTTGTTTTTTTTTACCGGGACCATACGGGGGGAGAAAAGTGCCAACAGGGTAGCCGTTGTAAATAATGATCAGGCCGAATCGCAGAACAATGTATTTGTTGATTGGCCTACTTTCCAGGAAACATTGGAGGATAATGGCATTGATTGGCGTATTTACCAGAACGAACTTTGGACATCACGGCTTCCGGAGGGCGAAATTGACGACTGGTTGGGAAATTATGGTGATAACCCTGTTGAATATATCAGTAGGCACAATGTTAAATTATCGGCATATTTTAGAAAAAATGGTGATAATACGGTTAAACCCCCTTTAACAGCCAAAGAGGTTCAGGAAAAATATGATAAATTATCGCAAAGAGAAAAAAATCTGATCGATAAAGCCTTTACCACCAATATTTCGCAAAAAGATTACCTGGAACTTGAGCCTTTTACCTTTAAAAACGACCAGGGGCAATCTGAAACCATCAATGTTCCCAAAGGAGATATTTTTTACCAGTTTAGAAAAGATGTTGATAGCGGAAAATTGCCTACCGTTTCGTGGCTGGTTGCGCCACAACGTTTTTCTGATCATACCAGTTCGCCTTTGTACGGAACATGGTATGTAAGCGAAGCCCTGGATATTTTAACCAAAAACCCTGAAGTTTGGAAAAAAACCATTTTTGTTTTAACCTACGATGAAAACGACGGTTATTTCGATCATCAGCCACCATTTGTAGTCCCTAATCCTGATGATCCGACCAGTGGAAAGGTCTCTGATGGAATCAACTTTGCTACCGATTTTGAGGCCAGGAAGGGCAGTCCGATTGGATTGGGTTACCGCGTACCTTTGATTATTGCTTCGCCATGGAGCAAGGGAGGTTTTGTAAACTCCCAGGTTTTTGACCATACTTCTTCATTGATGTTTATGGAAAAATGGCTGACAAAAAAAACAGGAAAAGCCATTAAAAGCAATAACATCAGCGATTGGAGGAGAAATATCTGTGGCGATTTAACTTCGGTATTCAGACCTTATAACGGAGAAGTAATTAAATCGCCGGAACCTTTAAAGCGTGATGTTGTGATTACCAATATCGGTAATGCCAAAAATAAACCTGCGCAGATAGGCCCAACTGCTTTAAATAAAACGGAGGTGGCTAAAATCAATAAATTTGAAGCCTTTTCACGTGAAACGTCTGTGCATGCACCAAAGCAGGAAAACGGGACCAAACATGCCTGTGCACTAGCTTACCATTTAATGGTTGATGCAAACCTGGTGAACAACGAAATCGAACTTACATTTCAATCGGCAAAAACCTTATTTGGCAGCGAAACAGAAAGTATAGGTGCACCATTTAACATGAATACCCTCGCTAAATTTAAAGGTGTGCAAGGGAAATTGTGGGCCTATGCGGTAAAAGCAGGTGATATTTTTAAAGATAACATCAAGATTGATGATTTTGACGACGAAGTTTACGATCTGGCCATCAATGGTCCCAATGGGTTTTACCGGTATTTTGCGGGTAGCAAAAAAAATCCTGCCATTGTAGTAAAAGCTTTTCCTGAAGCTAGCGGTCTGGTTAGTAAAAAACTTAGTGGAAACCTGGTTTTTTCGATAAAAAATAAAGGAACAGCCTCAATTACCCTACAGATTATCGATAATAAGTATAAAACCGGGATTAAAACAGTAATTATAAAACCAAAAACGGAGAGTAATATCGTGCTTAATCTGGCTAAAAGTGCTAATTGGTACGATTTCAGCATTGTACAAACGGGAAATAGCCAGTTTAAACAACGTTATGCTGGTAAAATAGAAACCGGAGAAATTACGCAGACAGACCCTTATATGGGGAACGCATAAAATCCCCCTTTTTGGGGGATGGCATTTGAAAGAAATTATGTTTATTTTGTATTATATGTGCAGTAAACTGTCTATAGTAAAGGTAAATCTCATATTTTCTTTCATTTTGGCCTGTAGCCTCCGGCTATCGGCCCAAAGCTATAACTTTACGAATTACAGTTTAAAAGATGGGTTGCCGCAATCGCAGGTCACGGACATTTATCAGGCCAGGGACAGAACACTTTGGCTGGGAACATTTGGTGGCGTAAGTAATTTCGATGGAAAGGAATTTATTTCTTATGGTAAAGCCGATGGATTGGGATCGAACTCTGTAAACAGTATTGTTGAGGATGATCAGAACCAGGTTTATTTCGGAACAGAATCGGGTATCAATATCCTTAAAAAGAGAAAAATAAGCACTATATTTTCGGGTAAGAGCGTAAGCCACTTATTTAAAGATAAATGGGGAAATATTTGGGGAATAAGTGAAAAAAAACTCTTCAGAATCGAAAAAGGAAAACCTGTTTTTCATTCCATTGCCGGTAAATACATCAACGCCATTAGTGCAGATCAGTATGGAAATCTTTATGCAATTGTTGCAGAAAAAGGAATTTACCTGCTCAAAAACCATAATTGGGTAATTTATGGGGAGTCATCGCCTGCGCTAAACGCCTTATCCGTCAGGAAAGTTCTTTTCGATAAAAAAATAAAGAATAAGTTTTATGTGCTTACTTACCATAACGGTATTTATGTAGTTGAGGATGGAAAAATAAAGCCGTTTTTTAAGAATAAAGCCATCGATACCTATTATGCCATCGCGCAGGACAGCAAAGGTAATATCTGGATCGGATCAGAAAAAGGGGCTTACCTGGTTCACGAAAATGGCTCGTTTGTTTATTTCAATGCCGAGAATGGATTGAGTGATAACCAGGTGAATGAAATTTTTTGCGATGCCGAAAACAACATCTGGGTATCCTCTTTTAGTGATGGAATTTATAAATATGAGGGCGATTCCTTTATCCGGTACAATAAATTTAAAGGTCAGAATATTGCTTATCCCATCAGTGGCATCGCTGCCGATAAAAATAATAACCTATGGTTCGGTACATATAGCAAGGGGGTTTTTAAATATGATGGAAATAATGTAACCAGCATTAACCATCCGGCATTTAAGAATAAAAAAATCTATTTTGTATATGCGGATAAAGCAAAAAATATCTGGATTTCGACCTATGGGAATGGTGTTTGGAAATACGATGGAAATAAATTTTTGCAGGTATTAAAACCTGAACGCTATGATAACAGTTCAATCGCCGAAGACAGTGAGGGCGGGATCTGGATCAATGGATTAAAATCTTCGATCTATTTAAAAGATGGGAAAACGGAAAAGGTAACTGGTTTTGAAGGATATTCATCCTGTATTTTTCCATTTCCTTTGAGTAAGGATAGTGTGCTGCTGGGTACATCGGATGGTGTTATGCTCATCCGGAACAAAAAACTGGATCGAAACTTTCAGATCAAATCACTTCAGAACACTTATGTGCTTACCATTATTAAACATGGTAATAACCTGGTTTTTGCTACGCTTGGCGATGGCATTATTACCTGGGACTTAAAAACAAGAACGAGCAAGCGTTACGTGGTTGCCAATGGTTTAAACTCAAATGATATTTATAGCCTGGCATTAGACGATAAAAACAATTTATGGGCTGGTACAGGCCGAGGGATAAACAGGTTGACTTATAACAAAGCCGAAGAGCGTTATGAGGTTTTCAGAGATCAGCCCCTGGTGGTGGAGTGTAACCAGAATGCCATCATAAATTACAAAAACAATATTTTGGTGGGTACCATCAACGGACTAATCAGGTGCCAGACCTCTTTACCGGCCGAAAACAAAAAAAATCCTTTCATTCATATCGAATGTATTAATGTATTTCACAAAAATGACCGCTCAAAAGACCTTTGTATTGATCAAAACCGCGAAAAAGAGGGCTTTTATAAATTAGACTATAGCCAGAACCATATCGCCATTAGCTTTAAGGGGGTTTATCTCACTAATCCGTTAAGTGTGCTTTATCGTTATAAACTGGTTGGTATAGACAACGATTTTAGCAAACCGGTGCCCAATACGGAGATTGAGTATTCAGCCATTAAACCTGGTAGTTACACTTTTCAGGTTTATGCCATAGCAAACGGCCAGCAATCAAATATAGAGCAATTCAGTTTTACTATTGTACCACCAATTTACGATACCGTTTTATTTAAGGTTGGTGCATTTTTGGTATTGATATTTTTGATCTGGCTTATCTTTTACCTGATTTTTAAAACGAGGGAACAAAAAAAACACCAATTTGAAAAATTGAAGCTGAAAGAACAGGAAAAAATCAGAAAACAGACCGCCGAAGATTTTCATGATGATATTGGCAATAAATTAACCCGGATTAATGTTTTATCAGAGATTTTAGATAAAAAAGTGGATGGTTCGGAGAAGGAGCTGAAAGAACTGATTCGTTTGATCAGGGAAAATGCAGGCCTGCTGTATACCGGAACAAAAGATATCCTTTGGGCGCTTGATCCGCATAGTGATAACCTTTTCGAAATTTTGGTTCATATTAAAAATTTCGGAATAGATTTATTTCAGAATACCGGTGTGGATTTTAAAATGGAGGGCGTACTGGCGAAATACGAAAAGTTGCATTTATCGATGGAATTTAACCGGAACCTTACCCTGATTTTTAAAGAGATGCTCAATAATGTATTAAAACATGCAAATGCAACACAGGTATTGATTATGGTGATTGAGACGGATCATGATACCATCAATATTTTAACTACCGATGATGGCCAGGGTTTCGATCTCGAATCGGTAGAAAGGGGACGGGGTTTAAATAATATCCAAACCCGTTGTAAACGGATAAAATCTACTTTTCAGATCTCTTCCGTTAAGGGAAAAGGCACTACTACAACAATTTCTACCAGAATTATCGTTACAAAATAGCATTAAACACTACTATATTAAAACCAGATACAAAAATGAGCCAGGATTTACGAATTGTTCTAATAGAAGATGACGATATTTTACGGATGGGTTATGAATCGTTATTAAGCGATGTTGAAGATTTTTTAGTTGTTAATGCCTATTCTTCGTACGATCTGGCCAAGAAACATCTGGAAGCCGATCAGCCAAATGTAATCCTGCTCGATATTCAGATGCCTGGTACAAACGGCTTACAGGCGTTGCCTTTTATAAAAAAGACCCTTCCCAATGCGCACATCATCATTTTAACCGTATTCGATTCGCCTGAACTGGTTTTCGAAGCCTTAACCATGGGGGCAGGGGGGTACCTCACCAAAAATTCGAGCGCAGCAAAAATTATCGATGCGGTTAGAGAAGTAAGTACCGGTGGTGGTGCCATGAGCACCAATGTAGCCCGGATTGTGATGCACTCGTTTCAAAAAAACCTTAACTCTCCGCTAACCAAAAGAGAAACAGAGATATTGGATAGAATAGCCAATGGACAAACCAAGCCACAAATTGCCAACGATCTCTTTATTGATCAGGAAACGGTTAGGAGCCATGTAAAAAATATCTACATCAAACTCGATGTAAACTCTAAAGCCGATGCCATCAAAACAGCAAAGGAAAAGCGTTTTATTTAAGCTATAAGAATGCCCCGGTAAAAAATAATGCTAAAATCACCCTTTTTGGGTGATCCTTCCTCTTCAATTCTACTTTAATTTTACACTATACAATTAAATGGAATAATGAGCCCCTGCGGAAAATTCTTTTATGTGCAAGTGAAGCAACTAAATGATGCGTGGGCCTTTTATGCTAATTGTTTAGGCATGGCTACCGAAGCGACTATGCTTAACGGCGGGGAAAAAGGAATATTGGTTAAGGCAGATGAGGAAACCAATATTTTTCTGTCGGAATGTAAGCACCAGGACCAAACCAATAAAATTGTACTGAACAGCGATGATTGTTTAGAGGATTATTGCAGGCTAAAATCGAGGGGTGTAATTTTTAAAAAAACACCGTCTTATTTAAGTGAGGGCTTAAGTGTCGAATTTTCTGATCCCTATGGTAACAATTTTACCATTCTGGAACAGCGTAACTATAATGAAGATTAACATGAGGTACGTAAAAGAATTGAGCAACAGGAACAAAATTATAAGTGAACAAACCTGCGAAGCACTTTACGAACAGCAGAACGATGCTTATACCATCAAGTTCGTTTTTAATGGTGCCGAAGACTGCGAATTAAACAAGCGCAGGTTCTGCATTTACCCTGATACGTTTGCCGTGGTAAATGCCGGAACCAATTTCAGCAGTAAAATAGACTCCATAAGTCCTGTAAATACATTTTCGGTTTCCTTTGGAGAAAATTTTATAAAGGATTTTCACCATAGCCTCTGCAGCAGCAGCGAAAGTTTATTGGATGGAAAGGAAGTTAAATCAGCACCGGTATTTACTGAATCGCTATATCCTTTTGCGGGTGACATGCGGTTTAACGTGCAACACTTAAAAAAACAGCTCGATAAAGGATTAAAAGATGAAATGCTCATCAATGAATATATGTACCACTGCCTTTTAAATTATTATAAAATTTACGATAGAGAGGTGGTACAGAAACTGGATAAACTGAGCTTTATCAAAACCAAAACCCGCGAAGAGGTTTTAAAAAGGTTAACCCTGGCCAGAGAGTATATTAGCAGTAACTACAACCAGAATATCACCCTGGAAGATATTGCCGGGCAGGCCTGTTTATCGGTTAACCATCTGCTCCGCACTTTTAAAGAGGCATATGAGATCAGCCCTTATCAGTTTCTGATGCAGCTGAGATTAAACCGGGCCAAAGGATTATTACAAACTACGGGTTATTCGTTAAATGAAATTGTGGCGCTGGTGGGTTTTGAATGCCCAAGTTCATTCATCAGGTTATTTAAAAACACGTTCAATATTACGCCTTTAAAATACAGAAAGAGTAGGTTGAATTAAATATAAATAGTGATTTCTGCATATTTTCTATATGGGGATAAAACTATTTTTGAAGCTCTTACAGGACAATTTGTAGAAGTTTTTTCCTGTTTAGGTTAATAATGATTAAAAAAGCAAACTGCCAGGATTGGGGTTTGCTTTTTGCATTTATTACCCCATCCTGCCAAAACGGTGATTTTCGCACATTTTGAGGTTTACTTACCCTGTAAATTGCTTATTGATTTGGTTTCATGCATCCCAGCAAAAAAACTAAAGAACAAAATAATTACTAACTATTTATTTACAAAACATGAAACAAAAATTACTATTGATTTTAATGGTAACGGTTTTGTCTTATTTCAATGTGCTTGCGCAGAATAGAACAATAACCGGGAAAGTAGTTGACGCAGATGATGGATTACCCTTGCCTGGTGTATCAATAAAAGTAAAGGGAGCTACCCAGTTAACACAAACCACAGGACAGGGAACCTTTTCTATTTCTGTTCCTGCCAATGCGCAAACTTTGGTGTTAAGCTATGTGGGTTACACGGAGCAGGAGGTAAGAATAACTGGCGAAACATTAAACGTGCGTTTGGTAGCTTCGTCTAAAAACCTGCAGGATGTAATCGTTGTGGCCTATGGAACCAGCAAGAAAGAAGCCATTACCGGTTCAGTAGCAACATTGAGTGCCAAGCAATTGGATAACCGTATCATCACAAACGTTACCAATGTTTTATCTGGTGTTGCCCCTGGTATCGTAACAACTTCAGGAAATGGCCAGCCAGGCAGTAGTTCGGCGATCCGTATCCGTGGCTTTGGTTCTATATCTGCATCAAACAGTCCGCTGTTTGTATTGGATGGCTCCGTATATGATGGTGAACTGGGCGATATCAATCCAAGTGATATAGAAAGCATCTCGTTGTTGAAAGATGCTTCATCTTCCGCTCTTTATGGATCGCGTGCTGCTAATGGTGTGGTTATCATTACCACCAAAAAAGGTAAATCGGGCGAGCCAACCTTCAATGCTAGCTTTAGTCAGGGTTTTTCTAAAAGGGGCATCCCTGAATATAATAGAGTAGGCGCATTAGATTACTATCCTTTAATGTGGCAGGCTTTAAAAAACAGTCTCGTTTATCCCGCTACCGGAACTGGCATAAGCGAGCAGGCGGCAGCAACACAAGCCTCTAATACTATTCAAGGTCAGTTGGTATATAATCCATTTAACGTGGCAAATAACCAGATTGTAGGAGTAGATGGTAAATTGAACCCCAATGCACAATTGCGTTATGATGATTTCGACTGGTTTAAACAGGCTTCGCGCGTAGGAAAACGGACTGAATTTAATGTGAACTCGAGCGCCAGCAATGGTAAAACCGATTATTATTTCTCGATGGGCTACTTAAAGGATAACGGTTATTTAATTAAAACCGATTTTGAGCGGTTTAATGCGCGTATTAATGTAAACAGCCAGATAAGATCATGGCTAAAAACAGGCGCAAACCTTTCAGGAAGCTTATCAAACGGAAACCTGGCACAGGATGCTTCAACGGGAAGTGCCTCTGCTTTTGTAAATGTTTTCAATTTTGCAAGGGGCATTGGCCCAATTTATCCGGTGCATGCTTACGATATCAATGGCAATCCTGTTTATACCACTACCGGCGAGCAATGGTATGATTACGGTGGGCATCCAGGTGCTGTTAACCGCCCGCAGGGTGCGATGGCGGGCAGAAATGTTATTTATGAAACCCTGTTGAATGATGTAACCAGCCGCAGACTTGCCTTAAACGGCAGGGCCTTTGCAGAAATTAAATTTTTAAAGGATTTTACTTTCAGGCCGAGCATCAGCATTGATTTTATCAATTCATACAGTAGCGAATACCGAAACCCGACTGTAGGCGACGGCAGTACGGTTGGAGGCTCATCAACCAAACGGAGTACACCAACACAGAGTTATACCTTTAACCAGGTACTATCATACAATAAATCGTTCGGTAACCATAATGTAAGTGCTTTGGCCGGACATGAAAACTATGATTACGACTGGCGCAGGTTAAGCGCAACCAAACAAAGCCAGATTTTAGATGGCAATACCGAGTTTCCGAACTTTGTTACACCAAGTGATGCGGGTGGGTATAAAGACACTTACCGTATAGAATCGTATTTTGGTAAAGCGGGGTACAATTACCTTGAAAAATATTTTGTTGATGCTTCTATCCGCCGCGATGGTACTTCGCGCTTATCAAAACAGTCAAGATGGGGAACTTTTTTTTCTGCAGGTGCCTCATGGGCAATTAACAAGGAGGATTTCCTGAAAAGTACCTCTTGGATTAACGACTTAAGGCTGAAAGCTTCTTATGGTGAGGTTGGAAACGATAATTTAATTGATGCAACCCTGGTAGAACACAATAGCCTTTACTATAATTATCAGGCCTTTTATGAATTGGGCTGGAATAATGGTACCGAACCGGGTTTACTTTTGGCTACTGCAGCAACGCCGAACCTGAAATGGGAATCTGTAAACACATTTAATACTGGCGTAGCTTTTAGTTTATTTAATAACCGCTTAAAAGGAGAGGTAGAATATTTTAAAAGAGGTTCATCAAACTTATTATTTGCTGTGCCACAGCCACTGTCTGATCCTATTACATCTATCCGCCGTAACATCGGTTCGATGTATAATACCGGTATCGATTTGCAGTTAAGCGGCGATATCGTAAGATCAGATAATTTTAACTGGAATTTATTGAGCAACTGGTCGTGGTTAAAAAATAAAATCACCAAAATGCCTGCCGAAACACCTACTGTAACCAGTGGCACCAAAAGGCTTGAGGTTGGTCGCGATATTTATGCTTATTATCTTCGTCAGTGGGCTGGTGTTGATCCGACCGATGGTTCGGCTCTTTTTGAACCTAACGCCGGCGTAACAACTGATTTACGTACTGTAAATGGCCGTGTGCTTACCACCAATATCAATAATGCCCGGTCTGATTATTCTGGTTCAGCGATCCCTGATCTTTATGGATCTGTGACCAATACATTTAGATATAAAAACTTTGGTTTATCATTCCTGATCAGTTATCAGATAGGAGGTAAATTTTACGACCAGAACTACCAGGGGCTAATGGCTACTACTTATGGATCTGCATTGCATGCTGATGCATTAAATTCGTGGATGACCCCTGGCCAGGTTACCGACATTCCGCGTTTGGATATTGGACGTTCGAGCCAGTTTAACGGAACATCGAGCCGTTGGCTGATTGATGCCTCGTACATTGCTTTCCGTAATGTAAACCTGTCGTATACTTTGCCACAACGCTGGCTAAAGGCGGCAACATTAAGTAATGTAAGGGTGTTTGCTGCAGGCGAAAACTTAGGTTTAATATCTAAGCGCAAAGGGATGGATCCAACAGAATCTTTTACGGGCTTAAACACAACCAATTATGTGCCTTCCAGGATGATCAGTTTCGGCGTTAATGTTTCACTTTAAAATTACTATCATGAACTATAAAAAATATTTACTTTTTGCAGGTTTCTGTATGCTGAGCATTAGCGCCTGTAAAAAAGATTATCTTGATACAAAACCGACAGATCAGGTTGATAATTCTGCGCTGTTTACTTCCGCTGCAAACGCCAAAAATGCCTTAAACGGGGTTTACCGATACATGTACGAACGTACCACAACCGTAGTTTCTACATCGGCACAGAATAAACCCGGAGTGGGAGGTATTATGCTTTACATGGATTTTATGGGTGAAGACCTGGGTATATCGTCATCAAATTGGTATACCTCTGATGGTGGATCGTGGATCAGTCACCGTACCGATAACAGCACCATGCTCGAATATATGTACCGTACGTATTACCGCATTATTGGCAACGTAAATTATATTATCGATAACATTGACCAGGCATCCGGCGCCGCTGCGGATAAGAATGTAGTTAAAGCCGAGGCACTCACATTAAGAGCCTATGCTTATTTCGGTTTGGTGCAACTTTTCGGCAAACGTTATGATGCGGCTGCCAAACCCAACAACCAATTGGGTGTACCGCTTTTATTAGCTTCTACAGATACCAATAAACCCAGAGAAAGCGTAGAGAATGTGTATGCTGCTATTGTTAAGGACCTGGAAACAGCCATCACGCTTAATGCAACCGCTTCTAATAAAAGCCATGCTGGGATTGCGGTAGCAAAAGGAATCAGGGCAAGGGTCGCTTTGGTAATGCAAGATTATCCTAATGCAATTAAATATGCTAAAGATATTGTGGATGCCAACCAATATCCGCTAATGTCTGTTACAGATTACCAAGCCGGATTTAATAATGCCGGTTTAAGTGAGTTTATCTGGGCTTCTATGCCAACCCTTGATCAGGGAGATACCTTTGGTTCGTATTTTGCACAGATTGCCTATAACGCGAATACCAGTTTTATGCGGGCCAATCCAAAACGGATCAACTCGGCATTATATGGCCAGATCGCTGCTACAGATGTAAGGAAAAAAATGTGGGAACCGGCACCAACAGCTGCAAATTTCCCGCTACCCGCAACAAACTTTTCCCGTCAGCCATATATGAGCCGTAAATTCTCGGTTAAAGAAGTAGGCGGACCATCTTTGGGCGACGTACCATTAATGCGTACTGCCGAAATGTACCTTATTTTGGCCGAAGCTTATGCCAAAACCCCTGGTAGTGAAGCTGCAGCGCGTACGGTATTGTTCAACCTGGTTAAGCAAAGGGATCCTGCGGCAGTAATTTCGATAAATAGTGGACAGGCTTTAATTGATGAAATCCTTTTTAACAGGAGGATTGAGCTTTGGGGTGAAGGTCATAGGTGGCTCGATTTAAAGCGGTTAAACCTGCCACTTGATAGAACAGTTGTTCCCAACTATGTTTCTGCTTCAGTTGCGGGTACATTAACTATTCCTGCCGGAGATGTTAAATGGCAGTTCTTAATCCCGAGGGCCGAGATGGAAGCCAATTCAGGCATAGCCGGTCAGCAAAATCCATAATCGTTTAAACAAAGATGATGTGATTGTTTTAGCTGTTCGTTAAAAGCTAAGGCAATTACATCATTTTTTAATTTTATCACATTTTAGTTACCTCATCATTAAGGTGTTATCGGCATATTATTTTTCTCTGATCCAGCCGAACTTTAATAAAAAAAACACCGACAATTATGAAACTAAAAGCTTTAGTGATTTTATTACTAGGTATTACAATCACCAATTATGTTGCGGCAGCAGAAAAACCAACAGCGAGCCATAAATCAGTGATCAACTATTATATGGACAGCTATATGAATTCTGATTACAAGAAATTAAAAGCCGTTTTAAGCGAAGATGCCGTTTTTACCTCAAACAGGGATGTAAGAGTAGTTAAACATAAAGCAAGTGAAATCCTGAACCAGCTGAAAAAGAATGAGGGAGTAATACAACGCGATTGTAACATCAGCTCTACCATTATATCCGAAACCGATGCACTGGTAATTGCACGGGTAGATATTAACTACGAATTATTTGATGGCGCACAGCAGAATTTTGTGGTTATCGAAAAAAATAATGATGGCGATTGGAAAATCACCAATGTTTACAAAGTATTTCTTTCAAGTGAAAGTGAAGCTAAAAAACTGGTTTCCAATATCCGTTAAAACAAAAGTCCCGGCTAAAACCGGGACTTTATATTTTTATATCGTTTTAGTTTTAAAAACTGATTGGTAATTCTACCTGTGTTTTATCCCAACCGATTACCAGGTTTGCACCATCACTAAGTGGCGTAAAGGTTAACGAAAAATATTCGATTGGTTTAACCAGCGTTTTTACCGGAACATTTACCCTTACAATATCTTTGGCCTGGTTATAAGTAAAGGCGCCCCATTTATCAGTTTCGCTGTTTACAATAATCGTCCAGGTGTCCTTATTCGGAATGGCAAACAGGCTATAGGTACCGGCTTTAATTTTTTTGCCGCCAATGTTTACTTTTTTAAAGAAATGCACCTCCGTACTTTCATTAGCACCAAAACGCCAAACCGTTCCATATTGTTCCAGTACACCGAAAATATCGCGTCCTTTTTTCTGCGGACGGGAGTAAATGATTTTTATAATCGGTTTTGTAGGATCTCCTGCTTTAGCTTTGGGAGCATTAAGCGGAAAATATACAATATCGGCCGGGCTTGGGTCGGCAGCAGGAAATTTTACTTCGGCAGCATCCGGCTGTTGTGCCTTCGCACCAAAGCATAAAAGAGCGAAAACAACAATGAAGATATTTTTCATTTATAGGTTTTTGTTTTCTGTGGCAATGCTTAACTACGATTCTAAGCCATCCCTGGCAATAACCATAATATCTTATCTGCTATGGAATTAATAGGTAAAGCTAAAAGAAACTAGTATTTTCTTCCTTTTACAATAGCGTTTAAAAATAAACCAGCACTTAGCAAACCAAAAACACCGCCTAATAAAGCGAAAATATAGTTTTGCGTAATGATGGCCCCGGTTAAAACTCCGAAGAATAAGCCTAAAGCATAATATAACCAGTTGAAATTATTGCTGCTGTTCTCTTGTACACTCATGTTTTTTGTTATTTGGAGGCAAAGTTAATATTTATTTTAAAATTTAATTTGCCAATTGCTCCAATAATCTAATTAATTATCAATCCTCTCCAATTTATAACCCGCATTTTTTAAATAGGTAATCAATTCTGCCAAGCGATTATAAAACTTATCGGATCTTCTTGCGTCTGTTCCGATGTGCAACAGCAGGATAAAACCATTTAAACCATTTGGCCTCTTTTCATTAAAGGAAGTAATCGATTTATAAATTTCATCGCTGGACCTGTAACTTCTGCCCATTTCAGGGTAGGTATAATCAGCGTTTGATCTTGTACCGGGCGTAAAGTTGATCAGTTCCAAACCGTGCTCCCTGCTCCAATCGGCAATAGTTTCATTGTACCACTCGTAAGGAGGAAGAAAATATTTTGCCTCTCCTTTCTTAATTCCAAAAGC
The DNA here is from genome assembly GCF_042684385.1 of Pedobacter vanadiisoli. Taxonomy (NCBI): domain Bacteria; kingdom Pseudomonadati; phylum Bacteroidota; class Sphingobacteriia; order Sphingobacteriales; family Sphingobacteriaceae; genus Pedobacter; species Pedobacter vanadiisoli. Next base: position 52,566 of record NZ_JBHULL010000042.1, on the reverse strand, counting down.
TGCCATTGCATTGTAGTTATCGTTAAGGTCTTTTTCGAACTGCGCTTTAGTAAGCAAAAGGCTATCCCGTTTGGTCCAGTCGCAATATAATAGATGCTGATCAGAGTGAGGGCCTAAATAATTTCCCTTGCTTTTAAGCTTTCTGATCAATCCTTTAAAATTGGGGTTCCTGTAAAAATTCCCGGTAAGAAAAAAGGAAGCTTTCACCTTTTCGCGATCCAGTACCGCACTTATTTTTTCGCCCCCATCTCCAAATTCATCACCAGTAAAAACCAGGTAAATTTTCTTTTGGGTAGAATCTCTGCGGATATTAGCACCCAAATAAAAGGTTCTATGATCGGTTAAGGTTTTGGCGCCGGCCTCTTTAGCTGCCAGTAAATAAATGAGCGATGCTGTCCCATCCATGGTTGGCTCATTGGTGCTATAGTCGCCGTAATCATCATGATAAACAGCCAGGTCGCTTTGAAAATCAGCATATTCGTCCGCTTCATTTAGCTTAATGCCGATTAAAGATTTATAAATACTGGTGTACACAGGACCATCAACCAACCCTCCATTAATCGGGTAGCCTTTCAGATGGGTAAAAGCCGAATGGGGATCTATTGGCGTGTCGCCCCATTCTGGTAATCCGTAAACCATGCTCGTACCCCATGGATTACAACCAAAAAGCCAGTCGAAATTAGCCTGCCCCAGTTCTGTATAGGTTTTATCGCCACTTAAAGTAGCATACCAATCGCATTGTATGGCAAAAGCTACCGTTAAATTATTGCTGCACCAGATAAATGGAACACCGCGGTAAAAAGCGTTGTTCTTTGCCCTGTCCCAAACCTTTTCAATCCCTTGTTTATAATAATTCACCGTTGTTTTTCCTTTTTCTTGTTTGGCAACTTCGTAATGCCCTAAATTGATAAAGGGATAATATTGATAATGTGCTGCCGTATCTTTTTGCATCCATGGGGTAATGCTTTCCTGCCCGGCATACCGTAAAGCCTCAGTCACTTTCTTTTGTCGAACCTTTTCACCAGAAAAATTGAATGACGCTTCGGCCAGTTCCATATCATCCACCCAATTGTCTTCTGCATAAATGTATGGCGATTTTACTGAAGCGGTTTGGGTAACGCCCGGTTTTTGTAAAGCAAAGTGATATGCGGTTTTAGCTTTTTTAGCAAGTAGTTGAGCATAATTACGGTCTGCTTTAAACAAAACAGCCCCCAGGTTAAATGCACTTGTAAATTTAGCTGCGGTAGAGCTGGTTCCGGTGGTATTGTTCATAAATTTGCCGCGTTGCTGCGGTTCTCCGGTAATAAAATAGAGCGGGCGCTCAAATCCTTTGCCGTACTGACTGTCTTCCTTTGGTATCCGCATGCTGATGTGGTCTCGGTCATCGGCTAATTGGTTAAACATGACGTTTTTCTTCGGATGCATTTTCAGCAGCCAGTCTAAACCCCATTTTGCTTCATCCAGAATATCAGCCCTGCCATTTTTTCCATCCAGGCCATTTGCCTGTTGTTTGTCGCCAAAAACTTGCGGAAAATCACGGTAGGCCATTAATAGATGATAGGTGGCATTGGCAGTAGTGGTCGAATATTGCAGGTAATCACTCGCATCGTGCCAACCGCCCATTGCGTCAAAATGTGTGCTGTCTTTAATACCTGCTTTTGCACCATATAAGACAAAACCATCATGAGTGTGGCAACTATCTTTTAAGTATGGATTAAAACCGCTCCTTTGCTGCCGCATATATTGCAGGCAAAAATCGGCCGCTCCTTTATACACTTCATCATTAATAAGCAGCAGAGGAGAGATTGTGCCATTTGCACGGATATAAAAATTCCCCTGTTTTTTAAAATCGCTGAAGTTTAAACGGGCGGTTTGCTTAAACGGGCCGTAACTGCCAAAAGGCCTAATACGGGTTGAGGTATAAACAATGTTACCCGTTTCTTTTTCTACGATCTCAAAACTGGCAGGTATTTCATCGGTTTTACTGGCCCATACTGCTACTTTAACTGCTTCGGTAGGGTAGCCCAGCAGGTTGATCCTGATCCAGCGCTGTTCCTGTTTTCTTTTTTCGCTGATAAATGAGATGAGGAACCACGAAATACTTAGGAGAGCAACGACCAAAAGGGATTTATTTTTCATTTCGATGGATGATTGGGTGATTAAAATTAGGGTTTTATCAAGATAATGTAAAAGAAGCATCAAAACATTTGGAAATTAATCAATCGTTTGATTAATTTTGTGTCGTCAAAAAGAAATGAAAACAGAAAAAGTAGATAAAAGACAGGCCATTTTGGAGGCAGCCGAAAAGCTGTTTTGCGAAACCGGCTACGAGGGGACTTCTACCCGGCAGATTGCGAGAGAATCAGGGGCGAATATGGCCATGATAAATTATTATTTCGGGTCTAAAGAAGGGGTTTTTGTGGAGATTATGAACGAGCGTATTGCTGGCTTTGCTTCTCAGTTAAAAATCATCAATGAAGATAAGATTTCGGCATTAGAAAAATTGCACAGGGTTATAGAGGGTTATGTAAATAGAATATTGAGCAACACTGCATTTCATAAAATGATGCACCGCGAGTTGTCTTTAACCCAAAGGCCCGAAATGTACGATAAGATTAAGGGAGCCATGAGCCAGAACATGCAGCTAATCGAACGGATTATTACAGGTGGTATAGAAGATGGAAGCTTTAATCAGGTAGATGTGCGGATGGTAATCGCATCAATTATGGGGACCATAACCAATATTGTTATTGCACCCTATAAGGTAGTGTCTTGTTCTAATTTCGACCTTACCAACCCGAAAGACAAAAAAATGATTAAAGAGCGGACGATCGCTCACTTACAGGATCTAACAACAGTTTATTTAACAACAAAAAGATGATACCCAAATCGATTAGATTAATGCTTGCGGCATCATTAATTCCCGCAGCTTTGTTTGCACAGGGCAGCAAGGAATTAAATATTAACCAGGCAATAGAACTTGGCATAGCCAATAGTAAAAACTTAAAACTTTCTCAGAACAAAATTGATCAGGCTGTTGCAAAGCTTGAGGTGGTGAAAGACAATGCCTTACCAACCGGAAATGCAAGTTTTATGTACAACCATGCTGAAATTCCGACCACCACATTTTCACTGCCAGGAGGAGGATCAGCTTTCCACTTACCAAAAAGGGCAGATGCTTTTGTAGGTACAGCAGCCGTACAGGAATTGGTATATGGCGGAGGCAAATTAAAATACGCAAAAGAATCGACTAAGTTATTGGCCGAGGTGGCACGGTTAGATGCCGATAAAAGCAAAGAAGAAATTACCTATGCTGTAATCAATACCTATTACTCTTTATATAAGGTAATACAGAGCAGAAAAGTGGTTGATCAGAATTTAGAATCGATTGCCGCCCAGATTAAACAGGCACAACGTTTCTTCGAACAAGGCATTGTAACTAAAAACGATGTACTGCGTTTCCAGTTGCAACAGGCAAATGTTGAGTTAACACAGATGGATATCGAAAGCAACCGTAAGGTGATCAACTATAACCTGGATATCCTTTTAGGTTTACCGGAAGATACCGAAGTTAAAATTGTTGATCCAACCCTTGGCTTAAAAACACCAGGCTCGTTAAACGAGTACATTGGTCAGGCTTTTGCTAACCGCCAGGAGTTAAAACAGCTTGATATACAGAACAAAGTGGCTGATTTTAATGTCAAAACCGTTAAGGCAAACACTTTACCTACTGTAGGAGTCGGTGCAAACCTTTACTACATTAACCCGAGCGGCAATTTTATTCCACCAGCAAACCAGTATTTAATGCCGGTTACATTAGGCGCTACGGTTTCATGGAATTTCGGAAACCTTTGGACAAATAAAAATAAAGTAAGCCAGGCAAAAATTGAGCAGAGCGAAATTACCATCCAGAAAGATATTTTATCTGACCAGGTAAAAACCGAAATCAACAAAAACTTTCAAAATTACCAGGTGGCCATGAATAAGATCCAGCTTTTGGAAACTTCAATTGCACAGGCTACAGAAAACGATAAGTTGCTGGCATCCAAATACAAAAACAATGTGGCTTCGGTTACCGACCGCATCGATGCAGAAACTTTATTATACCAGGCAAAAATAAACTTAGAGATAGCGAAGGCAGATGCAGGTTTGGCTTACTATACATTATTAAAATCAACAGGAAAAATAACGCAATAAATACAGCAATGACAACTGAAAAGAAAAAAAAGAACGTAGTAGTACCCATCATTTTAGGTGTCTTACTAGTAATAGGTATAATCTTCGGGATTACAGAATGGAATTATTATAGCAAACACGTAGACACGGATGACGCTCAAATTGATGGCGATATCAGTCCTGTTGTTGCACGGGTAGGTGGTTATGTTAAAGACATTAATTTTGAGGAAAATACACATGTAACCGAAGGTCAGGTTTTAGTTAAACTTGATGATAACGATTATAAAGTGAAATTAGAGCAGGCACAATCTGGCCAAAAAGGCGCAACAGCTGGTGTAGGGGTGGCTCAATCACAAATTATAGCTACTCAGGCCAATACCAGCACAGCTAAAGCCAATGTTGAAGCAGCTAAAGTTAAATTAAACTTAACCCAAAAAGACTACGACCGATATGCAAACCTGGTTAAAGACGGATCGATTACCCAACAGGCTTTCGATCAGGCCAAAGCGGCTAAAGAATCAGCCCAGGCAGCTTACCAGGCAGCAGTTGATCAATACAATGCTGCGGTTAAGCAGGTGGGTACCACCCAATCGCAATTGGCTGTTAGCAACAATGTAATCAGCCAGCGCCAAAGTGATATCGATTTTGCTAAACTTCAGTTATCGTATACCGATATCAAAGCGCCTGCTACCGGTATTGTTTCTAAAAAGAATGTGCAGAAAGGCCAATTGGTACAGGCAGGTCAGTCTTTATTTTCGATCGTAAATGACGGAAGCATTTATGTAACTGCAAACTTTAAAGAAACCCAGCTTGAAAAAATCAAAGAGGGTTCTAAAGTAGAGGTAGAAGTTGATGCCTATCCTGATGAAAAAATTGAAGGAGAAGTATACAATTTTGCTCCAATTACCGGTGCAAAAGGATCTTTATTACCGCCAGATAATGCAACGGGTAACTTTGTTAAGGTTGTTCAACGTGTTCCGGTAAAAATCAAAATTCATCCATCAAAAGAGCTGTTGGCTAAATTACGCCCGGGTATGAGCGTTAAAGCTTCAGTAAGCACTAAATAAGATTAAAATGGCCGAAGTAGGTTTAAAAAAGTGGATTATTACGTTTACCGTAATCACAGCTTCTTTGTTGGAGCTGATTGATACAACGATTGTAAACGTGGCAATACCACAGATACAGGGAAACCTGGGTGCCACCCTGGAGGATGTGGCCTGGCTTTCCACCGGTTATGCGGTAGCTAACGTTATCGTGTTGCCAATGTCGGGCTGGTTGGGTAACCGGTTCGGAAGGAAAAATTATTTTCTTACCTCCATTATTGTTTTTACACTGGTTTCTTTTTTGTGCGGAAATGCAACCTCACTGGGAGAACTGGTTCTTTTCAGGATAATCCAGGGTTTAGCTGGCGGTGGTCTAATCTCAACTGCTCAGGCCATCCTGATCGAAACCTGGCCACGTGAGGATGTTGGTATTGCAACAGCCTTATTTGGTTTGGGTGCGGTAGTTGGACCTACTGTAGGCCCAACAATAGGCGGGTACATCCTGGATGTGAGTTCGTGGCCATGGATTTTTTATGTGAATATTCCCGTCGGAATAGTCGCGGCCTACTGTACATACACCTTTGTGCGGGCTACCCCGAAAGAAGGGCAGGGTCAACCTGTCGATTGGTGGGGTATCGCATTACTGGCTGTTGCAGTAGGTAGTTTACAAACCGTTTTGGAAAAAGGAGAGAGCGAAGATTGGTTTGCTACCCCATACATTACCGCTTTAGCAGTTGCATCGGTATTTGGATTATTGCTTTTCATCTGGAGAGAAATGAGTACCGACCATCCGATCGTAAACTTTAAAATTATGCGTCACCGGAGTTTTGCGGTGGGGATGTTTACTTCCTTTGTGCTGGGATTTGGTTTATACGGTTCGGTATTCGTATTCCCGGTATTCTGTCAGAATCTGCTCGGTTTTTCAGCCTTGCAAACAGGAGAGTTGCTCTTCCCGGGTGGCTTGTGTACCATTATCATGATGCCTTTTATTGGTATTATGCTTAAAAAAGGTATCCCTGCACAGTTTATGGCTACTTTTGGTATGATAGCATTCTTTATTTTCTGCTGGATGCTGAGTAACTCCACCTTACAATCGGGCACGGGCGATTTCTTCCTGCCATTGGTTATCCGTGGTATTGGTATGGCCCTTTTGTTCGTACCATTAACAACCTTAGCGATCCAGGATTTGAAAGGAGCCGAAATTGGCCAGGGTTCGGGGTTGAATAACATGATGCGCCAGTTAGGTGGTTCTTTCGGTATCGCCGCTTTAACCACTTTGATCCATATTCGCTCAGGTCTTCACAGAAGTAATCTGTTAACCAATGTGAATGAATATAACCCTGCATTTTTGGAACGTTTTAATACTTTAATTAAGGGATTTATGGCCAAAGGCCAGAGTTTATTTGAGGCTAAAATTATGGCCACAAAAGCAATGGAAGGAATTGTTACCAGGCAAACCATGTTACTTACTTATGACGATGCATACTGGGTTGCAGGCTTGATCATGCTGTTTTCAATCCCATTACTTTACCTTCAAAAGTTTAAGAAAAATGCAAACATTCCTGCCGATGTACACTAAAATTGGCAACGAAATCGCCTAAATAATGGCAAAAAACAAAAACAGCCGGTGTATTTTATCACATCGGCTGTTTTAACCCAAAAAATTAACAATCAATGCAATGCCCTTAAACATTGCAAATGTTCTTACTTAACCACATGGTGGCCAAATAAGATTTTAAAATTAAAATTTATTCTACAATTTTCCAAATTGTAAGCCTTAGAATTTTAATACCTTACGCATTTTTTGTAGTATTACGGGATACAAAACTATTGCATAAGCCATGCCTAAACTTCGTTTAACTACACAACGAGAATCTATTTTTAACAATGAGGTAATCTCAAAATTCGAACTCTTTAACAGTTTATTTCTCACCCTGCCTTTTTACAAAATTAAAGATACCGGAACCCTGCTTCCTTTGTTTTTTAAGAGCTGCGAAGAGGGCATTGCAAATGGAGAAAAACCTGCACAGATTATTGAAGGTTTTTTTGGCAAATACACCAGTTATACCGACCAAAAGGATATCATTGATTTACTTTTCAGGTTCATTCAATATATCGAACGTCAGGTAGTACTTTTCGATGCCGTAGAAGATGCTTCTTTTACCAAGTTAAATACCACCGATGAGCAGAGTACACTGGCCTTTACCTTAAAGAAAAATGCTGATAATAAACCAGTGCTGGCGAAAATCGAGAAACTGATTGATGAGCTTTCGCTCCGTTTGGTATTAACGGCACATCCTACCCAATTTTATCCGGGCAGTGTGCTGGCTATTATTACCGATTTAACCAAAGCCATCAGGGATAACGATATCATTTCGATGAACTCGCTTTTACAGCAACTCGGTAAAACCCCGTTTTTTAATAAAAAATCGCCTACTCCTGTTGATGAAGCATTAAACCTGGCCTGGTTCCTCGAAAATACTTTTTATTTTGCTGCTGCGAACATACAGGAAGAGATTGATCAGAATCTTGACGAATATAACCTGGAAAGCAAAAAAATTCTCGAACTTGGCTTTTGGCCGGGCGGCGACAGGGACGGAAATCCCAATATCCACGCCGATACCACTTTAGCGGTTTCTAAAATGTTGCGCCAGATCCTGTTCCGTTGTTATTACCGCGATTTCAGGGTGATTAAACGCCGCATCACTTTTAGAGGCGTTGAAGAAAATATTGCAAAACTGCACGATGTACTTTATCAGAATGCCTTTGATCAAAGCTGCGAACCTCACGATATTTCAGACGAATTAAAGGAAAACCTGAACAAGATCAAAGAAACGTTACTGGCCGAGCATGAAGGCCTGTTCGTCGACCTGGTAAACAACCTGATCCGAAAAATTGATTTATATGGAAATTACTTTGCTTCGCTTGATATCCGCCAGGATAGCCGCGTGTTGAGGAAAGTACATGCGTATTGCCGCGAAAATAAACCAATCTCCTCTCTGTATCCTGCAGACTATGATAAACTTTCAGAAGCTGAAAAACTGAAGCTTATTTCATTTAAAGAAGCCACAATTGCATACTCGACCGAGGCCGATGCCTTAACAAAAGATACCATAGAGGTAATTAAGGAAATTAAAGGTATCCAAAAACGCAATGGTGAAAAAGCTTGTCACCGTTTTATTATCAGTAACTGCCAGCAGGCCAGTGATATTTTACAGTTAATCGAACTTTTCCTTTGGAATGGCTGGAGCAAGGATTCGCTTACCATTGATTTTGTGCCGCTTTTCGAAACCGTTAACGATTTGAAGGGGGCCGCCGAAATTATGGATACGCTTTACAGCAATCCTTTCTATAAGGCACATTTGGCCAGCCGTGGCAATAAACAGGATATTATGCTCGGTTATTCCGACAGTACTAAAGATGGTGGTTATTTAATGGCCAATTGGTCTATTTTTAACGGTAAAACATCTCTTTCTGCGGTTTCGGCTAAACACAATATCCAGTTGGCATTTTTTGATGGCCGTGGCGGACCGCCTGCGCGTGGCGGAGGTAAAACCCACCGTTTTTATGCTTCGATGGGTAAAGAAATTGCCAATAAAAACATGCAGTTAACCGTTCAGGGGCAAACCATCAGTTCGCAATATGGTTCGGTAGAAAGTGCCGAATTTAATATCGAACAACTAATCAATGCCGGCTTAACCTCCGGATTGAAAGAAAAACACAATATTCTGCTTGACCCTGAAAATAAAGCATTGCTTGATGAAATGGCCGAAGAAAGTTATAAAGCTTTTGTCGACCTGCGCGAGCACCCGTTGTTTGTAAGTTATTTAGAGAAATTATCGCCTTTAAAACTACTGTCGCAGGCAAATATCAGCAGCAGGCCTGTAAAACGAAACGGTGGCGGCGAGATGAAACTCGAAGATTTAAGGGCCATCAGTTTTGTAACTGCCTGGAGCATGCTGAAACAGAATGTGCCTGGTTTTTATGGAATGGGAACAGCATTAAGAAGCCAGGAAAAAGCCGGGAACTGGGATAAAGTAGTTAAGGTTTACGAAGATTCTGATTACCTGAAAACCATTGTGGATAACTGTATGATGAGTATGAGCAAATCAGACTTTGTAATTACAGCCCATTTGGCGAACGATAAGGAGTTCGGTGCTTTTTGGACCCAATTACATGAAGAGTTTAAATTAACCAAAGAGATGCTCTTAAAACTCTCAGGACAGCCAACTTTAATGGCTAATTATCCTATAGATAAAAAATCGATCGCCACAAGGGAAAAAATTATCCTCCCTCTGGTATTGATCCAGCATTTTGCCCTGGAGAAACTGCAGCACGATGAAAACCAGAAATACCAACATGCCTTAGAAAAGCTGGCGGTACGAACGGTTTTTGGTATTGTAAATGCGGGAAGGAATTTAGCTTAACTTCCTGCTAAATCTGTAGGTTTTTAAAGAACAAGCTATCAAAGGTCTGTGCCCGCACAGGCCTTTTTTATTACGTCAGTCATTCTGAACGCAGCGAAGAATCTGCAAACGAAGAATTAGATAACCGAGACAAAAGATTCTTCACTGCGTTCAGAATGACAAGTCATTTATAAAAAAATCCCCTGCAGATCTTTTCATCTACAGGGGATTTTATATTCGAAAAAGCCCGATTAAAGTTTAAGACGATTATCTGTCAATCGAACCCATTACTTTCTGGCCGAAAGCATTTAATGCGTCTTTTTCGGCTGCGCCTTCGCTTACCATCTGGTGCACTTCCAGCGCACCACAAATGTTGGTAATCATTTCGCCTGCTACATCAATCTCATGCTCACTAACACCTCTAAATTCGCAAAAAGCCTCTAATACTTCCAGGGTATTCTCCAGTTGTGCAGGAGTGGTGTTTTGAAATAATTGTCTTATAACTGGAATCTTCATTACTTTATCTTATTAAATAGTTCAATCAACCTTTCTGCTTTGTTGGTTTGTACCTGATCTACCAAAGCACCACCTTCAAAAGCTGCAAAAGTTGGTAAATTATCAACGTTTGCAAATTTGCGTGAGTTCGGAAGTTTTTCGGCATCAACAATCAAGAAAGCTACATCTTCATTTTCCGAAGCCAGTTTTTTAAACTTAGGTTTCATGATCCTGCAGTTACCGCACCAAGATGCCGCATACTGAACCATCACCTTTGAATTATCGGCCAGGTATTGCTGAAGATTATCTTCTGTTAATTCTAAAAACATAACGTTTTGTTTAATTAGTTAGCGGCTAAGTACTCAGCTACGCCAGCTCTGTTTGCATTCATGGCTTCTTTTCCTTCTTCCCAGTTTGCCGGACAAACTTCTCCGTGTTTCTGCACATGGGCATACGCATCAATTAAACGTAAATATTCTTTAACGTTTCTGCCTAGTGGCATATCGTTAACACTTTCGTGGAAAACTTTACCGGTTTCGTCGATTAGGTAAGTAGCCCTGAAAGTTACGTTAGAACCTGAGAAAGATTCGTTTCCTTCTTCGTCGTAGTTAACTTCCTGATCTAAAATATCAAGTATACCAGATAATTGTCTGTGTGTATCTGCAAGGATCGGGTAAGTAACACCTTCAATACCACCATTATCTTTAGGTGTATTTAACCATGCAAAGTGAACTTCGTTGGTATCGCAAGATGCACCGATTACAATTGTATTTCTTTTTTCAAACTCAGGTAAAGCAGCCTGGAAAGCGTGTAATTCGGTAGGGCAAACGAAAGTAAAATCTTTTGGATACCAGAACAATAACACTTTACTGTTTTTATTTACAGCTTCTTCAAATACGTTGATTTTCAAGTCATCACCCATGTCTGACATTGCATCAATACTAACACTTGGGAATTTTTTACCTACTATTGCCATAATTTTTTGTCTTTAATTTTGTTGGCACAAAGGTAAGGCTAAAACAAGTGTATATCAACCCTGTTTTATCAATAGTTAATTGTATTTATTGATATCGATATAGATGAAAACTATATCGTTTGTAAAAAATATAGCAGTGTTCTATTTTGTTTGTTGTCGTCATCCCGAGTGGAGTGCAATGTAGTCGAAGGATCTACCTTAAGGCAGATCTCTCCATTCCAGTCGAGATGACAGACTTTTATTAAAAAACTACTTCTTCAAAGTATTCTCATACAATTTAAATATTCTCTTATACTCATCGGTCCAGCTGCTTGGTTCAACAAAACCATGATCTTCTACCGGATAAACGGCAAGCTCCCAATTGTTTTTGCCCAGCTCGATGAAACGCTGTGTTAGGCGCACGATGTCCTGAAAGTGAACATTTACATCAACCATTCCGTGTGCCATTAAAAGATTTCCCTTTAATTTATCGGCGAAGTAAATCGGTGAACTTCTTTTATAAGCAATCGGATCGTTATAAGGTTCATTTAAAATATTTGAGGTATAGCCATGGTTATAATGAGCCCAATCGGTAACCGAACGTAAGGCAGCACCACTGGCAAAAACATCTGGTTCATTAAACATGGCCATCAAGGTAATAAAGCCCCCATAAGAACCTCCATATAATCCTACATGCTGGGGGTTAACGCCATATTTCTCTACCAAAAACTTAACACCGTCTGCCTGGTCGGTTAAATCTTTCCCACCCATGTGGCGGTAAATACCCGTACGGTGATCGCGGCCATAACCAGAACTTCCGGTGTAATCAATATCGATTACAGTGTAACCATTGTCGGCCAGTAAATTATTGAACATAAATTCGCGGAAGTAAGTGCTCCACCCAAAGTGTACGTTCTGTAAATAGCCGGCACCGTGCACAAAAACTACAGCAGGATGGTTAGGGTGCGGATGATCTGATTTATAAACCCTTGCATAAATATCAGCACCGTAACGGTTTTTAAATGTAACCATATCTGGTTCACGCCAATGGTAAGAATTAAATTCTCCTGAAGTAGATTGAGTAACCTGTATCGCTTTAGCTCCTGCTTTATTGGCTTGGAGGTATAATTCTCCAGGTTTATTCATGTAAGAATAATTAATGGCCAGGTACTTTTCATCAGGAGAAAGGATAATGTCGTTCAAGCCTTTCATCGTGGTAAGCTGAACAAGTTCACCACCGTTTACACTGATTTTAAAGAAATTGGTAATTCCCGGATGTTCTTTGTTGGCCTTGATATAAAATGTGCTTCTATCTTTCGACAGCTGTACTGATTGTACTTCCCATTTGCCGGAAGTAAGCTGTTTTTTATCGCCCGTAGCTACATTTGCTACATAGAGGTGTGAGTACCCTGTCGCTTCGCTTTGATAATAAAAACGATTATTGTCGATCCAGCCTGTGCTGCCCTGGTAAAAACCACTAATACCCGGACCACCTATCCAAGCTTCATCGCGCTGACGGTCGATCAAAGAAAAACTCCCTGTTAAAGCATCCAGTTTCAAAATCCAGCGGTCTTTATTATCTGTCGAAGTAGCCACAACGATTGCAGAACTTCCATTATCATTCCAAAGCGGGCCAAAGAAATTTACAGGCCGATCGGCATTTTTCTTTTTTAAGGTATCCAGTTCTTTTGGATAATCTTTCAGGTAATCAGGCAGGTCTTTTATGCCTGTGATGGTCGAGGTCTGAATCGAGTAAACCGTATCCCTTTGCGTATCATATATAAAACCCTGTGAGGTGTTTTCATTTTCGCCAACTTTTGTCCTGCCCGGAATATCTTCGGTATAACCTGAAGAAGTAATGTAGTTCGGAACAATGGTGCTGTGGTTATTCTGCGCCGGCGTAGTTAATTTATAAGTAATAAAGCGTCCGTTCGGGCTAATGATTACGCCATTCAGAAACTTATCTTCCGTATAGAGTTCTTTTAATGTTTTGGTGTCTGTAGAAGGATTCGAAAAGCGGCCCCTTCCACGGGAACCGTTTTTGGCTTCGGCATTTCGTTTTTTAATAATATCGAAAAGTTCGGTCTGTTGTGCTTTTAACCATTTATCCTGGTCTGTAACGGATTTGCTGTCTGCTCTTCCGGCTTTTTTACCTTTAACAAAATTGGTAAGCTGTTTGGTTTCGGCTGATTTTAGATCAACAGCGAAAAGATTATCGCCCAATTGATAAACAACATTTCCATTTGTTAAAAAAACCGGGTTGCTTTCCCTTTCCTGTGTGTTGGTTAGGCGCGTTTCCTTATTCGTTTTGAAGTTCTGTAAATAAATATCCCCGCTTTTTTCAACTAAACCAAGTGAACGATCGGCATTGTAGGCATAATTTAAACTCAATAATTTTTCATCTTCCTTTTCCGCTGCTTTAACAGGTTTAGAAGAAGTGGCCGAAACTTTAAATAGTTCTTCTTTGGTTTTATTTTCAGGATTCCAGTTAAAGTAAAGAGTTTTGCTATCCGCGGTCCAACGGAAATTGGTTGGTGCAATGCCTATCCATTTGGGATCGCGCATTATTTTTTCGACGGTTAAAGGCGCCAGTTGTTGCGCAAAAGTATATTCGCCTGTGCAAAGCAAAAGTAAAAGTAAATATTTCTTCATGAATTTTAGGTTTGGATGCAATTTAGGCAAAGCACAAACTAATTTTAAAAGGAAATGGAAATGTTACAACACCTTATTGAGAAAAGAATTAGCCTAAGGGCACAGAATTCATGGAGAAGATTGGGTATATGAATCTATCTGTGCAAATATTTGGCAAAAAACTAACGAATCACCCTCCCGGTTTTATCCACATTCACATCGTCGAATGGCTTTAGGTATTCGTTGATGATGACCGAAAATTCGCGCCGGGTAAGTGCCTTTTTAAGGTCGTAGCTGGATTTGAACCTATAATTCTTGTCCCATTTCTTCTGAAGTTCTGCTTTTGTGGCCTCAACTGATTTATTACCCACGTAGCAGACCAGAGAAATGGTATTTTCTAAATTAATTGGGATATTCTGATGATCATCAAACCAGAGCTGTGCCTTGTAATAATATTCTTTAATCGGCTCCTTGATTTCGGCATATAAAACCTCTTTTTCAGGATTAAAATAAGCTTTGTTTTGCTTAATCTCCGCCTTGATAATTCCGGTTATTCCAACCTTTTGAATCGCCAGCCAATTAGAGTCGGCAGGTTTTACATCCTCAAAGGGCATTAATGCGTGTTTGTAGTTTAATAACTCACCTTGGATCCTTTTTAAATTCGATACACTGGTTTTGGTATCAAAAAATGCAGCATAAGCTGCAGTTGCCCCGGCTGCCGGCCCAATCTCAAACTGATCGGCAGGAATATAAAGCAGGTTTTCCTGATTGGGAATCAATAAGCTGTAAAGCGATAAAAAATTGGCCCCAGCTGAAGCAACACTGGCTACAGTAGTACGGTAAGTATTTTCGTTATAATTTAACAAGGTTGAAGATGCCGGATTTAGTACGTTAATTTTTAGTGCAGCGATCAATTTTTCGGGATTATCTGCCAGGACAAGAATCTTGGTTTTAATGCTTTTATCTTTGGTCAGTTTCACTTCCCAGCCACTTCCTGATCGTTTGATTTCAGTATAAGGGGTATTATTGATTACATTTAAAAGTAGTGTGCTATCTACAACAATTACTTTTGTCGGGTTCTTTTTATCAGGCTTTTGTTTCGGACTTTCGAGGCTTTTTGCATTTTCGGTTTCGCGTTTTAAAAAAGCCTGATAGAAGGCCTTATTGGCTGCAGTTACTTTATTTAAATCTAATTGTTCTTTTTGAGTGAGCAGAATGGTTTTTACCCCAGATTTAAAAGATTGAAAAGATGCAGCATAGGCGGCGTTGCCGTTACCGATAACCAATACATCTGTTTTTAAGGTTTGGGCATGGATAACCAGTGGAATTATGAATGCGAAAACAAAAAACAATCTTTTCATCTTTGATTATTAAAATTTGCTGCAATATGCTTTAAATGAATGAAATTTTAATGAAACACGGGCATTTTAACTAAATTTAACCTGTAATTTCAAGAAAATCGATTTTGAGGCAAAGCAAGCGTCATGCAAATGCACGACAACAACAAACCTGGTTTTGAAATTACAGTAACAACATCAATAGCGACAAGCATTATGTCTTTTTCTCTTGATCTTTGCGCTTAAAAAATCGATAATTCTCCTTATTTTGGTTTCATGGATTTAGAAAAACTCAAATATCCCATCGGTCAGTTTGCCATGCCTGATGTTTTCGATCAAAAACAGGTAGATATATGGATTTCTGAAATAGAAGCATTACCGGGCCAGATTAAAAAGGCGACAGAAAATTTAACCGATGAAGAACTGAATCAACCTTATCGCCCCGGAGGCTGGACATTGAGGCAGGTTGTTCATCACGTTCCCGATAGTCATCTCAATGCCTATATCCGTTTTAAACAGGCCATCACTGAGGACGTGCCGGTAATCAGACCATATGATGAGGAGCGCTGGGCAGAAACCGAAGAAGCCAAAAATGGCAACATTAAGCTATCACTTGATTTATTAGCCAGTTTACATATCCGTTGGGTTGCTTTTTTAAAAACATTGAGAATAGAAGATTACGAAAGAAAATACATTCATCCGGCCTACACGCAAGAGCTCACTTTGGCCAATATGCTGGGTATGTATGCCTGGCATGGAAAACACCATTTGGCACACATTACCAACGCCCTAACAAAATGAAAAAAATCTATTTGTATTGCCTGGTTTTAATTCTTGTTGGTTTTTATAGCAATATTAAAGCGCAGCAAGCACCATTAAGAATCTTTTCTTTTGTACTCGGCTCATGGGAAATGCAAACACCCAAAGGGAAGATTGTAGAACAATGGAGCGTGGGTGCTGATAAGACACTGAGTGGGAAGAGCTACCGTATAAATATGAAAGGAGATAGCGTGCTTACCGAGGTATTACAAATCAGAACAATTGGAAAAGATATTTTTTATTGTTCAACCGTAGCTAATCAGAACAATGGGAAAGAAATTTGTTTTAAACTGATTTCTACAAAAGACCAGATTTATATTTTCGAAAATAAGGAACACGACTTCCCGCAAAGAATTGTGTACCAAAACAAGGGAAAAAGTGAAATGCTCGCCTGGATTGAAGGTGAGCTTAATGGAAAAAGCCGAAAAGCGGAATTTAAATATGAGCGGCAATAATCCATTTATATGCAAATCGGAATTGTAATAAAGCTGCTTCTTGTTCATTCAAATCGTTATACGTATATTTGAGTAAATCACACGTGTTATGACAACTAAGCTAACATTGACCGTACAAAAATCGACCATAGAAAAAGCAAAACATTATGCAAAGCATACTGGACGTAGCTTATCTGAATTGGTTGAAAAGTATTTAGAATCCATTACTGTTAATGAGGGACCTGCTGTTTCGTCAGGGTTAAAAGGTATTGTAGGAGCGGTTAAACTCCCAGATGATTTTGATGAAGATGCTGAACTTCGTGATTATTTTGAGCGTAAACATCGATGAAAAGGATTTTTGTTGATACGAATATTATTGTTGATTTAATTGCAGACAGAAAACCTTTCAGCAAATTGGCTATAGAACTTTTCGAAAAAACAGAACGCAAAGAAGTTCTGTTGTTTACCTCTTCACACTCAATAGCAACAACACATTATTTGTTAAAAAAATACCTTGAAGAACAACATTTAAGGACGGTAATCTATAATTTGCTTGAATATATCCAAGTTATTGCAATAGATGAGGATATTATTAAAAGAGGATTGAAATCTAAACATAAAGACTTTGAAGATGCCTTACAGATGCTTTGTGCTTGTAAGATAGAAAAGCTGGATTACATAGTTACCAGAAATATTAAAGATTTCAAAGATTCAGAAATTCCAGTTTTTCCACCCGACGAGCTTTTGACTAAAATTTAACTACATCAAAATCAACATAGCTGCGCTCATAGAAATCATAAGTGCGTCTTCAACAATGGTTACTGTGCTCATGGGTAGGTTAAACACCGCGCCTAAGCAGGCACATTGAATTTTCTTTTTGTTTAAAACGCTTTCTAAAACCCCGAGAATACTGATGGTCATTACGATTAAGGTAACCCAATTCACAATAACAGGCGATAGGTTTAATGCAAAGGATAAGCCTAACCCTAATTCGATAAAAGCATAGATATAACCCCATGCACTGAATTTTTTAGCCACGATATCGTACATAGCATAGCTTTCGGCAAAGGCTTTTAAATTGAGCATTTTAAAGAAAGAAAAGGTAAGGAAGAAGCCGGCCATAAAAATTCGCATAAATAGCATAAAACTGATGGCATTGCCTTGCCACGAAACCACTAATGATATTGCGGTTATGTATCCGAAGATTAACAGAATAGGTTTGTAGGTTTCGGCCCACGATTTTGCTTCTTCAAGCGTTTCGTTGTGATGTGTGGCAGAAATTTGATATTTACTGCCGGTACCGCCCAAAGCTTGTTGCAGGGTGTCTAAACTAATATGTTTTTCCATGCTAATGGTGGCACTATTGGTGTCTTTAGAAACCTCCACCGAGGTTATATCTGGTAAAACAAGCAGGTTGCTTTTAACTTTATTTTCGCAATTGCCACAGGTCATGCCAGTGATTTGATAGGTATGTGTCATGATTAAATTCTTTATACAAATTTACCGCTTCATCAGCCGGTAAGCGTTACAGAATAACCATAAAGTTTTATAGAATTTTAGCTTTTGTCATTCTGAGGGCAGTGAAGAACCTTTGACCTTGGTGTAGAGTTTTTTATCATTAAGGAGTTAAGAAAATTAAGGTTGAAAATTGTTAAAACAAGTCCTTTGGTGATTCGTTTCTCCCTAAACCCTAAACCCTAAACCCTAAACCCTAAACCCTAAACCCTAAACCCTAAACCCTAAACCCTAAACCCTAAATTACCCCACCAGAACCGAGGTCATGGTTAATGAGCCGCCCACCGCTTTATCATTAAAAA
Source organism: Pedobacter vanadiisoli (assembly GCF_042684385.1). Lineage (NCBI taxonomy): Bacteria > Pseudomonadati > Bacteroidota > Sphingobacteriia > Sphingobacteriales > Sphingobacteriaceae > Pedobacter > Pedobacter vanadiisoli. The sequence continues at coordinate 34,453 of NZ_JBHULL010000042.1, read as the reverse complement.
ATGAAATCTCTTCCTTATCATTTTTCATTCCAATGGTATAAATAAGAGGTAAATAATGTTCCGGAGTAGGGATGGCCAGCATCGCATCGCTGCCCAGGTTTCGGTAATTGATTAAAGCGTTATGATCGCCATTTGCAATTAAATTTTTGAATTTATCGTTCATTTCAACCGCCCAATCGTAACCACCTCCGTTAATCATTTCCCAGCTCAGCATGCGCAGGTTGTGAACCATATTGCCACTGCCGATAATCAGTACGCCTTTTTTGCGGAGCGCGTAAATTTCTTTGGCAATTTCGTAATGTTGGGCCGGCGACTTGGTATAATCGATACTCAATTGTAAAACCGGGATATCTGCATTGGGATACATGTGTCTTACCACGGTCCAGGTGCCATGATCCAGGCCCCAATCGTGATCTAAACCAACAGGGGTTGAATGGATTAAACCGGGTATTTCTGCTGCCAGCTCCGGGTCGCCCGGTGCAGGATACTGAACGTCGAAAAGAGCCTGCGGAAAGCCACCAAAATCGTGGATAGTGCTGGGGAAATCCATCGCAGTTACAAAAGTGCCGTGAGTGTACCAGTGTGCCGATACCACCAAAACAGCTTTTGGAACAGGGATGTGTTTAGCCAAATCTATCCAGCCCTCGCTAAACTCATTGTTTTCGATGCCGTTCATTGGTGAACCATGGCCAATAAAAACCGTTGGCATTAAATCTGTTTGAGGGAGGCGCTGAGTAAAGTTTCTGAATTGAGATAGTGCAGACATAATATCGGGTTTGTCATGCTGAGCCTGTCGAAGCGCCTACATGCATTTCGACAAGCTCAATGTGACAGATTTATTTAAATTTTTACCAGATCATCAATATGGAGAAATGATGATCCTTTATTTTATTTTCCCTGAACAAATTCAAGGTTTAATTTGATCGCAACATCTTTTGCTACACCCGCGCCGGTTGGATCATATTTAATATTATAATCTAAACGGTTAATGGTTGTGGTTGCACCAAAACCAGCTTTGGTATTGCCTTGCTGATCTTTAGCCGTGCCACCATAAACAACAGCAAATTTTACATCTTTGGTTACATCGCGGATGGTTAATTTACCACTTAACTCATAATTATTGCCGCTTAATTTCTTGAAAGAAGTGCTTTCGAATTTCATGGCAGGAAATTTCTCCGCATTAAAGAAATCATCGGTTTTTAAGTGACCATCTCTCATATCAACACCCGTGGTAATGCTGTTAACATCTACTGTAAAGCTGATTTTAGCATCGGTTAAATCCGGTTTAGACGCCGTAACCGTTCCATCGAATTTTTTAAATGAGCCGTCAACAAAAGAGATTCCCATGTGTTTAACCGAGAAGTTTACAAACGAGTGCATAGGATCTATTTTCCAGCTGGTTTGAGCAAATGACGCCACACTGATTGAGGCAGCGATCAGAAATAATAATAATTTTTTCATAGCAAGTAATTTTATTAGAACAAAATTAGCTGATTATCAGTTGGTCAGTCTTGACTTATGATAAGAAATTGTTTAGAGATGTTAATGTTTAAGTAGGTTAATCGGTTAATTGATGAATAGCTAAATGGTTAATGGTTTTTTGGTTCATAGATGCCAGGCCATCAACCACGGTCTATCTCACCATTGACCATAACTTTACCCCGCTTTCCATCCTCAAACCTCGTCAAGTGTTTTTCTGCCATCAGCTGATGCCGCTTTATAAGCAGAAGGTGTAATGCCGGTTACTTTTTTAAATTGTGCTGACAGGTGTGCTACGCTGCTGTAATTTAGCTGGTAGGCAATTTCGCTCAGCGTAAGTTCGCCATAAGTGAGCATTTCTTTTGCCTTTTCTATTTTTTGAGCAATGAAATACTTCTCAATTGTCTGGTTTTCGACCTCCGAAAAAATGCTACTTAAGCCCGTATATTCCAGCTTTAACAGTTCGCTGAGGTAAGCAGAGAGATTGATTTTTAAAGGGTCTTTGGTATAATGTACCAGGTTGATAATAGCGGTTTTAATCTGTTCTGAAATCTGGGTTTTCTTGTCCTCCAGTAATTCGAATCCAAAATGATTAAGGCGCTCCGCTATCCTGATTTTATCTTCGCTGGTAATATTTTCGGCCAGGCTAACCTCGCCAAGTTCAACCAACAATGGTTTAAAGCCGAGCTTTTCCAGCTCGGCCTTAACCACCATTTTACAACGGTTGCATACCATATTTTTGATATGGAGTTTCATCAGTTCGATTTTATGGTTTCAGAAACATCACCACAATCAAACATCATGCTTCCATAATAAGGGTTTTCAATGTTTTCTTTTTCGTTTAACCAGCTGGCTTTAGCCATTGGGCAATGTTGTACATAAACGGTCTGGCTGTTAAATTTCAGGTCTTTCAATGTTTTGATCATCGCATAAGAAATCCCTTCGAACGATTTACGCTGGGCTTTGATATCTTTTCCGGCAGCAAGTTCGGCTGCTTTAGCTTTAATTACTTTTGCCTGTCCCATCCAAAGCATATGTTGTGCAGCAGGTAAATCTTTATGCGGAATAGCCTCAACTTTGGCAGATAAAACTTTTACTTTCTCGGTAGCCAAATCTTTTTTATCTGTAGCCAATGCATTTTTAACATCGTAATAAGCACTGAGCAGCTGATTAAAAGCGGCATCAGTTTTACTTTGTGCAAAGGTAATTTTAGTAGTAGCAATGGCGATTATAGCCATCATGATCATTATTTTTTTCATTGTTATTATTTTAATACGTTATAGAAATTAAATTCTGCACGAAGCAGGTACATGTTTTTAGTGTACCGGTTATCCATATTTCCGGCAGCCTGAAAACGATAGCCTAAATCGATGCGGGTTTTACTGTTTAAGATCATTTGTAAAGCTGGGGCAATATCTAAATAAGATTGACCACTCTTTGGATCAGTTTTGCCCAGTAATTCTAAATATACATTAAAATTTGGCTGCTTGTAATCCTTATAAACCACTGGTAAGACCAAATAACCCGATGATAAACTATAGGATAGCATATTCTTTGGCTGCGGCATTCCGGCAATTTGCCTGTCGCTGTTTTCGAAAGCATGTGCGTAGCCCAGGGTTGATGACAATGCCAGTTTATGTAGAAGCTGAGTGAAAATCAATCCTCCCTGTACGCCACTATTGTCGCCCTCAAGATTAATGTCCCTGGTATATGTTGGCCTTCTGCTGGTGCTTATCCTTCCAAAAGCCGATGCCCTGAAATGGCTATGTGTTTCATCCAATGATAAGAAACGGTATTTCGCATATAAACTACCTCCTTCTAAGCGGTATTTTCCATCCATATCGGATAAAAAAGCCTGTGCATGCATCATCAGGTTTTTATTAAAACCGATCATCACTTCCGGAATGGTGCGGCTTACATAACCGGGATTATTGAATATGCCCTCGTTGGTTATCCTTACACCGATTGATTTGGTAGGCATATTGCTCGCTGGTTCTGTAAATACATATAATTCTTGTGCTGCAGCGATGCTATAAACACCGATAAGCATCAGTGCCAATACGAATATCTGCTTCATCTTAAGAAAGAACTAAGTGGTAAATACGGGTTTTTTTGCCGTTTACTATTCCTGTGCCGCTTGCATAGGCATCAGAATTAGCCGTTGCCGCCTGTTTTTTAAATGCCGAACCGGAAATGAAATCTTTATCCACCACACTGGCCTTTACGGCACCACTAAGCGTTTTACCTTTTACATTTACAAAACGGTACACATTGCCATTAACAACAGCCTGACCTTTATCGTCTACTTTTACCTCGTTAAAATTGAAAATAACGGTTAAACCGCCTACTGAAAAACCGGCGTCCTGAACTTTTCTGCGAACTTGATCAAGATTAACATTGGCATCTTTTTTAAAGGTTAAAACAAATACGTTTTTATTTAAATCCGGTTTTATATTGCTGATGAAGTTTAAGGTTTCTAAAGATTTTTGAGTAGCGTTTGAGCACATTGAGCAGGTTAAACCCGTTACCTGTAGATCGGCTGTAGCTATTTGTTGTGCAGAAACGTTAACGGCGAAAAACAGCATAATAATGCTGAATATTTTTATTGCTTTCATGATTTTTTGAATTAAATTTTTAAACTGTTACTTCCCATAATCCATTTTAGGTGGGTATGGTAAAATTGGTCCTGAAACCAGTTCAGGACGGCGAAGAGAACAGAAATCCTAATTCCTAAAAATGCAATTGAAAATGTGCAAAGCAATCCGCGAGGAGAGGGGCGGAGCTTTATTTGGGATAGTTGTAAAAAATTTTGGGGTAATATTGGCTAAAAATGCTAATACTGGCGGGTGAAGAAAAAGCTGGATAGAGAAAAGCTTTGGCAGCTGTACCGCTGCCCCCGCCTGATGGCTGTCTTTAACCTTAACAGTTACCTGTGTGTTTTTACAACAACCATCATCTTTTTTTTCAGCAGGAATATCTTTGCAGAATTTGCACGCAGACTCATTGCTAAAAAGTTTAACGTTTTCGAGTTTACCCCCACAAAAATGAAGACTTAAAGCCAAACCCATCACACTAACTGTATAGAATACAGCTAAAGAAAGTGCTATTTTTTGCTTTAACTTCATGATTACAAAGGTAAAGCAAAAATTATTGAATAACGCAGTTATTTCTTTACTGAATTTCATTTTTTAGCTTAATTTAGCCTCAAACACCAATTAGATGAAGAAAATAGTATTATTCCTTTGCGCTTTTTCTGTGCTTTCTGCCTTTGCTGCAAAGCCTAAGAATCAATATGTGCGCATTAAAACCGAATTTGGAGAATGCATTGTTAAACTATATAACCAGACGCCTTTACACCGCGATAATTTTTTAAAATTGGCTAAAAGTGGTTATTATAACGATCTTTTGTTTCACCGGGTAATCAAAGATTTTATGATCCAGGGAGGCGATCCGGATTCTAGGAATGCCAAACCCGACTCTTTATTGGGCAATGGCGGGCCGAAATATACGATACCCGCTGAATTTAATGATAGTTTGTTTCACAAAAAGGGTGTTTTAGCCGCAGCACGCGAAGGTGATGATGTTAATCCGGCAAAAGCATCAAGCGGTAGTCAGTTTTACCTCGTGCAAGGAAAGGTTTTTACCGATCAGCAGTTAAACAGCGTTGAAGAGAAACGGTTAAAATTTAAAATTCCTGAATGGCAACGGGAAGTTTATAAAACCATTGGGGGTACGCCGCATTTAGACCGGAACTATACCGTTTACGGAGAAATTGTGGTAGGCCTGGATATGGTAGATAAAATAGCGGTTTTGGCGACTGATAAAAACAACCGCCCAAAACAAGACGTGAAAATGGAAGTTACCGTTTTAAAAAAGCGGGAAGCGAAAAAATTGGAAAAGCGGCTGTTGCTTGGTTAATTAATGTAATTGTTGTTTAAATGAAAGCTTCTTGATTGGCGTCATCTCGAGCGGAGTGCAACGAAGGCGAGAGATCTATGGAGGCAGATCTCTCCATTCCAGTGCGTTACAGTCGAGATGACGATCGTAAATAAATATCACTAATTGGATTGCCAAGCATTTATGCAATTAATTTCTAAATTTACCGCCCACAACAATTGAAATTTATTGAATGAAGATTATTTCCTATAACGTAAACGGGATTAGGGCAGCAAGTACCAAAAATTTTTTTGGCTGGTTACAAGCTACAAATGCTGATATGGTCTGTTTGCAGGAAGTAAAGGCGATGCCTTCGCAAATCCCTGAAATTATTGCACTGATTGAGCAGCTGGGCTACCATCATTATTGGTTCCCTGCAGAAAAAAAAGGATATAGTGGCGTAGCCATTTTATCTAAAATTAAGCCCAACCATATAGAATTTGGCTGCGGTGAAGAATGGATTGATAAAGAAGGCCGGATTTTGAGGGCTGATTTTGACAATTTCTCCTTAATGAGCTTATATATGCCCTCCGGATCGAGCGGTGATGAAAGGCAGGTGAAAAAATATGAATTTATGCGGTTCTTTGATCAATATATCGGCGAATTACGCAAAAAATACCCGAACTTAATTGTGAGCGGCGATTATAACATCTGCCATACCGCTATTGACATCCATAATCCAAAATCGAATGCCAACTCTTCGGGGTTTTTACCAGAGGAAAGAGAATGGATGCAATTATTTTTGGATAATGGTTTTATCGATACTTTCCGCCATTTTAATAAAGACCCACATCATTACACCTGGTGGAGTTATCGCGCCGGATCAAGGGGCAAGAACCTGGGCTGGCGTATCGATTACCACCTGGCAACAAGGCCTATGGAAAACCGGCTTAAAAATGTAAGGATTTTACCCGATGCCATGCATTCGGATCATTGTCCGGTGCTTTTGGAAATAGATTAAGTTTTGGGTTAACCGGTTAATTGTTTAAATCGGTGAGCTGTAATCAATCAATTAACCAATTTATACCATTTGAACAATTAACCTTTAGCGAATGCTGATCACCAATATAAAAGGCCTTGTAGGCCTTCATCCTAAAGATAAATTAGTGCTTCGTGGCGCGGAACTGAATCATTTACCCGTGCTTGAAAATGCCTGGATCTTAATAGAAGATGGCTTAATAAAAGATTTCGGTGAGATGAAGCATTTTCCATCTTCTATTGCACACCTTCCTTCTTACAGTGCCGAAGGCCGCTATGTTTTTCCTTCCTGGTGCGATAGCCATACCCATATTGTTTTTGCCGCCTCGCGCGAAGAAGAATTTGCAATGAAAATACAGGGAAAAACCTACGAAGAGATTGCTGCTGCAGGTGGTGGGATTTTAAATTCGGCCAATAAACTTCAAAAAGCAACAGAAGACGAATTGTTCGAAAGTGCTGCAACGAGGTTAAAACAGATGATTCTGCAAGGAACGGGAGCGGTTGAAATAAAAAGTGGTTATGGCTTAACTACTGAAAGTGAAATCAAAATGCTCCGGGTTATCCGCAGGCTTAAAGCTCATTTTTCAATCCCAATAAAAGCCACTTTTTTGGCTGCACACGCCTTTCCTGCTGAATTTAAGGACGATCACCAAGGTTATATCAGCCTGATTATTGAAGAAATGTTACCCCGTATCGCAGAAGAAAAGCTGGCCGATTATATAGATGCTTTCTGTGAAAAAGGATTTTTCTCCGTAGAGGAAACCGATCAGATACTCAAAGCAGGGGCAAAATATGGATTAAAGCCAAAAATACACGCGAACCAGCTTTCAGTTTCGGGTGCTATTGAGGTTGCGGTTAAAAATAAAGCCATTTCGGTCGATCATTTGGAAGAAAGTAACCCTGAAACCATTGAGACATTAAGAAATGCCGATACCATTGTAACATTACTGCCTTCGTGTTCGTTTTACTTAGGTATACCATTTGCAGATGCTAAAAGCTTTATTAAAGCCGGTTTGCCTGTGGCTTTGGCTACCGATTACAATCCCGGCTCAACACCTTCTGGAAATATGAATTTTGTAGTATCGTTAGGTTGTATTAAAATGAAAATGTTCCCGGAGCAGGCCATTAATGCGGCTACTTTAAACGGTGCAGCAGCAATGGAGCTAAGCAACAGTCATGGAAGCATAGCCATTGGGAAAAATGCAAATTTATTTATTACAAAACCGATGCCTTCTATAGCCTATTTACCATACAGTTTTGGCGAGAGCCAGGTTGATACGGTGATTTTAAACGGTGAGATTTATCATGGATAAGCTTAAAATATTTTCACAAAGCGACATTAAGCATTTAATTATCCATCGTGATGGTGAAACAAGGCTTGGTGAAAGGGTTAATATCTACCCGCATGAAGTAATTTCGGTAGATGGGTTAAAGGCGAACGATTCAAAATTTGTGTTGCTGGGCATTCCAGAAGATATAGGGGTAAGGGCAAATGCGGGTATTGCTGGTACCGCATCGGCATGGCGGACCAGTTTAACCGCTTTTCTGAATATTCAGAGTAACCGCTTTTTAAATGGTGAAGAAATTTTGGTTTTGGGTTATTTCGAAATTGATGAACCTGAAGAATCTACAATTAAGGCATTAAGAAATAAGGTAGCCGAAATTGATGAATTGGTTTATCCTGTGATCGAAAAAATTGTAGCTGCAGGGAAAGTCCCAATAGTGATTGGTGGAGGTCATAATAATGCTTATGGAATAATTAAAGGCACATCTTTAGCCAGTAAGGGGCCGATTGATGTACTAAATGTAGATGCGCATGCCGATTTGAGGGAATTAGAAGGCAGGCATAGCGGAAATGGTTTTTCTTACGCCCTAAAAGAAAACTATCTTGAACATTATTTTATGTATGGCCTGCATCAAAATTACAATAATGAGGCAATTTTAAGCCAGATCGAGAGCAATCCTAAGCTAAAGGCTGTGTTTTTCGATGAGATTTTAATGGGTGCCCATGCCAAGGGCTATTTTGACGAATTCGGACCGGTTACGGGTTTGGAAATTGATTTGGATTGTATCCAGAATGTGCTTTCGAGTGCTGAAACGCCTTCAGGATTCGAGGTTAACGATATTAGGAAACTGATTTTAATGCATGCCAAGAAATTTTCTTACCTGCACCTTTGCGAAGGCGCTACACGGATGCTCGACGGGAGGGTGAGTAAGCTCACGTCTAAATTAATTGCCTATTTGGTGAGTGATTTCGTAAAAGCGCATATTTCTTAGGTTTAGCCACGGATGCAGGAATTATTTCGCTAGTCTCTTTACCCTGAACTTGTTTCAGGATCTTTCTTGCTGTAAATACCTTTTATATAGCCCCTGAAACAAGTTCAGGGTGACGAACGTATATGAAAAACCTACAAATGCTCTGCTTCGTATTTCTCGCCAGCTTTTAACATCAGTTCAATCTGCTTTAGGTCTTCTGGTGTTAGATCTTCCTTTTCCTGCAGTTCAAATAGCGCAATCATGTTGTCTTCGTACTGTTTTTCGGTTTTGAGAACAATTTCCTGTGGCATTGTGCGGCAGCTTAAAATTTTATAATTCCTGTTGGTGTAATGCAAAAATCGAGTTTAATGTCGTATTCATTTACATCATCGATTTTTTCGATTGCAGGGTACAAAGATAAACCTATTTTTTGAGCATTTATACCTTGGAGAAAACGATCGTAAAAACCTTTACCGTAGCCCGCACGATAGCCCTGTAAATCGAATGCCAAAAGCGGAACAATTACCAGATCAATTTCGCCTTCATGCAGTTTCCCTTTTTGCGGTTCGAGGATGTGGTAAGTGTTTTTCTTTAAATCCCCGGGTCCGACATATTCATGATGGGTCATCAATGCTGTTTCGAAATCGGCTTTAGGAACAATTATTTTAATTTCCGGATGGTTTTTGGCCAGCCAGTCAATCAGCAGGAAGGTATCAGGCTCTTTCTTTTCGATAATGGGCAAAAATATGTGAAGCATTTTAATTTTGCCAAAATCAAGCGTTTTAAACTGGTTTAATAGCGATTTATTCAGCGCATCGTATGCTGAATCGGTTAGTAATAATCTGTCTTTCAGTACTTGTTTTCTGATTTCGGCTTTTAACATAAAACAAAGATAATATTTTTGAAACCCCGGAGGTTTCGAAAAACCTGCAGGCTTTTGTTAAATAAACCCGATAGCAGCGTAAAACCCGAAGGTGAGGCACGAGCCAAGGCTTTGAAGCGAATAGCGGGGCTGTCGTAAACAGAGTGCACTAGCCCTGCTTTCCTAAAAAATGACGATTTAAGTCATCTTAATAGATCTAAGAGATACAGTTTCAAAAATCTCATAGTCTTAAAATAAAAAAAGCCCCTAAAAAACTAATTTTAGAGGCTTTTCGGTATTTCGTTTAACTTACTTTACACGCTCAACATAATCGCCGGTGCGGGTATCAATTTTAATTTTATCTCCCTGGTTCACAAACATTGGAACCTTAACTTCAACACCATTTTCTAATGTTGCTGCTTTTAAAGCATTGGTAGAAGTATCGCCTTTAACGGCTGGCTCTGAATAGGTAATTTCAAATTCTGCAAAGTTTGGCAATTGCGCCATAATGGCTTCGTCGCTTTCCATAGAAACGAGGATATTCATTCCTTCTTTTAAGAATTTAATAGCCGAACCAAATAACGCTTTTTCAACATTAAACTGTTCGTAAGTATTATTATCCATTACTACCAGATAATCACCTTCTTCGTATAAATATTGGTAATCGTTGGTTTCAACGCGGCAAATTTCTACAACCTCGTCGGTGTTCATACGGGCTTCAACAATTCTGCCCGATTTGATGTTACGGAATTTACCTGTGTAAAACGCCCCTCCTTTACCCGGGGTACGATGGTTCCATTCGTCAACAGTAACCAATTCGTTGTTTACACGAAGGATGTTTCCTGTTTTTATTTCTGATGCTTTTGCCATATAGTTTTATTCCCGAACCGGGTTTTGTATTTTAATTTTTTGTGACGGCAAAGGTAAAATTATTTTGATAAAAACCTATAAAGGTTTAGGGCATAAGGCTTATCCTACGCCACGATATGCTATTTTACCCTTTCCATATAATCACCCGTCTTGGTATCAACCTTTACTTTGTCGCCCTGGTTGATAAAAAGCGGAACCCTGATTTCTGCACCGGTTTCTACAGTGGCATATTTTAAAGCACTTGTAGAAGTATCGCCTTTTACGGCTGGCTCTGAATAAGTAATTTCAAGCTCTACACTGTTCGGCAATTGTGCCACAATCGGTTCGTCGCTTTCAAAAGCGATGGTTACATTCATCCCTTCTTTTAAAAATTTGATCGAACTGCCAAAAAGTAGTTTAGGGATATTGTATTGCTCAAAAGTGTTATTGTCCATCACCACCAGGTAATTGCCATCCTCATAAAGGTATTGATAATCATTAGTTTCAACACGGCAAATGGTAACCTCCTCGTCTGTACGGAAACGGTATTCTACAATTTTACCTGTTTTTACGTTCCGCATACGTGCCTGATAGAAAGCCCTTAAATTTCCGGGTGTACGGTGGATGTATTCCTCCACACTTACCAACTCTCCGTTAAAACGAAGAACGTTTCCGCTTTTTACTTCTGATGCCTTTGCCATTTGATTATGAAATATTGTTTTGTCAATTTTTAAACCCCAAAGTTAAAAAAAATGGTTCATTGGTTCAATAGCCGTTGGTTCATTGGGGCTGGGTGCATAATCTAGATCTGGCAGATTTGATTAGATGTTTAGAAATTTAAAATCTGTAAGGTTTTTTCGGACGAAAAAACAGCGTATAAAAGAAATGCCTTTGGGAACCACTCCAAAGGCATAATCAACCTAAACCTCAAACTAAACTATGAAAAACTCTTTGCCTTTTCAGGGCTATTTTTAATTCTGTAATACAGAGAATATAATCGTTTCCTTTAAGAGATAAATTAAATAATTTGTTTCTCTTTTTGGTGGTGCAAAGGTAGGTATAATTTTTTAACTGCAAAATTTTTTTTCAAAATTTTGTTTTTAGTACAAATGTATGACAAAACAAAGGCCGAAGGGGATTTAAATATGATAATAACTTACTTATAATCTGATATTTGTATCTGTGTGGTGCAAAAATCGTATTCCTGTACTTGGTTAGAGCCGATTATCATTAAGCGGTCTTTTCCGAAATTTTTGATCAGTTCGCGGTACCAATTTACGCCCTGAACATCTAAATTGCTGGTTGGTTCGTCTAAAAATAAGATTGGTGTATCTGTGCAACAGGCTAAGACAAGTTTGGTTCTCTGCTTCATCCCTGATGAGAAGTATTTAATTTCTTTATTCCTGGCTTTTTCCAAACCTAATATGTCAATCAACTTTTTGGCATCGAGTCCATTGGCAAAATTTTTAAACTTAAAATGAAAATCTATCAGCTCTTTTAAGGTCAGGGTTTCAACAAGTTCGAGGTATGGGGCCGCAAGACTGATGTATCTGTAAATATTTTCGACTGGGATTTCTTGTGTATCCGAAAATGTAATTTTCCCTTCAGAAGGAGATAGGCTACCGTTTAACACACTTAACAATGTTGATTTGCCCGAACCGTTAGGACCCAATATGGCATAACTGTTGCCGGATGAGAATTCGGCACTTAAATTTTTGAAGATCCATTCTTTATTAAACCTTCTGCCAACATGTTGTAAAGAGATGTTCATTTGGGTTAAACATTAAGCGGTTTGGCCATGCAGACACTATTATCGACACCGATGTATTGGCCATAGTTGGGCGTAATACGATAACCGATTTTCTGATAAAGCGCAATTGCTTCGGGTTGTTTTTTGCCTGTTTCAAGCACCGTGGCCGAAAAACCTATTTCCATTGCCCAGTTTTCCAATGCAGTTACGATTTTAGCGGCAATCCCTTTATTCCGGTGGTCTGGCTGTACAAACATCCTTTTTACCTCGGCTTCAGAGGCGGAGAAAGGTTTTATGGCACCGCAACCAACGGGTATATTGTTTTGGTAGGCAACAATCACTTCTTTAATTGCATCAACTTTGTTAAACTGTGCATAAAAAGTATGATCGTCGCCATCTCTAACGGCTAAATCCTGATCCAGTAAAACCACCAATTTTCTAAAATCGGCATTGTCTGAATCTGTTCTGATTAGCGTTAAATCACTCATGAATATTTATTTGAATTTGGTTAAGGCAATGGGTTTTACTCCCCTACCTTAAACCCTTCAGCCTTCTACCTTTATTAACTGCCCATGCCAAAACCCTTCATTACCCCACGGTTAGAGTTACGGATAAAATCAACAATTTCATCACGGATTTCTGTTGGTTTAAATTCAGCTTCGATCATGTCCAAAGCTTTGGTTACATTATTATGTTTCACAAAGAGTACGCGGTAAATTTCCTGTATCTCATCGATCTGCTCGTTGGTAAACCCTCTTCTACGCAGGCCAACAGAATTGATACCGGCATAAGAAAGTGGTTCGCGGGCAGCTTTAACATAAGGTGGAACATCTTTGCGTACCAATGATCCCCCCGTTACGAAAGCGTAAGATCCCACCTTAACAAATTGGTGGATGGCCACCAAACCGGCCAGTACCACATTGTTGCCAATGGTGATATGCCCAGCTAAAGTAGTGCTGTTTGAGAAAATACAGTTGTTTCCAACCTCACAATCGTGTGCAATGTGCGAATAGGCCTGGATAAGGCAATTACTGCCGATAACGGTTTTCCATTTGTCTTTGGTGCCGCGGTTAATGGTTACACATTCGCGGATGGTGGTATTGTCGCCAATTTCGGCCGTAGTTACCTCGCCGGCAAATTTTAAATCCTGTGGTTCACCGGAGATAACGGCCCCAGGAAAAATGCGGCAATTTTTACCGATACGTGCGCCATCCATAATGGTAACGTTCGATCCGATCCATGTTCCTTCTCCAATTACAACATCTTTATGTATCACTACAAAGGGCTCGATTACCACATTTTCGGCAATTTTTGCCTGAGGGTGTATATATGCTAAAGGTTGTATCATTATTGGGCGGGTTCTGCTTGTTTAACTTTTGAAATTTGGGCCATCATTTCGGCTTCTACGACGATTTTTTCGCCAACCATACCTACACCTTTCATCTGGGCAATTCCCCTTCTGATCGGTTCGAGCAGATCGCAACGGAAAACAATCGTATCACCAGGAAGTACCTGGGCCCTAAAACGTACATTGTCTATCTTTAAGAAATAGGTGAGGTAGTTTTCAGGATCAGGCACAGTACAGAGTACAAGGATTCCGCCTACCTGTGCCATGGCCTCGATCTGCAATACGCCTGGAAATACCGGAGCGCCCGGAAAGTGGCCTTTGAAAAATTCTTCGTTCATGGTAACGTTTTTAACACCTACCACGTGGTTTTTAGAAAGTTCCAAAATTTTATCGACGAACAAAAATGGCTGACGGTGAGGCAAAATTTCCATTATTTTCACTACATCGAACAATGGTTTTGCACTTGGATCGTATATTTTTTGTATTTTTTTGTTTTTCTCTTTTTTAATGGCTGCTTTAATCTTTTTGGCAAAAGCAACGTTTGCTGCATGACCAGGGCGTGCGGCCATAATGTGGCCCTTCAGGTGCATACCCACCAGCGCTAAATCGCCAATCATATCCAAAAGTTTATGACGGGCAGGTTCGTTCTGGTAACGCAGTTCCATGTTGTTCAAAATCCCTTGCGGGGCAACATCAATGTCTTTGCGGTTAAATAATTTTGCCAAATGGCTTAATTCATCTTTGGTAACCTCTTTATCTACAATTACAATGGCGTTATTTAAATCGCCGCCTTTAATCAGGTTATGAGATAACTGGTATTCCAGTTCATGCAGGAAACAGAAGGTACGGCAGGATGCAATTTCCTTTTTAAATTCTGCAATGGTATTGATTCCGGCATGTTGGCTGCCCAAAACAGGAGAGTTATAATCGATCATGCAGGTAAAACGATAATCGTCTAAGGGCATGGCCACAATTTCTACCTTCCTGTCTTCTTCGGTATAAGTAATATTATGGGGAATAGTAAAGTATTCACGATCGGCATTTTGTTCAACAGTGCCTACTTCTTCCAATAAATCAACAAACTGGATTGAACTACCATCCATAATCGGGGTTTCAGGTCCGTCTAATTTGATAAGTATATTATCAAGGTCCATACCAACCAAAGAAGCCATTACATGCTCTACGGTACTTACGCTGGCACCATTTTGGGTAAGTGTTGTTCCGCGGGAGGTATCGGTTACGTTATCTGCATCAGCTTCGATAATCGGATGCCCGTCTAAATCTATACGCTGAAATTTAAAGCCGTGATTTTCGGGGGCTGGGCAAAATGTTAAAGTAACATTAGCGCCAGTGTGTAAACCTACACCAGACGCTGATATTTCTTGTTTAATCGTTTTTTGTCTAACGTTCATTGTTTATTGTATTCTTTTCCAGTTCGGCTGTAAGCCTTTTCAGTTCCTCTTCGAGCGCGTTTATTCTTTTTTCTACATCAGGAAGATGCTTGAAAATTACGGAGGCACGCATCCAGTTGCGCAAAGGCTGCGCAGGGCTTCCGTGCCATTGTTTATTTTCCTCTAAAATATTGAAGTTGATGCCGGCTTGAGCACCAATCTGTGTGCCTTTTGCCAGGGTTAAATGCCCTGCAATGCCAACCTGACCACCAACAACACTATTAGGGCCAATTTTTGTACTGCCCGAAATACCCGATTGGGCGGCTAAAACAGTGTTTTCGCCAATTTCTACGTTGTGGGCAATTTGGATCAGATTGTCGATTTTGGCACCTTTTTTTACAATTGTTGATCCCATTGTAGCACGGTCAACAGTTGTATTTGCACCAATTTCTACATCGTCTTCAATAATGACGTTTCCAATTTGCGGTATTTTATTGTAGGTGCCGTCTTTTTGAGGGGCAAAACCAAACCCATCGCTACCGATAACGGTATTGGAATGAATGATAACCCTTTTGCCGATTACCGAATTATGGTAAATTTTTACTCCAGGGAAAAATGTGCTGTTTTCGCCGATTTTAGAGTTTTCACCAATAAACGTCTGTGCATTTATTTTGCAGCCATCACCTATTTCTACATGCTCTGCAACATAAGCAAAGGCACCGATAAATACATCTTTGCCGATTTTTGCCGTTGGGTGCACAAAAGCTAATTTATCAATTCCAGATTGAGCTTTTTGCGCGTTTAGGGCTTCGTTATACTTATCCAATAAAATAGTAAAAGCACTATATGGATTTTCAACACGGATTAATGTACTGGTGTAAGGATGCGTGGGGGCGAAATCTTTTGATACGATGATAACAGAGGCCCGGGTAGAATACAAAAAGTGTTCGTACTTAGGGTTGGAAAGAAAAGACAAGGAGCCTTCTTTCCCGTCTTCTATTTTAGAAAGTTCGGTAACGGCCGCATCAGGGTCTCCATCAATGGAGCCGTTCAAAAACTGACTTATCTGCGTGGCAGTAAATTGCATCGTACAAAGGTATATGTTAAATTGATATGAACAAAAAAACCTGTTAGGGTTAAAGGGTGTATATTTTACACAATAATAAGACTTTAAACGGCAGTAAAAGTTAAATGTTGTTAAATAAGCTTAAATGCCCCTTGGGTAACAGAGTATATATTTTTCTACAGTTTTCTGCAGCGACTCCAAATTGGATAAATCTGATGCCTTCGCAATATCTAAAATATCGTTGTTTTTCATTAAAATCTTAATGTTACCCACTCCGGCGTTGTATGCACGGTTTTGGATCGAATCGGTAAAAACAAAATATCTTGCCTCCTCGGGTTTGATCTCCAGTAATTTGACAGCAGCAGTCTGCAAAAAATGAAGACGGTCATTGCCCACTTTTTCATTACCCATTTCCACTTTGTAAAGGTTTCTGGAAGTAAGCATTTTACAAAGCGTAGACAAAATCTTGTCCGGATGTTTGGCCCAAACCTTAACTGCAGCATAAATATCCTGGTCGTCCAGGTTGGTAAAATGTTCCAGGTTTTCGTGCTGGGCAAAGAAATTCGCTTCGTTGATATCATTTTTTAAGAAATGGCTTAACGATGGCGAGGCAAATAAATCCACGCCTTCCGCTGATAGCTCTTTAGCTCTTTCTAATAATTTTACCAGGATCATTTCGCCCGATATTACCGTTTTATGCAGGTAAACCTGCCAGTACATCAGCCTGCGGGCAATTAAAAACTTCTCGATGGAATATATTCCTTTTTCTTCGATAACAAGGTCGTCTTCATGGATGTTAAACATCTTGATGATCCGGTCGGAACTGATTACACCTTCGCTTACACCTGTAAAAAAGCTATCGCGGTTGAGGTAGTCCATTCTATCCAGATCCAGCTGACCTGAAATTAACTGGTGAAGAAACTTTTTATGATAGGTGCCGTTAAAAATTTCGATGGCATGGCTCAATCTCCCTTCGAAGTGGATGTTGAGATCGTTCATCAGCTTTGCAGAAATATCTTCATGCCTGATCCCTGTAACCAGAGAATGTTCCAGTGCATGCGAAAAAGGTCCGTGGCCGATGTCATGCAGTAAAATAGCCAAAATGGCGGCTTCTTCTTCGCCTTTGGTTATGCTGTGTCCTTTACTCTTTAACAGGTTGATGGCCAAACTCATTAAATGCATAGCGCCCAAAGCATGATGGAAACGGGTATGCAGGGCCCCCGGATACACTAAGTGTGTCATCCCCAATTGTTTAATGTAGCGCAAACGCTGGAAATACGGATGTGAAATTACATCATACACCAATTCGGATGGAATGCTGATGAAACCGTAAACCGGATCATTTATTATTTTCTTCTTATTCAATCGTTAAAAATAGTTAAATAGACAGATACGGTACAAAAATTGCTATTTTTATTCACAGTTTGATTTACCTGCCAAAATTAAAGGGCAATACACATCTATTTTTACAAAAACATGCAAGAAACTAAGATATTATGGGCCGATGACGAAATCGACTTATTAAAGCCACATATATTGTTGTTGAATGATAAAGGTTATAATGTAACCACATTTACCAACGGAAACGACGCCCTGGAAGCATTTGGAAAAGAACACTTCGACCTGGTTTTCTTAGATGAAAATATGCCGGGCATGAGTGGAATCGAAACGCTTTCTGCCATTAAAAATTTAAACCCTGATGTGCCCGTGGTTTTGATTACCAAAAGCGAGGAAGAAAATTTGATGGAGGATGCAATAGGCAGTAAAATTGATGATTATTTGATCAAACCTGTAAATCCTAAACAGGTTTTGCTTACCATAAAAAAACTGATTGATAACAAGCGTTTGGTAAGCGAGAAAACCTCTATGGCTTATCAACAGGATTTCCGTCGTTTGGGTATGACTTTGGGCGACAGGCTTAACTACGAAGAATGGGTTGAGGTCTATAAAAAAATTGTTTTCTGGGAACTTGAACTGGAAAAACTGGACGACCCTCAGATGCACGAAATTTTAACCATGCAGAAACAGGAGGCCAACACACAGTTCACTAAATTTATCGAAGAAAATTACCTCGACTGGATCAAGAATAAGGAGAAAGCGCCTTTACTTTCGAATGAATTGCTGAAGAAAAAGGTTTTCCCTCATATTAACGATACTACACCTGTATTCTTTATCCTGATTGATAATTTACGTTATGATCAGTGGAAAATCATTAATCCATTAATTTCCGAATATTTCAGGATTGATGAAGAAGACATGTATACGAGCATTTTGCCAACGGCAACACAATATGCCCGTAATGCCATTTTTTCGGGTATGATGCCTTTGGATATGGAAAAACGTTTTCCCCAGCTCTGGCAGAACGATGATGATGAGGGTGGAAAAAACCTGCATGAAGAGACTTTTCTTGCCGATAATATTAAACGTAGCTTAAGGAAGGACTGTAAATTCAGTTATCATAAGATTTTAACTTTTGAGCAGGGGAAAGATCTTGTTGATCAGACAAATAATCTGTTACAAAACGATTTTAACGCCATTGTATTCAACTTTGTTGATATGCTGAGCCATGCCCGTACTGATATGCAAATGATCAGGGAGCTGGCCAATGATGATGCAGCTTACCGCTCGTTAACCTTATCGTGGTTTGAACATTCTCCACTGTGGGATTTATTGAAAAAAATCTCTCAAAAACAGGTTAAAGTGATCATTACAACCGATCATGGGACTATTCGCGTTAAAAAGCCTATTAAAGTGGTTGGCGACAGGAGTACCAACACCAATTTACGTTATAAGCAAGGTAGAAACCTTAATTTTAATGCAAAAGAAGTATTCCTGATTAAAAATCCGCACGATGCGCTGTTACCAAAAATCAATATCAGCAGCAGTTATATTTTTGCAAGGGAAGATAGTTATTTTGTATACCCGAATAACTACAACCAGTTTGTAAACTATTATAACGAAACCTTCCAGCATGGTGGAATTTCGCTGGAGGAAATGATTATTCCGATAGTGACTTATTCGCCTAGGTAGTTTCAGAGATTTTAGATACTAGATTTGAGACATGAGACTGTTTATTTTTAATAGGGTCGTCATCCTGAACTTGTTTCAGGATCTGTTTCATTCAAATTTAATTCGGAAGGCAAAAGCAATGCAGTTATGTGTTATTTTTGCCTTTATTTTATAAAATGGATATCGAAGTAAATAATTTAGCCGATCTACCTGCTGTAGCACAACAGCTTTCAGATTTTGCAGGCAATGAGAAAGTCTTCATTTTCGAAGGCGATATGGGGGCCGGAAAAACCACTTTTATTAAAAATTTCTGTAAACATTTAGGGATAACCGATGTGGTTTCGAGCCCGACCTATTCTATCGTAAATGAATATAAAAGCCCTTATGGTCCTGTGTTTCATTTCGATTTTTACCGTATAAAAGATATCAGAGAAGCTTATGATCTTGGTTATGAGGAATATTTCTATGGCCATGGCACCTGTTTAATAGAATGGCCGGAAAGGATAGAGGAATTACTGCCAGAAAACCACATCAAAGTAGAGATAAAAGTGCTGGATCAAGACCGCAGATTATTCAGGCTTTCGAAGGTATAACAATTAATTATCAATAAATTAACAGATTTTCCGTACCTTGAACAACCTAAAATTACCAAAATATTAACTCAGCATGGCTACAGGATTACGCGAAGGAATGGCCGATATAGCTCGTCAAGGTTTATTGCAAACACAAGAGGCGAAGCTGGAAACCAGAAATAAGAAAAACAGTCTTTATATAGGAATACCCAAAGAAATATCTTTCCAAGAGAACAGGATTGCGCTGACTCCATTATCGGTAGCTTTACTGGTAAACAATGGTCATCGTGTGGTTTTGGAAACGGGAGCGGGTATCGCAGCCAATTTTTCTGATACCGAATATGCCGAGCAGGGTGCGAAAATCGCCTACGATAAAAAGGAGGTTTTTGCCGCTGATATCCTGATGAAAATTGCCCCGCCCACCTTAGAGGAAATTGAGATGATGCATAAAGGGCAAACGCTTATTTCATCTTTGCAGACCGGAACGTTAAAGCAGGATTATCTTAAAGCTTTGATGCATAAAAAAATAAACGCATTATGTTTTGAAAACCTCCGCGATGAAGGCAATATTTTGAGCGTGGTACGGTCAATGAGCGAAATTGTGGGGTCAACATCTATTTTAATAGCGGCAGAATACCTGAGCAATGTAACAGGAGGTAAAGGATTAATGCTTGGCGGTTTCACTGGTGTTCCGCCAACTGAAATTGTTATTCTAGGCGCCGGTACCGTTGGCGAATATGCTGCGAGGACGGCTTTGGCATTAGGAGCAGAGGTAAAGGTTTTTGACAGCTCTATTTACCGTTTACGCCGCCTGCAGAATAACCTGGGCAGTAGGGTTTTTACCTCTGTAATGCAGCCTATCGTACTGAACAAAGCAATTACAACCTGCGATGTGGTAATTGGAGCCATCCGTGCCAGTCATGGCCGTAGCCCCTGTGTGGTAATGGAAGAAACGGTTGCCAGGATGAAGCCGCACTCGGTAGTAATTGATGTAAGTATAGACCAGGGTGGTTGTTTTGAAACTTCCGAAGTGACCAACCATGCCAATCCGGTTTTCAGAAAGTATGATGTAATCCATTATTGTGTTCCCAATATTGCCTCGCGCGTGCCAAGAACGGCTTCGTATGCCTTAACCAACATTTTTGCACCTATTTTATTGGATATCGGCGAATATGGGGGATTAATGAATATGGTTTGGAACAATCCTGGTATACGGGAAGCACTTTATATTTACCAGGGAAACTGTACCAATAAAGACCTTGCCGATATGTTTAACCTCCCGTTTAAAGATTTGGAACTTTTGGTGGTTTCTAATCAATAAAAATGTAAAGTGGATGATGTGGAGATGGAAAATGGGATAGGTTTCTGACGCCTGATTCTTACCGCTTGATAATGTTATGATAAAATTCAACCTGCTCGCTTTATCCCTTTTTCTTTCACTTGTTGTAAGTGCTCAGAATAAACCATCTGCTATAAAAAAGCTGGTTATCGTAAGTTCTTACCAACAGTATCAGGCTTCCGTAAAATCAAATCCGGATAATGAACTGATTGAAATCAAAAAAGCTATTCCTACGGTTAAGCTGGATATACGTTATGCTACCAGGAACAATTTTATGCACCAGGTAATGTATAAACAGGCGAGGGCTTTTGCCAGGAAACCTGTGGTGGAAGCCTTAAAGAAAATTCAAAAGGAATTAAATAAAAAAGGTTATGGCTTAAAAATATTTGATGGTTACCGCCCTTATGCCATTACGGTTGAATTTTATAAAAAAGCAAGCGATAAAAATTTTGTAGCCAATCCGGCTAAAGGATCTAAGCACAATAGGGGCTGTGCGGTAGATTTAACCCTGATTAATCTAAAAACAGGTAAAGAATTAGCAATGCCAACGCCTTATGATAGTTTTTCGGCTGCTGCCGCCGCAAAATATGACAATGTATCATCAGAAGCCAGGAGAAATCGCGATTTCCTGATGGCCATAATGGCAAAATACCAAATGAATGTGCTGGAAAATGAATGGTGGCATTATGATTTCTCAAATTGGAGAAGGTACGATTTAATGGATATTCCTTTCGAAAAACTTTAGCGGTTAATTGGTTCATTCGCCAATAGTTCATTGGGTGTGATGCATATCCTCACCATTAGTCATTGCAAAGAGCAAGCCGTTGAGTTCAGGTTATTAGTATAAATCTTTCTGCTTTTTAGGAAATGAAGGAGCAGCATTTCATGGAGGGCTGTAGTCCCGCCATACGCTTTACTTCGTTGCACTCGTGTTCGCTCCTGTCGGGTTTAGTTAACAACGGTTTGTTTTTAGTGCACCGCCTGGGTTAAATAAACCCGATTGTCGGGAAGAGCTTCCGATTCTTCATCGGAACTCGAACCAAAAGCGGGACTGAAAAAGCCAAAAGCACAGAACCACTTATTTCCTATTAACCTGAGTTCTATATTTAAGGGCCTATCTATGCCATGGTGTAAGTTGCTATCTTACTACATTGTTGATATTTAGTCTAACGGTTGTCAGGTGGTTACACCTTACATCACAAACTACAAATGATGTGGCCTGCCGTATTGATCCATTTTTACCCTTGCTCTATCTTCTTTTACCGATAATTCGAAAATGTAATCGTAATCATCATCTGTTAATTCTTCCTTAGGCCTTTTGCCACCAAGGGCTTCAATAATTTCGAGAACGGTATTGGAGTGAGCTGCAACCATCACTGTTTTGCCCGAGTAATTGGTTTTAATGTTATCAACAAGCGATTTAATGTCTTTATAATCAATTACTTTCGGGATTACCAGCGAATCTAAAGTTTGATGGGTTCTTTTGGTTGGAGTGGCAAAGGCAACATCAAATTTTACCTTTTTTAAATATTTTGCCAAATCGGCCACACGGATTTTCCCTTCGTCAGATAAGCCGGGGTCGGTATCCTGTGGGTTTGACTTATCTTTTTCAGCATGTCTAACAATCCAAACGGTGGTGGTTTGCGCAGAAATTACATGGTTAAAAAACAGACTTAATAACAGGAATACAAACAGCTTTTTCATGTTATAAATATTCGAAAATTAATTGGATAAGTAAAGGTTAAAAATTTAAGGCTTTTATTAAGTAATCAATATCTTCTTTTTCGTGCCAGCTGCTCAAAACAATTCGATTTATTGGTTCAGATTCGGGCTTGGGGTACGGGAAAGATGAAATGAGGATATTTTCTTTTAACAATTGCTGTGCTAAAGTATTGTCCTGAGCCAGGAATGCCGGAAACCCGGTTTCAAACGCCCATGTTTTATTTAAATTGGCGGTAAGCAGCTTTATATTGTCCTGCAATCTTGTCCATGCATTATGGTATATTTTTTCTGCGTGAATGAAAGCAAAAAGGCTGGCCGCGGGTGGAGGGGAAGCTCCAATAAAAATATTGCTGTTTTTTAATTTAGCGATAATGGCATTAGAGCCCAAAACCAATCCAGCGTCAATTCCTAATGCCTTTGCCATTGAGGCAACAACAACCCTTTCGATATTTGCTTTAACCTGAAGATTGACAAATGCACCCATTCCGTTATTATTGACGCCTATACCATGCGAGTCATCAACAATTAAGATAATTTCTTTTTCTGGTTGTATTCCGGTTAAGAAGTTAAAATCATAAATTTCAGGAAAAAGATTGTTCATGGAATTGCTGATCAATACCCATGTTTTTTCTACTGAAGCATTGATGAGAGCTACTGTTTGCTTCTTCCAATCATTAAATGTTTGCTGAATTGCTGGCTGATCGGTTAGCCAAAGCGCAGGGTGCGTAGCCGGAGCATAAATTATTTTGCCTAACGCAGATAAGCTTTTAACCGTAAGCTGGGCGGCTAAATAACCGCTTGAAGTAATGAGCGCAGCTTCGGCTCCATATCGTTCGGCAGCTACTTTTTCAGCATCATCGTAAATACCTAACTGAATGTTGTTGGTACGGCTGGTGCCGTTGTTTAAACCGAATTTTTTGATCCCTTTTACGTGTAGGTTGATAAAATCCTGATTTTTTGGGATACCCAGGTAGGCTGTTCCGCCAAAATATAAATAGGTGTTTCCCTCAATTTTTATTTGGTTAGAAAAGGGCTGATCAATCGATTTAAAGTTAAGCTTCATGTTAATTGTAGTTTCTGCCAAGCTCATCATTTGCAGCACGGATAATAGATTTATCGCCATTATCATCATGGTAAAATTCCCAGAACATGATTCCATTTGCAATGTCTTTGGCGAGTTTAGCTTTTTTCCTGGTTGTTACAGTTCCGTTAAAGTAAAATTGAACGCCATCTATTGATGCATTATCTAGGCTTACATCAGCACCGGCGGCTACAAAATCACGATAAGCTTTCGCCGAATTATTGGCATTTTTACCATAGGCCGGGATGCCTAAAACGGCTTTCTCCTTTGGCATACCGCGCGTGCTTAACCAATAATTTAAACTGGCAACGGCCATATTGTACGATGCATGTTGAAAAGGCTCGTTTTTATCCCAACCAATGCCGTCATAAACCATAATATTAAAGAAATCCACAACCGGGAAAACTTCCGATTTTAATCCATCACGAATACTGCCCGCATATACCCCCGGGGTTATAGCCGCGCTTAAAAATTTATTGTATTTGTGTAGCGAATCAGAAAGTTCTTTCATTAGCAAGACGTAATTATCTGCTGATCCGTCGCTGGTACTTGGATATTCCCAGTCCATATCTACGCCGTCAAGATTATTTGTTTTGACAAAAGTTACTACATTTTTTACAAACAGGTTTCTGGCTGTTTCAGATGCCGCCATAGTTACAAAAATACTTTTCGTGCCAGATATCGAAATGCCTGTTTTTACACCATTTGCCTTTGCTTTTTGTATTATGGTTGTAAATCGGGCAGGTTGTGCTAATGCTGCCAAACTCCCATCGGTATTGGGATTTAGAAAAGCATAAAACAGGTGGGTAATCATTTTGAACTTCGAATCTGAAACACCGGCCGGATCCCGGTAACTTGGAAAATAGCTTATAACTTTAAAACTATTGTCGGGCACGTATGGTGTAGTAGGCATAAGAGGTTCAGTAGGGGCTGTTATGGGATCGTTTTTCTTACAGGATAATAGGACAAGCAGGGTAGAAATGCCAATCAATAAGTAGATTTTTTTCATAGGTTAGGTATTTTTTTATGCTACATACGTTTAAAAATTATCGTGTATATAAGTTACTATCCTCACCATTTCGGTTCGCACCTCTGCCGTTGGCTTTACAAAATTATTGTTCATAAAAGAATAGATATAGGTTTTCCCTTTTTTGGTTATGATATATCCACTTTGATTATGAACCCCGCCGAGCGATCCTGTTTTTCCGAAAACAAAAGGTTTATCGGTTTTTGGGTAAGCATTTTTTAAGGTTCCGCTTTTCCCCCCGGCAGGCAGCATATCGAATAGCTTTTCCGGATTATTTACCAGTTTATAAATGGAATCGAGCAGGTAAACATTATCGCGGGGAGTAAATAAATTCTGACGGGATAAACCAGATCCATCAACCCATTTTACTTTATCAGGTAGAAAAGAAAGGTAATTTTTCGTAATGTAATCAATCGCTTTTATTGTACTTAATGTATCGCCAATCTGGTTGGAACAAACCAGCAACAAATGTTCGGCAATAAAATTATCGCTGGGCAGCATCATATGCTTTAAAACCGAATCGCGTTTTGCCCCCGGTAAGGTTTTTGCATCCGAAGGAATTTTAAGGTGAATAAGGCCAATAGGCTTGTGCAGGGTATCTGATAATACTTCAACGCTAACCTGTGCACTGGTTTTATAGGGATTTTGCTGGCTATAACCTGGTTTGACTGCAACGTTGGGATAATGGAAGCTATTGGTTAAAAAATCCCTGCTTACCTGAAAGTTCCCCGTGGTTTTTGCCGAATCCGGTTTAAAGCATGGTGCAAAAACTTTGGGCTCGATGTTTATTTTATTTGTACCGGCGTAAGTAGAGGTAATCATGTTATCCATAATTGGCATTTCGGTAATTTCGGGCTGATAATAATAATCGTAATCATCCCAGGCCCAGCCATCGCCGAAAAAACTGCCCGAATATCGTCCGGGAGAAAAGAACAGTTTTTTATTTGATGCCAAAAGAAAATTATAGGCCGATTTATCCTTTACGGCAAACTGCAAAAAAGACGGATCTCCGGTTCCCCAAAAAATCAATGAATCGTTCTGTTCGATATATCTTAAAGCCGGCATTAAATCTGGCAACATCTTTAAGCTTGCAAAAAAGGTATAAAGTTTTGTATTAGAGGCAGGAGTAAAATATTTATTGGCATCTTTCTCAAAAACCATCTTTTTATCGGCAGGGTTGTAAAGTGCAAAACCAACCTGGTATTGTTTGATTACCTGCGATTTTTTAAACTCCTTAGCTACTTTTTTTGAAACCATTTTATTGGCAGAACAGGCTGATAGCAGGCAAATAGATAACACAAATACCAGAAAAGTGAGATTTTGATTTTTTAACCGGAACATCTTCTAAGTTTAGGGGTACAATTATCAACTAATTTATTAAATTTAGTTTAATGTTGGCCAAATATAACCCCGGTGTAATAATCTGTTTACGCAAACTAACCATTGGTTTGGGGTTGATATTTCTTGCTTTTTCCGGTTTTGGACAAGAATTCCTTTTTAAAAGAAACCGGCAAAAACAGTCTATCCCTTTTAAATGCATTAAAAACCTAATGGTTATTCCGGTATATGTAAATGGAAAGGGGCCATTTGATTTTGTTCTTGATACCGGAGTTGGACCAATGATTATTACAGACCCCTCCATTATAGATTCATTAAATTTTAGCAAACTCCGTAAAATTACAGTTTCTGGCCTGGGGATCGAAACCGTTGAAGCCTATGTTTCTCAAAGTTTAGATGTAAAGGTGGGCAGTACAAATATTGAGCGTATACCAACGGCCATTTTAAAAGAAGACCTCTTTAACCTGTCGGGGCATTTAGGATTGAAAATTTATGGTTTGCTGGGTTTCAGTTTTTTTAACAGTTTTATTGTTGATGTAAGATACAGTGAAAGTAGATTGATTATTTATGATCGCAATGCCAAAATTAAATACCGCGGAATGAAAATCCCAATCGAGATTGAAAATCAGAAGCCTTACATTATCGGAAATGTTGAGCTTCCGGACAGGAAACTAGCTAACGCCAGGTTTTTAATGGATACCGGTGCCAGTCATGCCCTTTCTCTTGAAATGTTTCAGGGAGGAGAATTCCCACTGCCAGAAAAAAAAATAAAGGCTAATTTGGGGATGAGCCTTAGCGGACAGATTAAAGGTTATGTTGGCCGGGTGGCTAAATTGAGTTTAGGGAATTATGTTTTTAATAATGTTGTAACCGGATTCCCTGATTTTAAAACCATTGCTGAAAAGATTAACCTATCCAAAAGGAACGGAAATTTAGGCGCCGATCTGCTGCGGAAATTCGATATTCAGTTTAATTACGCAGAAGGTTTTATCTATGCTAAACCGAACAGCTTTAGCAAGGTACCTTTTGAACACGATATGGTAGGTATGGTTGTTTATCTGGATCAAAAGGAATATAAAAGGGTACTTATTGGAGAAATTGATGAAAACAGTCCTGCAGAAAAAGCAGGCCTTTGTCCTGATGACGAAATAATTGCAGTAAACTTTAAAAGTATAGATGCTTATTCTTTAAATGAGCTTAGCGAAATGTTTAAATCAAAAGCAGATAGAAATTTGATTTTTGAAATTTTTAGAGACAATCAGGTCTATTTTAAGGTGGTTCGTCTTGAAAAAAGGATCTGAGAGCGTAATTTTCCGGTTACAAATTGATTGTCGTGTAACAAGATTCTAACTTTAACCTCTTATTGCCAAGCAAACTAACTTTTATATACACATGAAGAAAAACTTTAAGGTGCTTGCCTTAGCAGGTATCGTAGCGTTTGGTGTAGCAGGATCAGGTTCCGTGTACGCCCAAAAAAAATCTAAAACCACTAAAGGAGCCGCTCCGGCTACTCCAGCTGCAGCCCCGGCGGCAGCACCCAAAAAAGAAGGAATTAAACCATTCTCTGAAGTAATTACCGCAAAAGCGAGAACAACAAACGGTTTATTCAAAACACATAAAGTAGATGATAAGTGGTATTTTGAGATTCCAGATTCGATGATCAACCGCGAAATGCTTGTAGTTACCCGTTTGGCAAAAGCGCCTGCAGGAGTAAAAGTAGGCAATCAGCAATATGGTGGAGAAGAATTAAACGAACAGGTTTGGAAATGGGAGCGTAGAGGCAAACAGGTTTATATCCGTGTACCAAGCTACTCAACCAAGGCAGATCCAAACAGTGATATGTACCAATCGGTGCAAAACTCTAACCTGGCACAGATTTTAGCCAGTTTTGAAATTAAAGCTTATAATAAAGATACCACCGGTGTGGTGATTGATGTAACCGATTTTTATAACGGCGATGTTATGGCCATCGGTGCTACTGATCAGATCCGTAAAGCGTATAAAGTAACGATGTACGATGCTACCCGCTCTTACATTGATACAGTTAAAACTTTCCCGATTAATATTGAAGTAAAAACGGCTAAAACTTATCGTGCAGCAGAATCGCCAACCGATAACAGCAATGGGGCGGTAACTTTCGAATTCAATACATCAATGTTGTTATTGCCGAAAACGCCTGTAAAAGCCAGAATAATGGATAGCAGGGTTGGCTTTTTTGGTCAATCTCAAATTGATTATGGAAGCAACGCACAAAAGGCAGAGCGTACAGCCTACATTCACCGCTGGAATTTGGTTCCTAAAGATACTAATGCCTATAAACGCGGCGAACTGGTAGAACCGGTTAAACCTATTGTAATTTATATCGACCCTGCAACGCCAAAAAAATGGGTGCCATTTTTGATCCAGGGGATTAACGATTGGCAGGTAGCTTTTGAGGCTGCAGGTTTTAAAAATGCCATTATGGGTAAAGAAGCACCAACACCACAACAAGATCCTCAGTTCAGCGTAGAAGATTCGAGATATTCTGTTGTTCGTTATTTTGCTTCAGATATTGCAAATGCATATGGGCCGCACATCAGCGATCCTCGTACCGGACAAATTTTAGAAACGCATATTGGTTGGTACCATAACGTAATGAATCTATTGCGTAACTGGTATTTTGTACAAACAGCAGCCATTAATCCTGAAGTGCGTAAAGCTAAATTTACCGATGCACAAATGGGCGAACTGATCCGTTTTGTTTCTTCACACGAAATTGGCCATACTTTGGGTTTGCCACACAACTTTGGTTCAAGCTATGCTTATCCTGTTGATTCGTTACGTTCTAAAACCTTTACCGATAAACATGGTACTGCGCCATCTATTATGGATTATGCACGTTTTAACTACATTGCACAGCCGGGTGATGGTGTAACCAAACTTTACCCTCAAATTGGCGAATACGATAAATGGGCAGTAAAATGGGGATATTCCTGG
Source organism: Pedobacter vanadiisoli (assembly GCF_042684385.1). NCBI lineage: Bacteria > Pseudomonadati > Bacteroidota > Sphingobacteriia > Sphingobacteriales > Sphingobacteriaceae > Pedobacter > Pedobacter vanadiisoli. The sequence goes on along the minus strand of NZ_JBHULL010000042.1, from coordinate 5,474 downwards.
ATCCCAGGAAACAAAACCGCTGAACAGGAAAAAGAAATTTTAGATCAGTGGACTTTGAAAAATGCTGGTAATCCATTGTATTTCTATGGTCGCCAGGGAACTAGCTTAGACCCAAGGTTACAAAGCGAAGATTTAGGTGATAATGCCATGAAAGCAAGTACTTATGGTATTGCCAACTTAAAACGCATTTTACCTAACGTAGAAAAATGGACTTACCAAAAAGGAAAAGATTATAGCGATTTAAAAGAAATCTATACCGAAATAGTAGGCCAGTTTAACCGTTATATGGGGCATGTGGCAACAAACGTTGGCGGATTAAGCGAAAATTTTAAAACTTATGAGCAAAGCGGGCCGGTTTACGCCTACTTGCCTAAAGCGAAACAAAAAGAGGCTGTTGCGTTCTTCAACCAGCAATTATTTACTACGCCACTTTGGTTAATTAGTAATGAGCAGCTGAGTAAATTTGATAACGGAGTACTATTAAACCGAATTAAAGGTGTTCAGACCAGTACTTTGGCAAATCTTTTATCTGCTTCACGTATAGCGCGTTTATTAGATAACGAAACTAAAAATGGTACGGCAAAAGCCTACACTTTACCTGAATTATTTACAGACTTAAGGTCATCGGTATTTGTTGCAGGAAGAGCAGATGCCTTTAAACGCAACTTACAACGTGCTTATGTAGACCGTTTACAGGATCTGATGACTAAAGAAAACGAACTTCCGGTTGGATTCCCTGCTGATTATGCAGCAAGTTATGGTTTAACTCCAATCAATGTTGGCTTATCTGATATCAGACCATTGGTTAGGGCAGAGCTAAAAACCTTATTGGCTACCACAAAAGCAAGGGCAGTTGCGGGCGATGCCATTACCAAAGCACATTACGAAGATTTAAGTATCCGTATTAAGGATATTTTGGATCCGAAGAAATAATTAAAGATTCAATAATCCAAAACTTGAAAAGCGGAGCAGATCATGAAATTGATCGTTCCGCTTTTTTATAAGCCAAACCTATCGGGTTTAAATTATTAATAACCTTTGTATAATTCTTGATGCTTTAACTGTAACACCTAACAGTTTTTTATTTTTAGGGCAAAATAAGGTTATGCTTAAAAAACTATTATTTGCACTTGCATTATTAACCTCCGGTTTCTTAGCCTTTGGCCAAAATACCGATTCCATTACCGTTGTTAAAACCAAATGGAAGAGAAACAAAATTGCCAAACAGGTTATTTTATTCAGGCATCATTTTGATCAGAAAAACCTTTTCGCAGCCAACGAAAATATTTCGTTTTTAGAAATCAAAAACACGGGACGTAAAGCCGTATTTGCCCTTGCTGCAGAAGAAAAAGCATTAATCACCACCAGTAATTTTGGCTTAAGAGATACCGCAATTGCTGCTATAAACGGCAATTTTTTCGATGTGAAAAACGGAGGATCGGTAGATTTTGTCCGTGTAAACGGAAAAACAATCAATATCAACCGTTTGGATAAAAACGGAAACCGGGCCAGGCATCAGGAGGCGGCAATCGTAGTCGATAACGGAAAAATTTCGATCAAAAAGTGGGATGGATCAGCCGATTGGGAAACCAGATTAACGGAACAAAATGTTTTGCTAAACGGACCGTTATTAACCTTAAACAATGTTGACGAAGTTTTGGATACGGCTGGTTTTAACCGCTTGCGCCATCCGCGTACCTGCCTGGGCATAAAACCAAACGGAAGGGTGATTTTGCTGACCGTTGATGGAAGGAATGAAAATTCAGCCGGGATGAGCCTGTTCGAGCTCACCAAATTAATGCGTTGGTTGGGCTGTAATTCTGCTATAAATTTCGATGGCGGTGGTTCTACTACTTTGTGGGTAAATGGAATGCCCGACGGTGGTGTAATCAATTATCCAACAGATAATAAAAAGTGGGATCATGAAGGACAACGCAAAGTGGCCAATGTTGTTTTGGTAAAGAAGCAGGTTAAAAGATAAAATTCACTGCAACACAACACTACTTAAAAAAACTTATTTTAGCCGAAGATTTTGTTGAAATGATTAAAAATTCGATATACCTTTCCTTTTTTGTGCTCATGCTCAGTGCCTGTAAAATGGGCACCAAAACCAGCGATCCAACCCTTAGGGATTTTACTTTTGAACCTGTTAAAGGCATCCGTTACGTTGAAGTAAAACGCCGGTTTAAAAATGGATATTCTTTTAATCAGGAAGGTTTTATGCAAAAACCATCTTGGATAATAGAAGTGGTTAAAGAAGATACCATGTCGGCCTGGAGCCCCCAGAAACACAGGATGCAGAATTTTTACCTGCAATACGATCATGGTAATGTATATAACTTTGCTGCCGAATTTTTTAAGGTAAAACACATCAGTAAAGACAGTTTGGTTTTTCAACGGATCCAGGTTGACGGAAAAGTGATTGCCTCGGATGTACGCTCGGATGTAAACATGACTTTCTATGCGCAGGATTACATTAAAAACAAGTTAAAAGCCAAGGCCGAAGACCTGCAAAAACCTACCAAAGCCGATACTGCTTTTATCGAAAAACGTTCTGCCAGGGTTAACCTGAATAGCGATAGCGCGTTTGCCGCTACAGACCCGGTTCAGTTTATATCAAAAAGTAAAATTGCGAGGGTAGAAAAAATAAGTACCGTAGACCGGACAAACAACCGGACAGAGGCTTACGATTACATGTTTCCGCAATATATCATCAGGATTGATAAAGCTTATAAAGATTTTGCCTATCAGGTTGCCGCTATTGTAGATTTTCAAGGTGGGATACATGTAAAAACCATTTATAATGTACTTCCTGAAAATAAGGAGGCGAAAAAAAAGGTGGCTCAGGGCATTGCCGATATCTATGTCAGGAACCTTTTTAATGTGGCTCCGGGAACCACATTGGGTATCCCCCATAATAGCGAAATTACGTTGACTATGATTGGAAAGGCAATTAAAAAGCCTTAATAATGTGGTATTTACAAATTTTTAATGTTAAAAAATGTTAAAAATTTATTTTGATTTTAAAAATTAAAACTTACCTTGCATTCTTAATTTTAATATTTAATACAATGCAAGAAGGCACAGTAAAATTCTTCAATGTAACTAAAGGTTTTGGCTTTATCATCCCTGCGAATGGCGATAGCGAAATTTTTGTTCATTCAACAGGTCTTATCGATGAAATCCGTGAAAACGACAAAGTACAGTACGAAGTTGCTAACGGTAAAAAAGGCTTAAATGCCGTTAATGTGAAAGTAATTTAATTTATTTATCATATTTACAAACAGCCTCGATCACCGTCGGGGCTTTTTTGTTTTCTGTTGTTTACATTAATCCATTTCATAGCTTTTATGACTCATTATTTTATTGTTCCAGGTTTGGGTAATTCGGGTCCGGATCATTGGCAAAGTTATTTCGAAAAATCAGGAGATAATTTTATCCGCATTAACCAAAAGGAATGGGATGCGCCATCTAATCAGGATTGGATCGAAACCATAGAATCGGCACTCCACTCATATCACCTGGATAATGTGGTTTTAATTGGTCATAGTTTGGGTTGTGTGGCCATTGCCAATTGGGCAAAAGCCTACAAAAAGAAAATTAAGGGAGCTTTATTGGTTGCACCAAGTGATATAGAAGCCCCAAAGTATAATTTTGATACACCTGGTTTTGATAGCGTACCTTTAGATAAAATCAACTTTAAAACCATTTTGGTAGCCAGCACAAATGATGAATGGGTAACGATGGAAAGAGCTGAATTTTTCGCCAAAAGCTGGGGCAGCGAATTCATCAATATTGGAGCCTCCGGACATATTAATGCCAATGCAGGTTTCGGGGAGTGGCCTGAAGGATTGGAGATCCTTAAAAAACTGGGCTAAAAGTTTCCCGCAGATTTCGCAGAAAGCACAGAGGTCAAAATAAATCTGTATAAATCAGCTTAATCTGAGGGCATATACAAGTTAGGCTTTAATGTTTATTTATCCTTTTCCTCAAAAACTGATCAAGAAATATCAATCCGATCACCAGATCGATAAATAAGAAGCTATATAGCACAGTAGGGGTAATGTATTGATCTAAATTATAGTTCAGGTTAACATTAAAGTCGAATTTAGGCATACTAAGGTCCGAATGGTAAAGCACATAGCCAAATAAGGCTAGTAATGAGATTACGAAAAAACCTCCAATGCAATAGATAATCTTTTTATTAACCCGTGTTTTCATGGCAATTGGCGCGGGTACTGTGGCTACACTTTCCATTACATTCCGCGTAAAAGACATGGAAGGCTCATCAAGGTCGAGTTCGCCAAAAGCCGAATTAAGTTTTACCAGGTCCTCATAAAGCGATTTAATCCCCGCATCCGATTCAATTTTTTCTTCAATCGCCTTTTTTTCGGATCCGCTTAAATTCCCGTCTATGTAATCCCAAAGCTGTTGTTCTATTGTATTCATAGTAACTCCTTTACTTCATCTTTTAACAAATATTGTAATTTTTCTTTAAGCCTTTGCCTGGCCCTGTGCAGCTTTACTTTTACTGTGTTTGACTCCATTCGCATTGCCTCGCCAATTTCATCTAAACTCTGTTCGCCTTTATAAAAAAGGGTAATAATGGCAGCATCATCGGGCATTAACTGGCCAATGGCCTGGTTTAAAAAAGTATGGGCATCCTGTTTTTCGTAGTTATTGGCGTTTAAACTCGAGGTATGGTTTTCAAGTTCTAAAAATGTTTCTTCATCATGGATGGAGTTTGTGTCTAACCTCTTTTTCCTTAATAAAGTCATGGCTGTAGTATAAGTAATGGTATATAACCAGGTACTGAATTTCGATGTCTGTTTAAAGGTGCCCAGCGCCCTATAAGCTTTAACGAAGCAATCCTGGGCTACTTCTTCAGCATCTTCACGGTTTTTTAAAAATCTTAAAGCAAGGGTAAATACAAAGCGTTGATGGCGTTTCACCAGCAAAGCATATTGTGCGGTTTCGCCCGCCAATATATTTTGGATCAGCTCTAAATCTGTAAGTTTTTGCTCCATCTTTAGCTGTAAGACTACATTAAAGATACGCAGGTTACACGTGAAACATAATTAAGGGAGATTATTATTGGTGAATAATGTAGATAGCACAGGCCCTGCGCTCCAAAAGGATAAAACCGCTCTATATTTTTTATGATTTGGAAACGAAAGGGCAGCTTTTCATCGGTTAGTGGGGCCCTGCTGTTCGCTGTAGCCCTCATGCTTCGGGGCTGTCGCTTCCATCAGGTTTATGAACCATGTTGGTGCGCTTTACAAAACCCTAAAGTGAAATACTGTCTTTGCCCTTTAGCCCCGGGTGAAGCGGTACCCTGCAGGCCAGCGCAGCGGCCGAAGCGTAAAGCGTAACACGGGTACTTCGTTGTTTTTAGCACAGGCCCTGCGCTCCAAAAGGATAAAAGGTATCATATATTTTATATGATTTGGAAATGAAAGGGCAGCTTTTCATGG
>NZ_JBHULL010000041.1:0-78498 GCF_042684385.1 Pedobacter vanadiisoli | reverse complement strand
TGAAACCAAAGATTTCTCTCTACTTAAGACCTGACCGATGATAGCCAGTTTAAATTCCAGACTATACTTAATTTTTCTGCTCATAAAATGCTCCTATTAAAGTGTCCAACTTTTTGGGGGCAGTCCATTTGCCGTGGGCTTTTCGTTCTGTCAGGTAATAAACAAGGATTCGGTGTTTCGTGGCACTGTTGTTGTACCTCAATACGTAAAACTTCTGCAATTATGAGCAGCATCATTTCGGTTATAAGTATTTAGCCCTATTTTTGCTGTAATAGATTCGTCATGCTGAACTTGTTTCAGCATCTTTCTTGTAAGACCCTGAAATAAATTCGGGGTGACGTAGCGTAAATGACATGAAAATAGAACAGATATATACAGGTTGCCTGGCAGAAGCCGCTTATTACATCGAAAGTGATGGCGAAGCAGCGATTATTGATCCTTTAAGAGAAGTTGCGACATATTTAAAGAAAGCAGAAAAAGCGGGTGCTACCATTAAATATATATTCGAAACGCATTTTCATGCAGATTTTGTTTCCGGACATGTAGACCTGGCGGAAAAATCAGGCGCCGAAATTATCTACGGACCAACTGCTAAAACCAAATTTAAATCGCATATCGCCAAAGATGGTGAGCAGTTTAAAATCGGTAAACTCACCATTACCGCATTGCATACCCCCGGGCATACTTTAGAATCGACTACTTATCTCCTAACCGACGAAAATGGAAAAGATCATTGCATTTTTAGTGGTGATACCTTATTTATCGGTGATGTCGGCCGACCTGATTTAGCGCAAAAAGGTCATTTAACAATGGATGACCTGGCCGGAATGCTTTACGATTCGTTAAACGAAAAAATAAAACCTTTAGCCGACGATGTAATTGTTTACCCGGCTCATGGCGCGGGTTCGGCCTGTGGTAAAAGCATGAGCAAAGAAACTTTTGACACGCTGGGGCATCAGAAACAGGTTAATTATGCTTTAAAAGCGGAAACAAAGGAACAGTTTATTGCAGAGGTTACCGATGGTATTCTGCCTCCTCCACAATATTTTGCTAAAAATGCTGCCATTAATAAAGGAGGGGTAGAAAGCATAGATGAAGTATTTGAAAAAGGTTTAAATGCGTTAAGCCCTAAGCAATTTGAAGAACTGGCCAACCAAACTGGTGCCATTATGCTCGATACCCGCGATCCTCAGATTTTTGCAAAGGGTTTTATCCCGAATTCGATCAATATTGGTTTAAATGGCCAATTTGCACCCTGGGTTGGGGCTTTAATTACCGATTTACAGCAACCGATCTTACTGATTACCGATCAGGGTAAAGAAGAAGAAACCATTACTCGCCTAACCCGTGTAGGATATGATAATACCATAGGTTATTTAGATGGCGGTTTCGAAAGATGGACCACAGCGGGTAAAGAAATCGATACCATTGAATCTATATCGGCCGAAGCTTTTGAACAGGCTGCATCAGTTGGTGAAATTACTGCGCTTGATGTACGTAAACCAGGCGAATATGAAGCAGAACACCTGGAATTTACCCTGAGCCGTCCGTTAGATTTTATTAACGACTGGATGGGTGAGATTAATCCAAAAGCGACATATTACATTCATTGCGCTGGGGGGTACCGCTCAATGATAGCGGCTTCGATCTTAAAAGCCCGTGGTGTTGAAAATGTAATAGATATTGCAGGAGGTTATGGCGCAATTAAAAATACCGGCTTAAAAAGAACCGATTTCGCCTGCCCAAGTAAAGCAATGAAAGTATAATAAAAGCAATTGTCACATTGAGCTTATAGAAACGCAATTAAGATTCTTCGACTGGCTCAGAATGACAACCTAAGATATAATCATTTTGGCAAATCAAAATCATTACGACGTATTAATTATAGGTGCCGGGCCGATTGGGATGGCCTGTGCAATTGAAGCCCAAAAAGCAAACTTAAGCTACGTAATTATAGAAAAGGGGGCTTTGGTGAACAGCTTATTCAATTATCCTGTTTTTATGACTTTCTTTTCTACTTCTCAAAAGTTGGAAATTGGTGGGGTACCTTTTGTAACCATTAGCCCGAAACCTAACAGAAATGAAGCAGTTGAGTACTATCGGCGCGTCGCTGAAAAATTTGATTTAAATATCCATCTTTTCGAAAGGGTACAACAGGTGGTTAAGAACAGCCATGATGTTTTCGAAATTAATACCTCTAAAACGAATTATACCGCTGATCATGTGATCGTTGCGACAGGTTTTTATGACGTTCCCTTATTAATGGGGGTGCCAGGAGAAGATTTACCAAAAGTAACGCATTATTATAAAGACCCGCATTTATATGCCTTCCAAAATGTTGTTGTTGTTGGCGCCAATAATTCAGGTGTTGATGCTGCCCTTGAAACTTATCGTAAAGGTGCAAACGTAACAATGGTGGTGCGGAGTGGCGATCTTGGCCCTCATGTGAAATACTGGGTACGTCCGGATATCCAGAACAGGATTAAAGAGGGAGAGGTTAAAGCATTATTCAATTCTGAATTAGTTGAAATACGGGATGGCGAAGTTGATATTAAGACGCCCGATGGAATAAAAACCATTCCGAACGATTTTGTAATTGCCATGACGGGTTATCAGCCAGATTTTGATATGCTCAGGAAATTCGGTATCGACCTGCCCGAAAGTCTTTGTCCAGCCTACAACCAGGAAACCATGGAAACCAACGTGAAAGGTTTGTACCTGGCAGGGGTGGTTTGCGGCGGTTTAGATACCCGCAAGCTTTTTATTGAAAACTCGAGGGTGCATGCTGAAATGATTGTGAAGAATATTGTAGGTTAGTGTCTTACGGAATGTAGCCTGGCAGGATTAGAGATAGACTTAGTGATTCCGTACTAAATTCCTGAAATCATTTTCTTTGATTTTCCATATTTGTAGACCGCAAGCAACATTAATGCAATTACCAAAATTTGGAAGACCAATAGGGCATTAAATGGAGTGAAAACGGTTGGTACAAATCCTGTTATTGCGTTAACTTCTGTTGGTTCGGCTTTAACTGATAGAGGTGGATAAACTGTCCACCCACTTTTCCACGGATTAAAAAATGTTGCAATCGGACTCGTTTTGAACAATAATACATTAAAGCCAAATCCTAAAATTAAAAAGATACCTAGTGGCAATTTCCGATTAAAAGCATGCCTGTTTTCTTTGGTAAAATAGAGCGTAAATGAAAAAACGATAAAAAAGCAAATAAAAAAATGCTGATTCTTAATAACAAAGTAGGTGTCGTATAGGTTAATATCGATATCTTTTTCAAAAATAGCCTTTCCAAAAAAGAGTATGCCAATAATGATGGTAAATGCGACGCAGCCTAAAAGCCACACTATTTCAATTAATAAAGGTTTGAGGTTTTTCATTGGTTTTGAGAGAGAAGGCTCAGATAATGTTTAAAACTAATAAAAGTATTGAGAATCCTAATAAATGAGGGACGAATAACCACCAGTTTTTTGTTCTTATGCTTTTATAGAGATTGAATAAAAGTAATATAAAACTAATTGGGAACAATAGTATTATAGATATAAAATCGAGGTTTGGCGTACAGGCACCCGAGCGGAAATACCTTATGCAGATTAATATCCAGCAGATTACAAAAATATAGTAAAGGCTAGGAAAAAGTATTTCTTTTTTCATCTTCCGATATTATTCCGATGCCCTGGCAAAGCCATCTTTAATGGTTAATCTGGTAATCCATACTAGCGATTTGTCTGGATTAAACTCTATTTTATCAATTTTACCACCGCACCGTACAATCAGATGAAATTCTGTAGGCATTTTTCCAATCTTCGGTCTGTAGGTAGGGGATTAGCTTTTTAAAATCATTATAACTAACTGTCTGCGCCTGGCTTTTGATAAAACAGAATATGATGCTAAGAAGTGAGAGCCATTTTTTCATTTTGATTTATTTAGAAGTTTCCAAAGATATTTTTAAGGTGTGTTTTATGTATTGATTTATTGCCTTTTCTACACTGGGCAAATCTTTCGAAGTAATATACGAGCCCATTACATGGTTACGTGCGTTGGGTATGGCTACTTTTCTTTTTAAATTGTCTGGTGTGCCCAGTTCATCGAACATTTTCAGCATGGCATCTACGCGAACAACGGGATCCTGTTCGAGTTCATTTTTGTAGTAATAAAGCATTAAAACAGGCTGTTTTACTTTTTTGAAAGTCTTTTTTACCATGGTGCTCTCTATAAATTCTTCGAGTTCTACCAGCGATTCGAGTCGGTAATTGGTGTACCAGTATTTTTTATATTCTTCTGTACGGTCGTCTACTTTGCGTTCATCGCCTCCAACAACCCTCCTGGCAATCTGTAACCCCCAGGGGTTGTTTAAAAGCCAGGCGTTTTTATCGTTAATGGCCACATTTGGTGATAATAAGATTAAACTGCTGATTTCGGGATAGGTTGCAGCTAATTTTAAAGCTACCGTACCGCCCGTAGAGGTGCCCACTAAAATTACTTTTTTGCCCAGTTTTTTACCAATGGCATAGGCCTGTTTACTGGTTTCCCAAAGGCGGTCGGCGGTAAAATATTGCATGGGTGCAAGGGTGTCGATGCCATGATCGGCCAGGCGGGCAAGGTATAAATTGGCATGCAGTGCTTTGGCCAGATTTAAATGTACCGGGTTGCCTTCTGTTTTTGACGCCGAAAAACCATGCAGGTAAACAATGGCATATTCGGTTTGACGGTGGAGCGTATCGGCCCACACAATTTCAGCTTCGTTGCCCGGTTTAATCTTGTGCATGGATTCGATGCTGGCTACATAACTGTCCAGGTCTTCCAGATCGGGTACTTTGGTCAGCGCCTCACTAAATACCGGTTTTTTGGGTTTTGGTCCCAATAAATAACCTGCAATAATAAATGCTGAGAGGCCTATAATTGCTTTGTAGCGTTTTTTCATGCCATTAAATAATTGGTTTAAATGTAAAATTTGAATTTAAATAAAGCTAATTTTTAAAAGAATTAATTAGCATACCGAGGGGTTTTTTACCTGTACTGTCCTATAATTCTAACCTGATAGCGTCAAATAGCCCACAGCCCGAAGCATGAGGGCGAGGACTATAGGCAATAGCAGGGGGTAAGGATGTTAAGGGTTGCTAACCCTTGCTTTTCAAATCCTTAATAATAAGATGGCAGATTACCTTTTTATGGGAAATTAGTTTAAGTTTGCAATCAAAATTTTTCGACTTAATGCCGGGAATCGAACAGATAAAAACACCTATAGCTGCTGATATCAAAGCGTTTGAAAAAACCTTTAAGGAATCGATGCATAGCGACGCACCGTTGCTGGATAGGATTACCCATTATATTGTAAAACAAAAGGGCAAACAAATGCGGCCGATGTTCGTATTTTTTGCGGCCAAACTGTGCGGCGGAATTACGGCATCGACCCACCGTGGTGCGGCTTTGGTTGAGCTTTTACATACGGCTACCTTGGTGCATGATGATGTGGTAGATAATGCTTACGAACGCCGTGGCTTTTTCTCTATCAATGCTTTATGGAAAAATAAGATTGCTGTTCTGGTGGGCGATTACCTGTTGGCTAAAGGATTATTGCTTTCGGTAAACAATAATGAGCACCGTTTGTTACAGATAGTATCGGAGGCAGTGAAACAGATGAGCGAGGGTGAATTGCTGCAGGTAGAAAAGGTACGGAGAATGGATATTTCGGAAGATCTGTATTTTGATGTGATCCGCCAGAAAACGGCTTCGTTAATTGCTTCATGCTGTGCTGCGGGTGCGGCTTCGGCAGGGGCTGATGATGCTACAATAGAAAAAATGCGCCTGTTTGGCGAAAAAGTAGGAATTGCCTTTCAGATTAAAGATGATACCTTCGATTTTGGAACAGACGATGTAGGTAAACCCTTAGGTATAGATATTAAAGAGAAGAAAGTAACGCTGCCTTTAATTTATGCCTTAAACAAGGCAGAAAAAGCCGAGCGTAAAAGGATGATCAACCTGGTGAAAAACCACCAGGACGATCCGGTTAAAATTCAGCAGATCATTGATTTCGTAAATGCCCATGAAGGTGTTTATTACGCAAACCAGAAAATGTTGGAGTACCAGAATGAAGCATTTGCTATTCTGCACAGTTTTGATGCAGGCGAAGCACGAACGGGTTTGGAGCAGCTTGTACTGTATACCACAGAACGTAAAAAATAATGGGTAACGAATTACTTTTTAGCTTAGGTTTTTTGCTTTTTATTGCATTGATCCTTGCTTTGGACTTAGGCCTGTTTAGCAGGAAAGAGCATGTGGTGAGCTTAAAACAGGCTGGGGTAATGAGTTTGGTTATGGTTGCGCTGGCCATCGGTTTCTATTTTATCCTATTAACAGAGGGGCATCAGCTCCATGGAATCAGGGATTTTGCGCATCTACAGGAAATTGTAACCAAACACCAGCACCATATTAAGCTTATTCCGAATGATTTTGAAGGGAGTTTAGCCGTTTATAAACAAAACCTCGGATTGGAGTTTTTAACGGGTTACGTTATCGAATATGCCCTTTCTGTTGATAATATTTTTGTAATTGTACTTATTTTCTCTGCCTTCGCAGTTGAAGAAAAGTATTATCACCGCGTATTATTCTGGGGCATATTAGGCGCTATCATCATGCGTTTTATCTTCATTTTTGTAGGTGCCGCTTTAATTACCAAATTTACATGGATACTTTATGTTTTTGGGGTTTTCCTGGTTTTTACGGGCATAAAGATGCTTTTTAGCAAGGAAGAAGATAATAAAATTGATCCTGAAAATCATCCAGTGGTCAGGTGGGCCTCTAAAGTTTTCTCGATCCACCCGAAATACGAGGGTAAAAACTTCTTTGTTAAAATAAACCACAAAAGAATGGTTACGCCATTGTTTTTGGTATTGTTGATTGTAGAATTTACCGATCTGTTATTTGCTGTAGATTCTATTCCGGCTATTTTTGCAGTAACCAAAGATCCTTACATTGTATTTTTCTCAAATATTTTTGCCATCATGGGCTTACGGTCTATGTTCTTTTTATTAGTAAATATTATTCATAAATTCCATTATCTAAAAACAGGTTTAGCTTTTTTACTGGCTTTTATCGGTATAAAAATGTTAGGGCATACCTACCTGGAAAAATGGGGTTTCACTACCGAGCATTCGCTGATCGTGATTTTGGGCATTTTAGTGATCAGTATTGTGGCATCATTGGTTTTTCCGAAGAAAAAAGTGCATCAGCAACCTTAAGCTATTGTCAAAAATGTTAGCCGCTAAAATTATTTTGACAAGCTGAACCATCCGTTACGCTGAGAGAGCAAGATCATCTTGAATTTCCTTTGAGCCGATTTTAGCTTTGTATTTGTTCTGCTGATTTATTATTTTGCTTTACTGGTTATTCAAATCCTTGAATGCTTAGCTAGCCTGGCTAATTTTTATACATTATGATACCTTTCAGTAATTTACTTATTTTTTCTTTGGCGGCATTGATTTTGGTTGTGAGTCCGGGCCCAAACATGTTATACCTCATTTCCAGATCTATAACCCAAGGTAGGCGTGCAGGACTAATTTCTTTGGCAGGGGTGATCTGTGGCTTTCTTTTCCACATTGTGATGGTATCTTTTGGTTTAACAGCAGTGCTTTTTGCGGTACCCTATGCTTATGATACTCTGAAGATTCTTGGGGTATTATACTTACTATATCTGGCCTACCAGGCAGTAAAGCCAAACAGCAAAAGTGTTTTCGAAACTACGCAAAACCTACCACATGATAAATCATCTAAATTATTCAGTATCGGTTTTTTAACGAATGTATTGAACCCCAAGGTAGCCGTGTTCTACCTGTCGTTTTTTCCTCAATTTATAAAATCCGAATACGGCTCTGTTATGGCCCAAAGTTTGCAGCTCGGTATTACACAGGTTTTAGTGAGCTTTACGGTTAACTTAATCATTGTGCTTTCTGCTTCAAAAGTAGCGGTGTTTTTTGCCAAAAGCCCAAAGTGGGTTAAAGTTCAAAAATGGTTTATGGCAAGTGTGTTAATGGGATTGGCCTTTAAAATGGCGTTTACAAAGGCAAAATAAACGTTACAGCTGGCAATCTCTATCAAAAATTTGTACTTTCAGCAGATAAACTGAACGTAATGAAATACCTTTTCTCTACAGCCCTTCTTTGTACCACTTTGTTGGCCAGTGCACAGGATAAATTTGGCGATGTTTTTGCCAAAATCAATGCTGATGTACAACAAAATTCAAAAGCTTATCAAACCCTTAAATATGAAACCGAAACCATCGGTCACCGTTTAACAGGCTCTGCGAATGGCGCAAAGGCTGAGCAGTATGCTTTCGATTTATTAAAATCTTATGGTTGCACGGTGAAATTTCAACCTTTTGAAGTAGAAAGCTGGGCCAGAAAAACCATCAGTGTAGAAATTGGTAAGGATAAAAACAGTTTAACTAAAATGAAAGCTGTTACACTGGCACATTCGCCGGTGAAGGCAGATATTACCGGTGAAATCGTAGATGCCGGTAACGGACTGGAAGCAGATTACCAGGTAAGTCCAGAAAAGTTTAAAGGTAAAATTGCATTGATTTACCTGGGAGTGTTGCCGGGCTCTCCTGCGGGGACCAAATCGTTGCACCGCTCAGAGAAAACTGCTATTGCCACCAAATATGGCGCAACCGGTGTGATTATAATTAACACGGTAAAGGGTGGAGTGCTGCTTACCGGAACTGCCTCGGTAACGGGTAAACTGATTCCAATACCTGCCGTTTGTATCGGCTTGGAAGATGGAATGGCGTTGAAAGAAGAAATTAAATCACAGCCACAGATCGCACATATTGCCATGACAAATTTTTCAGGTTTGATCAAAGCCCGTAATGTGGTGGCTACCTTTAAAGGGACTGAATTACCCAAAGATAAAATTGTTGTTGGCGGGCATTTGGATAGCTGGGATTTGGCAACAGGCGCCATTGATAATGGAATTGGTTCTTTCGCTATTATGGATATGGCACGGACGTTTAAAAAACTAAATTTAAAAACCAAACGTACGGTAGAGTTTGTATTGTTTATGGGCGAGGAGCAGGGTTTGCTGGGCTCTAAAGCTTATATCGATCAGGCTAAAAAGTATGGAACCTTAAACCAGGTGAAGTTTATGTTAAACTATGATATGACCAACGATCCTAAAGGTTTCTCTACTTCAAGGGCTGAAATGAAAGATTTGTTTACTGCCTGGGGCGCTGATATCGTAAAAATTGATACGGGGTTCAAAAACCTGTTCAATGCTGGTGCGGGTTTGCATAGCGATCATCAGCCTTTTATGTTAGAAGGTATCCCTACGGGCGGTGGTTTTGGCGGCAAATTGCCCAATAACTCAGGGCCATTTTATCACTCTGATGGCGATAGTTTTAAATTGGTTGATGAACAGGAACTTAAAAATACGGTTCGTTACAGTGCAATGTTAACTTATGCATTAGCCAATACACCGAAAATCCCGGTAGGTGTTCAGGGCGAAGAAGAATTAAGGGCATTTTTGGAATCGCAGAATTTAAAAGAACCTTTAATGATAGCGGGAGAGTGGCGCTGGAAGTAACCTGCCGCCTGATTTCTGGCTTTAATAAATTATCCATACCACTGCCAGGGATAATAATAGGGTTATTATCTCGCTGAAAATCAGTCGAATGCCTGCCGGTGCAAGCAGGGAGAGCTCTATCTACAGATTTAGCTGGTTATTACGGCAGAACCATGGATTTACACATTGATTTTATTTACTGTTAATTTAACGTTTAAAACGTATGTTTTTACGATATAGCTAGTGTTAAATTTACACTTTGTCTTTGCTTCTATAGTGGTTAGTCATATATTTGTTTTTATCCCAAACAAACAACCTGCTTAAAAATGAACAGAAAACGGAATAAAACAACCGTAATTTTTGTAAGTAAAAATCAAAATTCGAGTAAGCCCATCCAAGTTCCTACTGCTTATGTTTTGCATTGGAAAAAGTATTTCTTAGGTATCTTAGGGTTGTTTTTAATGCTTGTTGGCAGTATATTTTACCTCATCCGAAGTAATGCCAATATAGAATTGAGCAAAAATAAACTTCAGGCTGCGCTTCTAAAAAGCAAAGATCAATTATCGGTTATTGATACTTCCTTGCTTAAAAAACATTATCAATCGATAGACAAAAAACTGCTCACGATAAATAAATACCTTAAAGCCCGTGGGTTAAAGCCGATTTTAACAGGGAATGAAGGTGGGGAGCAAAGTGACGATGTTTTGTCGAATGAAGAAATCAGCGAATTTTACGATAACTACCTGAGTAAAATTACCTACAATGTAGCTTATACGCCAATGGGATACCCCCATTTGGGCACCATTACATCAGGATTCGGTCACCGCGAAAATCCCTTTACCGGAGAAAATGTAGAAACACACAAAGGGTTGGATATCAGGGCCAGTTATGGCGATTTGGTTAAAAGTACGGCAAACGGAAAAGTAATTTTTGCCGGTAAGCGTGGTGGTTATGGCAATTGCATTGTAATTAAACACGGCAACGGCTTTGAAACCTATTATGGGCACCTTTCCAAAATTTTGGTTAAAGAAGGCGAAAACATTACTGCCGGCAACAATATAGGCAGGGTAGGTTCAACCGGCCGCTCTACAGGTCCGCATTTACATTACGAAGTACACCAAAACGGCAAAGTTGTTAATCCAAGATCCTTTTTAACCCTGTAAATATGTTCAAGAAAAATAACCAGATTAAAGACCTCAATCAACAAGAAATTTCAACCATAATCGGTGTTGGTTTTACCATTACCGGTGAGTTAAAAGGCAAAGCGGTCATCAGGATAGATGGAACAGTAACAGGCAATGTGAATGTTGAGGGCGGTATTGTTTTGGGAGAGAAAGGAATGATTAAAGGCGACATCCAAACCGATTCTGCCATTATTTACGGCACAGTTAACGGAAATGTAAAAGCACGAAACCTCGAAATCAAAAAAACCGGTAAGGTTAACGGCGACATTAAAACAGAAGCCATTGAAATTGAGATGGGCGCACAATACAACGGAAAACTGGAAATGCACCAAACTGGTAAGACTGAAGAGAAGGTTGCAGCAAAAGCTTAATCGGGGTCAAAGGTTGAAGTATCGATTTTTACTTTAGCCTGGGCTGAAAGGTATTCCATTACTTTGTCTTCATCTTTGGTGATCCCCATTTCTTCATTGGTATTCCAAAAAGAGCCATCACTGAATTTAACATAATAATGTGGCTTTTGCATGTTTCCTTTTTTGTGTTTTACCATTTCTACAAAATAAATAGAACTGATAGCTGAAATATTTTGTGTTTTTACCTCAAAACTTAAAAAAGGGTTAAATACGATGTTTTTCTGGAAAACCTTTACCGAATATTTAAAACCAAAAAATAGGAGTACTGATGAAACGGTTATGAGCAATATAGATAGTGGGCGGATGATTTTATGGCCGTTAAAACCATGTTTCATATTCGTGTATGCAATGTATTCCTCATATCTTTCTTTTAGCAGGAAACGATAAGTAAGTTCCATTGGGATGGATACCAAACCAAAAGCAAAAATAGAAGAGAAAGCATACCAGGCAACATCAGCAGGGTAATATTGGAACAAACTCGCATCTTTAACCTGTGTATGCACAAATAACCAGCTATAGAAATTACCTGAAAAATAAGCGATAAGAATAATATAGGTAAATAAAGGTACAAATGCAAAAAGCTCCCATTTTGCATACTGTACATGAAGTGATTTGAAGTTTGCCTGGGCATAAAGAGCTGGCCCCTGATATGGGAAAAAGATGGCCAACAAAATAAAAATTAATGAAATAGCTAATTCAATGGGAGCGTACATTGGATATAAATTACCCGCTAATATAGCTTTCCAATTGCGAAATAGTTTGCTTTTGATCGGCAATAATAAATTTTACCACATCACCGATGGAGACCATTCCTTTTACTTCACCACTTTCTACAACCGGTAAATGGCGGATGTGTTTATCCGTCATCAGTTCCATACAATGATCAATACTGTCGCTAAACTTGATGGTAATGGGGTTTGCCGTCATGGCTTCTTTAATCAGGGTGTCTTTTGATGATTTTCCCTGAAGGATGATTTTGCGGGCGTAATCGCGTTCGGTGAAAATGCCCCGAAGTTGTTCGTTTTCCATCACCAATACCGCGCTGATGTTTTTCTCTGTCATTACTTTTAAGGCATCCAAAACAGAAATATTTTCTGGTACCGAAATAATAATGACCTGTTTGGTGTCCAGTAAGTGTTTTACGCTTTTCATAATTATTGATTTGGTTATAACAATTTAAGAAATAATTAGCTGGATATCAAAGTTTTATTTTGGTTTTTTGGGAGCATACTTCGGGACGTGATTAATCTAAATCTGGCGAAAAACGGTAACCTCAGATTTCTTCAATCGGAGTTATAGTGAATGGCAGGTCAGGAGCGGGCTTAAGAACTACGGAATTTGCTTTTTAAAAGACATTAAACATCAGATACAAAATCCGAACCTTTAAATTCCAGTCACTATTTTTACAATCCCCCAACCCACTCACTCTTTAATTATTTGGCTTTCACAAAGGGATGCCGTAACTTTGCATCACATTTTAAAACAAATAATTATGTCATCAGTAGAGACAACTTACATTCCTTACAAAGTTAAGGACATTTCACTGGCAGAATGGGGCCGTAAAGAAATCGAATTAGCCGAAGCAGAAATGCCAGGTTTAATGAGTTTACGTAAAGAATTCGGTCCGACACAACCGTTAAAAGGTGCGCGTATTGCAGGCTGTCTGCACATGACCATCCAAACGGCTGTATTAATCGAAACATTGGTGGCCCTGGGTGCTGAAGTTACCTGGTCATCTTGCAATATTTTCTCTACACAAGACCATGCTGCTGCTGCAATTGCTGCTGCGGGTATCCAGGTTTATGCGTGGAAAGGCTTAAACGAGCAGGAGTTCGACTGGTGTATTGAACAAACTTTACACTTCGGTCCGGAGCAACAGCCGTTAAACATGATTTTGGATGATGGTGGCGATTTAACCAATATGGTTTTCGACAAATACCCTGAACTGATTGCAGGAATTAAAGGTTTATCAGAAGAAACCACTACCGGTGTTCACCGTTTATACGAGAGAATGAAAAACGGAACCTTGCACTTACCTGCAATCAACGTGAACGATTCAGTAACTAAATCTAAATTCGATAACAAATACGGTTGCCGCGAATCTTTGGTTGATGCGATCCGTCGTGCTACCGATGTAATGATGGCTGGTAAAGTAGCTGTTGTTTGTGGTTATGGTGATGTAGGTAAAGGTTCTGCAGAGTCTTTAAGCTCACAAGGTGTACGGGTTATTGTAACTGAAATTGACCCCATCTGTGCTTTACAGGCAGCTATGGAAGGTTACGAAGTTAAAAAACTGGCTAATGCCATTAAAGAAGCAGATATCGTAGTAACTACTACCGGTAACTGTGATATCGTTCGCGAGCAGCATTTCAGAGCATTAAAAGATAAAGCTATTGTTTGTAACATTGGCCACTTCGATAACGAAATCGATATGGCCTGGTTAAACGGTGCTTATGGCGATACTAAAGTTGAAATTAAGCCTCAGGTTGATAAATATACTATCGATGGTAAAGATGTAATCATCTTAGCAGAAGGTCGTTTGGTTAACTTAGGTTGTGCAACTGGTCACCCAAGCTTTGTAATGAGTAACTCTTTTACCAATCAAACTTTAGCGCAGATCGAACTTTGGACCAATACGGATAAGTATGAAAACAAAGTATATACTTTGCCTAAACATTTGGATGAAAAAGTTGCGCGTTTACACTTGGAAAAAATCGGTGTAGAATTAGACGTTTTGGATCAACACCAGGCTGATTATATCGGCGTACCGGTTGAAGGTCCTTTCAAAGCAGATACATACAGGTATTAATCCTGAATCTTCAGTCGAGCATCTGAAGTCGATAAGATGAAGAGGGATGTGCAGATTTGCATATCCCTTTTTTATTGCCCTCTCCCCGGGGGACTGCAATGAAGGGTATCACTAAAGTCTAGGCAAGTCTCCTTTTTTTTGGAAAACGTTGGTTCCTGTTCACTTCGGGAAGACCAGTCCTGCCGTACACTTTATCCCGACGGAAGAATCGGGATGCTCGTTCCCATCAGGTTTATTTTATGGCAGATTGTGATTCTTTTGCTGCGGAAAACTTACATTTGAAAAAAGAAAAGAGATGAAAAAGTTAATATTTGCGTTAGTCCTTGGCGTATTTGCAGTTTCTGCAAATGCTCAAACCGCTCCTAAAAAAACTGAAACAGCAAAAGTAATTACCAAACAGGTGGTCGATATTGCCTGTGGAGAATGTCAGTTTAAAATGAAGGGTAAAGATTGCGAACTGGCCGTGAAAATTGATGGGAAACCCTATTTTGTAGATGGTAAAGGTATTGATGACTTTGGTGATGCACACAGTGAACATGGTTTTTGCAATGCCATTAGCAAAGCAGAAGTTACCGGCGAAATTGTAAACAACCGCTTTAAGGCCAAAGAAATAAAGTTATTGCCGGTTAAGAAATAGCTTTACCGTAAAGAACGCAAAGCTTTTCGTGGAGTGTCATTGAGCTGGATTGAAAATTATTTGACCAAGCTTTGCCTGCTCAGCGCCTTCCTTCTGTGTCTTTTATGGTTAATAAGTAGGTTATTCAAATTCCTTTTCCAGGCCCTGTCTTAAATCGAAAAGCAACCATTGTTTATTCTTCACATCAGCTTGTTTCGTTTTTAGCAACTGGATAAAATCTTTTACGCCTATTTCTTCATTTCCGTTGCCATGTATCAGTACTATACTTCCGGCGTTAGGTTGCTGTCCTTTGGCTAACCAGGCATCACTTCCAATGGGAATTAAACCATAAGCTTCAATTTTTTCGACTATTGCTTTATCCGATACCAGGCCGGGGAAACGGAAAAACACCGAAGGGGTTAAACCGTTTTTTAGCATCAGTTTTTCGTTTTCCAACACTTCCACATCTAAATTGGTGCCCGGTGCAAGTAGAAAATTTTCAGCCAGGGGCAGTTTATTTACCTCGTGGTTGTAGGTATGATTCACCCAGGTAATGTCTAATTCTTTTTTCTCTACCAAACTTTTCAACCAATTCAAATCATCATGGTGTTTTAACATCCATTTGCCCGAAACAGAAACGGCTAAAGGAGAGGGTTGTTCTATCTTTTTAAATTCGTCGAAAACGGATTGGAAAATAATCCTGTCCAGTGCTTTATGCGAAGGACAAAGATCGATGGTTAAAGTAATGCCTTTTTCATTTGGAATGGCATGATCAATCCCTGCGTTCTGCAACTGAAGATCTTTAGCCGCAGCAGCTTCTATTGCTTTAATGTAGGCAGTGTTTTTGAAAATCGCCAATACATTTTGGAATTGTAAGCTGCTTAAAGCATATTTATTTGCCAAATCTATTTTGGTTTCTAAACTGTTTGGATTAACCAATAAAATGTATTTCTGATTACTCGAGGTGAAGCTTCTGATCGCTAAAAAAGCGTCTATTCCTTCAATATTGTTAGGATTAAGGCTAATATTTTTTATTGGTGTTTTATTGCTAATCCTCGCCAACGCATAATTCACCTTGTATTTTTTGATATCATCAAAATTTTGCGCAAAACTAAATTGGGATAAAAGGAGTGATAAGGTAAATAATATAGATTTCATTTACAGGGACTGCAATCGTATTTTTTGGAGTAAAGGTTAAATAAACTGAAGATTCTCTACTTTTTTGTCTTTCTTTTTCTCCTTCTGATCTTTTTTGTATTCCTTTTTTAGGTCCCTGAGTTCTTTTCGCATTTCCTTACGGGCCTCCCTTTTTTCTGCACGGCTGTCAAATTCTTCCTGTTTGAAATCGTCAATAATTTCTTTTTTTTCGATCTCATAGTTCATTCTATCAGTATTGTCAGTTAAACCGTTCATCATACTACTCAAGGCGTTCTGGTTATTAGCCAAAGTAGATTTGCCAAGTTTTTCTGCTTCTTTCAACTGTTTGAGCATAGTAGCGGCCATCTGTTTGGGCATGGTGTTTTTTAATTGCTTCTCTATTTCTTTCCATTCTTTCGCGCTCATTTTCTTTGTAGAATCGGTAACAGATGATTTTGATAAAAATGTTTTTGAGATAGACCGTGGACGAGATGCGATTGCCGATAATGAAATGAAGCAAACAGGCAATAGGAGGAACAATAGTTTTTTCATAAGCTTTAAATTAGAATTATTGAATTTACAGAAAACTTTCAAAAAATTAAATCTTTAGCAGACTATTTAGAAATCTAAGCTTCCTTATTTAAAATCTTTCTAATTTAAGCCAAATCTATTATCTTTACAAACATCGCCATGAACAAAGAAAAATTAAAACTATGGTTTAAACGCGTAGGGCTAATAGGCTTCCTGTTCTTCCTCATAAAAGGATTGATCTGGCTTGTGGTATTTTACTTTATTGGCAAAAATGTAACTTAAGTTATTTGTTCAGTAGTCATTAGTTCATTGGGCACTGCAATTGCATAGTGCCAGCTCGATCATTTGGCTTTTTCTTAATGTCCTTCATCCCTTAATGGTGAAAAGCTACCTGAAAGTAAATAACATATTTGCTAAAAAATTCCAGACAAATACGATTACAATTGCAAAAAACTTCGCCACATAAAAGTTTGTTCCATTTTTTCTTTGATGGAAAAGGTAGATGATAATGGTGTTTAAGCCTAAGCCGATTAAACTCACCACCAAAAATTTACTGAATTCGGTTGCCCAATGGATGTTGGTGCTTTCGAAGGTCCATATGCGGTTAATGAGGTAATTATTGGTTACCGCCAGTGTAAAACCAATGGCATTTGCCACATATTTGTTTACCTTTATTTTTTCTTTAAAAAGCCATGTTGCACCGAAATCGATTGCCATTCCGAGCAGGCCGGTCAATCCAAATTTTATAATGCGGAAGAATAAATCCATTTTAATGCAGTTTAACCAGGTAAAAATGTTCTAATAGCTGAGGGCGCGTTTTTGCATTGATAAATTTTGGGCTGAGCTTTGTAATGTGATAGTATTCGAATGATTTTAGCACTTCAGCGCCGTAATCTTTTTTCAGTTTGGCCAGTTCGGATTCGGGCGTATAAACGACCAGGTTTTTATCTTCTTTAAATTCGTCAAGCAATTCGTAGCTCCAAAAGTATTTTGGCTCTCCCTGGGCATAAAAATCGAAGGAATAAGCATCCGGGTACATTAAAACCGAAGCCCTGGCCTCCGGATAATTTTCTTTTAGCCAATTTCCAGCCTCCATTCCTGATTCGTATTTCAGTGCTGATGGATAGAAAAAAAGAGAAAGAAAAATCATTAAGCCGACAGAAATCATAACGCTTCTTGCCAGTAGATTTTCAGTTTTTAATCCTTTGAAAATTAAAAAAGATACCATTAATAAAATAACTAAAACTGCAATCGCTACATAATTATTGGTAAATCCGAAGAAAATCGCAACTGCGGATAATATCACAAAGATTAAAACTGCCAGTACATTTTGGATGGTAAAAAACACATTCAAACTTTTGCCTTCCAATTTCTGTAAATATAAAGCCGTAATGATGGCAAACTGCGGAAGAATAATCAGGATATAATGTGGCAACTGGAATTTCGAAAGCGAAAACAATAAAAATGTAATGGCGGCACTCGTCCAGATTATGACACTTTCGGCAGGTAAAGTTACCCTGTTTTTCTTTTTGAAAAGATTAACCACTGCTGAATAAAAAAGTATCGACCACGGTAAAAAAGCCCAAAGGGTAGTGTGCAAAAAGAATGAAACATCGCCTTTGCCTTTTATTGGCCCATTGTTAAAGAACCGGCCAAACTGGCTATCCCAAAAGAAGAACTTTAAGCCGGAAACCCCGGTTTTTCCGAACACCACTTTCTCGGGGTGTAAATCGAACTGAACGTATAGGGTGTAAAGCTCCGGAATAATGAAAATGAAAATCAATACAATGGCGAGCCACCATTTTGGTTTTACGAGCTGTTTAAACTGTTTGGTTAATAACCAGTATATAATAAACCCACCAAAAACAGGGATCAGCACAAATATACCTTTAATCATGATGGCGCATGCAGCGAAAAATGAACCTGCAACAATGTGCCAAAAAGAGTGGTAATGAGCTTTATAATAATGATAAATAGCTGCTAAGGTAAAGGTAGTGATGTAAACTTCTGCACGTACATCGAAGGTAGAGATGAGTATATGCAAAGAACTTAAAAAAATCAGGGCACTGATCAATCCTGTTTTTTCATTGTAAATATCTTTTGCCAGTTTATAAAGGTACCATGCGCCTAATAATCCAAATAAAAAAGAAGGGAGCTTGTAGGCAAAAGCAGTAATCCCGAAAATTTTAAATGAGGCGGCCGCCAACCAGAAAGTTAAATGCGGTTTGTCCAGCCAATCTGCACCTCTAACATAAATATTGATCCAGTCATTCCGGAGCACCATATTTTTGGCTATGGAAGCATAAAGTGCAGAATCAGGCTCCATCACCCCACCAAAAAGAGCCAATACACTGACGAAAACCATCAGGGCGATTAAAATTTTATATAAGGTGATGTCTTTCAGGTTCATTTACAAGAAGCAAATATGAGCAAAAAAAAGTCAAATTTTTTTAAGGTTTAAGATTAACAGGGGCAAAGCCTTATCTTTGCTTCATGACAAAGTTATCGGTTAACATCAATAAAATTGCTACGCTCCGCAATAGCCGCGGAGGGAATAATCCTGATTTAATTAAGGTTGCATTAGACTGTGAACGTTTCGGCGCGCAGGGAATTACGGTACACCCACGTCCTGATGAACGCCATATCCGTTATCAGGATGTATACGATTTAAAGGCAGTTATTGCTACCGAGTTCAATATTGAAGGAAATTGCAAAGAAGATAAATTTGTTGACCTGGTTTTGGCTAACCAACCTGCCCAGGTTACTTTAGTGCCCGATGCCGAAGGACAGATCACTTCTAACCACGGTTGGGATACCATAAAACATAAAGATTACCTGAAAGAAATGGTGGCTGTTTTTCAAAAGGAAGGCATCCGTGTTTCTATTTTTGTTGATCCGGTGGTAGAAATGGTTGAAGGAGCGGCTGAAACCGGGACAGACCGTATCGAATTATATACCGAGGCCTATGCGCATAATTATTTTGCTGACCGCGAGAAAGCAGTATTAAATTATATTGCAGCGGCACACCATGCCAATAAACTGGGTTTGGGTATTAATGCAGGGCATGATCTGGATCTACACAACCTGCATTATTTCGCTCAAAGTATTCCGGGCTTGCTGGAAGTTTCTATCGGTCACGCTTTAATAAGCGATGCACTTTATTTAGGTTTGGAAAGCACCATAAAACGCTATTTAGAGCAGCTTGCTTAATTAACCACAGAGCGTACAAAGGAATGTACAGAGAAGCAGAGCCTCTGTGTATTCTGCGAAAACTCTTATTTCTCTGTGGTTAAAAAATACATTATGCTTAAAGGAATACTCCTTGTTTTTTTCGGTGCCTGTAGTTTCGGCATCCTGTCTACTTTTGTTAAACTCGCTTATCATGAAGGTTATACGCTTGGCGATGTAACCGGTGCCCAGGCCTTTTTCGGCGCTGTAATTTTATGGGTGCTGTTTTTCTTTCAAAGCAGAACAGCAAAATACAAAGCTAAAGTAGTGCCTGCTGTAGTAACTCCATGGTGGAAAATGCTATTGGCGGGAACCTGCACCGGCCTGGTGAGTTTATTTTACTATCAATGCGTAAAGCTGGTGCCCAATTCAGTTGCGATTATTTTGTTGATGCAGTTTATCTGGATGAGTATATTAATGGAATACCTCATTTTTGGCAAGAAACCTACTGGATTGCAGCTATTTGCCGTTCTGTTGATTTTAGGGGGTACAGTTTTAGCGAGTGGAATGGCAGAAACCAGTATCGGAAGCATGGATTTAAAAGGGATTGGTTTCGGCTTGCTGGCTGCACTTTGTTATGCCGGCTTTTTATTGTTGAGCGGTAGGATCGGAAATGAATATGCTCCCTTAAAGAAAAGCGCCCTGATGATTAGCGGTGCCTGTATATTGATCTTCGTGGTCTTCCCACCCACTTTTTTGTTTAATGGGGCTTTAGGTGGAAGTTTATTGAAATGGGGATTGATTATCTCGATTTTTGGTACGGTTATTCCCCCCTTATTTTACGCTGAAGGAGTGCCAAGAATAGGCACGGCCATTAGTTCTGTTTTAAGTGCTGCAGAGTTACCCGTTGCTGTGATGATGGCCGGTTTTGTGCTACAAGAACACGTATCCTTTTTAAGGTGGGTAGGGGTTGTGGTGATATTATCGGCAATGATTTTGCCAAACCTAAAATACCTAAAACAAGGTAGAGGGTAGAAAGGTTGGGGGTAAGATTGAAATACACGATAAATAATCTTCCGACTTTCGGACCCCGGACATCCGACTTATTGAAAAAATAAATATCTTTAAAAAGCTTAAAGCATTTACACATGAAAAAACTTACCGTTTATATCTTATCCTTGATCATTATCGGCCTGGGCGGATGTAAAACCAAAACCACCATCAATCAGGATGAGGCTGCAGAAGTGATTACCAATTACTTAAAAGCCAATCCTGAGTACAAAACCACCAGGTTTAAATTTGGTGAGATGAAATTCAACAGTACAAATGATATGTTCGAACTGGGCAAATATAAATCTTTGGCCAGCAAGGGTTTGGTTACCCTAAGCCTAAAAGAAGCTAAAAAGAAATTTCTTTCAAAAGATAGCAGTTTTGTTTATCAGATTACCTTAACGGAAAAGGCCAGTCCCTTGGTATTGAAACAAGATGGCGACAGGGCAACGGTTAAAGTGGTAGAATATGTATTGTCTGATGAAAAACCGGTTGATTTTGCGCAGGTAAACTCAAGCACGGCCAAAGTAACCGTATCGCTTAAAATGAACACTACCGATTTCGAGCCTTTCGATAAAGAGGCCAATAAAAACAGCAACTTCATCACTAAAACTTATAAATTAAAGCTGAGTAAAGATGAAGGGTGGAAAGTGCAGAAATAGGGTGGAAGACTAAAGCTGAAAGACCAAAGGTTAAAGCATAATACCTCTTAACGCTACAGTCACTGCTTTATAGCGCTGCTAGTTTTTAAATCATGAGGATCGAAAATCCTTTTTGCTTGCAACAATCTAAATATGCTGTTATGCTTGAGAATCATGTGTTTCATATCTTGCAGGTGCTTCGTGTCTCAGCGTGACAAAAGCTGGTAAAAAGATTGCAGCGAATAGCGGGAGCGAATTTAAATTTTAGTGTTGCCACTGCTTTCCAAATAACCAAAGGATTTGCTCAAAAATTGAACAAACGTTTGTTCTGGTTATTGCTTATAAAATCTACCTGTTTTGTCGCTTTTAAGTGTAAATAAGACGCCTTTTTTACACTGATTGATAGTGAAATACAGCTTCGTTTTTGCTACCTTTGCACGCAAATTTATTATTCATACCGCATGAGCTTAAATATCCACTACAAGGAAGATTTTCAAAATCGCCATATTGCTCCTAATGAGGCTGATACAGCCGAAATGTTGCATACCGTTGGCGTAAATTCTATTGATGAGCTAATTGAACAAACCGTTCCGACGGCAATCAGGTTAAAACAGCCTTTGAATTTGCCTGCTGCTAAATCAGAAACTGAATATCTTGGTGCTTTAAAACAAACCTCTTTGTTGAATAAAGTTTTCAAAAGCTTTATCGGTCAAGGTTATTATGATACCATTACCCCTGGTGTAATTTTACGTAACGTATTCGAAAACCCAGGATGGTATACCCAATATACGCCATACCAGGCAGAAATTGCTCAGGGCCGTTTACAGGCTTTGTTAAATTTCCAAACCATGGTTATCGATTTAACCGGAATGGAAATTGCAAATGCATCTTTATTGGATGAAGGTACAGCTGCGGCTGAGGCCATGTTTATGCAGTACAGCACGCGAAAAAATCAGGCAGCTAAGAAATTCTTTGTTTCTGAATTGCTTTTCCCACAAACGATAGATATTTTAAAAACACGTGCCAATCCTTATGGCATCGAACTCGTTATCGGAAATCATTTGGATTTCGTGGCTACCGAAGATTTCTTTGGTGCCATTGTGCAGTATCCTGCTGGTAATGGTGAGGTTTTCGATTATAAAAACTTTGCTGCCGAATTACACAATTTAAATATTAAATTAACGGTTGCTGCCGATATTTTAAGCTTAACCTTATTAACGCCTCCGGGCGAGTGGGGTGCTGATATTGTGGTAGGTACTACACAACGTTTTGGTATCCCGATGGGATTTGGTGGTCCGCATGCTGCTTTTTTTGCCACCAAAGAAGAATATAAACGTTCAATCCCGGGCCGTATTATCGGTGTAACCATCGATAGCCATGGCGATTACGCTTTGCGTATGGCTTTACAAACGCGCGAGCAGCATATCCGCAGAGATAAAGCAACTTCAAATATCTGTACTGCACAGGCATTATTGGCGATTATGGCTGGTTTTTATGCCGCATATCACGGTCCGAAAGGCTTAAAAGCCATTGCTGAGCGTACACATGGTTTAGCCATCAGTTTGGCTACCACTTTGAAAAACTTAGGTTACGAGCAGTTAAATTCAGCTTATTTCGATACCATCCGTTTCGATTTAGGCGATTTAAAAGGTGGCATTCACGCTTACTGCCTGGATAACGAAATCAACTTAAATTACGTAGGTAATACAGTGACCATTTCGGTTGATGAAACCACTACTTTTGAAGACATTACGTTAATTGCCAAAATCTTTGCAAGAGCTAAAGGTTTTGCCGGCGATCAGGTAGAAGTAGTTGAACATGTAGAAACCGTTATTCCGGCTGCTCTACAACGTACTTCAGCTTATTTAACCCACCCGATTTTTAACTCACACCACTCAGAACACGAGATGTTGCGTTACATCAAATCATTGGAAGCAAAAGATTTATCGCTTTGCCACTCTATGATTGCTTTGGGTAGCTGCACCATGAAATTAAATGCAACGGCCGAGATGATCCCAGTTACCTGGTCTCACTTTGGTCGGATCCACCCGTTTGCTCCTGCCGATCAGGTGTTGGGTTATTATTCGGTTTTCAACGAACTGGATAAATGGTTAAGCGAAATTACCGGTTTTGCGGCCATGAGTTTACAGCCAAATGCTGGTGCTCAAGGCGAATATGCTGGTTTAATGGTTATCCGTGCTTATCACCACGATAGAGGCGATTTCCACCGTAACGTGGCTTTAATCCCTGCTTCGGCACACGGAACCAACCCCGCTTCTGCAGCCATGGCCGATATGAAAATTGTCGTGGTTAAATCTTTAGAAAACGGAAATATCGATGTTGAAGATTTAAAAGCTAAAGCAGAATTGTATAAAGACAATCTTTCGTGTTTAATGGTAACTTATCCATCTACACACGGGGTATTTGAAGAGAGCATTATAGAAATCTGTGAAACCATTCACGCTAACGGCGGACAGGTTTACATGGATGGCGCAAACATGAACGCACAGGTTGGCTTAACCAGCCCGGCTAATATTGGTGCCGACGTTTGTCACTTAAACTTGCACAAAACCTTCTGTATCCCTCACGGTGGCGGTGGTCCGGGTATGGGCCCGATCGGTGTGGCTAAACACCTGGTTCCTTATCTACCAGGCCATGCTGTGGTTGATATCGACAAAGGAAAATCTATTTCTGCGGTTTCATCTGCACCATGGGGTTCAGCTTCAATCCTGATCATTTCTCACGCATATATTGCCATGATGGGTGCTGAAGGTTTAACCAACGCCACTAAATATGCTATTTTGAACGCTAACTACATGAAAGCGCGTTTAGAGCAGCACTACCCGGTACTTTATTCAGGTGCTCAGGGTCGTTGTGCACACGAAATGATTTTAGATTGTCGCGCTTTCAAAGCTTTCGGTATTGAAGTAACCGATATTGCAAAACGCTTAATGGATTATGGTTTCCACGCACCAACGGTTTCTTTCCCGGTTGCGGGTACTTTAATGGTTGAGCCAACTGAATCAGAGCCTAAACATGAGTTAGACCGTTTTTGTGATGCATTAATTGCCATCAAAAATGAAATTACTTCGGTAGAGAATGGAACTTTCGACAAAGCGGATAATCCTTTAAAAAATGCACCACATACTGTTTCGGTAATCACCGCAAATGAGTGGGATCATGCTTATAGCCGTCAAACTGCTGCGTTCCCGCTCCCTTATGTGTTAGCGCACAAATTCTGGCCTTCGGTTGGTCGCGTTAACGATAGCCATGGCGATAGGTCGTTAATCTGCGCTTGTCCGCCGGTTGAGAGTTATTTGGAAGAGATAGTTCCTTAGTAAGGTAGAAGGCGGGAAGGTAGAGGGTTTAAGGTTTTTCCTTTCCATTGCCATAATTCCCTCAAAATGCCTAGGTTCGTGTCGCCACGAACATATTGATCTGCAAGTTTTATGGATTCAGTTCATAAAGCTTGCAGATTTTTTTTGCCCGTATGAGCGCCGGTTTTCATTGGAAAGTGCAGTCCTGCCATTTGCTTCAATCTTTTGTGATACTGTCATGCTGAGGCACGAAGCATCTGTTTCATAGGTTGCAGATGCTTCGTGCCTCAGCATGACATCATATTCAAGGTTGCTACAAAACAAAAGGGATTTTCGCTGCTGGTTTAGAGATGCAAGAACCGGGTCAACGGTATTTAACTAAGCTATTACTTTATTTATAATTTAGCAGCTTTTGATCCCATTTCATCTGCTTCTTTTTCTAAGCCTGCATCGTCATTAACAATTGTGTTAGATTTTAATTGTGCTGCTGCTTTAACCCGACCTTGTTTTTGTTCTACTACATGCCATGCCTCATGTGGTAAATGTTCTTCTTGGTCTTGAGCGATGTGAACATCCGTGCCTTGTGCATAAGTCGAAGCAGTCAATTGTGCCGGTTTATCAGCATTGAAATGAACACGAACATTATCCATCGAAATAGCTGAAAGGGCTTCAATTCCATTTTTTAAATTTTCCGGTAAATTTTTCTTTGCCATGGTATAAATTTATAAAATAAATAGTTGCTATCACCAATGAGAACAGGAGTAAACGTTATGAATTGAATTAACGATTATCTCATCCAGATAAAAAAGTAAACAAATTAAACTTTGTTACAATTCTTCAGTCAATAGAATGATTTTAAATAAATCGATTATTTTTGAAAAAACTTAACATAGGTCAACAACATGAGATTGTTAGTTCATCTATATTTGTACCAAATTTTAAAAAACTAGAAAATGAAATTAAAAATTAGCTCAATTTTTTTATTAGTGGCAGTAGTAGCATTGTCAGCTTTTAAAAACCCAACAAAACCGGTAACTTATACTGTAGATGCAGCAAAATCGACCATTACCTGGATCGGTAAAAAAGTAACAGGTTCTCACAATGGAACAGTTGCTTTACAATCAGGTAGCTTAGCCGTTAACGGTAAAAGCGTAACCGGCGGTACTTTTGTTATCGATATGACTTCAATTAAAGATGCTGATGGCAGTGCAAAATTAGAAGGTCACTTAAAAGCAGACGATTTCTTCGGTACAGCTAAATTCCCAACTTCAACTTTCGTAATTACTAAAGTTGCTGGTTCAGGTGCCAATGTAACTGTAACTGGTAATTTAACCATCAAAGGTATCACTAAACCATTAAGTTTCCCTGCAACTGTAACTGTAAATGCAGATGGTACAGCTTCAGCTTTAGCTGGTAAAATCGTTGTAGACAGAACTAAATATGACATTAAATACGGTTCGAAATCATTCTTCGATAGCATTGGCGACAAAGCAATTGATGATAACTTCGAGTTGTCTGTTAAATTGGTAGCTAAAAAATAATTTTTCCAGTCTCGGAAAATAGAAGCCCCGGCATTCGTCGGGGCTTTTTAGTTTAAACGCGAAGGCCGCAGCGTTTAACCCGAAGGAGCGCTAAGCGACCTTGCCCGCGGCTTCGTATTCACTTTAATCTGCTCGAGATGGCATATTATGGCACTATTTCTGGCCGAGTGCTTACTTGTACAAAACCTTTGTTTCTAAACCCGGTAGCAGCGGCAGCCTCCGATTTTTCATCGGAGCTAGAGCGAATAACGGGACTGCTGTTTCCGAAGCTGTACTGAATGTCCATTTTCAGATAAAAATTATAAAAATAATTAAGGTGTATTTTTGTTTAACTATTTCATTATCATTAATTTGAGGGAATTGAGGATGCGAAGTGCAGTATGGTACAAAGATCTCTCCGCTGCGGTCGAGATGACGAATTTTTAAGTTAGCTTATAAATAAAGATAAATTGATTTTTATGCTTCAATGCATACTAAAACCATTATGGAGTTGTTCAGCCTAAACCCTAAACCCTAAACCCTAAACCCTAAACCCTAAACCCTAAACCCTAAACCCTAAACCCTAAACCCTAAACCCTAAACCCTAAACCCTAAACCTATCTAATCTTAAATCCGCCTTCAACTTCGTCCACAAATCCGGTAGCTGCACTTTTGCCATGGTAGAATAAACATTCCCAGTTTGCTTCGGCTGCTCTTTTACCAAATTCTTTACGTAATTCCATCGCTTTTCGGCCGTCGAAATCATATTTGGCAATAAAATTTTTAACGAGTTCTTCAGGTTCAGGCAGTACATCACCACCAAAAAATATCGTTTGTTTACCTTCTGTTAAAAGAAAAACCTGGTGGTTGGGACAGTGTGCACCAGTAAATTCGTAAGCAATGGTTTCGTCCAATGCGCCATCGCCTTCAACAAATTTAAGCTGGGCATTGCGTTGTACGAAATCGAAAATATCAGGATGGTATGACGAGGAAGTGCTGCTAAAAGCGGTTTCCCATTCGCCACGGTTAATTACGTATTCCGCGTCAGGGAAACTTAGCTCTACTTTTCCATTTTCATGTTTGTGGATCATGCCGCCTGAATGGTCGTAATGTAAGTGCGACATTAAAACCTTGGTTACATCAGTAGGGTCGAAGCCCGCATTACGGATGTTTTTATGTAAAATCAGTTCGCCATGATCATCACTAAAGCCTAAACCGGTATCAAAAAGTACAAGGTCGTTTTTCACCTCAACCAAAAAAGGCTGAACATTGATGAATAATGAAGCGGGTCTGTCTTTAAAATGATGTATTGCGGGATCGAAAGGCACAAATTTCTTTGAGGCATCAACAGAATAGGTTCCTTCGTATAGGGTATGAACTTGCAAAATGTTATTTATTAATGTTTATACAAAGGTAACAATCTAAACTTGAGTATTTGTTTTGGTAAAAGCTTCAATACTTCCTTTTTTTGTAAAATATGATGCTTAAATTTCACACATGAATCTTCGAATCTTAATTCTGCTACTGATTATAAATTTTTCTACACAATTAAGAGCACAGCAAAAACCAAATGTAATTATTGTATTGGCCGATGATATGGGCTATGCCGATATTTCATGTTATGGAAGTCCGTTGATAAAAACACCGTTTTTAGATGGAATGGCAGCGAAAGGAATAAAAGCTACAAACTTTGTAACTACCTCGCCAACCTGTACCCCCTCAAGGGCATCGTTACTAACAGGTAGGTATTGCAGTAGGATGGATTTGCCAAGACCAATTGGTCCCGGCGAAAAAGAGGGGATTCCTGAAGATGAAATTACCATTGCACAAATGCTTAAACAATCGGGCTATGCAACAGCATTGATCGGTAAATGGCACCTGGGCGATCATGGCGTTTCATTACCCAATAAAAAAGGATTTGATGAATTTTACGGTCTTTTATACAGTCACGATTACAGGGCGCCCTATGTAAAAACCGATACCACGATCAAGATTTTCAGAAATACCAAAGCTGAGATTTATAAACCGCACGATAGTATTTTAACCACTTCTTACACCCGCGAGTCGATAAAATTCATTAAAAAAAGTGCAGCGGAAAAGAAACCGTTTTTCCTTTACCTGGCGCAGAATATGCCGCACCTGCCAGTGGCTTTTGCCGCACAAAAAAGCAGGAAAATACCGTCTGCAGGAGGTGAGCTAGGCGATGTAATTGAAGACATGGATGCTGGGCTGGCCGAAATCTGGAAACAGGTTGTGGCCTTCGGACAGGCAGATAATACCATTTTTATCTTCACCAGCGATAATGGTCCATGGATAAATGCTCCACAGCGCATGTATGATGATGGTTTTACCAAATTTTACCATGTAGGCTCGGCAGGGATTTTTAGAGGCTCAAAAGGAATCTCGTACGAGGGTGGTCATCGTGTTCCGTTTATCGTGTATTGGAAGGGGCACACGCTTAACAATACCCAGTTAACCAAGCCCATTTCTAATCTCGATGTTTTTCCTACACTGGCCGAGTGGACCAAAAGTAAATTGCCGCAGAAAGTGTATGATGGTGAGTCTGTTTCAGGGTTGCTAACCAATAAAACTTATAACAAAACACATCGACCTATTTATTACCACAATTATGTACTGGAAGGAGTAAAAGATGGCGATTGGAAGTTACGCATCACCAAAAAAGACAATCAGGAAGTACCCGAACTTTACAATTTATCATGGGACCCGGCCGAACGTGTTAATTTAATTGATGATGCAAAATATGCAAGCCAAAAAGCACATTTGATGAAACTTTACCAGGAATACCCCGGAAATTCGAAGTAAAACCTAACTTTTTGCTATTAAGGCATTTGTTCCTAAGGTGATTAAAGATTGCCATCATCATATCCAATTAAAATGTATATTTACTGTTCGGAGACAGAATAAATGGAAAAAAGATGGGTGCTGACGTCAGATTTTAATGATGATACGGTAGCAAAAATAGCAGAACAGCTCAACATAGACCGCTCTTTGGCACAAATACTTGTGCAGCGGAATATCTGTGATTTCAATCAGGCAAAAGATTTTTTCAGGCCAGAGCTTGACCATCTTCACGATCCTTTTTTAATGAAGGATATGGATGTTGCTATTGCCCGTATCGAAACTGCATTGGCCAGCCACGAAAAAATATTGATCTATGGCGATTATGATGTAGATGGTACAACTTCGGTTGCACTGGCCTTCAGTTTTTTTTCGCAGCTTACCGAAAATATCGAATATTACATTCCCGATCGCTACCTGGAAGGTTATGGCATTTCTACCGCAGGAATTGATTATGCGAATGAAAATGGCTTTTCGCTTATTATTGCTTTAGACTGCGGAATAAAATCCGTCGATAAAATTGATTATGCCAATACTTTAGGCATTGATTTCATTATCTGCGATCACCATTTACCTGGTGATACACTGCCACAGGCGGTTGCCGTTTTAGATCCTAAACGTGCCGATTGTGCCTATCCTTTTAAAGAACTCGCAGGCTGCGGTATCGGTTTTAAACTGGCGCAGGCCTATGCCCAGAAACACGGGCTTCAGAAAGAAAGCTATCTCCGTTACCTGGATTTAGTGATGGTAAGCATCGCTGCTGATATTGTACCGGTAATAGGCGAGAACCGCATTTTGGCTCACTATGGTTTAAAAAAATTAAACACCAATCCTTGTGAAGGCTTGCGGGCTTTAATGGAGGTTTCGGGAAAAACTGAAAATTACAGCATTACTGACGTGGTTTTCACCCTGGGGCCCAGAATTAATGCTGCCGGAAGGATCGATCATGCTAAACATGCCGTTGCCATGCTGCTGTGCCAGGTAGATGGTAACTCGTTGGAGCAAAGCGAACTCATCAACCTTAAAAATACCGAACGTAAAACCTACGATCAGGACATTACCCGCGAAGCGCTGGCACTGATCGGCGAAAGTGAAATCCTTATTAACAGGAAAACGACCGTGGTGTTTAACGAAAGCTGGCACAAGGGCGTGATCGGGATTGTGGCCTCGCGTTTAACGGAAAAATATTACCGTCCAACGGTCGTACTCACTAAATCTAACGGGCATGTGGCTGGTTCGTGCCGTTCGGTGGTAGGGTTTGATTTATATGAAGCGTTAAGCGGATGCGCCCATTTGTTGGATCAGTACGGTGGACATAAATTTGCTGCCGGTTTAACTATGCAGGAGCATAATATCGATGCTTTTGCCGATAAATTCGAAGAAATTGTGTCTGCCAGTATCACAGAAGAGCTTTTAACACCAATGATCAGGATCGATGCTGAAATCGAACTGTCGCAGATAAATGGTAAGTTTTACAGGATTTTATCCCAGATGGGACCATTCGGACCAGAAAATATGTCGCCAGTTTTTGTTACGCATAATGTGTACCTCTCACAACATGCCATGGCAGTTGGCCAAAATCATTTAAAAATTAATATAAAACAACAAAATTCGCCTATTTTTGAAGGCATTGCATTCGGACTGGCAGAATTTCAGAATCTTTTACAGCCGAGGGTACCGTTTTCGGTTTGTTATACGTTAGAAGAAAACGTATGGCGAGATAAGAAACGTTTGCAGTTAAACATTAAAGGAATAAAAGTTAAATAGTTATTTGAAGGTGTCATCCTGAGCCTGTCGAAGGACATTTCGACAAGCTCAATGTGACAGCCCAAGAATATAAATCGATATATGATATTAAAAGCCGAAAACCTGGTTAAAAAATATAAGCAGCGTACCGTTGTTAATAATGTTTCTTTCAACGTAAGCCAAGGGGAAATTGTTGGGCTTTTAGGTCCCAATGGGGCGGGTAAAACAACTTCTTTTTACATGATCGTAGGGCTGATCAAGCCAAATGAGGGCCGGATTTTCTTGGAAGAAGAAGACATTACCGAAGATCCGATGTACCGTAGGGCGCAAAAAGGAATCGGTTACTTAGCACAGGAAGCATCTGTTTTTAGAAAACTTACCGTAGAAGATAATATACTGGCCATTTTGGAAATGAGCAAATTGACCAAGGAAGAACAGCGTGATAAACTCGAAGAACTTATTAACGAGTTTAGTTTGCATAAAGTACGAAAAAACCGTGGTGACCTATTATCAGGTGGAGAACGCCGGCGTACCGAAATTGCCAGGGCTTTAGCTGCAAATCCTAATTTTATTTTACTGGATGAACCTTTTGCCGGGGTAGATCCGATTGCGGTAGAGGAAATCCAAAGTATTGTTGCCAAACTGAAACATAAAAATATAGGCATTTTAATTACCGACCACAACGTACAAGAAACATTGTCTATTACCGATAGGGCATACCTGCTTTTTGAAGGGAAAATTTTAGAACAGGGTGTTCCCGAAGTGCTTGCCGAAAACGAAATGGTGAGAAAAGTGTATTTGGGATCAAACTTCGTTTTGAAAAGAAAAAAATTTGATGTTTAACCATTCTTTCGCCTACAAAAGTATTTGATCAACAAACAAATTTTGATTTGATATGTTGCCTAAGCGCGACTTTAAAACTAAAGTTATAAAATTATTTACTGTGTATAAAAATATGTGCGAATCACCACGTGACCAATGGGTAAGTATGAAAATCCCGGGTAAAATGAGGCTTATTCACTTTAACATTTAAAGATGGCATTTGTAAATTCAATTTTTACCTGGTTAATGAAAAAGCGGATCCATCAGATCGAGCTTTTTATGAAATATCCGCATGATGTTCAGGAAGAGTGGTTTCATACATTAATTGATAGTGCTGAGAATACAGAATGGGGTAAACTTTACGATTATAAAAGCATTTTAACCCCACAGCAATATCAGGAGCGTGTTCCTGTTCAAAATTACGATACTTTAAAACCTTATATCGAGCGTATGCTCAATGGAGAACAGAATATTCTTTGGCCGTCTGATATCAAATGGTTTGCGAAATCATCTGGTACCACCAGCGATAGAAGTAAGTTTATCCCGGTTTCCCCGGAGTCTTTGGAAGAATGCCATTTTAAAGGTGGTAAAGATATGCTTTCCATTTATTGTAACAATCGTCCTGATAACCAGATGTTTACTGGTAAAGGTTTGGTTTTGGGTGGCAGCCATCAGGTTAACCAGTTAAACGAAGATTGTTTTTATGGCGATTTATCAGCTGTGCTGATCAAAAACCTCCCGATATGGGCTGAATATTACCGTACGCCCGACATGTCTATTGCTTTGATGGATAATTACGAAATCAAGATGGATAGGATGGCCGAAGCCACCATCAGCGAAAACGTAACCAGCATTTCTGGCGTGCCAACCTGGACCATCGTGCTGGCTAAAAAAGTGCTCGAACTTACCGGAAAGCAGAATTTACTGGAGGTTTGGCCAAACCTGGAGCTATATATTCATGGAGCGGTAAATTTTGCCCCTTACCGCGAGCAGTTTAAACAGCTTATCCCATCCGCTGAGATGTATTATCTCGAAACCTATAATGCTTCAGAAGGCTTTTTTGGTATCCAGGATCAGGATAATTCAGAAGAAATGTTGCTCATGCTCGATTATGGTATCTTCTACGAGTTTGTGCCGATGGAAAATATAGGAGATGAAAATCCTAAGGCATTATTGCTGGGTGAGGTAGAACTGCATAAAAATTACGCCATTGTGATTTCGACCAATGGGGGCTTATGGCGTTATATGATTGGCGATACTATTCAGTTTACATCACTTTCCCCATACCGCATAAAAATTACAGGGCGTACCAAACATTTTATCAATGCTTTTGGCGAAGAAGTGATCATTGATAATGCAGAACAGGCCCTAACCAAAGCCTGCCAGGAAACCGGTGCAGAAATAAAAGATTATACCGCAGGGCCAATCTACTTTAAAGATGAAAAAGCCGGTGGGCACGAATGGATCATTGAATTTGATAAACAGCCAAATGATTTTGAAAAGTTTGTTGATGTGATGGATCAGACCTTACGTGAGGTTAACTCGGATTACGACGCGAAACGTTTTAAAGATATGGCTTTGGCCCGCCCTAAGGTACATAATGCCCCTGCGCATACTTTTTACAATTGGTTAAAAGCGAAGGATAAATTGGGGGGGCAGCATAAGGTACCCCGTTTAGCTAATGAGCGTAAATATGTAGAAGATATTTTGGAGATGATAAAATCTTCTTAAATTTAATTAGGGCCTCAGTATGACAATCTTATAATTAGCTCTACTCAAAATGAAAAACATCCTATTTTTTCTTTTAATTCTGGGATCTTCAGTTTATCAATCCAAAGCTCAGGTTAAAGAGAATTATAAAGCACAGATTGCCTATAAGATTGTAGAAACTTCGCCGAGGTATAAGCAGCTTACCAAAGGCCTTTACGAAAGGATTGTTAAAAATGGTGGTACCTCTTACGGCATTATGCTCGAAAGTAGTCCAAATCCTAAAACGGATCTTTCTGAAACCTATTCAAAAAACTATCATTTTAACCTGCACGAAAGTTACGCCGATAGGATGCCCATTATTGCAAGGTTTGTATTTGATCCTCAAAAACAACAGCTTTACGAAGAAGATGTGGCCAACGATAAACTAATTGCAATCGCTTTTGATAAAAAATTATTACCACTTTTTAATAGAAAATAGATGAAAAGTATCAGCTATAAACGGATGGCCTGGCTATTGTTTTTTGCCTACTTTTTTATCCTTATGTTACGGATTACTTTACGCTACATCCCCATGAACAGTGAAGTGTCGTTTCTGCAGATTAAACAAACCGAAGTAACCGGAATCAAAGCTTACCTCCCTGTATTTTATGTGCATGTGTACAGCGCTATATTTGTGTTACTTGCAGGTTTTACACAGTTTAATACCAGAATTTTAGTTAAATATCCTAAAATACACAGATGGCTAGGCTATTTATATGTGAGCCTGGTATTATTGCTGGCCTCCCCCTCCGGTATTTTTATCGGTTGGTTTGCAAACGGAGGTTTAATAGCAAAAACCTCTTTTATAATTTTGGGTGTTTTATGGTTCTGGTTTACCTTAAAAGCAACCCTCTTAATCCTGAAAAGAAAAATAACTGCCCATAAACAGTTTATGTACCGCAGTTTTGCTTTGGCAGCTTCGGCAGTTACCTTAAGGTTGTGGAAAGTTATTTTAGTATATTTATTCCAGCCGGCGCCGATGGATGTGTACCAGATTATTGCCTGGCTGGGATGGATACCCAATTTACTGATTGCTGAATGGCTGATCAAAAAAAATGTTTGATCTGTAAAAACAAATAAAACCCTATGAAAAAAATCTTAGCGCTCGTTATGATCTCATTTTTAATGCTATCGTGTAGAGATAATAAAAAAGCAAATGAACAAAAAAAGGTTATTGAGGTAGCCCAACCGGAAATCCACAAAGAACTATACGGTTTTTGGGTGGGCGATTTTTACTCCCAGGATGAGCTGGAATACGATGGAGATATGACCGATGCGGTAAGAAAACTCAATATCAATATTAAAAAGATTACCCAAGATACCGTAATTGCTCAAAGTGTGGTTTCAGGCAACAGCCGCCCGTTATTGGGTAAATTATCGGAAGATGGAGGTAAAATCACTTTTGTGTTAGATGAGCCGGGCACAGAAAAATACGATGGCAAGTTCGAAATCACCTTAGTTGGCGATACCTTGATGGGCAAATGGAATGCCTTTAAAACCGAATTGAAATGGCCCGAAAGACAGTTTAAGCTGATTAAAAAAGCATTTGCTTACAATGCTAACCTGATGTTGCCCAGCGAAAGCAGTTACGTAGACTGGAGCGACCACAAGATGATAAAAAGAGTGGATACCGCAGAAGACGGAAAAATCGACACCCTCGAGGCCAATCCATTTTACAGGAGCGCATCCGATCAGATTTTTAAATTAAATGCTTCAACCACAGTACTTAAGGAAGAGGATGTAAAAAACCTAAGGAAACTCGATCTGCAGATCATCAAGAATACCATTTTTGCCAGGCATGGATATGCGTTTAAAAAACAGACTTTTAGAAATTTTTTCGATCCGGTAGAATGGTACGTTCCTGTTAAAAACAACGTTGATCATGATTTAACATCAATAGAAAATAAAAATATTAAGTTGTTGGACCGTTTTACTAAATACGCGGAAGACAATTACGATGCTTTTGGCCGTTAATTTGTAAAGGATTAATCATGAAATTGAATAAGGCGAAAATACTGGGCTTCTTTAAGAAATCGCAAAGCAAAGCCACCATCATCTTAAATGATAAAACCAAAGTCAGCGATACAATTAAAGATGCCCTTGGCAAGGCGGTAACCAATAAAGGTGATTTAGAAGGGATTTGGGCTAAGCTGGTATTGCTTTTCGCCGTATCTAAAGATTATGTAAACGGAGATTATACCGAAATCCCTAAAAGATCAATCATTGCCATTTTAGGCGGTTTAATTTATTTCTTGTCGCCTGTAGATGTGATTCCGGATTTTGTGCCGGTTTTAGGCTTTATTGATGATATTTATATCTTAAACCTGGTATACAGGCAAGTGGTTAAAGACCTCGAAAAATATAAGGCATGGAAAGATACCCAAATAAAATTTATTGGTAATACAGATGGCTCAACCGCAACATAGTTTTACCGATTGGTTGGAAAAGCATCTTCTAAGCTGTCCTTTCAAAGCAAATTTTGGGATAGATTGCCCGGGCTGTGGTTTACAGCGGTCGGTTTTAGCGCTGTTAAGAGGGGATTTTGTCGCTTCCTTTAAATTGTATCCTGCAACGATCCCGCTTATTTTTATGGTATTGTTTACCATTGTTCACCTGAAATTAGATTTTAAATTTGGGGCGCAATTAATAAAAATCATTTTTGCAGGTGTTGTACTAATTATTTTAATCAACTACATTTACAAAATATACACTCATCAATTGATCTAAATATGCCTATGTCAGAAGAACAGGAAAATCCCCAAGAAAATAAACCTATTGATCTTTCAAAGAATCAAAACCCTGAGCCGGCACCTTCTCAGCCGCTTGACCAGGGGCCTGTAACACCGCCGCCGTTTCAA
Organism: Pedobacter vanadiisoli; assembly: GCF_042684385.1. Taxonomy (NCBI): domain Bacteria; kingdom Pseudomonadati; phylum Bacteroidota; class Sphingobacteriia; order Sphingobacteriales; family Sphingobacteriaceae; genus Pedobacter; species Pedobacter vanadiisoli. The sequence goes on along the minus strand of NZ_JBHULL010000041.1, from coordinate 42,511 downwards.
CAACCTCCACCATTTCAGCAGCCTCCGCCGTTTGGCCAGTTTGGAGCTGGCTTTGGGCAGCAAAGTCTGCCAAACTCGACCGTAGTGCTTGTACTGGGGATTCTTTCGATTGCATTTTGCTGCTGCTACGGTATTATAGGTTTGATCCCTGCAATTATTGCATTGGTTTTAAGTAAGAAAGACAGGGCTCTGTATGCGATCAATCCAGCAATTTATACTTTAAGCTCGTATAAAAACTTAAATGCGGGCAGAATATGTGCCATTATAGGTTTAATCTTTAATATTTTATCCCTGCTTTATTATATTGTTATCATTATAATGTTTGGTATGGGAATGTTAAGCGATCCAAATAAAATGCAGGAAATCTTAAAAGGTCTTCAATAAAGCATCATTTTAATTTTACCTTAAAAATATAAATCGGATGGTACATGCCATCCGATTTTCTTATTTTTGTATCGTTCAAAATTGTAAATAAAAAACTAAGATAATGTATCCAGAATATTTAGTAGAGCCAATGCGTAAGGAATTAACTAACGTAGGTTTTCAAGAATTAAAAAATGCAGCTGAAGTAGATCAGGCCATTAAAGGCGAAGGTACTGTGTTGGTAGTGGTGAACTCTGTTTGCGGTTGTGCAGCGGCTAATGCACGCCCGGCGGCAAGAGCAGCAGCAGCTCACGAAAAACACCCTGATAAATTGGTTACCGTTTTTGCAGGTATGGAAAAAGAAGCAGTAGATCAGGCCAGAAACTATATGATGCCTTTCCCGCCATCTTCTCCTGCAATGGCATTATTTAAAGATGGTAAATTGGTACACATGATTGAGCGCCACCAGATTGAAGGTCGTCCGGCACAAATGATCGCTGATAACCTGATCGGTGCTTTTGAGCAATATTGCTAATAAAAGATACCCGGATTGAGGGATTACACCAATAAGTAATTCTTAAATATAAAAAAGGCGAATGGAAGCATTCGCCTTTTTGCGTTTAATAATTTTCGTTATCCTGAGGAATATTTATTGTGTAAATTCAACATCATTGACAAAGAAGTTAACGTATTATCTAGAGATAGATCTCTCCGCAGGCGTTCCGCTGCGCTTCAGTCGATATGGCGACTTTTTTATTGAACTTTATCAGGGTAGTGCTTACTAAAAATCTTTATTCAGCAATTTCTCCAGTTCGCCAAAGGAAACATTCATCCTTACCCGGCCTTGTTTCGCGTAAGAAATTTCTCCTGTTTCTTCCGAAATAATTACCGCAACAGCATCAGTGGTTTCAGAAACACCGATCCCTGCACGGTGCCTTAAGCCAAATTGCGATGGCAACTGGTCGTTATCCGTTAAAGGCAGAATGCAACTGGCACTTTTAATTTTATTTTCAGAAATTACAACAGCGCCATCATGTAAAGGGCTGTTTTTCTGGAAGATACTTTCCAGTAAACGTTTTGATATTTTGGCATCAACAAGTTCACAGCTATTGGCAAAAAACTGTTCATCGTAAAATTTAACAAACACCATTAAAGCACCTGTACGTGTTTTCTTCATGCTTTTGCAGGCGTCGATAATGGGCTTTATCCTCGTTAAATTGTTCCTTTCAATCTCTTTTCTGCCAAATAAATAACCCCACCAGGCTTTATTCTTCTGTAAGAAGGCATTTTTGCCAATCAGTAAAAGAAACCGCCTGATCTCCGGATGGAAGATTACAATCAATGCAATGATCCCCACACTCATAAATTTTTCAATGATTGCAGTTAATAATTCCATGTGTAAAGCCTTTACTATCCAGTAAAAAACTGTAATAATAAACATCCCCACAAGCAGGTTAACAGCCAGTGTATTGCGGATCAGGGTATAAACGTAATAAATTAACAAGGCCACCAAAATGATGTCAACGATATCAGTTGGCGATACTTTAAGGAAGTCAAAATCAAAACCTTTCATTTAGTGGCAAGATAGCAAAACAGAATTCAGTTTACAAGATAGGTTGATTGTTTAAAAGTTGGTTAATTGTTTAAACCGGTTAACTGTTTAGATGCATAAGGATTAACTCTTTAGGATTGATTTGCGTAATGCATTTAACTTGTTTGTTAATTCATCGAGTTTTAACCTAAATGCAATGTATTCTTCTTCATTAATATAATCGAGATCGTAAGCCCCGATAATGTGATTAATGGTTTCTATTGCACTTGAATAAGACATTGATATAAAGTGTGCCTTGTCTTTAGAAGTAATTCTCGCTGAGCCCTCTGCCAGACAATCTCCAATGCTGCTGGATGACCTTTTAATCTGACTGGTTAAACCAAATGTTTCATCTTTCGGGAATTTTCTGGTCAAATTATAAATGTCTTTTCTAAACATCCTGGCTTTTTGCCAGGTTTCTAATTTTTCAAAGGAATATACGTGCATTATAATTAAAATTTAGACTTTTAGTTATTGAATTTAAGCGGAGAATAGAAGTTTTAAATGTGTATTAAAGTCTTTATTGTAAATAATCAATTAACCAGTTTAACATTTTAACAATGTTGCTCAGTTAACCGATTTAAACAATTAACCAGTTTAACCTTTAAACAATGTTGTTCAATTAACCGATTTAAACAATTAACCAGTTAACCTTTCTACCAACCTCACACACTCCACTGCTTCCTTTACATCATGTACCCTTAAAATGCCCGCTCCTTTTTGTAGCGCAATGGTGTTGAGTACCGAAGTTCCGTTCAGGGCCTCTGCCGCCGAAGTGCCAAGTGCTTTATAGATCATTCCTTTACGAGAAAAGCCCACTAAAATAGGAAGTTTGAATACCTTAAAAGCTTCCATCTGGTTCAGCAATTCGTAATTGTGTGCTATCGTTTTTCCAAAACCAAAACCAGGGTCGATAATAACGTCGTGAACATGCAATGTCTTGAGTATGGCAATTTTTTTGGCCAGGTAATCAATCACTTCTAAAAGAACATTATTGTAAACCGGGTTCTGTTGCATGTTCTGTGGTGTGCCCTGCATGTGCATCATCATATAAGGCACCTGCAGTTTGGCGACTGTTTCGAACATTTTTTCATCCATATCACCTGCAGCAATGTCGTTAATGATATGCGCACCGGCCAAAATGCCTTCTTCAGCCACTTTTGCCCTAAAGGTATCGATAGAAATAACCGCTTCCGGAAATGCCGAAGCTAAACTTGCTACAACCGGAACCAAACGGTCTATTTCTTCATCTGTAGAAATGTCTTGAGCACCCGGCCTTGATGAATATCCGCCGATATCGATAAATGTTGCCCCTTCATTTAAAAATTGGGCAGCTTTTGTTAAAGCTTCGTCTATCGTTTTTGTGCGGCTGTTGCTGTAAAAAGAATCGGGGGTAATGTTTAAAATCCCCATCACTTTTGGTGTGCTTAAATCAATAAGCCTGCCTTTTATATTTAAGCTTTGTTTGGGCTCAAAAAAGTTTTTTTCTGCCATAATAAACCCTTTCGGGGATTTGGGTTTCGCTTTAAAAATGTATCTTTAGCTTTTGTTTTTTCACGACAAAAATACACTAAAAACTAAATAATTATTGGCTTTGACACAAACAAATACCTCTACAGAATTTGATGAAGTGATTGCGGTTTGCAGATCATTATTTTTAAAAAAGACTAAAGATTATGGTACTGCATGGCGGATTTTAAGACCAAGTTCGATCACTGATCAGATTTTTATAAAAGCACAGCGTATCCGTACCCTTGAAGAAAAAAAAGTGAGTAAAGTGGGAGAGGGTGTGGTATCCGAATATATTGGTATTGTTAATTACTGTGCGATTGCCATGATGCAGCTCGAACTGACTGAAAGTGACCCCAACGAAATGCCTTATGCTGAAGTTGAAAAATTGTTTGAAGCAAAAGTAACCGAAACCAAAGATTTAATGTTTGCCAAAAATCATGATTATGGTGAAGCCTGGCGAGATATGCGCATCAGCTCATTGACTGATCTGATTCTGATGAAGATTTTTAGGGTTAAACAGATAGAAGATAACGAAGGACAGACCCTTGCTTCTGAAGGTGTAAAAGCGAATTACCAGGATATGCTTAACTATTCGGTTTTTGCGCTGATTAAGTTAGGCGTTAAATAAAATTATACCATCACCACTAGAAAACAATTATACCGATGCAAAATTTACTTTTAAGATTCTCCAGATTCTTTGTTGGTGCTTTATTCATATTTTCAGGTTTGATCAAAGCAAACGATCCGCTTGGTTTTGGTTATAAACTTCAGGAATATTTTGAAGTTTTTCACCTGAACTTTCTTAACGGAATGGCTACAGGTATTGCCATTTTGCTTTGTACTCTGGAAATTGTTTTAGGCGTGTTATTGTTGTTGGGTTTTTGGAGTAAAAAAGTGGCCTGGGGCTTATTGTTGCTCATTATCTTCTTCACACTGTTGACCTTTATTTCTGCCGCATTTAAAGTGGTGACCAGCTGCGGTTGTTTTGGTGATGCTATTCCACTTACCCCTTGGCAATCGTTCAGTAAAGACCTTATTCTGTTGGTATTGATTATTGTGATTTTCTTAAAAAAAGAGCTGATCAGTCCCCTGTTTAAAAAAGAAAGCACACAAAGAAATATTGCTATTGCTGTAACGGCTGTTTCACTAGGTTTTGGCCTTTACACCTATAATGTGCTGCCCATTATCGATTTTTTACCTTATAAAGTTGGTGCACACCTTCCATCGTTAATGGTGATTCCTCCTGGAGAAAAGCCTGATGAATTCGAAATCATGTATCACCTTCAGAACAAGAAAACCAAGGAAGAAAAAGACATGAGCGATAAAGATTACCTGAAAACGGAAATCTGGAAAGATAATAACTGGGAAATTATAGGCGAACCGACTAAAAAACTCATCAAAAAAGGATTTGAGCCTAAAATAAAAGACCTCAATATTACCGATGCTTCAGGTACCGATTATACTAAAGAACTGATTGAAAACCCATATTATAACCTGATTTTTGTAGCTTACGATCTTCACAGCACAAATGAGGCGGCCATTGGTAAATTAAATGCGCTGGCCCTAAATGCTACACAACAATTTAATATCCGTACGGTATTGCTTACTTCCAATTCGGCACAGGATGCTCAGGCTTTTATCAAAAAGAACAACCTGTTTTCTGAAGTTTTTTATGCAGATGCAGTGCCTTTAAAAAGTATGGTGAGGGCAAATCCAGGTGTATTATTGATGAAGAATGGGGTGGTGATTAATAAGTGGCATTTTCACAATGTTCCGACTTTTGACCAATTGAGCAGAAAATATTTCGATAAATAACATGATCGGATACGCACTTAAAAAACTGATGTATGGATTACTTGTAATGGGTGGGGTCATATTGGTTGTTTTTGTGCTGTTCAATATTTTGCCTGGTGATCCGGCACGGATGACGATGGGGCAACGGGCTGATGTACAATCGCTGGAGGCGGTGCGTAAAGAGTTTGGTTTAGATCGCTCCAAACCTGTTCAGTTTGTTTTATATATCAATGATTTATCGCCGGTTAGTATTTTGGATAACGATAGTGTCAGTCAGCAAAAATACCATTATGTAAAACTGATTGCTTTTGATCAGAAAGTGCTAGCGCTAAAATGGCCTTATTTGAGGAGTTCGTACCAAACCAAGCGCGATGTCACGGCAATTCTTTCAGAAACGGTGCCCAATACCTTTATTCTTGCTTTAACGGCTATGATTTTTGCCACCGTCATCGGTGTGTTTTTAGGTGTGTTATCAGCGGTTCATAAAGATTCATGGATTGATAAAACGGCCAATGCATTTGCCATTTTAGGGATATCTGCGCCTTCTTTTTTCGCGGGGATTATCATAGCCTGGCTATTTGGTTTTGTATTAAGCAACTACACGGGTTTAAAAATGAGTGGGAGCTTATACTCTTACGATCCGTTTAATGGCGAAATTCTGACCCTAAGAAATTTATGGTTACCGATGATTACCTTGGGGCTGAGACCCCTGGCCATTATTGTGCAGCTCACCAGGAGTGCCATGCTGGATGTGCTCGCACAGGATTACATCCGGACCGCGCGTGCCAAAGGATTAAGCAGAAATGCCATTATTTATAAACATGCTTTAAAAAATGCCATGAATCCCGTAATTACAGCCATTTCGGGATGGTTTGCCTCTTTATTGGCAGGTTCCTTTTTTGTAGAGTATATTTTTGGCTATAATGGCTTAGGGAGAACAACGGTAACCGCCTTAGAAATGTCCGATTTTCCGGTTGTAATGGGATCTATTCTTTTTATCGCTTTCGTATTTGTTGTCATCAATATCCTGGTTGATATTTTATATGCTTATGTTGATCCAAGGGTTAAATTAAGTTAGAATGAAAGAAGAAGAAATCATCAATTATACCGAGCTTGCCGATTCCCGTATCATTGAAATATTTAAATCAGCAACGATTAAATTGCCAGATGCGGAACGTTTGTTTAGTCACGTGCTTAATGCACAGCATATTTGGGCGCAAAGGATTTCCGGTAAAAAACCACTTTATGGTGTTTGGGATATCCATCCAAAAGAAAATTTTGAACTCCTTTCTGCAGAAAATTTTAAGCTGATCAGGGAGGTATTGAATATTCAACCTTTAGATAAACGGATTTTTTACGCGAATACGAGGGGAGATCAATATGAAAACCGCATAGATGAAATTTTATTTCATTTATTTAATCATTCTACTTATCATCGCGGACAGGTGGTAACTTTGTTAAAAAAGGCTGGTTTTACACCACCTGTAACCGATTATATTATGTTAAAACGCGACCATTTGTTATAGGTCGGCCATAAGAACTTCAAATGAAAATTTTCCTTATTGGATATATGGGCTGCGGCAAAAGTACCAAGGCAAAACAGCTGGCACATCGTTTAGATTGCCCGGTGATAGATCTTGATGCCGAAATTGTTTCAAAAACCGGCAAAAGCATTGCCGAATATTTTGCAGAATTCGGAGAAAGCGGTTTCAGGGATTATGAAAGCAAAATGCTTAAAACATACAATTACCCCGAAACCTGTGTGGTGGCTACCGGGGGTGGATTGCCTTGTTTCTTTGATAATATGGAATGGATGAATGCACATGGAGAAACGGTATACCTACAAATGGAACCTGCAGCTTTGGTTTCACGTTTACATAACCGTCAAAAGCGCCCGTTGATTAAAGATCTGGATGATGAGCAACTTTTGGTCTTCATTAAAGAAAAACTTCAGGAACGAGATCCTTTTTATACCCAGGCAAAAATCATTGTCGACGCATTTGATCTTGATGGGGAAAAGCTGGAGGAGGCTATTAAGAGAAGTCGTTAGTTTGCAGTCCTTAGTCTGGAATCTTCAGTCTGTAGTCGATTGGTGATCGTTAAGTTTGGAGTTAATTTACCAATTAAACAATCACCATTAAAAAGTTTGGGGAATTGAGTTTTAGCGATTGTTTTAAGTCTGTCAACCATGAACCAATGAACCAATGCCTACTGAACTATAGGCTATGAACCATTAAACTATTGACTAATGAACCAATGACCAATGAACTAATAAACTACCGGACTGATATCATCATCAATAATTTTAGCCGACAACAGTGCCAGGGGGATGCCACCACCCGGATGTACGCTGCCTCCGCAGAAGTACAGGTTTTTAACTTTTGAGCTGAAATTAGCATGCCTTAAAAAGGCAGAAAACTGACTGTTTGAACTGTTGCCATACAAAGAACCCTGATAGGATCCGGTTTTGCTTTCAATACTCCGGGGATCAAGCACCTGTTCGCAAATGATATCTTTTTCAATATTCCTGTTCAGCATCCGGCTGATTTTTTTGATCATATTTGCTCTTGCTTCCTTAATCAGCTGATCCCAGTTTTGACCACTGTTTGCAGGTACATTGATCATTACAAACCAGTTTTCGCTGTCTGCAGGTGCGTCATTTCTTAGGTGCTTGGAGGTAATATTGATATAGATGGTAGGATCGCTGCTAATAGTTTTATCCTTCCAGATGGCATTAAATTCCTTTTCATAATCTTCGGCAAAGAAAATATTGTGCAGGCCTAGGTTACTATAGCTGCCATCCATGCCCCAGTAAAAAATTAACGCGGAGCTGCTTCGTTCCTGGGTTAATAATTTTTTCGGTTCAGCTATGCCTGTAAGTAGATTTTTATAAGTGAACCAGATATCAAGGTTAGAGACCACCACATCTGCTTTATAGCTTCTATTGTTAACTTTTACCCCATTTATTTTAGGTTTGCTTTCATTATTATATAAAATTTCTTCTACTTTTTGGTTGTAATTAAACCTGATACCCAGTTCTTCGGCCAATTTCAACAAAGCTTCAACAATGCCATACATTCCGTTTTTTGGGATAAAAGCGCCAAAATGATATTCAAAATGTGGAATTACGTTCAAGGTAGCTGGTGCCTGATATGGATCTGAGCCATTATAAGTGGCATAACGGTTAAAAAGTTGCGTTATCCGCCTGTCTTTAAAAAAGGATTGGTTTGCACTGGCCTGGGTTCTAAAGGCATCTATCTGGCCAAAACGGAATATCGATTTTAAGGTATCCCAATGTAGATAACTTCTAAGTTTATGCAAACTCCTTTCTAAAAAAACGTGGTGTGTAACCTCATAAATTGTTTTGCTTTTTTTTAAATAACGATAGACTTCCGCTGCGGTCGAATGTGTTTTTTCTTCTATTTCTTTTGCAAATTGATCAAGATCAGAGGTGGTATTTAACCTTAGGCCATCTTCGTAAAAGTAACGGCAAATTTCTTTTAGTTTCGTGTATTTAAAATAATCTTCGGGATTTTTACCCGCCAGTTTAAAAAGTTCATCCACATACTGGGGCATGGTAAAAAGACTGGGCCCGGCATCGAACCTGAAACCATTCATTTTTATTTCCCCTAGTTTGCCCCCTGCTTTAGAGCCAGCTTCAAAAACATCAACATCATAACCCTTTATAGATAGGCGAATGGCAGATGCAATTCCGGCAATTCCGGCACCAATAACAATGGCTTTTGGTTTAGTCATTCACCTATTTCAATTCCCCTAAATATACCTCAGTTTGCTTTTCGATCTCGTTGGTCGCAAATTTAATGGCCGAACCTACTTTTGTGGTTTCTGCTTTTACAGGCATTTTATTGATGGTTGCCAGTGCATCAACATACCATTTGCTCCAAACCTCTATAATGTGTTTTTCTTCACTGGCCGCTTTCCCTGCAGCAATTGCTTTTTTGCTGAGCTCGAATTCGGTTTTTAAGCGTATCAGGGCATCTGCTTTAACTTGCGAAACAGTAGCTATAGCCGTGTTTTCATCTGCAGAAATCAATGTATAAGCTGCAGTTAAGGCACTTATGCCAACGTTTTTCATTTCCGTTGGCGAAACTTTATCGATCCGGTCGTTATCTGTATGGTAAAACACATCCGTGAAATGCCACATCAATAGACCTGGTATTTTATGTTGTAAGAACGGGGTATGATCGCTGCCGCCTTCAAAAGGATTATAGTTAACGGTCCAGTTGGCAAATTTTCCCTGCGTTTTGCAGATGTCAAAAATAAAATCGTTAAAATAATGTGGGAAAAGGTCCTTTTCGCCAACATCCCCGGCACCCCATTCGGTATGTTTATCTGTTCCCCTCGTCCAGATGGCAGATGGATCAGGCATCTTTTCGATCAGGAAAGAACCTCCTGTTTTTTTGGTGTCTTCGCCAACCATATCCAGGCTCATGCCCCATAAAATGCCTTTGGCACGTGTAGTATCTTCTATAATGTATCTTCTCGTTGATACTATTTCATCGCCCCACAAAAATGTGAGACTGCGCTTGGGATTGATTTTTTTAGCCTGGTATAATTCGGCAGTTAACCTTGCCATTTCTGCCAGCGTACCTACGCCGCTAGCATTATCATTTGCCCCCGGCTCCTGTACATGGGCACTAAATACGAAACGTTCAGCAGAATTTATGCTGCCCCTCACATTGGCGATAATGGTTAATTCTTCTGAGGGATAAATTTTAGTCTGGATATTTACTTTCAATTTCGTTTCACCCTTTAAACAGGTGGCTTTAAGTTTTTCTTTAGCCGCATAAGATAAGAGCAGCGTCCATACGTCACTGTTGGGTTTCATGCTGCCAAACTGGATTGAGGTTTGATGAATCTCTGGCTGGGTATATTTTGGCATGGAATAGCCTAAAACACCAATGGCACCGGCTTTGGCTGCAATTTGAAGTAAACGCGAGGGATTATTCTCTGAAAACAGGATTTTTCCTTTTAAATCGATTTTCTCTATTTCTGCCGGAATTATTTTTTCGAGGTAAACCACATTGGCCGTAACGCCACCAGCAGGGGTTGAGCCGCAATTGATCGGAATCATGTTGCGGTTGGTTTGGTAAGAAATAAGCGGGTGGGCCTCGCCGACAATGTCAATATTGGCATCAACAGGCTCCCAGGTATTATTTTTCATCGCCCTTTTTTCGATGCGATAAGTTAAAGGGGCTTCGGTTTCATTTTGCTTCTGCGCTACAAAGCCAGCTTTTTTTAGGATATTTTCTACATAATGGATGCTGGCATTGAAACCAGTATTGCCTGGTACACGGAAATATTTTTCTACAAAAGCTGTAGTTTCGTATGCATTTTTTTCCTGAAAACCTGTTCTGGTCAGTTTAAAATATCCATCTGTCGGGTTTTGTGCGTAACATGCCACTCCCGCAAAAAGCAGTAGAAAAAGTATCTTCGTTTTCATGATCAATCAATAAAAGCGAAAGATACTAAGAATATTTAATGTTACTTAGGCGTAACGTTTGCCCGTTTTACGTTTTAATCCTTCATCAACCGATAACGGACCAGAGCCAACCACCCAAAACATAATGAGCAGGAACAGCACCAGCACCGAAAGCCAGAGTTCTGAATTGGGCGTAGAGAAACCCGGGGTAAGGTTAATGAAAAACACAGCGAACAGTAAGATAGGGATTTGGATAACCACTGCAAAGCGGGTAACCAGGCCCAGTGTAATCAAAATGCCGCCAACCAGATGTGCAAAGGCAACAACGTGAATGGCTACACTGATCAGTACACCTGAAAAACCAAATACATTGTTCTGTGTAATCATATTCTGGAGTACGGATGTGTCGCTAATGAAAGAAACACCTTTTCCAAAAATAATCAGGCCAAGGATAATGCGCAGATAATCCAGCCATTTTGAGTGATGAACATCTCCCCAATGTTCAATTTTACGGATTACGTTCATAATGAACCTCCATTTTTATGTGAATGATACTTTAAGTTACGGATTTTATATTGAGTTATCAAATAAAGGTTTGAAAATCAACAGGAACAGTAATTAAATTAACTGCGATGAAGTTATTTAACGGAGATCGTGTAAAATTAACATAAAATTAATTTGTACCATTGTGGTTTTCGGTATAAATTTTGTATTATTGTTTAAATAGATAGGTTTTTTATCATGAGCAAAGAAATACTTGAATTTTCTGTACAGGTAGATGAAAAATTTGACCTAAAATTTAACTGGCTGGATGGTTTCTGGGGTGCAGCATTTAAATTTTTTGGAAGATAGTTTTTAATATCAGAAATATGCTGAATCAGTTGTTATTAGCTGAGTGGAAAAATATTGCCTGATCTTTCTTAATTTAAACCCTCAACCTTCTATCCTCAACCTTTATCCTCTTTTTTCTATATTTGCAAGATAATGAGTAGAAGAAAACCTGGTACGGTAACTATTGTTCCAAATGTACATATAATCGATATTGCTGAAGAAGGAAAAGGTGTTGGCAAGGCCGACGAGTTGGTCATTTTTGTTGATAAAGCCGTTCCAGGCGACGTGGTAGATGTTAGGCTGACCAAAAAGAAAAAGAATTTTGCCGAAGCCATCATCGAGCAATTGCACGAAAAATCAGATCTACGTACCGAGCCTTTTTGTCCTCATTTCGGAACCTGTGGAGGTTGCAAATGGCAGCACATGGGCTATGATTCCCAACTTAAATTTAAACAGAAAAATGTTGAGGCCGCTTTACAGCGCCTCGGAAAAATAGATGTATCAAATGCAGAGCCTATTCTGGGATCTGCCAAGAACCGTTATTACCGCAATAAGCTCGAATTCACATTCTCGAACAAGCGCTGGCTGGAAAAAACCGATGTAGAACGCGATGAAGATTTTGATATGAATGCATTGGGTTTTCACGTACCCTTGCGTTTTGATAAGATTTTAGATATCCAACATTGTTATCTCCAGGATGAACCTTCTAATTCGATCAGAAATGCAGTGCGTAAATATGCATTGGAAAACGGGCTGTCGTTTTACGATCTCCGCAACCACGAAGGGGTTTTACGTAACCTCATTATCCGTACCTCTACCACTGGTGAAGTAATGGTGGCGGTGGTATTTGCTTATCCGGAGCAAGAACAGATTGATGGCCTGATGAATTTTCTTAAGGCCCAATTCCATCAGATTACTTCACTTTTATACATCGTTAACCAAAAGAAAAACGATACGATTTTCGATCAGGAAGTGGTGGTATTTGCAGGTCGCGATCATATTTTCGAAGAAATGGATGGTATCCGTTTCAAAATCGGCGTAAAATCTTTCTATCAGACCAATTCAGAGCAGGCATTAGAACTTTATAAAATTACCCGTGATTTTGCTGGCTTTAAAGGCGATGAGCTGGTATACGATCTTTACACCGGTGCCGGAACCATTGCCAATTTTATTGCAAAAGAAGTTAAACAGGTAGTTGGAGTAGAATATGTACCAACGGCAATCGAAGATGCCAAGTTTAATTCTGAATTGAACGGAATTGATAACACAGTTTTCTATGCAGGCGATATGAAGGATATCCTGACTTCTGAATTTATATTGGCACATGGTAAACCAGATGTAGTGATTACCGATCCGCCACGTGCAGGGATGCACGCCGATGTAGTGCAGCGGTTACTGGAAATGGAATCGGAAAAAATTGTATATGTAAGTTGTAACGCGGCAACACAGGCACGCGATTTAGAACTTTTAAAAGAAAAATACGATGTGGTGCGCATTAAACCGGTAGATATGTTTCCACACACACAGCATGTAGAAAATGTAGTGCTTTTAAGGTTGAAAGCGTAAGATGTAAAATGGAAGATGTATGATGGAATTTTAAAATCGTTTCAACATTTAACTTTCAATAATAAAAAAATGGATAGAGAAGAATTATTACACGCAACACCAGAAGAAGACGGAGAACCGCAGAAGAAACGGGAAAGTCCGTTGGTAAGTTTAGAAAAAGACCTGGAGTTTTACGCAGACGCAATTAAAGAAGTTGCAATAGAAATTATGGTTGAAGGCATTTCGGCTTATCCTATTTTTATTGCGCACCAGCACGAAGTAAATATTGGAGAACTCATTTTAAATAAGGAAGAACTCAATACGGATTGGACTATACAGGCTTCTACTTTAGAAGAATTTGTAGAAAAAGGAATCATCAAAAAAGAAAAGAAAGAACCATTTTTAAAGGTTTACAAAAAGCCCGAAGATTTTATGTGTGTGTTCGTAATTGTTCCAGAAGGTGCAAACTTTATTTACTATCCGTATAAAAAGGGTAGGGGTTAGAAAGAGTAGGGTTCAGGCTTTCCTTGTTATAGCCAATAACGGCCGAAACCTTTGTAATCCCTGAATCTGTAAAATCCTTTTATAAAGACAACGCCGTTTTGCATCCACAAAACGGCGAGCTATTATTAACTAAACTAAACTTTTAATTTACATGGTGAACATCTCCGCTCTTAGAGCTTGATGTTTTTTTAAGTGATGCATTTCCTTTATAGCTCACATCACCACCACCACTTGCAGCTGCTTCCAGGCCTTTATTTACATATATATTTACATCAGAACCGCCAGAAACCTGCACTTTTGCATATTCAGTAATCAATCCATAGGCATCGATATCACTACCGCCGCTTGATTGAATGGTCATATTTTCAGCTTTACCTTTTAAACTCAGATCACTGCCCCCACTCGATTGGATGGACAGATCCTTGCAGATCAACGTTAATTTTAAGTCAGAACCGCCAGAAGAACTAATGGCAAGCTTATCGGTTTTGATCTGGTTTTGGGTAAAAACATCCGATCCGCCAGATGCAGCAAGTGCATTTAATGTTTTGAAATTTACATAAGCTTTAATCTCACGGTTTTTAAAGATACTGCTCCATTTAATGCCATTTTTAAATTTGATGTTCACATTATCACCATTTTGCTCAACAATAATATCTTTTAAGGTTTCTGCATCCGATTTTATACTCACGGCTTCGCTATTGCCTTGTGTGAGGTATAAATCTATTCCGCTGCTTACTCCTATGCTGCTAAAATTTTTTACCGGGAAATTTTTTGTTTCCTGTGCTTTAGCCATGTAGCTGGTTACCACTATAAATAAAAAAACGGATGATTTAATAATGCTTTTCATAATTGTATTTCGTTAAATGATTCTGAAGCTATCATCTCACGAATGTTTGCGGAATGATGTTTCATGATTTTTATGTTTTGGTTACCCATTAGACGCATCTCTGGTAGAAACGTTGCAAACAATCGAAATTATTTTTCAAATAGTTTGAATTTCAGCCTTAAAATCGTTCTTTTTGTATTCAATCCTTTTTATAAAATGGCATCGCAATTACTTATTCTTAACAAGAAACAGATTCAGCAGAAAATAGACCGCATCGCTTATCAGATTTTGGAAGACAACCTGAATGAGAAAGAAATTGTATTGGCCGGTATCTGGGATCGCGGCTATAAATTGGCATTAAGATTAGAAAAGGTACTCAAAAAAATCTCTGGTTTTAAATTAACCTTACTGCGTATCGATCTGCAAAAAGAGAGTAGCAAATTGGTTGCCTCAACCGATCTGGATGAAAGCCATTGGAAAAATAAAGTAATCATCATTGTTGATGATGTATTGAACAGTGGTAAAACCCTGGCTTACGGTTTGGGCGTTTTCTTAAACACCCCGCATAAAAAAATCCGCACGGTGGTATTGGTAGACCGCAGCCATAAAATTTTCCCCATCGCAACTGATTTTGTTGGCCTTGAACTGGCAACCATTTTAAAAGAACATGTAGATGTGGTGATGGATGTGGAAGGTGAAGAAGACCGGGTTTATTTGAGCTAGGGCGGGTGTAAGATGGAAGAGGCAGGATGAGTGATGGCAATGGCAATATCGTCCTCGTTTGTAACGAGGATGTACGAGAACAGCGATTGCATCGCTGATTAAAGCATCGGTTAAAAATTTTATACCACATTACAAATGTGCATCCCACTGATCCTCGTAACAAACGAGGACCATGATTTATCTTTTAAATCAACTCAATTTTTAGCAATCCTTTAAGCCCTGCATAATCTCTGGCGCTGCTATAAATATAATGCTCTGGAATTTCTACAATTGCAGCTTTAACCGGGTTATCATGTATATAATGTAGTTTTTGGTAAGCATCGATTTCTTGTAAATCGATAGGATGATTGTCGTCTTGCCATATTTTATAATTTTCGGCCCGATTAGTCTTTCTGGCTTCAAAATTAAATTTATCCAAAAGCCAATCTCTTCTACTTTCAGGTATTTCTTTAATTGCCGTTGCAAGTTTTTTAGATGTAAATTTTTTAAAATCCCTTAAGAAATCAGATATTTTGTTTGGAGCTTCGCATCTTGCGATGAAATGAATGTGATTTGTCATCAGGACCCAACCATTTACGATTAAACCCTTATTCTCGATACAGTGATTTAATGAATCAACAATTGTGTCTTTGTATTCCGGCCTTGTAAATAAATCAATCCATCCAACAACGGTACAGGTTATAAAGTAAGTTTGATGCTGATCAGTAATGATATATCTGCTTCCTCCCATAATAAAAGTTTTTAATTCTTATTCAATTATAATCCTCCATTATGATGAGGATATTTGGGAGATTTATGTGAATATAAGTAAATATTTAAAGATATCATGATAAATGTATCGTCCTCGTTTGTAACGAGGACGTACGTGAACGGCGATTGTATCGCTGATTAAAGCATCGGTTAAGAATTTTATGCTACATTACAAATGTGGATCCCGCTGATCCTCGTTACAAACGAGGACTTTAAACCGTCTAAAATTTGCATTTCAGCTCAATTTTTTGCAATTTTCCGGAATGTATCATCCCAGAAAAAATAATTTGATTTTCAACTTTTTCTCCTGGTACATTCGATTTATCATCAAAAAAGACTTTGCGGCATTTCATTATGATCAAATGGAGGTTAAATCTGATGCTTCCATATTGGTTTTGGCTAACCATTTCAGCTGGTGGGATGGCTTTTTTCTTTTCTACATCAATAAAAAAGTATTTAAAAAGCAATTTCATGTATTGGTGAATGCTGAAAATTATACCAAAGTGAGCTTTTTGAAATACCTGGGGGCCTTTGCTGCCGAAAATAAGGGAAAAGACGTACTGGCCACCTTAGATTATGCCGGAAAACTACTGGATGATGCTGCAAATCTTGTACTGGTATTTCCACAAGGTAAGTTGTATTCAAATCATATAAAAAGTATCAGTTTTGAAAAAGGGGTGATACAAATGATCAACGCCAGTAAGAAAAAACTTAACATTATCTTTGCAGCCACTTTTATAGATTATTTTGCGAAGAGGAAACCATCAGCTTATACGTATCTGCAACATTGGGAAAATGAAGAATATGTAAGTCTGCAATTGTTAAAAAGTGCCTATAATAAACATTATGATCAATCGGCAGTTAAACAAAATCAGCTAATTGAATGACAATTTTTATTTACGCCGTTTTAATTTTTCTGGTCATCCGGTTTTCGGTTACCGTTTTCAATTTTCTTTCCAATCCTAAACTGCCTAGGGTGGTTAAACATTACCATGATAAAGTTTCCATCTTAATTCCCGCCAGAAATGAAGCCGATAATATACTGAAGCTGCTCATATCCATTAAAGACCAGGATTATGCCAATTATGAAGTTATTGTTTTAGACGATAACAGTACGGATAATACACTTTCTATAGTTGAAAATTTTTGCACGGCTAATCCACAGTTTAAAGTGGTAAATGGAAAGGAGCTTTTGCCAGACTGGCTAGGTAAAAACTATGCCTGCCACCAGCTCAGCGAACTGGCTTCGGGGAAATACCTGTTGTTTATAGATGCAGATGAATCTATAAAAAGGGGATTGATCAATAGCCTCATCAACCGGATGGAAATAGGAAACCTTGCGCTGCTAAGCGTTTTTACCAACCAAACCATAAAATCAATAGGTGAGTGGCTTACCGTACCGTTAATGCATTTTATGCTATTGAATTTATTGCCCCTGCGTTTGGTTAGGCTTTCGAAAAATCCGGCCTTTGCTGCAGCTAGCGGACAATGTATGTTTTTTAACGCCAATCAGTATCAAGAAAACCAATGGCACGCAAAGGTTAAAGGCCGTGTTGTGGAAGATGTAGAAATAATGAAACTGGTAAAACAGGAAAAATTAAATGCAGAAGCACTTTTGGCCAACGGACTGATCTATTGCAGGATGTATAAAAATTTAGCTGAAAGCTTAAACGGTTTTAGTAAAAATTTACTGGCAGGTTTTGGGAATAACATCATAATATTATTACTTTACCAACTTTTGGTCACTTTAGGGCCGATAATTTTAATCTTAAACTTTAACGTAGCTTTACTCATATTGCCGTTAACTTTAATCTTATTAAGTAGAATAATGATCTCTTATTTATCAGGGCAGAATGTAATCATAAATTTGGTCTTACACGCATTTCAGATGTTGTTCTTCTTAATTATTTCAATCATCTCAATAACTAAGTATACTTTTAAAACAGGCACATGGAAGGGCAGAACGATCAAAACGATTTAAAGGTTAAAAGAATTGCGGTTGCAATAATTGTTGTTTTTCATTTGGTTGGCTTGCTCGGCTTTTTAATACCTGCCACACAGCCTTATTTTATCAAGCTTGTTCCTTTTCATCTGCTATTGATGTTCAGTGTCATTGTTTTTACTTATGATGCAGATGTTAAGCGCTTACTGCTATTTGTTTCAGGTGTTTTTCTTTGTGGTTTTTTAGTAGAAGTATTGGGGGTAAGCACCGGTAAAATATTTGGTAGTTATTATTACGGTAATACTTTAGGCTATAAAATTGCTGCGGTTCCTTTACTTATGGGGATAAACTGGGTAATCCTGATCTTCAGCGTGGGGCAGATGATCAGGAGCATGAAAATTAGAAACAGTATCCTGGCATCGTTTATTGGTGCCGTTATTCTCGTTGGTTTCGATTTCTTTTTAGAGCCTGTAGCTATGAAATTTGATTACTGGCACTGGGATTGGCACGAAATCCCTGTTCAAAATTATGTAGCCTGGTTTATTGTTTCGGTAATCTTATTGAAGTTTTATTACGCTTTGGGCTTAAAACAGCAGAAATATATCGGCACAGCGATGTTTGCTTCGCAGTTAATCTTTTTTGTTGTCTTATACATGACAACCGGAACAAATATTTTTGCTTAATTTTGTATCGCAATGGGTTACAACTTACAGGTCAATATCGATAAATCATCAGGCTTCTGCTTTGGCGTAGTATATGCTATAGAAATGGCTGAAGATATTCTGGATAACAAAGGTTATTTATACTGCCTTGGCGATATCGTTCATAATGATGAAGAAGTAGAACGTTTAACCAACCGCGGGTTAAAAATTATTGATCATGAGGTTTTAAAAAACTTAAGGGATGAAAAGGTTTTGATCAGGGCGCATGGCGAGGCACCTTCAACTTATCAGCTTGCTTTAGAAAATAACCTTACCTTGATTGACGCTTCTTGTCCGGTGGTTTTGAAATTGCAGAACAGGATCAAAAACTCTCATGATGATGACGAGCAGGTTCTTATTTTTGGGAAACATGGCCACGCTGAAGTAATCGGTCTCCAAGGACAAACAGATGGAAAGGCCATTGTTTTTCAGGATTTAGCTGAATTAGATAATGTTGAACTTCCTGCTAAATTTACATTGTACAGCCAGACTACTAAAAGCACCGATAAATTCTACCATATTAAAGATGAATTATTAAGCCGTGGGTATGAAG
Source organism: Pedobacter vanadiisoli (assembly GCF_042684385.1). NCBI lineage: Bacteria > Pseudomonadati > Bacteroidota > Sphingobacteriia > Sphingobacteriales > Sphingobacteriaceae > Pedobacter > Pedobacter vanadiisoli. The sequence continues at coordinate 23,433 of NZ_JBHULL010000041.1, read as the reverse complement.
TTAAGGCTAACGATACCATTTGCAGGCAAGTATCTAACCGTTACGAAGAACTCGAAGAGTTTGTACGTCATTACGATAAAATCGTTTTCGTTTCAGGCAAAAAATCATCTAATGGAAAAGTACTTTACGATGTTTGTAAAAAACACAATGACAATTCGTACTTCATTTCTAATGTAGAAGAATTAGATCAGGCCTGGTTTGCCGAAAATGATAAAGTTGGTATCTGCGGGGCCACTTCTACACCAATGTGGTTAATGGAAAAAGTAAAGGCTGCTTTAGAAAAATACTAGATTTCTCTAATTGGGCGTCACCCTGAATTTATTTCAAGGGCTTTATAGCTGAGAAAGATGCTGAACTAAATTCGGCATGACGAATAAAATAAATTCATTGAAAACAATAAATCCATATACCGGAATCGTGGTTGCGTTAACCGTAATGGGCTGTTGGTTTACTTCCCTTTTTTTCTTGTTAAACTGGAATTTTAACTGGGACAATCCCTTGGTTTATCTTATGGTTTTTGTTCAGATGCATTTGTACACGGGTTTGTTCATTACCGCCCACGATGCCATGCACGGTACAGTTTCGCCCAATAAAAAAGCCAATAATTTTATCGGTTATTTATCTGTTTTTCTTTACGCCGGCTTCTTCTATAACCGCTTATATACTAAACACCATCAGCACCATAATCATGTACATACCAAAAAAGATCCTGATTATGCACCACATGGTTTTTGGAGATGGTATTTCGGTTTCATGTTAAATTATGTTACCATTATTCAATTGATCATCATGGCAGCAGCCTATAATGTGTTAAAAATCTGGGTGGATGAAAGAAACCTGTTGCTGTTTTGGGTGCTTCCGTCGTTATTGAGCACTTTTCAATTATTTTATTTTGGCACCTACCGCCCACATAAAGGTGAACACGATAACAAATACTATTCTGACACTTTACAGAAAAACCATTTTGTAGCTTTTATAACCTGTTATTTTTTTGGATATCATTTCGAACACCACCAAAAGCCGGGCATGCCCTGGTGGCAGTTGTATAAAATGAAGGAGTAGTAATGCTGATCACGGTATCAAATGTTGGTATCTGCCAATAAATCGAACATTGTCGCCACTTCTTTACACAGATCTATTTCTATTCAATCATTTTTAAACTTTTGGAGTACGAAATAACACTTTTCTGACCAAAAAATGTTTGGGCATCACTTTTTATCATAGGTAAAAAACAATAAAAAGGCGATATTTGCCGCACAAAACATATTCTTGTATAAATGAGCAAAAAGGGAATTTTACTGGTAAATTTAGGAACACCTGATAGTCCGGCAACAGCCGACGTTAAAAAATACTTAGATCAGTTTTTAATGGACGAAAGGGTAATCGATGTTCCGAAGTTGAACAGGACATTGTTGGTAAAGGGAATCATTGTGCCATTCAGAAGCCCTAAAACTGCCAAATTATACAAAGAAATCTGGAATGAGAATGGCTCGCCATTATTGTATTACAGTAGGTTACAGGCTAAAATGCTACAGGAAAGGTTAGGAGATGATTACCATGTTGAACTGGCCATGCGCTACCAAAGTCCATCTATTGCTTCGGCCCTGGCCAACTTAAAAGCAGGATTGGTAGAGAGCATACAGGTTATTCCATTGTTTCCTCAGTACGCATCAGCGAGTACGGGTTCGGTAATACAGTTGGTGATGGAATTGGTGAGCAAATGGCAAACTGTACCACCAATATCTTTTATCAATTCGTTTCATGATAACGAACTCATGATTAAAGTTTTTGCAGAAAATGCCAGAAAGCACAATGTAGAAAGTTACGATCATGTATTGTTCAGTTTCCATGGTTTGCCGGAGCGTCAACTTTTAAAGTGCGACCATACCGGAAATTATTGTTTAAAGAGTGCCGATTGCTGCCAAACCTTGAATGATACAAATAAGTTCTGTTATTCTGCTCAGGGGCATGATACAGCAAGGTTAATTGCTAAGGAGTTAAACCTGTCAGAAGGCCAGTATACGGTTTGTTTCCAATCGCGTTTAGGTAAAGAGCCATGGGTGCAGCCTTATACCACTGATGTATTAAAGAAATTGGCTGCAGAAGGTAAAAAACGCCTTTTGGTATTCAGTCCCGCTTTTGTGGCCGATTGTTTAGAAACGCTTTACGAAATTACAGTAGAGTACCATGAAGAATTTAAAACGTTAGGCGGCGAGCATGTACAGCTGGTAGAAAGTTTGAACGATAGCCCCGTTTTTATTGAGGCACTTGCCGGAATGATTAAATAGTTTTAGATTTAAAGATGGCTAACTTTATCGTTTTAATGGGAGTATCCGGAAGTGGCAAGACCGTTATTGGAAAAGCCCTGGCACCAAAGCTCAACGCCGAATTTATAGATGGCGACAACCTGCATTCGCAACGCAATGTAGATAAAATGGCTGCCGGAATCCCATTAACGGATGCCGACCGCTTGGATTGGCTTCAGCTGATTGCTAAGGTGGGGCGTGAGCACGCAGCACATGGTACAACCTGTATTATTGCCTGTTCTGCACTGAAAAAATCCTACCGCGACCTGTTGAGAATAGATAATGATTCTATCCGTTTTATTTATTTAAAAGGAAGTTTCGATCTGATTCACGATAGAATCCTGAAACGTTCGCACCAGTACATGCCTGCGAGTTTGTTGCAAAGCCAGTTCGACACGCTGGAAGAACCGCAGTTTGATGAACCGGATGTATTTACGGTTTCTGTTGATCAGGATATTGCTAAAATTGTTGAAGAAATTGCTAAGGCCGATTTGATTTCGTAATCATCGAAATGATCTGATCGGTTGCCCCTTTTTTATCAGCCACATATTTTTTGGCCAATGCTGCTGCATTTTTATTTTCAATAAAACTGTCAAAAGCGTCGATTAATTCTCCTGATGAGCTGATGCTTTTTGCCGCACCAAGGGCAATCAGATCTTTTGCCTCCTGAAATTTATCATATTTAGGTCCAAAAATTACAGGTAATCCAAATGCTGCAGCTTCTAAAGTATTGTGGATACCGGCACCAAAACCTCCACCAATATAAGCTATATTTCCGTACTGATAAAGCGCAGAGAGCATACCGATATTATCAACGATAAGTGTTTGGGGGATGGCATTTGGTGTTTGATCTGCAGAACTCAAAACCGAAAACCGCAAACTACCAGCTGAAAACTGTTTCTCAATACTTTCAATATGGCTTTCGTGAATTTCATGCGGGGCAATAATAAACTTCCAGTTGGGGTATTTTTCTGGCAAGACCGATAATATTTTCTCATCTTCCGGCCAGGTACTCCCGCAAACCAATGTAGGCGAGTTGCCAATAAAACTTTCGATAAGTGGGAGTTGCTTGGAAGATTGCGCATTTTCATAAACACGGTCGAAACGGGTATCACCATTAATGGTTACATGATGAAGACCGATCGATTTTAAAAGATTTAAACTTTCTTCATTTTGCACAAAGAAATAAGTAACCGATTTTAAAATATTGCGGTAGAAACCACCATACCATTTAAAAAATGCCTGACTTTCTCTAAAAATTCCGGAAATTAGGTACAAGGGTATACCCCGATCTTTTAATTCCTTAAAATAGAAATGCCAGAACTCATATTTGGTAAAAATGGCCATTTCTGGATTAATGCTGTTTACAAAACGCCTGGCATTTTTGGCAGTATCAACCGGGAGGTAAAATACATCTGCCAATGGATAATTTTTCCTGATTTCATAGCCCGAAGGAGAAAAAAAAGTAACCACGATTTTTTTTTCTGGATAGCGTGATTTCAGTTTTTCTAAAACCGGGCGGCCCTGTTCAAATTCACCTAAAGAGGCAAAATGAAACCAGATATGTTTTTCGGCAGGATTAATTTTCTGAGCAATGGCAGCGTAGCTATTCTTACGCCCGTTTATAAACAGTTTTGCTTTAGGATTAAATAATGAAAATATCCTGATGAGTAAAGTGTAAGCCTGAATTCCGATGATGTAAAGTAATTTCATATCTTCGTGCCAAGATAAAGCGAATATATTTAAAAAGCTTAAAAATATATGGAACCATCTCGATTTCGCCTAGCATTCAACCGAATAAACAGGCTTCGATGATTGCTCCATAACTGCTAAAAATAAATTAAGAGATGAAAATAGCCGTTATTGGTACCGGATATGTAGGTTTAGTTACCGGAACCTGTTTAGCTGAAACAGGAAATGATGTAATTTGTGTTGATATTAACGAAGCAAAGGTAAAACAGATGCAGGCCGGCGAAGTACCGATCTACGAACCGGGTTTAGATCTTTTGTTTCATAGGAACATAGAACAGGAAAGATTAACCTTCACCACAAACCTTGCTGATGCTGTAAAAGAATCGCAAATTATTTTTATGGCCTTACCAACCCCTCCGGGCGGCGATGGTGCAGCTGATCTTTCTTACATTTTGGGCGCTGCAAAAGATATTTCAAAACTTATTACTGAATATAAAATAATTGTAAATAAATCAACTGTTCCGGTAGGTACGGCCGATAAAGTAAAAGCTGTTTTTGCCGAAAATACTTCGATTGAGGTAGATGTGGTTTCGAATCCCGAATTTTTAAGGGAGGGTGTCGCCGTTGATGACTTTATGAAACCAGACCGTGTTGTTTTGGGTACAAAAAGCGAAAAGGCCAAAAAACTGATGGCCGAGCTGTATGCACCTTATGTACGCCAGGGAAACCCGATCCTTTTTATGGATGAACGTTCTTCTGAACTGACCAAATATGCTGCAAACTCTTTCCTGGCTACAAAAATCACTTTTATGAATGAGGTGGCCAATCTTTGCGAGCTGGTAGGGGCCGATGTTGATGCGGTAAGAAAAGGAATCGGTTCTGACGAACGTATTGGTAAACGTTTTCTTTTCCCGGGTGTGGGTTACGGTGGTTCATGTTTCCCCAAAGATGTGCAGGCACTGGTAAAATCGTCTGATGATTATGCCTATGATTTCCAGATCCTGAAATCTGTCATGGAAGTAAACGAAAGACAGAAAACAATCCTGGTAGATAAAGTGCTTAAATATTATAAAGGCGATATCAAAGGCAGGCATTTTGCGCTTTGGGGCCTGGCTTTTAAACCGGAAACTGACGATATCCGCGAAGCACCGGCTTTATATATTATTGAGGCATTGATTAAAAATGGCGCTACTGTAACCGTATTTGATCCGGAAGCGATGAACAATGTAAAAGGGGTAATCGGGGATCAGGTACATTATGCCAAAAACCAGTACGATGCTTTGGAAAATGCTGACGCCCTGTTAATTGCAACAGAGTGGTCGGTTTTTCGTAACCCTGATTTCGAAAAGATTGATAACATCTTAAAAAGTAAGGTTATTTTTGATGGACGCAATTTGTACGACCTGCAAAAAATGATCGATCTTGGCTATTATTATAACAGTATCGGTAGAAAATTAATAGACTAAAATGGGCAATAAAAGGATATTGATAACCGGTGCCGCCGGATTTTTAGGCTCACATCTTTGTGATCGTTTTATAAAAGAAGGCTATCATGTTATTGGGATGGATAACCTCATTACCGGTGATATGGCAAACATAGAACACCTGTTCAAATTGGAAAATTTTGAATTTTACAACCATGATGTTTCCAAGTTTGTGCATGTTCCCGGTGAGCTTCATTATATTTTACATTTTGCTTCTCCTGCAAGTCCGATCGACTACCTTAAAATCCCTATCCAGACCCTTAAGGTAGGTTCTTTAGGTACACACAACCTGTTAGGCTTAGCCCGCAGTAAAAAGGCCAGGATGCTAATTGCTTCAACTTCTGAAGTATATGGCGATCCGAGTGTAAATCCTCAGCCCGAAGAATACTGGGGCAATGTAAACCCTGTTGGTCCGCGTGGCGTGTACGATGAGGCTAAACGTTTCCAGGAAGCCATTACCATGGCCTATCACACTTTTCATGGGGTAGAAACAAGGATTGTGAGGATTTTTAATACCTACGGACCAAGAATGCGCCTGAATGACGGCCGAGTTTTACCTGCTTTTATCGGACAGGCCTTAAGAGGAGAAGATTTAACTATCTTTGGTGATGGAAGCCAGACCCGTTCGTTCTGTTATGTGGATGACCTGATCGAGGGCATTTACCGTTTGCTGATGAGCGATTATGCCCAGCCGGTAAACATCGGTAATCCGGACGAAATCACCATTAAACAGTTTTGCGAGGAAATTATCAAACTTACCGGCACTACGCAGAAAATTGTATACAAGGAACTACCACAGGATGACCCAAAACAGCGCAGGCCAGATATTACAAAAGCAAGGCAGATATTGGGCTGGGAACCCAAAATTGGCCGTGCTGAAGGATTGAAAATTACATACGAATATTTTAAGTCGTTGCCTCCAGAGGCATTAGAAAAAATAGAACATAAAGATTTTACCACATTTAACCGTTAAAATGGCAAAAATATTAGTTACTGGCGGAACAGGATACATAGGTTCGCACACAGCTGTAGAGTTACATAATGCAGGATACGAAGTTGTAATTATTGATAATCTTTCTAACTCGAATATCAAAATTTTAACCCAGCTACATGCCATCACCGGCAAATGGTTCGATTTTCACGAAATTGATCTTCAGGATGAAAAAGCAGTACAGGAATTTGCACATAGCCATACCGACATTGAAGGAATTATCCACTTTGCAGCTTCAAAAGCGGTGGGCGAATCAGTAGAACAACCGTTAAAATACTATAAAAACAATTTTTATGGATTAATTAACCTGCTAACCTCGTTCAACAGGAAAATTAATTTTGTGTTTTCTTCATCATGTACGGTTTACGGGCAGCCTGAAACTTTACCGGTTACTGAAGCCGCACCGGTGCAAAAGGCCGAATCTCCTTATGGCAACACCAAACAGGTTGCCGAAGAAATATTAGCAGAAACTGCTGCGGTAACACCTGATTTAAAGGTAATCGCGCTGCGTTACTTTAACCCGGTTGGTGCCCACGAAACTGCCTTGATTGGCGAATTGCCTAACGGAGTTCCAGCAAACCTGGTTCCTTTTATTACGCAATCGGCCATTGGCAAACGTGGTCCGATTACGGTTTATGGTGATGATTACAATACTCCTGATGGTTCGGCTATCCGCGATTACATCCACGTGGTAGATCTTGCTAAAGCACACGTTGCGGCCATTAAAAAACTGGAAGAAGGAAACCCTAACGGTAATTACGATGTTTTCAATATTGGTACGGGTAAAGGATCGTCAGTTTTAGAAATTATTACGGCTTTCGAAAAAGTAAACGGAGAAAAACTGGATTACAAAATTGGTCCGAGAAGGGCAGGAGATATTGTTCAGATTTATGGCGATGTGCAAAAATCGAATAAAGAACTGGGCTGGAAAGCAAACCTCGATATCAACGAAATGATGCGCTCGGCATGGGAGTGGGAAAAATACATCAAGGCTAACCCTTTTTAGATGAAGTTATCGGAGCACAAAGATTTAAAAACCGCCATTACCGAACTGCCTGTTAAAGAAAAAGACAAGCTGTTGTTGCGTTTGGTGGCTAAAGATAAAGTGCTTACCGAACACCTTCATTATAAATTATTAGAGGATGAAACCGATCTGGAGGACCGTAAAGAAAGGATTAAAACTGATGTTGATAAACAAATTCCTGAACTGAAAAAACTGAATGCCAAAGAGGCATTGGCAAAAGTAAGGAAGATGATTACCTCGGTTAATCATTTTTATAAAGTAACCAAAGATCCTATTGGGGAAGTAGAACTGAAACTGTTTATCCTCAATGCTGTCCCTTTTGATTATAAAAAATCAATTTTTGGTTACCGTGATTTTATGATGCTTTTTGGTATATATTACATCAAAACGGTTGCGGTAACCATCAATAAGTTCAAAAAGCTGCACGAAGACCTGCAGTTCGATTTAAGTGAAGAGCTGAACCATCTGCTCGATAAAATCTATTCCTCTAAATTGGCTGGTGCGGCAGAAGCCGGTAATTTGCCAAAAAAGATCAGTTAAAATTATGACCTACCATTATGTTCGGATTATTTAAAAAGAAAAAAATAGCACCCGAATTTAATTTCTCTGGTATTAAAACCGATATGCACTCGCACATTATCCCGGGGATTGATGATGGTGCACAAAATCTTAAAGATGCACTGTTGCTTGCCAAAAAGTTTAAAGCTTTAGGTTATCAGAAACTGATTGCCACACCACACATTATGGCCGATTATTTCCGCAATACACCAGATACGATCAACCGTGGATTGGATATTTTAAGAAAAGGCCTCGAAGAAAGTGAAATCGATTTGAAAGTTGATGCTGCTGCCGAATATTACCTGGACGAAACTTTAGAGAAAAAAATCAGGCAGAAGGAAGTGCTTACCTTTGGCGAAAATTATCTGCTGTTCGAACTTTCTTATATCAATCCACCCCAAAATCTTCTCGATTTTATTAAAATTATACAGAATGCAGGCTACAAACCTGTTTTGGCTCATCCCGAAAGGTACCCATACTATTATAGTTCTTTCGAAAATTACCACCAGATCAGGGAAACGGGTTGTTTATTACAGCTCAATTCGATTGCTTTAACCGGTTACTACGGTTCAGGAGCAAAAAAAACAGCAGAAGAAATGGCAGAAAACCACCTGGTCGATTTTTTAGGCAGCGACATGCACCATTTAAAACATGCAGCAGCACTTGAAGATAGCCTAAGCACACCTTTAATGCAACAGCTGCTTACACAACACCAGCTTAAGAACGCATTGCTGTAAGGTTTATTGGTTCATTTGGCATTGTTCATTGGTTTTGCATGTTGCCAATTGCTAGTTTCGTCCTCGTGATGTAACCATATTGTTCGGCTTTATGGCTTATAGTTTGACTAGTAACTATTGACTAGTGAACCCCTGACCAATAAACTAATTAACTTCCCTATTCGTACCTTAATGCCTCTACAGGATCCAGTTTCGAAGCTTTTTTGGCTGGGTAATACCCGGAAAGAATGCCTACGAATATACATAGCACGAAGCCACCGATAATAAATAACCAAGGGATCAGGAATGCTCCGCCCATGGCCAGGGAAATGAGGTTACCTAAAACAATCCCAAGAAAAATACCGAATATACCGCCAATTAAGCAGATCACTACTGCCTCGATTAAGAACTGGCGACGGATTACTTTCGGATTTGCACCTATGGCCTTACGGATACCGATTTCGCGTGTACGCTCTGTAACCGATACCAGCATGATGTTCATTAATCCGATTGATGCTCCGATTAAGGTAATGATACCAATGGCAACGCCACCTATAGCCACAAATGCCAGGTTCTCAAATAAGGTCTGTGCAATTGCATCACTTTTGGTGATTTCGAAGTTATTGGTTTCATTTACTTTTACTTTCCGGATATTTCTGAACAGTGCAGTAGATTCTCCAATAATATTTTCCTGCATCTCATTGCTGGGAACCATTACGGTTATGGTATAAGATGGGTTGGCATTGGCATTAATCTGCTTTGCTTTTAACAGCGGCACATATACGGCCCTATCGCCGCTAAAGCCCATACTTGATCCTTTTTTCTCCAATATACCAACAATTTTAAACCGGTTGTTACCTACATTGATCAGTTTATCCAATGGGTCAGAATCTTTGAACAGCTTTTCAACCACTTCGCCACCTACAATACAGACATTGCTGCCCAACCGTATTTCGGAAACACTAAAATTTCTTCCCAGAGAGAGGTTTAAGCCTTGAGAAGCCAAACCATTTTCGTCGATTCCCTGAACGTTGATGTTGGGATTGGTTTTTAAACTACCATATTTTACAGTAGAGCCACCACTGGCAAAAACACTTACCGCAACCGTGGCCGGGGTATTTAGGCTATCTTTAAATTTAATCGCATCTTCATAGCGGATGGCCTTAAAAGGTTTTGGCCTTTTACCATTTCCGATCCTGATTCCCGTACCGCGGTTCCTGATCGTAAACGAATTGGCTCCCATGCTGCTAAAAGCATCCGTCATACTTTTTTTTACCGCATCAAGTGTGGTTAAAATCCCAACCAAAGCCATTAAACCAATGGCAATAATCAAAGCGGTAAGCATGGTACGCAAGCGGTTAGCTTTAATTGATTCTAATGCCAGTTTGATGTTTTCTCTGTAATTCATTTAGTCTTGCGATAAGCGTTTGACGGGCAATGCCTTTAAAAATAAAAAAGTCCCGATGTTTAGACAAGGGGACTGCACTATATGTTACAATAATATTTTATTTATGCCGAGAAACTTGTGCCACAGCCACAGGTGCTGGTTGCATTAGGGTTAATAAAGGTAAAACCACGTGAATTTAAGCCATCCTGCCAATCGATCATCATGCCCATCAGGTACATCTGGTGCGCTTTATTCATGAAAACTTTAATGCCATCGATAACATATTCCTGATCGCCGTCTTTTTTCTGGTCAAAACCTAAAACGTAGTTCATGCCAGCGCAACCACCGCCCTCTACGCCAACGCGTAAACCGTAATCTTCGCCAATCTCCTGCTGATCTCTTAACTTATATAACTCTTTGGCCGCTCCTTCCGAAAAAGTAACCGGTGCAAATGCTGTATCAACTGTTATGCTCATGTTATTTAAATTTTATCTGTTACAAATATAAATAATAATGCACATTTTTGCTTTTAGCGGTCTGTTAATATTACCGTAATTAAACAATACTTATGAATACCCAACAAATCCTGATTGATGTAGTGATCTTATTTGCCGGCATTTTTGCTGCACTAATGGCTGTTTATTATATTTTAAAGAGCGATATTCAACGATTTTTCGATCTTAAAAATATCGAACTGAATAAAGAGAGCAGGGCGCATATTTTACCCTTAAGATTACAGGCACATGAACGCTTAATCATATTTATCGATCGCATTAATCCTGCTAACCTTTTCGTACGGTTACATCAGCAGGGTATCAGTATTGCCGTTTTACAGGCTGGCATCTTAAATGAAGTGCGTTCAGAGTACCAGCATAACATTACCCAGCAATTGTATATAGATAGTGTAACCTGGAATGTGGTGCGTAAATTGAAGGATGATACCATCGCCATGGTCAATAACGCTGTGAAGGGTTTACCCGCAGATGCAAGCGGAATTGAATTGAGTAAAGCAGTTTTACAGCACATGGCAGGCATAGAGGAGAACCCCTACGATTTAACGATTGAGTTAATTAAGAAGGACATTCACAGGCTTTTTTAAGATTAATCGCTTAATTGCCCCAGTTAACCAATTAAGTATGGCTATTATACTATTGACCAATAAACTAATGAGCCACTGAACTAATGAACTAACCAAATGAGCGATAAAAAACATACCACTACATCTGGCATTGAAATAAAGCCTTTATACACCGAGGCAAAACCGATGGATGAGCGTCCGGGCGAATTTCCCTTTACCAGGGGTATCCAAAAGGATATGTACCGTGGCCGCTTATGGACAATGAGGCAGTATGCCGGTTTTTCTACTGCTGAAGAATCCAACAAACGTTATCATTATTTATTGGCGCAGGGAACAACAGGCTTATCGGTTGCGTTTGATCTCCCTACACAGATCGGCTACGATTCGGATCATGAAATGGCCGACGGTGAAGTAGGAAAGGTTGGGGTAGCCATCGATTCGCTAAAAGACATAGAAATCCTGTTTGATGGCATTCAATTGAAGGATATTACCACATCGATGACCATCAATGCTACAGCTTCGATTTTATTGGCCATGTATATTGCACTTGCAAAAAAGCAGGGAGCAGATTTAAAGCAAATTTCGGGTACTATTCAGAACGATATCTTAAAAGAATACGCTGCAAGGGGAACTTATATTTATCCTCCAAAACAATCAATGCGCTTGATCACTGATATTTTTGAGTTCTGTAGTAAAGAAGTGCCCAAGTGGAATACGATTTCCATTTCTGGTTACCATATCCGCGAGGCCGGATCAACAGCAGTACAGGAGCTCGCTTTTACATTGGCCAATGGAAAAACGTACCTGAAAGCCGCACTGGATAAAGGTTTAGATATTAATATATTTGCAAAACGATTATCGTTTTTCTTTAACTGTCACAATAATTTCTTTGAAGAAATCGCCAAATTTAGGGCAGCAAGGCGGATGTGGGCAAAAATCACCAAAGATTTAGGGGCTACAGATGAAAAGGCCCAGATGTTGAGGTTCCATACCCAAACCGGAGGTTCTACTTTAACCGCACAACAGCCTTTAAATAATGTGATCCGGGTCAGTAATCAGGCCATGGCAGCTATTTTGGGCGGTACACAATCACTCCATACCAATGGCTACGATGAGGCGCTTTCCTTGCCTACCGAATCGGCAGCTAAGATCGCTTTGCGTACCCAGCAGATTATTGCCTTCGAAAGCGGGGTAACCGATACGGTAGATCCATTGGCAGGATCATTCTTTGTAGAGAGTCTTACAGATGAAGTTGAAGCAGCTGCATGGGCATATATAGATCGGATAGATGCCATGGGAGGTTCGGTGAATGCGATAGAAAGTGATTATATGCAGAACGAAATTGCCAGTGCATCTTATCAATATCAAAAAGAGATTGAAAGCGGCGAGCGGATATCAGTTGGCGTAAATAAATTTACCCAGGAAGAAGAAGGTTTGGCCGAGGTCTTCAATATAGATGATTCGATCCGTAAACTTCAATCTGACAAGCTAGAGCATTTGAGATCAAGCCGTAATCAGGTTGAAGTGGAAAAAGCATTGCAACAACTGAGCGAAGCTGCCAAAGGTGAAGCCAACCTGATGCATTTTATTATTGATGCCGTTGAAAAGTATGCTACCCTTGGCGAAATTGCAGACGTGTTCAGGGCTTGCTTTGGAACATACTAAGTTTTCGTTTTTTTACATTTCCCGTTTAAAATAAGCTTAAACCATTTTATGAGGAAGCTACATGAAACAAAAAGATAAGCTGTTCAATTAAATTATTTAAAAGGGGTTTAACTGTCGTTAAATTAATACAGGAAAAGAACCAGTATGATTTGATTTAGATGGTTTATTGACGATGTTGGTGCTATGATATTTATTTGTATATTGTTATTGCTTTGATTTCCAGTTGATTCTAATATTTGCGCTACTAAAACGGTTAATTACCATCTAGAATGGCTTAAAATTTGCTTTTTATCGGCGATTTGAAATTAATCTGGAACAATCAGGTTAAATAATTGTAAGTGTGGATAACCAGTGTTAATAAATAGTTATCAACATAAAAAATTGAGGTTAAGCGGTCTACTATATTCCTTATCAGCACGTTACAATTTATTTGAAATTTTTGTTTAAAATGTTGATAATTTTATCAATATTCGTAGTCCCGATACGGACCATCCGTTTAATTCGAATCGGCACTGTAAACCAATAAATTATAGAAATCGCAATGGAAAAAACTTGTACAGAAGTGTGGAAGAACTGTCTTCAAATTATTAAGGATAACATTCCGAATCAAAGTTTCAAAACTTGGTTCGAGCCAATAACGGCTCTTAAATTGGAAGGCAAGGTTCTAACCATACAGGTGCCAAGTTTGTTCTTTTACGAATGGCTTGAAGAACACTATGTAGGCTTGCTACGCAAGACTGTAAAAAAACAACTTGGAGAGGATGGCAGGTTGGAATATAACATCGTTGTAGATAAATCATCAAACAGCGGTAATCCTTATACTACCAATATGCCCTCAAATGGAAATGGAGCGGAGGCAAAGGTACAATCGATGCCAATTCCGGTTTCCATCAATAAGGATATCAAAAACCCTTTTATTATCCCCGGATTAAAAAAATTAAATGTTGATCCGCAATTAAACGCAAACTATACTTTCGAAAATTACATCGAGGGCGATTGCAACCGCCTGGCACGTTCTGCAGGTTATGCCGTTGCGGCTAAACCAGGAGGCACGTCTTTTAACCCATTAATGATTTACGGTGGCGTAGGCCTGGGTAAAACCCACCTGGCACAGGCAATCGGTAATGAGATTAAACGCAGTATGCCGGATAAATTGGTGATCTATGTAAGCTGTGAGAAATTCTGTCAGCAGTTTGTAGACTCCTTAAAAAACAACACCATTAACGATTTTGTTAATTTTTATCAGGCAATGGATGTTATCATCATGGATGATGTGCACAACTTTGCCGGTAAAGAGAAAACACAGGATATTTTCTTCCATATTTTTAACCACTTGCACCAATCGGGCAAACAGGTGATCCTAACATCTGATAAGGCACCGAAAGATTTAGCCGGATTGGAAGAACGTTTGTTGAGCCGTTTTAAATGGGGCTTGTCTGCTGATCTGCAAATTCCTGACCTGGAAACGCGTATCGCTATCTTAAGAAAGAAAATGTATGCTGATGGTATTGAGTTACCGGGCGAGGTGGTAGAATATGTGGCACACAACATTGATAACAATGTACGTGAATTAGAAGGGGCAATGGTATCTCTTTTGGCACAGGCTACTTTGAATAAGAAAGAAATTGATTTAGCCCTCGCTAAGCAGATGTTGAAGAACTTCATCAAAAATACCTCAAAAGAAATTTCAATGGAATACATCCAGAAATTGGTTTGCGAGTATTTCGAGGTTCCGGTTGATATGGTGAAATCGCAAACACGTAAACGCGAAATTGTTCAGGCACGTCAGATTTCCATGTACTTATCTAAAAGCCATACCAAATCATCATTGAAAACAATTGGTGCTTTCTTTGGTGGCCGCGATCATAGTACCGTAATTTATGCTTGCCAAACGGTAGAAGATTTAATCGATACCGATAAAAAGTTTAAAGCTTACGTACACGATATCCAGAAGAAATTAAAAATGAGCTAAACCAAGTTCAGCTAAAAGAAAGCAGGAGCGTTAAGTTAAAATATTTAGCTCATGTTCAAAAAATCATGAAATGCAATAAAGGCCTGATATTATATCGGGCCTTTATTTTTTTATCTGATTTCCTAACCATTAAAGCTTTTCTATCTCGGCTAGGCCGTACCATAAAGCCGCAACGTGCAGGGCCTGTGCTATTTTATTATTTCTGATCAGTTGTCTTACTTCTTCAACGGTATACTCTTCCACGTTTAAAATTTCATGTTCGTCCAGATGCTGTTCGTGGGTTTTAACCCCGCCCGTTAAAAAATAGGTAAATGTCCTGTTGTTTGATGTTGCAGGATTGGGATAAAGCTCAGCTATAAATTTGCAGGTTTCAAAACTGTAGCCCGTTTCTTCTAAAAGCTCCCGTTTAACTGCGAACTCAGGCGATTCATCTCCATCTATTACCCCACCAGGAACTTCGAGTGAAACAATATCAGCCGCGTGGCGGTACTGGCGCACCATAATAATTTTTCCTTCGGCCGTTAATGCAATGGCATTTACCCAGTTTGGGTATTCCAGAACATAATAATCATCTTTTATAATTCCATCCGGAAGTTTAACCTCATCTACCCTCAAGGTAGCCCATTTTTCCCTAACTAAATATTTAGAGGCAAGTTTCTGCCACTTTTCTATAATCATTTATTTATGTTGTTTATTTTGTTTAGCGCCATGTGCCTGATGCTGCTTAGCGCAGGTATTGTTGTATCGTTTGCTGGCGGTGCAGGTTTACCAAATGTACAATCTTATGTCGATCTGACAAGTATTGATAAACCAAATTAAGCTTCGGGGCAATCAGCAGGTTTCTCTCTGCACTGATTCCTAATTCGTAATACAAAAATTCGCTTAAAGAATCGAGCTTTTCGGGCAGAAGATTATTTTCATTCAGCCAGTTTTCAAAAAATGTGAGGTCTCTGTTCTCGAGAATTTCTTTGGGTAGCTGAAAACCAGTTTCTATTGTTTCATCAAAAAGCTGACCGGCTTCTGCCAACTTGCCTTCTAATTTAAGCCCCATAATGCGCGCCAAAACCTGTGCTAGTTTCTGTATTTCTGCTGTGATTAAATCTCTTCTGTACATTTTGTTGTCATGTTTTAGTCCGAAGTCTGGTGCCAGAGGTCCGAAGATAGGAATTGATTAACTGTGAGCCAATAATCAGTTTTCAATTTACCAGTTAACCGAATAACCAGTAAACAAATGGCTAATGAACCAGCTTACCAGCTTCCGCTTGAACCTCCACCGCCAAAACTTCCACCTCCAAAACCACCAAAGCCTCCACCTCCGGATGAACCGCCGCCCCATCCGCTGTCACGGCCTCCGCCGCCGCTGCCAAAAAGCATTGCCCAGAACAAAGCGTTAGAAGCGCCGCGGCCTCCAATCACCTGGCTGCCTCCACCACCGCCTTTTCTCATAATAATGATGATAACAATTACAATAATGATGATAATGATAATGCTTCCGGAGCCTCCCTTACTTTTAGATACCTTTGGATTATCATTCTTATATTCACCGCGTACGTATTTTATAATTGATGTTGTTGCCTCATCCAGACCGGCATAATAGTTACTGGCTCTAAAATTGGGTTTAATATCATCATCGATAATCCGTTTGGCATAAATATCAGGTAAAGCACCCTCTAAGCCGTAGCCGGTTTGTATCGAAATTTTTCGGTCGCCCACAGCAACAACGATCATAATACCATTGTTTTTGCCCTTTTGGCCAACACCCCATTTTCTACCTAGTTCTACCGCATATTCATTAATGTCATAATCGCCAACCGATTTTAATATAGCAATGGCAATCTGTGTTGAAGACGAATCGTTAAAAGCGACCAGTTTGCTTTCGAGTGCCTGTTTTTGATCGGCTGATAACACATTCGCATAATCATTAACCAGCGTATTGGGTCTTTCCGGGAAATCTTGTGAAAACGCAAAACTGAAAAACAGGCTCAGCAGCGATAAAAGGAATATTTTCTTCATCGCTTATTAATTTTCTAAATTATCCATAAAAACAATATCATTCGGCAGCTCATTAATGTCGCCTTTTTGTGGAGGAAAGAATAAAGCCAGCTTTTCTCCCGCCAGAGCAATGCCGGCAATAATGCCTTCGGCTAAATTTCCTTTGGCAAAATGAGCAGTCATCGCAATTTTAGTTGTTTCCCAGAAATTTTCTGGTACTACCTTATCAATACCCACATCGCCTATAATGGCAAATTTATGGTCGGCATGAGCAAGGTAAATCAGTACCCCGTTTCTCCGGGCGGTTTTATCCATACCCAGCTTGCTGAAATATTCGATGGCCTTTTCGTACGGATCTCCCGCACAAAGCTTGTCAACCGCAATCCTGATTTCGCCAGAAGTGGCTTTCTCAGCATCAGCTATCGCGCTTGCTATTTTTTCTTGTTCTATATCTGAAAATAATGGCATGAGCTTATTTGTATAAGAATTAAAAAGGGTAACAAACGTTTAATTATAAACATCCATTACCCTTCAATATTATCGTTAGATTTTTAAAACTCTACTTTAGGTGCATTTTTTGCGGTAGCATCAGCCTCAAAATATCCTTTTGGTTTAAAACCGAACATTCCGGCTGTTAAATTGGTAGGGAACGACCTGATTTTACCGTTATACTCCTGCACAGCATCATTAAAATCTTTACGAGCAACTGTAATTCTGTTTTCAGTACTTTCCAACTGAGCCGATAAATCACTAAACTGTTGTGTTGCCCTTAATTCAGGATAATTCTCGGTAATGGATAATAATTTACCTAATGCCTGACTTAATTCTCCCTGTGCAGCCTGGAATTTTTTAATGTTTTCTGGTGATAAATCATCCGTACTAACCGTCATCTGCGTAGCTTTAGCGCGTGCTTCAGTTACGGCAGTAAGTGTACCCTGTTCAAATTTAGCTGCTCCTTTTACGGTTGCTACCAGGTTAGGGATTAAATCTGCTCTTCTCTGATACTGGGTTTGTACAGTTCCCCATTTCGATTTAACGTTCTCATCAAGTTTTACCATGCTGTTATAACCGCACGAACTTAAAGTACTTACTACAATTACTGCAGCCAGAATTCCAAATATTAATCTTTTCATTTTTATGGTTTTTGTCTTTTTAAGCAAATTGAATTATGGTTCAATTTACGAATTAGATATCAAATTGCATGCCTTTGTTACAGTTTCGGTTTTTACCTGACAGGTTGACAAGCTACTCATTGATTTCGATAAGATAAAATCGGGACATTTTGATTGAGTAATTGAATAATAAACCTGTGTATATCTGGTATGGTTCGTTTGTTTTGGAGCACTTAGCTTTTAGCTTTTTTAATGTTCGTCCTGCTCTCCGCTTTATCGCGATAGAGAAAACAGGATGCTCGCTCCGACCGTGACTAAAAACTTTAAGCTATAACAAGGAAAACCTGTATAGTAGCAACAAGGTCGCCACCTAAACCGGATGTAACAGATGCCCCAGATTTTTCATCGGGGCTGGAGATAGAGCGGGAAGAAAGTCGCCCATAGAATACTGCAATTGCTTTGCAAATCAATAAATGCTTTCTGGATGCCATAATATCTTTTCGAACCTCCATTGCACTAAATTGTATTAATTATTATTTATAGTTGCCTATCTTTGTACCGTTCGGGATAAAAACCTGACCAGGTATGCAAAAAAACGTCGAAATTACTTTGCTCCCAGAACAGGTTGAGCAAACTGAAGTTATTAAACAAAAACTTGCTGAAGGGCTAAAACTTTCGGAAACAAGGATTAAAGGCTACGAAATTCTGAAAAGATCGATCGATGCCCGTTCCAGAAAGGTGATTTTCCGTTTACAGGTAAAAGTTTTTGTGGATGAGGAAGCCGTTCCTGAAATTTACACCATCAACTATCCAAATGTGACTGGGGCCAAACCGGTAATTATTATCGGCGCTGGTCCAGCGGGTTTGTTTGCGGCTTTACAATGCATTGAAAATGGATTAAAGCCCATTATTATCGAACGGGGTAAAGATGTTAAACAACGCCGCAGAGATCTGGCCGCAATAAATAAGCAAGGTTTGGTTAATACCGAATCTAACTATTGTTATGGCGAAGGTGGTGCCGGTACCTATTCTGATGGTAAACTCTATACCCGCTCTAACAAGCGGGGCGATATTAACAAAGTGTTGCAGGTTTTTGTAAACCATGGCGCAGAGCCCGATATCGCGATTGATGCCCGCCCGCATATTGGTACCAATAAACTTCCCCACATCATTACTGCTATAAAAGATACCATTTTGAATGCGGGTGGCGAGGTGATGTTTGATAGCAGGATGACCGATATTTTAATCGAATTTGGAAAGGTAAAAGGCATAGAGATTAATTTTGAAGAAAAACTCCTGGCTGATGATATTATCCTGGCAACAGGACATTCTGCAAGAGATGTGTACGAATTGTTGAACAGTAAAAACATCCTGATTGAAGCAAAACCTTTCGCCCTGGGGGTCAGGATCG
The DNA here is from genome assembly GCF_042684385.1 of Pedobacter vanadiisoli. NCBI lineage: Bacteria > Pseudomonadati > Bacteroidota > Sphingobacteriia > Sphingobacteriales > Sphingobacteriaceae > Pedobacter > Pedobacter vanadiisoli. Next base: position 4,045 of record NZ_JBHULL010000041.1, on the reverse strand, counting down.
AACATCCGCAAGAAATTATTGATGCTGCACAGTACCATTGCGACATCCGTTCAGAATTTTTGCCTCCTGCCTATTACAGTTTGGTTGAGCAGGTAGGGGCAAGGGGGGTATTTTCTTTCTGCATGTGTCCGGGCGGAATTATTGCACCTTGTTCTACGGGTGAAAAAGAAATCGTGGTTAATGGTTGGTCGCCATCTAAACGGAACAATCCCTTCGCAAATTCAGGGACCGTTGTTCAGGTAACTTTAAATGATGTTCTAGGTTATGATCCACTAAGGATGCTGAATTTTCAATCTGAAATAGAGAAAGCTGCTTTTGAAGCGGGGGGTGGAAATCTGGTTGCTCCAGCACAGCGTATGGTCGATTTTGTGAACAACAAATTGTCGCTCGATCTGCCAAAAAATTCTTATTTGCCAGGCACCAAAAGTTCGATGCTTGATAATATCCTGCCTGAATTTGTGTCTGGTAGTTTGCGTGCAGCATTACCTTTGTTTGGAAAAAAAATTAGGGGTTATTATACCAATGAAGCTATTTTAGTGGGTGTTGAGAGCAGAACTTCTTCTCCGGTAAGGATTCCGAGGGATAAAGAAACCTACCAGCATCCACAGGTAAAAGGTTTATATCCATGTGCTGAAGGGGCAGGTTATGCAGGCGGAATTGTGTCGGCAGCGATTGATGGAATCAACTGTGCAAATGCAATATTGAGCAGGTCTTAACAAACTTTATAGTATACCAATTGTTGTTTTGATATGTTTAATATTACGAACGAAATAAAAAAAGCTTTTAATGGTGATGCTTGGCATGGCAATCATGTTATGCAGATACTGAATAATGTGAATCCTGAAAGTGCATTCAGCCATTTTGTGCCAGGCGCACATTCCATTGCCGAAATAGCCTTGCATTTAACGGCCTGGACAGAAGAAGTTACTTCGAGATTAACCGGTAAGCCAGCTGCTGAGCCTGAGAGGGGAGATTGGCCTGAACCTGAAGCGAGGACACCGCAGGCCTGGGAGCGTATCATCTTCGATTTTAAGATTGCGAACGAAGAACTGATCCGCCTTTGCGAAAGCCTGAAAAACAACCAGTGGAATGATGAAGTAAAGAGCGAGCGTAATCCAGCTTTAGGCACAGGGGTAACCAATATTGAACTGGTGAGCGGTTTAGCGCAGCATCATGCCTATCACTCAGGTCAGATTGCATTATTGTCAAAATATTAATTCATGTAGTCTCTCCATCTGTGTAATCAATTTAAAATGAAAAAGACATTAATTATTGGCGCTTCGCCAGATCCTTCAAGATATGCTTATAAAGCGGCCAATATGCTCAGGCGTTTTAATCATGAAATTGTTAACGTGGGGATAAAAAAGGGAGAGGTTGCAGGCGTTGAAATTGAAAAGCCCGGAGAAATCCATCATGATATCGATACCATCACCCTGTATATAGGCCCTGATCTGCAGGCACAATACCACGATTATATTTTAGCTACAAAGCCAAAAAGAGTGATTTTCAATCCCGGAACTGAAAATTACGAGCTGGAGAAATTATTAGATCAGCATGATATAGAGCCTGTTGAGGCCTGTACTTTAGTGTTATTGAGCACCGGGCAGTACTAAAACCGGTACACTACGCCCCAGTTTACGTAATCGGCTTGTGCAAAGTGCATATAGGTTTTTGCCTGTAAGCCCAGGTGAGGGGTAACGTTAAAGGTTGGACCAAATGTCCAGTACCAGGTTGCTTTCTCCATCAGCCTGTTGTAATGGATGTATTTTCCAATCTGAGCTGCAACAGTTATCCGCCATAAATTGATATCGGCACCAATGCTTATTCCTGTACGCCATCTGTCATAAGAAGTGCCGTAGTTCTGATAGGTTTCGCCATAGCGATCAGGATCAAAAACGCTGTAATAGTAAACGGCATCGGCTCCCGCTTTTAACGACATGATATCGTTTAAGTAAAAATTATAGCCTGCGTACAGCCCACTTTTATAAAGACTTTTGGTGTTATCGCCAAATACCCCCCTGGCGCCCAAACCTGCGCTAAGCTCAATGGAGTTGCGTTGTAAAGTAGTATATGTGCTTTTTCTCTCGGCAGTAAGTTCTTTTGGATTGCCAAGTTTTAGTCCTATATATACATTTCCGGTATTTAAGCCACCATTAGGTACTGTTGCACCACCGTTTGATACATGCAGGAAGCCGAAACCGGCCATTAAATCCGTATACTTACTTAGTGGCAGCTCCACACCCAGGTCGGCCTTTATTGTTTCATTAATCGGGCTGCCCAGAAAACGGTTTTTGGTATTATTGAAGTAGTATTTATTGGTGTAACCCAAGCCCACACCCGGTGTAAAGTTAAACTTAGCCTTTCCAATTTTAAAAAGCTGGAAATCTAGCTGCAATACGGCGCCATAAATCTGGCCAAAGGCATGGGCAGAAGTATCTTTATTGCCCTTCAGTTTACTCAGGTCTCTGAAAACAAAGCCAATTCCATATGATTTTGCCCCGCTAAAGCCAATCCATTTATCGCTATTCTGGCTAATATCTTTAAAATAGGCGGCATCAAATCCTGTAATCTGATCCTGGAACAAATGTCCCTGATCGTTATTGATGTGTGTGCCGAATACCGGTTTAAAAACAATCGAATGATTTTCCGGCACAATTTGCGCTTTAGTAAAAGACAAACCAGTAAAAAGTAAGGCAAAAGAGAGTAACTGTTTTTTCATATTAACTTTTACTAAAACGGTAAGCGAGGCTGTAGTAGGCATATCGGTATCCCGTTGCACTGTTTTTAACTTCATTTGAAGTAAAGGTGGCTGTATAATTGGCTGTCCACCTTGCAATGGCAAAAGTTAAACCTACCTGTGTGGTAAAAACAAATGGTTTTGGTTTAAAAGTGATCGGCCCCTTGTCACTTCTAAATAAACCACCCTGCAAGCTCGAATCAAATGCAACAGCATGTAATTGTGGACTAACTGAAAGGAAAAGTTCGTATTTACGCGGAACTTTATAGCTATTGTTGTTGCTCACCAAACTGTTGAAAGCAGCAGAGCCTTCCATGTCATTAAATCTTCCCAAACGGAACATGGCACCAAGATTAGCCTTTGTAATCACATTGCCAAGTGCAGCCGAAGCTGTTCCTGTAACATCGAATACCTTATTGTTGGTGCTTACTAAAAGTTTGTTGTATTCAGCACCGAGGCTCAGTGTCGGCTCGCTGTTTAAGCCATATTCCCATCCTTCAATCTGGTTTTGGCCAACCAGTTTATGAAAGGCCTTCTGAAATTTTTCTCCAAGAGCATCTTTTCCGGTAACCCCAAGCTGGGCAGAAACCTTTAACAGTTGTTTGTTGTCGTAAAAGCGGCTATAGTTTGCCTCTCCATATAGATATGCTGTAAAAGGCCTGTCGTGCAAAGCCGGATTAGGTACAAAACTATAATAAGGGTTGTATATTTTTTGACCAAGCTCAAAGCCGATAATCTCTTTACTTCTTCCTGCTTTAAGCTTTTCTCCATTTAAAGCATGCCTGAATTTAATAAAAGCTCCATTAGTATAATAGCGGTCGCTGGTAATGTCGATATAAGCATCGTTTTCAGAGATAATAACAAGCTCGTTTTTAAAATTTTGAGCATAGCCAATTTCAGCTATGCCAATAAATAGTAGGATAGCGTATAATCTGAGCATCAATTTCATTTATAGGGCATTTTAAAGCTATAAAAGTATTAATTATTGTTCGAAATCTCGATACCATTATGCATGGTTAGGATTTGTTTATTCCTTTAGGATATATTTAATGTTATTGTTTTTTCATTAAAGCGGTTTTAGTGCTACTATCTAATTGATTTCCGCTTTCCATTTCAATCGCTTGCCCGTACAGGGGTGGGTTTGTCTGAGGAAACCTGATAGGTTTGAACAGCTAAAAAGTTTGCTTAAACAGCGGGGAGTTCCAATTGTTTTGCATGGATTAATATTATTTCCTGCTGTAAACCATAGGTTTACCGAATTCTGTTCAATATTTTGATTCAAAGTCTTTGCAGGGGTGATAATTTTTT
>NZ_JBHULL010000040.1:0-59790 GCF_042684385.1 Pedobacter vanadiisoli | reverse complement strand
TGAGTATATTAGTTATTATAACAATAAAAGGATAAGATTGAACTTAAATGGAATGAGCCCGGTTGAATACCGGGCACAAGTCTTAAATAATTAATAAGTTTGTCCAACTTTTTGGGGGCAGTCCAACGCTGTGGGCTTTGCATTTCAATCAGGTCTAAAAGGCAGTGTTTATACTCCTGTTGTGGGTAGAATAGCATAGTTTTATATAGACTTCCTTTTCCTAATCTATGAGGTGTGTCCTCACAAACCATCTGATATGAAACAGGTCGATAAAGATAATTTCCTTTTTCTGTACCATGCAACCCTAAATAGTATTGCTGGCTGCGCCACCTAAACCCGATCACAGTGGTTCCGGTTTTTCACCGGAAGGAACGGAGAGCGGGACTGCACAAGCCTAAAAGCCTCTGCACCTGATTTCCAGAAAAAAATAATGATTAGTGGGGGAGGAGTCTATTGTTTGGTGAGAATAGAATAAATGGTCTCAAAGTGCCGTCATTTCGGGCGGAGTGCAACGCAGTTGAGAACCACGAAGTGCTCAGCGAAGCTAAATCTATTTCTCATTGATCTCTCCATTCCGTGATGCCTCAGTCGAGATGATGACTTTTCTATGGGAGATATGTCAATGGGTAGTATAGTCAAAGGACCAGCGCAATTAACAAGCAAAAGCTTTTAAACAAAAAAAGACCATCTTTCGATGATCTTTTCAATAAAATATAGTTAGTTAATGATTATTTAACTTTTTCCTGGGCTCTTGCAATGTAAGCATCAATCAATTGTGCTTCTGCACTTTCAGGATATTGGGTTTTAACTTTGGTATAAGCCTCAACAGCACCTTTAAAATCGTTTTGGCTTTCGTTAACCAATCCCAGTTTTTTAAGGAACATAGGCGAAGTAAATTTACTCGCTTTATCTGCTGCTTTTTTGTAGTAAGATGCTGCTTGTTTATAATCTTTCAATTCACTGTAAGCATCGCCCAATAAACCTAAGGCCAATGGATCTGCAACCGGGCTACCGGTAGCGCTATACTTGCTTAATGATTCAATAGCTTGTTTGTACTCGCCTTTACGTAAATAGATGCCACCTAAATAAAGGTTGGCCAGGTTTGCCGATTTTGTGTTGTCGTATTCTTTAGCAATCTGCTCCAGGCCCGGGTAACCACCTTCGCCTTTTACTGCCCTGTTTGATAATGAATCAACACCAACAAATTGTTCTGCTTTGTACATTTTGCTGGCGGCTTCTTCAGCACGACCTTTTAAATACACGCCTTGATACCAAAGATATATTAAAACTAATAAAACTACAGCACCTGCTATAAACAGTAAGCTTTTATTATTCTCTTGTAAAAATGAACCTTTTTTAGTTGGTTGAATTGTCTGGTTATCTGTTGTAGACATGTTTGTTTAAAAAATTTAAGATTGCAAAAATACATTTTTCAATCAAAGTATCAATCTTTATTTTGAAGTATTTAATTAAACATTAGTTGTTTAGGGCAGAAAGATTAAAATGTACACAACAATTAACGCAACAGGTTAATCAGTGTGTTAAACCAGGTTTGGTTGTCGCTAAAAATACCGGTATGGTTAATAACCAGGTACACGGTTTGGCTTTCTGAATGACTTATGGCCGACCTGATCCTGATTGGTTGCCAGAACAATCCGAAGTTTTTTGCAGATGAGGGAGGGAAAACCTCGTCGAAACCCATATAAACTTCTTCTATATTGGATAATGGGAGTTCCAATTGTTCATCTCCGTCAATAAAAAGACCGTTTGATGCCAATAGGATATCACCTTCGTGATTATGAAGTGGTTTTAAGAACGAAAATAAACCCGCTAATTTTTTGATCCAGCTTACATTTTTTTCATCGGTAAGTTCATGTTCGTACGACCATAGAACATTTCCTTCTAACATTTTTTGTGCTACCATGTAAATTTTTTCCTTGCTATGAAAGTACAATTTTTTTAAATGTAATTAACGTTAATTTTAAACAATGGATGTGAAGAGGTTAAAAAACGGTAAATTTGTGACATATTTATGTGGTTAAAAAACATTACCCTTCTTAATTTCAAGAACTATAGCGATGCAGATCTCCATTTCTCGGAAACTGTGAACGTTTTTACGGGTAATAATGGTTCGGGCAAAACCAATATGCTCGATGCCATCCATTACCTCTGTCTGTGTAAAAGTTATTTTAACCCTATCGATAGTCAGCAGATTAAAACCAACGAAGAGGTTTTTATGATCCAGGGCGATTTTGAACGAAATGAAAAAAACGAAAAAATCTCCTGTGGAGTAAAACGTAACCAGAAAAAACAGTTTAAACGCAATAAAAAGGAATACGATAAACTGGCCGATCACATTGGGCTTTTTCCGGTGGTAATGGTTTCGCCCTATGATGTAAACCTGATTATGGAGGGCAGTGAGGAGCGGAGAAAGTTTATTGATAATGTGATTTCGCAGACTGATGCACATTACCTCGATCAGCTGATTACCTATAACCGCATCCTGCTGAACCGCAATGCCTTATTGAAACAAATTGCCCTTACCCGAAAATATGATCCGGCACTGCTCGAAATTCTGGATGAACAATTGGTTATTGCGGGCAATAAAATTTTTACCATCCGTAAAGCCTTTATGGATGAATTTATTCCATTATTTAACCAGTATTATACCTACCTTACCGAAAACAAGGAAGTTGTTGAGCTGAATTATCAATCGCAATTGAATGAGGCCACTTTTGAAGAATTGTTGAAGAAATCGGTTGAAAAAGATCGCGTATTGGAACGGACTACCACAGGGATTCATAAGGATGAACTTGCTTTTGTAATCAGTGGCATGCCTTTAAAGAAATTTGGTTCACAGGGCCAGCAGAAATCCTTTTTAATCGCCTTAAAAATTGCCCAGTATGCTTACCTCGCCAAAAATAAAGGATTTAAACCCTTGCTGTTATTGGATGATATTTTTGATAAGCTGGACGATCAGCGTGTTCAGAAACTGATGCAAATGGTATCTCACCATGATTTTGGGCAGATATTTATTACAGATACCGGTAAAGAAAGGATAAAAACAATTTTTGAAAAAATAGAAGTTGATGTAACTTTGTTTGAAGTTGATAACGGAACCATACAGCATGCGTAAACCTAATGACGTTACCGTAAAAGATGCCATCAGCAAAATGCTGGATGTGTACCGTCTGCGCCGTAAATTTGACGAAACTTCTATCTTATCGATCTGGCCGGAGATTATGGGTACCGCAATTGCCAACCGAACCAAACAGATTTATATTCACGATAAGAAATTGTTTTTAAGGATAGAATCATCAGTAATCAAGAACGAACTGATTATGGTTCGCCAGGGAATCATCCAAAAACTAAATGAACACGTTGGCAGCGAAGTGATTACCGAAATGGTGTTTTTATAAGGCATTATAAAAGGACAAAAGTTTAAAACTCATGCCCTTTATATTTTAACAGGAATTCAGACTTTGGAGTCCAAACTAAAAAACAAACTCCCAATTAACTTCTTCCCCCAAAGATCTTGGCAAAAATCCAGATCAGTAGTGCAACCACTACCACTACAACAATAACGCCTACCCAAACCCCGGCTTTAAATATACCTTCTACGAGTTCACAACTGCTTAAGGTAGTGCATAAAAATGCAATCAGTGCTAAAGGAAATACTTTTTTCATATTCATATAATTTGTAATACCTAACATTGAATGTTTAAGAAAGTTTTGGAGGAAGGTTTATTTAGCGTGAATCTAAAGAAGTTCTTTTTTCTAATGCGCGGTTACCATTTACAGACGACGATGAGGAGATGAGGTTATTCCGACCGAAACGAAGTGGAATAGGGGATCTAAATTTGCATGCAAGAACCTGAAATAAATCCGACAGTTATCGGATCAGTGTGATGGATCTCTCCTGCATAATCATCAAAAAAGGTCGCCATCTCAACTCCGCTATGCTTAGTTTGAAATGACGACCTATCCTTTATTTATTTAAGATGGTCAATTTTACATCTTCCATCAAACATTTTCCATTATTACCTCACAGACTATTTTCCGTTCACTTTTAATAGCTCAACCTCGAAAATCAACGTGCTGTAAGGAGGAATGTCTGCCCCTGCACCACGTTCGCCGTAAGCCAGGTTGTAAGGGATAAAGAATTTATATTTAGAACCTGCAGGCATTAACTGAACACCTTCTGTCCAGCCTTTAATTACCTGGTTTAAAGGAAAAGAGATCGGCTCACCTCTGTCGTAAGAACTATCAAATTGTTTACCGTTTAGTAACGTTCCTTTGTAATGCACCAGCACCGAATCGGTAGCCTGTGGTTTAATGCCCGTTCCGGCAGTTAAAACTTCATATTGTAAGCCACTTGCAGTTGTTTGTACGCCTGCGCGTTTTTTGTTCTGTTCCAAGAAATCCTGTCCTTCTTTCATAATTGGTGCGTATTTAATTTTATTTGCTTCGGCTTCTGCTTTATATTTTGCTGATGATGCCTTAGATAATGCTTCGTTGATACATTGTTGTGCCTGTTGCTGGGTCAAAACGGTACTACTACCAGTAAATGCATCTTTTAAGCCTTTTAATAATACATCGTAGTTTAAGGTAGATAGGCCGGTTGTTTTTAAACCTGTACCGATAGAGGTACCGAAGGCATAACTGGTAGAATCTAAAGGCGAGTGTAAGCCAAAAGATTTCAAACTTGACGTTTTAGTTGTTGCAGTAGCTTTTTTGGCAACAGTTTTTTTTGCTGCTGTTTTGGTTTGCGCCTGAGAGGCAACAGCCATACCCGATAAACATACCGCTAAGAAAATTTTTTTCATTATTTATTTTATAGTGTTGATTATTTTAAAGGCCGTAAGATACAAAATAGATAAAACAATAAAACCCCGAAAATCCGGGGTTTTAAGTAAATGTTCTGTACCTGAAAATTAGAAACGTTCGTCTGCTTTGAAGAAAAAGTTACCTTCAATTTCTGCATTCTCATCAGAATCTGAGCCGTGAATGGCGTTAGCGTCGATAGATTTTGCATATTTCTGACGGATTGTTCCTTCAGCAGCCTCAGCCGGGTTAGTGGCACCGATTAATTTCCTGAAATCTTCAATGGCGTTGTCTTTTTCTAAAATTGCTGCAACAATTGGTCCTGAAGACATAAAGCTTACTAAATCTTTGTAGAATGGACGCTCAGCGTGTACTGCATAAAACTGACCGGCAGTTTCTTCAGTAAGTTTGGTATATTTTAATGCAATGATTTTAAAACCTGCATTGGTAATGTCGTTAATGATCGATCCGATATGGCCGTTTGCTACTGCATCTGGCTTAATCATGGTAAAAGTTCTGTTAGTGCTCATCGTGCTTTAATATCAAATTTTTTGCAAAAATACGTTTTAATTGATGAATAATCAATACGCCTTAGTTTCGGTTTAAAAATCTATTTTAGTAATAGATAATTAGCTTTAAATGGCGAATTGAGGCTTTTTAGGTCATATAACCTGGTTAATCTCCACCTCTTTTAGAACGATGAGCCTACTAATCCTAAAATCTTTTAATCCTAATCTAAATTTACTTAGCTTTGCACCGCAAAATACGATAACGATTTTTTATCGCACTTTATCAATATTAGTATAGTGTAAGTCTTTATAGAATTTCCACATTTATTACACTGAATATATTGGAGCCGGTAACCTCTTTGAATTTATCAATAAAAGATTGTTTCATAGGATTAGCTTTAATTTGGTAATAGAACCTGGCTCGGGATGTATCCATTTTTTTCTATTATCTCGCTTACCTATTCGCCACTTCTTTTAATGAATGCCAAAACCTTGTTTTTTAGAACTACACCGCTTTTTTATAGCAAGTTTCGGGATCAAGAATTTTTAATCCTTCAGGCCTTATCGCAGAAGTATTCCATGTAAATTTATTAACTAGTGCCAGTTCCAATGATGATCTATCCGTTTTTGACTTTGTGGATCTCTTTACGGTTTTGTCTCCAATTATACAATGCAGCTCAAAATGCCAATAATTAATTAGGTTTGGAGTGTGGACAAATTGAAATATTCCCCCGCCTTTTGTATAAATGACAGAAATCTCTTTTCCCTCTTTATCAAATTCATTTTTCTCTATGAATTCTCTCCCTTTAAGGTTTTTTATAGTGTCAGGTTGTTTTACAATCCTTAAATCGAATTCGGTTTGATGAATGTCAGATATTCTTATGAAAAAATTTATATGACCATCCTTTTTTTCATAAAGAGATTCTAATTCTCCACTTTCTACGTACTCAACCCTATCCCATTCTGGTATAGCCCTGCCAATAGCACGATAAGAAGTAGACTCTTCATCTGATTCTTTACAAAGGAGATTTACACTAAGCCCTGGTAATTCGATTATTTTTTGATCAGGAGGTATTGTAGTGATAAATACTGTCGATCTAGCAAAACCAAGTTCATCAACCAAATCGTTGTATTCACCCTCTGCCCATCTTATTACATAGAAATCACCATATTCAATTAAACATTCAGTACTTATTTTTGGAACATACTCTGGTTTTGGAAGTAGAGAATTTTTGTACATTTATTCATTGAGAGCTTAATAACTAGACTATGCGGATAACTGTTCCGCTAACTTGCTTACCGACAAAATATTTGACTCAACCAATGTCCTATTTTGGTATATTGAATAAACCACATTTTCAGCAGGAATGTCGGAGTCAACCATATATTGTGACGCTATTAATATCTTTGAATCTGACATCTTTAATATAATCTTGAATCCATCGCTAGGTAACAAATCAACAGACGATGCCTCAAATGGTATTTTAGCTAAAGCCCTAGCAGATTTTTCAAAAGCCGCACGAGCACGATCCAAACCAATTGTTATAAAAGTAGGCGTTTTGCTAGCTTGAATATCAAATTTAGTTAAAAATTGTGCATAGGATACATCTCCAGCATTGTCAATAGCGGAGCGCAGCTCATTACCAGAAAGAGTTGTTTCTAAATGACTATTTAATGTAGATATTGCTGAAGAATAAGTATTAATAATAAAGTCGTTAGCATTCAAACATCCATCATAGTCTTCATCTTTTTTGATAAAAACTGTTGGAGTGTATGAGGTATCTATCTTTGTATCAGGCAATCTATTAGCGTTAGATGGGGCATCCGTCACCAATCCTACCGTTGCAAATCCAAACAGTATAAATGGATTAGATGATAGCTTTGATTTGTTGAAAGATGGAAGTGAGGTTCTGTTATTTGCCATTGTTAAATAAGTTTAGTGATGGTATAACTTTGCGTTCAAATTTCTCTATAGACTCATTGAAATATTTACTCAACTCTTCCATTGATAAAAAAGCCGACGATGCTACTTTTTGATAATGGTCGTTTGATTTAATATAAAATTTCTTAGGATCTGCTAATCTGGGAGCTATTGTAATATTAACCACTTTCTGATCCTTCGACGATTCTAATAAGGACAATTTTAACTCTGTAATAACTGATCCATCTTTAAAATTTTCATCCAAAATCGGCGCTGAAAATCTTTGATTTAGATATTTTTGCACATGTCCTTTATCAAAACCAACTTCATATTCAATATTTATCCCCATTACTGCCACTGATAGTAGAGACTGAAAACTTAGTTTTTTAATCTCATTCTCAATTTTGCTATATGCGCTTATTAAGCCATCTAATGTGGGTGATGTAATAACCATTCTGTCAAAACCAAATTGAAATACCGGAACAATTTGAGGTATTAATCTATTATCAATTTGTTTGAAACGTGGCGGAGTAATAACATTAATGCCATTTCGTCCTAAGGAGTAATTGGATTCACTTTTAGATCCAAAAATGGTCTGACAGAATTCTTGTGACAGAGGCGGCAAAGTATTCAATGCGTTATTCCAAATTAGAACGGCAGAATAAGATATGCCTGTAATCTCGGTTACGTTCGTTTTATCTTGCATATGGGTCTGAAAAGCGTTCGCCAAAAGTATACAATTTGTATATTAATTCAATCATATAAATGTGGAAAAGTTTTGAAAAAATGAAATTTTCACAGTTTTTAACAATTAATCCTTGAATAATATCGGGTAATTGCCGGATATTATCATTTGTCTGGGGATTTCGGCAATGGTGGTTCTTCCCTAATTTTGGTGGTTTTCCATGATAAGTCTGGTTGTTATTCGTTAAGAAATAATGAATCTGTCTAAACTGATTTTCTCATCAAGTGATCCTTTTAAAGTTGTTTCGGTAGATAACCAGGCCGATTTTGTTAATATCTATGTACAGAGCAAGCAACGAATCTGCTGTTGTCCGGATTGCCTAAGTTCTTCAAAGAAGCTTCATAGCTATTATTTAAGAAAATTCTGTGACCTGCCAACGTTGGGAAATCATGTAATATATACCTTCAATCCAGAAAATTCCGATGCATTAAAACAGAATGTAAGAGAAAGATTTTCACGGAACGCTTTGATGATCATTTCGAACCGTGTAAGCGACGGACAAAAAGGTTGGATGAGAAATTATTAACCGCTGCCCTGGAAATGGACGGGAGACCTGCAGAGTGCATTTGCAGTACATTATCCATGCCTGTTAGTGATTCTACTTTACTAAGACTGATCCACAAAGCGCCTCTGCCTCCATTAGGACAGCTTAAGGCCGTAGGGGTAGATGACTGGGCATACAAAAAGTGGGATAGATATGGCAGCATGCTGGTAAACTTAATAAACCGGGAAGGACTGTGAGGAAGAAAATCATTTTTAAGCACCTTAGGGGCTTAGTAGAATGCGTAAACCAATAAAACAACCAATGTCATTCGGGCTATAAATACACCTTAAAACTGCTTAAAATAAGCCGAATTGCCACTTTTATGCGAAATACGTGATCAAATTATATCGAAAAAGTGGCCGCTTTACTCAAAAACAGGTGGCCACTTTTTGGATAATCCCCAATAAGTGGAGAACAAAATTAGTCGAAAAATAAATACTAAAAAAGTTAGCAGTCAACTTTCTTTTATTGAATAATGTCGGTTTTTGTTATCTACTATTTATTGCTAGCTTTGCACCGCTATAAAATATGCTTACACTAACTGAATTAAAAACATTATTGGCTACACCACAACGGATTGTGATCACTACACATCATAAACCCGATGGCGATGCAATGGGTTCATCCCTTGGTTTATATGGATATTTAATTCAGAAAGGCCATCACGTAAGAGTAATTACGCCAACCGATTATCCAACTTTTCTACACTGGATGCCGAACAATGGGGATGTTATTATCTTTACCGAGCAACAAGAACAGGCTGCAAAACTGGTAGACGAAGCTTCGATTATTTTCTGCCTTGATTTTAATACCCTAAGCCGTATTAACGAACTGGGCGAATTGGTAAGGGCAGCAGGTGCAAAAAAAATTATGATCGATCATCACCTCGAACCGGAGGATTTTGACGATTACCGCCATTGGGATATCAATGCCTGTGCGGCTGCGCAGCTGGTATACGATTTTATTGTGAACCAGCTGGAAGATCAGGCTGGCATTAATAAAGACGTAGCTTCTTGTCTTTATACGGGCATCATGACCGATTCAGGATCTTTCCGTTTCGAATCTGCAACGTCAGAAGTGTATCGAATTGCTGCAAACCTGATCGATTTAGGTGCTGAGCACTGGAAAATCCATCAATTGGTATATGATAATTCCAGCGAAAATCGCTTACGCTTTTTAGGTTACTGCCTATCGAACAAATTGGAGGTTTTAAGAGAATACAACACTGCGATTATTTCGGTTACCAAAGAAGAACTGGCCGAATACCATAGCGTAACGGGCGATACTGAGGGCGTGGTAAATTATGCCTTATCTATCAATGGAATCCGTTTGGCCGCTTTAATTATTGAGCGTACCGATAAAGTTAAACTATCGGTGAGGTCTACAGGCGATTTTCCGGCAAACGAAATCTGCAAGAAATATTTTAATGGCGGCGGACATAGAAATGCTGCTGGTGGTGCATCAGAAAAAGAATTAACTGATGTAGTTAACGAATTTAAATCGATATTAGCAGAATATAAAGAACAATTGATCGCCTAAGGGCAAGAAACAAACAATAAAATTTAAAAGTCAAATTAATAAATGAAAAAGGGAATTATTATTCTAGCAGCAGCTACTTTAGGCTTAGCGGCATGTAAACAAGAAAAAAAGGGAGCTGGTGGCTTATTGTATACCATTCACCACTCAGCAGGTAACGAAAAAATAAAAGAAGGTGACATCGTTAAAATGAACTTTATCCAGAAAAACGGTAAAGATTCTGTTTTATCAAGCACTTTCGATAGCGAAACCCCGGCAGTATTCCCTGTACAGAAAAAAATGTACGCTGGTGATATGAACGATGTATTGACTTTGTTTGGCGAAGGCGATAGCGCTACGTTTAAAATCGACCTGGATACTATGGCTTTCCATAGCAAACAACCAAAACCAGAGCAATTTAAAAACGATAAATACCTTACTTTTACGGTAAAAGTTGAAAAAGTATTTAAGAAAAAAGCTGGCGAAGCCGATTCTACCTTTAACAAAAGAGCAACAGAGTTTTTCCAGGCTGATTACAAAGCTTCTTCAGAAAAAAAGAAAGCTGCAGAACCTGCTAAATTGAAAGCTTATTTAGAAGATACCAAACTGGCAACCAAAACTACTGCCAGCGGTTTACACTATATTATCGAAAAACCAGGTAGCGCAGAAAAACCAGCTTTAGGCGATACAGTATTGATTGATTATACCGGTAGGGTTACCAAAAAAGGTAAAGATGGTAAATATAAAATCTTCGATACAAGTGATGAAAAACTGGCTAAAGCAGAAAACGAATTTAAACCAGGTAAACCTTACGGCCCTCAAAAAATGCCGGTTGGTGGTACAATCCCGGGTTTTACCGAAGCTTTACAGTTAATCGGTAAAGGTGGTAAAATTAAAGTAATCATCCCTTCTAACTTAGGTTACGGCGAGCAAGGTGCACCACAGGTTGGTATTATGCCTTTCAGCCCGATTGCTTTCGATCTTGAGATTAAAGATATTATCAAAGGAAAACCAGCCCCGGCAACTCCAGCCCCTACAGCTGTTGCCCCGGTTAAGAAATAGCTTTTTGAAACATATTTTAAATCCTGCTTATTCATTTAAGCAGGATTTTTTTTGACGTATAACCAAGAAATAAAACTTTACAAAAATTCGTAAAAACTTATTATAACCTATCTTTGTATTGATCTAATAAAATGGCCCAAGATCCAAAATGGATTAAAAGGCTGATTTTTAATAAAAATATTAAATGAAAAAAGGAATAATTATTCTCTTGGCAGCAGCTTCAGGACTATCTGCCTGTAACAAATTCGAAAAGGGTGAGGGAGATATGACTTACAAGATCTATAAAAGTGAAGGTAAGCCAAAAATTCAGGATGGCGACTATGTAAAGTTAAATGGCGTTCAAACAGTAGAAACCAATACCAACCCCGATTCGGTTATGGTAAATACCTACGACAATGAGCGTCCCGCTTTTTTTGCGATCAGCAAATCGATGTTCAAAGGGGATCTGGCTTCGGGGCTAAAACTGCTTGGAGAGGGAGATAGTGCTGTTTTTAAATTGAATTTAGATTCGATGGAAAAATATTCTGGTCAGCCGAAACCAAAAGGACTAAAATCAAACATTGCTTCCTTTACCATCAAAATTGAAAAGGTTTTACATAAAGGAAAGGATCCTGATTCTATTTTTGAAGCAAAGAAAAGACTATTTTTCGAAGCAGAATACAAAGCTTTAAACGAGAAAAATAAAAAGATAGAACCTGTTAAAATTACCAAATATGTTGAAGAGAATAATCTGAAAGTAACTACTGCGCCATCTGGTTTGCAGTATGTAATTTCTGCCCCGGGCAACTCAGAAAGAGCAACTTTGACAGATACGGTATTAATAGACTACACAGGCCAGTTTACCAATAAAAAATCAAATGGGGCATTAAATGTTTTCGATACTTCGAATGCCAAAATTGCAAAAGAAGCTGGAATTTTCTCAGAAAATGTACAATATGTACCACGTAGTTTGCCATTAGGGCAATTGCCACAGGGTGTTATACAGGGAATCCAGCTGATTGGGGTAGGCGGTAAGATTAAAATGATTTTACCATCCAGATTGGGCTTTGGCGAAAACGGCGGCGGACCAATTAATCCATTCACCCCTTTGGTTTTCGATGTAGAACTGAAAGGCATCAGCAAGCCAAATACAGCTGCGCCATTGGCTAAATAAAAAATAAGACCTTATAGGTTTCAAAAAATCTATAAGGTCTGTTTAAATAAAATCTAAGCCCAATCCTTAAAAGACCTAACGGTCAGGTTAGCGTTATAATATTTTTCTTCTCCGGTTACTTCAACACCTGCCCAATCTGGCAGATCGAAAGTTTCGTCTTCGCTTTCCAGTTCAATTTCGGCAACAATAAGACCTTTATTGTCGCCTAAAAACACGTCCACTTCCCAAAGCTTACCCTTAAATGTAATTTCATAACGTGTTTTGGAAAGTTCTGAAACCGAAAAATTATCCAATAACTCTATGGCTTCGGCAACAGGGATTTCGTATTCATACTCCGATCGTGTGGCACCAATGGTTTGACCTTTTATGGTTAAAAATCCTTTGCTTTCAGTTGCCCTTACCCGTATGGTTTTATCTTTATCCGTGAGTAGATAACCCTGCCTAAGAAGTTTACCTTCCGGTTTACCCAGGTTATCCCATTTCTGCTGATCGATTAAAAACTTGCGCTCTATTTCTTTTCCCATTTTATCTTGCCCTTTTCTGTAAATCTGCAACTGGCATGCTGATTAATCTTCCGATAGGCTGTTTGCCGCGGTAGGTAATTACACGTAACATGCTGGCATCTTTAGGTACCTGCAAGGCCGTTGTGTATTTCGGGTAGAAACGATCGGGGGTAGAGTTATCAAAACTGTAATAAATATCCAAGCCATCAATTTCTGTGGTCAGTTCTATCATCAGCTGTTTATCAGCACTGCGTTTCACGGTAAAAATAGGATCGTAAATGGCTGGTGAATATTTAATCTCTGCAAAATCCAGGCGTTTAAAATGTTGTTGCGTACGGTCAACAAAATTTGTCCAGTTTTTCTTTTCAATTGGGCTCCAGATCGATTCTGCAATGGCAAATGCACGAGGATAAACCATGTACTCTGCCTGACGGAAGGTAAATACCTGCTCCGTCCAAAGATTGGCCTGCGCTCCTATAACATACTGTGCATTTACGCCTGCCGGCACAGGATTAAACTGGTAGGCTTTGTTTAATCTTAACGAGGCATACACTTTTGGTTCGGTAATCGGGTCTGCCTGCATATAATCCAAATAGGCAAAATCGGTTGGACTCATGACTACGTTATGCTTTTCGTTAGCCGCCTGGATGCCATATTTCATTCCTCTCCAGCTCATTACTGCCGCTGTTGGCGATACACCACCCTCAAGAATTTCGTCCCAGCCCATAAATTTTTTGCCTTTCGAAATCACAATCTGTTCTACGCGCTTTTCGAAATAAGCCTGAACCTGTGGAATGGTTTTTAAGCCTTCGCGAAGCATTAAAGCTTTAACCTGATCATTTTTCTCCCAAAAATTATGCGAAGCCTCATCGCCTCCCATGTGGATGTATTCGAAAGGGAAAAGCTTGGCCACCTGCGTAATTACGGTATCTAAAAAGCCATAAACTTTTTCATTTGCCGGACAGAGTGTGTTATCAACCAAGGCAATTGGTGGTGCACCACGGCTCCAGTCCATAATTTTTTCGCCAGAGCGTACTTTATAATTCGCTGCATCAGGGGTACAGGATAAATCGGGATAAGAAGCGATAATTGCTAAACTATGGCCCGGTACATCAATTTCGGGCAATATGTTTACAAAGCGCTCCTGTGCGTATTGAACGAGTTCTTTAATATCTTCCTGGGTATAAAAACCGCCATAGTTACGGGGTTCATCAGGTGTTGGCGGGATAAAATCGCCAAAGGTTCCTGTTTTTTTAACATTCCAGGCACCAATTTCAGTCAGTTTAGGCAAGCCTTTAATTTCAAGGCGCCAGCCTTCATCATCAGCCAGGTGCAAGTGCAGCAGGTTAAACTTATAGCGCACCATATCATCAATAAACCGTTTTACTTCCTCTTTAGTGAAAAAGTGGCGGGCCACATCGAACATTAAACCTCTCCAGCCTAATTTCGGATAATCTACTACATCAACACAGGGTATTTTCCATTTAACATCGTTTATCAGTTCTTTGCTCTCGATTTCGGCAGGAAAAAGCTGAAGTAAAGATTGTATGCCATAAAAAATACCCGCTGGCTGGTTTGCAGTAATTACCACCTGGGTAGGGTTCACATTGAGTTTGTAACCTTCTTTACCAAGTTGAGTATCTTCCTGAGTGTTTAAAAGCAGCTTAATGGTTGGATGACTCGAATTACTCACTGTGCTTACAAATTTCCCTGTAGCGGTGCTAATCCGGTCTGATAAGTAAGCAATAGATTGCTTTAGTGCACCACTTTTAACAGCTTGTACAATTACATTTTCGGGTAATGTAAAGCTTCCGGCTTTTTTTACCAATGAAACCGGTTCCGGAATAATGGCAATAGGTGTTTGGGCAATCATGCTTTCTGCATCGCCGGCTTCGGTTTCTGTAACAATGTTTTGAGCGTATATGCTGGTTGCAATGCAACAGCAGGAGATAATCAGGAATAGTCTTTTCATTAAAATAATTAAAACGGATTAACCGGATAAGTATAATCCGCAATTTATTAAAAAAGATTTTAATGAGCGGTATTTGTATAGAAGGAAATGCGCAAGAAGCGAGCGCGGAGCGCATAGCGGTTAGCGCTGGATAAAAATCGTAATTGAATTTATGATATTATTAGGAGTTTGTCAGTCTGAGCGGAGTCGAAGACTCCACCAAAATTCGCAGAAAGTCATCATCTGCGAAATTTTTTTTGATCTGCGGGAAAGTTGTTTTGTCCCATATTTAGTTAATTCTAGAAAGAATGTCCTTCGACATGCCCAGGATCCCACCTTTTTTGATTTACAAAAACTGCGTTAGCCATTCCATCGCTTTTTTATCATCTGTAAATGACTTTATCGGTATGGGCGGGTTTTGAAAATTAAAAAGAATCCTCATAATGAACTGCGCCAAACCTGGTTTAGAAACCATGGCCATGGCGGTATAAATCTGGGGGAGCTGTCCGGTCGAAAATTTGCGTGTTTCTTTATCCGGAACCGGCGAATTTTTCAAATAAATTAACACCGGTACTTTCTTATTCCCGGTAATTTTTTTAACCAGTGCAACGTTGGCAGAAATATTTTCTACAGTACGTAAAACGCTTTTACTGTACGAAATCAGTATCCCGGTATCGGTTAACAAATAATCGGCTATTTCGCCTTCGATAAGTTGATTATCCCTATCTTCTCCCATATTTATCCCCTTAAATGATAACCTTTCGGTTTGGTAAAAGCCCTTAATCCCTGATGCGATAAAGTAGCGCCAATGCCTGAATATTTTCTGCCACTCCAGGGTAAGGCTGCACTCACCCGGTCGCAGCAGTTCCAATAACCTGAACCGGCATCAAGCTGTGCAAGTATTTTTTCTGCTCTTGCCTGGTTCGCTGTATAAACAGAAGCAGTTAATCCATAATCGGTATCTTTCATCATCATTAAGGCTTCAGTATCGTCTTTTACCTTCATGATACCTATAATTGGTCCGAAACTTTCTTCCTGCATTACCAGCATATCATTGGTAACATCGGTTAATACGGTCGGTTCAAAATAATAACCTTTACCTTCAATCGCTTTACCACCTGTTAATAATTTTGCACCTTTATTTAAGGCGTCAACAACCTGATTTTCCAAAACCGAAATTTGTTCTTTCCTGGTTAAGGGACCAATATAAGTGTCGTTGGCCAGGGGCAAACCACTTTTCCAGCTTTTAACTTCGGTAACAAAGGCAGTTAAATAATCCTGGTAATATTTTTCGTGTACATAAATGCGTTCAACAGCACAGCAACTTTGTCCGTTATTATAAAAAGCGCCATCAGCTGTGCCAACCGCCACCGCGGCTATATCGGTAACATCATCGGCAACATACAAAGGGTCTTTTCCACCTAATTCCAACTGGCAGGGAACCATTTTAGATGCGACTTTCTCATAGATCAATTTTCCTGTTTTGTAGGAACCTGTAAAGAAATAGCCATCAAAATTCATTTCCAATAAGGCCGCTCCTGTTTCTTTTGCACCAACGGCAACCTGGAAAACAGGGGCTGGTATGCCTGCTTTTTTTAATAGTTTTTCGATCTGTAACCCCGTTAAAGTAGCATATTCTGATGGTTTGTACATTACTGCATTACCACTTAAAAGTGCCGGAATAAAAACATTTACACCAACCAGGTAAGGGTAATTCCAAGCCGAAATATTGCAGATTACCCCCAATGGCTCATATTTAATGATTTCTTTTAAACCAGGTTCATCAACCATCACTTCATCACTCAAATACTTTTCGGCATTGCTGAGCATCCATTTAATACGGGCCCTTGCACCATTAATTTCATTACGCGACTGTTGTAAAGGTTTGCCTACTTCGTTGGTTAATACTAAAGCCAGTGCTTCGATCTCCGCTTCCAATAAATCACTGAACTTCGCGATTACGGACATCCTTTCCTGCAGCGTTTTATTTGCCCATATTGGTTGCGCCTGGTTTAAAGCATCAAATTTGAGTTGAAGAGTGGATGAATAATCTTCTTCCAGGCTGGTAATAGTTTCTTCTGTTGCGGGGTTGATGATCTGCATGTTTCTAATTTTCTTACTGCGTATTTTCACAGATGAACACAGATTTTATAAAGGGTTTAGTATTAAATATCTTACCGATCTCTATCTGTGTTTATCCTTTTTAGCTGTGGTTGATATTTAATTTTATAGCGTTAATAAAAGCCTCATGAATATTTTTGCTAAATGGACTGTTTTGATCTTTCAAACGCTCAGGATGCCATTGTACAAATAATAAAAATGATTTCCCTTCTGGTTCCAGCCGTTCCATGGCTTCGGTAACCCCATCCGGTGAAATTGCGCTCACGACCAATCCTTTTCCTGTTTTATCGGTACTTTGATGATGGTTACTGTTGACCAATCCTTTATCGGTATTCACTATCTGGTTCAGCCACGAAGAAGGATTTACTATAATTTCGTGATAGCGATCTGATTTATTATGCATTTTCGAATGATCGAATTTCCCCCAGGATGGGATGTCTGGGATTAAAGTACCGCCAAAAAATACGTTGCCCACCTGCATACCTCTGCAAATACCTAAAACAGGAATAGAATGGGCTTCGGTATAAGCTAAAACCTTAAATTCAAACTCATCACGTTCTTCATCAATATCATCATCGTAACAATAAGGATAATATTCAGGCTGATTGTAAAAACGCGGATGAACATCTTCTCCTCCTGTTAAAACAATGCCCTCACATTTTTCGATGTCGTCGAAATTGTTAAGCTTGTATCCGAGCTGGATGACTTCTATATTTTTATTGGAAGATAATACCCAGTTGCGATAGATATCGAATTTGCTGCAGTCGGTTACACCGATTATTATTTTATCAGACATATTAATTAATTCCACTGATTTATCTTTTTCTCTTCGGAATGACTATAACGATTTTAGATTAATATATTTTAAATTCATAGCTGTAAATCCTAACATCCCATAATCTTTTAATCCTGCTCTAAAGCGCATTTAAGTACAATTGTTTAAAATCTTCCCTGCTTACCGGTTTAGGATTGTTTGGATGTGCAAAATCAGCAAATGCTAAATCGGCAAGTGTTTCAATGTGTTCATTTTTAACGCCAATATCACTCAATTTGTGCGGAATATTTACTTTCGTATTCAAATCGAACAGGTATTTTACAACAGTTTCACCATTTTCCTCTTTAAGCTCGAGTGTCCGGGCAATTTTTTTAAAACGGTCTTCAAAACCGGCAATATTAAACTGCATGCCATAGGGGATATTAACCGCATTTGCCAGGCCATGGTGGGTATCTAAAAGGGAAGAAAGGGGATGTGCCAGCGAATGGACCACGCCCAAACCTTTTTGAAAGGCAATGGCACCCATCATTGAGGCCATTAACATTTTGCTGCGGCTTTCTAAATCAGGTTTGCGGGTGGCGCGTTCCAACGAATCTTTGATCAATGAAATGCCTTCTAAGGCAATTCCATCGCACATCGGGTGGAAATTTTTGGCCAGATAAGCCTCCATATTATGGGTTAGGGCATCCATCCCTGTTGCTGCTGTAATAAATGGAGGTAAATCCATGGTTAATTCCGGATCGGCAAAAACTACCTGAGCCATTAGCTTTGGTGAGAACAGGATTTTTTTCTGGTGGGTTTCATCATCGGCAATAATGGCACTGCGGCCTACCTCGCTCCCTGTACCTGATGTGGTTGGGATGGTAATAAAATGGGGTACATCGTTGGTTACATAAATATCACCACCGATTAAATCATCATATTTAAATAAATCTTCGCGGTGGTTAACACGCAGCACAATGGCACGGGCAACATCCAGAGCTGCACCACCTCCTATGCCTATAATGCTATCGCGCTGGGTAGCATCCCAGGCATCGGTACCTTTGTAAACATCACTTTTTACCGGGTTTTTGTGTATGTCGCTAAACACCTCAACTGAAATGTTTTTTGTTTTTAAATCGTTTACGATGCTTTTAAAAAACGGAAGTTGAGCAATAGTAGGATCAGTAACTACTAAAGGGGCTTTTAATTGGTTTTTATTTAAATAAGCCGGTAATTCTTTTACTGCACCTGCACCAAACCGGATGGTTGTTGGAAAATTAAACTGATGGATTTTATCAAATATCATGAGGTTCTGTTTTATTCAGTAATTTATTTCTCTCTATTTTGTAGAGATGCTGAATCAGGTTCAGCATGGCAATTGTTAAATAATTTCGAAATATCTTTTCAGTTCCCAGTCGGTTACCACTTTTGCGTACTGTTTACATTCCCATTCGCGGGTCATGGTGAAATGATCAACAAAATCTGCCCCCAGTAAAGTTTTGGCCAGGTCAGAATTTTTCATTTTTTGGGTAGCCTCGAATAAATTACGGGATAATACGCCATTTGATAAATCGGTATATCCGTTCCCTTTGGTTAAAGGCTGCGTTAATTCCAGGCTGTTTTTAACGCCGTACATTCCGGCAGCCAAACAGGCAGAAAGGGCCAGGTATGGGTTGGTGTCTGACCCTACAATTCTGGTTTCCAAACGTGAAGCCTTTTTGCTCCCGGGGAGCGCACGTAATGCCGTTGTACGGTTATCGATTCCCCAGGTTACGGTGGTTGGCGCCCAGGCACCCTCTACTAAACGTTTGTAGCTGTTTATGGTGGGGGCAATCATCGGTAAGAGGTATGGCAGGCAATGCAACTGACCGGCGATATAACTTTTCATGACCCGGCTGATCTTATCGGGTTCTTTTTCATCATAAAAAAGGTTGGTATTATTGTTTTTATCCCATAGGCTCTGGTGTACGTGCCCGCTGCAACCGGGTAAATTTTCGCTTATTTTAGCCATAAAAGTGGCTAAAACACCATGTTTATAGGCAATCTCTTTTACAGCTGTTTTAAACAGAATGGCCTGATCGGCTGCCTGCAGGGCCGGGGCATATTTAATGGCAGCTTCGTAAACCCCCGGACCGGTTTCGGTATGTAAACCTTCAATGGGGACATCAAATTTATTGAGCAGTTCAAACAGATCGCTCATAAATGCATTCTGGTAGCTACTCCTTAAAATAGAATAACCAAACATACCCGGGCTTAAAGGTTTTAAATTGTTAAAACGCTTTTCGTTCAGGGTTTCTGGTGTTTCTAAAAAGTTAAACCATTCGAATTCCTGTGCAAAAATGGGCGAGAAACCCTCTTTTTCACAATCGGCGATCAGTTTTTTTAACAATTGTCTCGGACAAACCTCATTTGCCCGTTCCTGGTCGTCGATAAAATCACCGAGGAAAAAGGGAACATCATTTTCCCAGGGGATTTTCCGGAAAGTATTTAAATCAATTTTAACCTGTGCATCAGGGTAACCGGTATGCCAGCCTGTATATTTTCCGCTATCATAAGCCGCGTCGCTGGCATCCCAACCGAAAGTAACATCACAAAAACCTAAACGGCCTTCAACCAGTGAGGCAAATTTTTCGGCAGCAACGTATTTTCCCCTTAAAATGCCGTCGATATCGGCTACGGCTAATTTCACTTTTCCGGAGTGATGATTTTTTACATAATCAAGAATTTCTTTACTGGTACTCATTAATCTGCCTTTTTAAAGATTTTATATAGAAGAAATATACCTAAAACAATGCCCGAATAAATTAAACCTAATTTAAGATTATAAATCAGCATTGCGATAAAAGAAACACAGGAAATAATCAAAGAAATGATGGGAAACCACGGATAAAGCGGGGTTTTAAAAGGCCTTGCCATTTCCGGACTGGTTGTTCTAAGTACCATTAGCGAAATCATCGAGATGATATACAAGGTTAGCGCTCCAAATACCGAAATGATAATAATTTCGGCAGTTTTGCCTGATAAAAGTGCGATGATCCCAATTACCATATTACCTGTTAGTGCGTTGGCAGGTGTTTGGAACTTTGGCGAGATTTTGCCCAAAATTGCCGGTATGCTTTTTACCCTTCCCATTTCGTAAGTTGAACGCCCCGCTGCCAAAACCAATCCGTGGAACGACGCTATTAAGCCGAACAGGCCTATGGTAATAAGCAAGTGGTACATGAAGTGGTTATCGCCGGTAATCATGGAAAGGGCGAGGGGCAAAGGCGAATCGGAAGTTTCGCCCGATTTCCCGTTTTTATAAACGATGGCTTCCCACCCACCTATGCCAATGGTAGAGATAAAAACAAGTATACACAATACCACTAACGTAAATATGCCCCAGCCAAAGCCCTTACTGATATCGCGTTGCGGGTTCCTGGTTTCTTCGGCCACATTGGCAACACCTTCTATGCCCAGAAAAAACCAGATGGCAAACGGAATAGCGGCAAAAACACCACCCCAACCATTTGGAAAGTTATTGTACACCAGATTTTCTGCATGGAATTTAGGTAAGGTAATACCAGAGAAGAGAAGCAATTCGCCAACGGCCAAAATGGTAATAACCACCTCGAATGATGCCGCAGCTTTAACACCATATATATTTAATGCCGTAAAAATGATGTATATCGCAATTGCACTGGTAAGAATGGGTACCTGGGGGAAAAATGCATTAAAATAAGCGCCGATGGCAAAGGCAATGGCCGGAGGCGCAAATATAAATTCGACCATTTGTGCAATACCAGCAATAAAACCAATGTTTTTTCCAAGCGCTTTATTGGCATAATCAAAAACACCACCGGCTTTTGGTATGGCACAGGCAAGTTCGGCATAACTGAAACTAAAGGTTACATACATGATCATAATGGCAACGGTAGCAATGGCCATACCCAGGGTACCGCCTTTTTCGAGGCCTAAATTCCAGCCGAAATACATTCCGGAAATTACATAACCTACGCCAAGCCCCCATAGCATAAAAGGGGTAAGCGTTTTCTTTAAGCCATCTTTTTGTTCCATGGGCAGGATTACAAGATTTAAATAGGTTTATAAAATTTGCTCGAAAATGATAAACTATTAGCCTTGGTATCTGATGTTTAAAGTAGTGATTATTTTCGAATCATTTCACTACCACTTGCGATTGCTGCAATAATTTATTGTTAATTTTTTTTTAAAGCGCTTTTGGGCATTTAGCAGTTTTGTTATCTTGCATCACCAAACGATATCTTTATGAACGAAAACGCTCTCCAGCCTTCTGAAAATTTTAAGAAGATGGCTGCCAGGTCTGTACAGGCTATCTGGCTATTTGTATTAACCTACCTTTTATTAGTTTCTGCAGCAGTTGGCTTGACAATACTTTCTGCATTTGCAGGTCTTATGTTAATTGCAGCCAAACCAATGTTTATTACCATTATGTTGGGAGGCGGTTTGATCTGCTTTGGTGTTTTAATTTTAATTTTCCTGGTGAAGTTTATATTCAAGGTTAATAAAATTGACCGGTCTCATTTAACGCTGGTTACAAAAGAGGAGCAGCCTGGGCTTTTTAAAATGATAGATGAAATCGTTGCAGAAGTAGGCACTGATTTCCCTAAAAAGGTTTACTTCTCCTCAGAAGTAAATGCATCTGTATTCTACGATTCCAGTTTTTGGAGCATGTTTCTCCCGGTGAGGAAAAATCTTCATATTGGCCTAGGGCTTATGAATACCATATCTATTGATGAGCTAAAAGCGATTCTTGCACATGAGTTTGGACACTTTTCTCAAAAAAGTATGCGTACAGGGAGTTATGTGTACAATGTTAATCAAGTAATCTACAATACCCTTTACGAAAATGAAGGCTATGGTAATTTTGCACAGAAGTTAGCAGGTATAAGCAATTACTTTGCAATTTTTGTTGTTTTAGCCGGTAAGATTATTAGTGGGGTCCAGTTTATCTTAAAAAAGATTTATGATGTTGTTAACCTGAATCATTTGGCACTCTCCAGGGAAATGGAATTTCATGCAGACACCGTAGCTGCAAGTGTTGCAGGGTCTGATGCTTTGATTACGGCACTCCATCGTTTACAACTCGCAGATTACTCGTTAAACAATGTTTTTAATTACTATAATGGCAAAATAAAGGATAAGGAAAAAACCAATAACATTTTTCCACAGCAAAAATTTGTAATGGATTTTTATGCTGGCCTTCAAAAGATAAAAATAGAGAATCATCTTCCAATAGTATCGGAAGAACATTACAGCAAATTCAATAAAAGTAAACTGACACTGAAAGATCAATGGTCTTCTCATCCAAGAACCGCAGATAGGGTAGAACACCTCAGAAAGCTGAATTATCCGTTAAAGAGTTATGGAACCGGCATAGCAATTGACTTATTGGTAAATAAAGACACCGTTTTTGAACAGGTGACAAAAAAGCTCTTCGATGCAATTGACTATGGTAATTCACCAATAATTTCAGACGCAGGCAAGTTTGAAGAAGATTTTTTAGAAAACCAGCGACAAAATACTTTTCATCAATTATACAACGGCTATTTTGATTTTAGAAATCCATTAAACGAATTGAATTCAGAAGACTTTGAAAAACCTGGATTATCTATTCATTTGCATGCCAATAATTTTTTTAGTGATGAAAATTTAAGTTTGATATACCTTTTGGACGGTATTAACGAAGATTTAAATACATTGAAACAAATTGAGGATAAAGTTTTTGAGGTTAAAACCTTTGATTACGATGGAAAAAGGTATACTCAGCAAGATTGTTCCGAATTAATTGAGCGCTTAGAAAGTGAATCAAAAGATTTAGATGATCAACTGAAAAAATTAGATGCCCAGATTTTTGAATATTTTCTATACCTGGCCTTAGAGCAGGGGCGAAAAGAAGAATTTGTAAATTTTTACAATCATTATAAAGCCATCCGTACACTTTTGGAAAGTCAGAACAACTGCCATAATAAAATCACCCAGGTTACCTCCTTTATGCATACGCGAACAGCTGTTGAAACCATTGAACAGCAGATGTACCTTGTTAAGGATGAGGAAATAGTATTTAAAGAAGAGCTATTAAAATTGCTAACAAATCCTTTGTATGGTGAACACATAACGGCAATAGATAAAGAACAGATTGAAAAATTTATAGCTTCAAATTATAACTATTTTGCAGGAGGCAGCTATTTTAATTTTCAAGTAGACGAATTGTTTGATTCGATCCGCTTATTTGCGAAAATCATTAACGATACAAATTTTAATGCGAAGAAAAGATTGCTTGATTTTCAGGTAACTTTAGAAGGAGTAAATTCAACAGCAAATAAAAAGCCGGTAACCATTTAAGCTACCGGCCTTAAAATTATTCCGTATCCCGGTTTTTATTTACCGTTTGGCTATCCCTCGTATTTTTCTGCACCGTTATGGCACCAAAAAGCGAGAGTAAAAAGGCAAAGGCGTAAAAACCTTTTTCGCTTGGCAATAAGGTGGCATTCCATAAACCAATTACCAATAAAGTAATGGTTAACAGGGTAGAGAACCAGCTAAGGCCATAATAAATTTCAGTTACGGGTATGCCTTCCAGTTTATCGCGGACAGCTTTCTGTAAAGAGATTACAGCAAAAAGGCCAAACATCAATACGGTAAAATAATATCCTTTTTCGTTGAGAAGCATATCAGAGCGCCACAGCCCTACAATGAAGCCGATCATTCCTATGCCTAATGCAATCCAGGCTGCTGCCACAAATGCATTTGATGGTTTTTGATTCATAGTTTAGAGGTTTAATTTAATTCTTTACAAAAAGTTAAAGATTGGCAAAAGGTATAAAAATTAAAAGAAACCCAGTTAAATTATTTTCAAAAACCATATTAAATGCTTGACATAAAACCAAACAAAATTCAATATTTCGCATTATAGCTTATAATCTTATCTTAGTGATATGCGAACGTTGCTTACCTCTGCCCAAATGCGCAGTGCCGATCAGTTTACCATTGCCAATACACCCATTGCATCAATCGATTTAATGGAAAAAGCTGCCAGGGCCTTTGTTCAGTACTTTTTGAGGGAAGAATTTGACACCAATAAAAGCGTGGCTATTTTTTGTGGAAAAGGCAATAATGGTGGCGATGGACTAGCTATTGCCCATTTGCTGCTGGCCAACGGCTATGAAAATATTAAAGTTTACCTTGTTAACTTTAGTAAAAAGCAAAGCGACGATTTTACCATCAACCTGCAACGGATTGATGAATCGAGGTGCAAAAAAACAGTAATCAACCACCCTTCAGAACTGAAAAGCCTAAAGGCAGATTTAATTATCGATGCCATTTTAGGCTCAGGTTTAAATAAAGCCCTGGCTGGCGACTATCAGGAACTGGTTCAGTTTATTAACAAACAGCAAAAAAAGGTGTACGCTGTAGATGTTCCTACAGGTTTTTTTGCTGAAGGAAAGCTGCCTGAAGATTATAATGGCATAAAAGCTTATAAAACCATTTCTTTTCAACGGCCAAAAATCAACTTTTTTTTCCCCGAATCGGCTGCCGCGACCGAAAGGTTCGATGTAGTGGATATTGATCTCGATGAATCATTTATCCAGAAACAGGATGCTGGTTTCTATTTGATTGAAGAAAGCGATATTCAGAAAGCCCTCCATCCAAGAAAATTGTTCAGCCATAAAGGCACCTACGGGCACGCGCTGATTATAGCCGGTAATACCAATACCATGGGCGCTGCTTTACTCTCCTCAATGGCTTGTTTACATACAGGTGCGGGTTTAACTACCGCATGTATCCCACAGAGTGGATTAATGGCTTTAAATACCAGCTTGCCTGAAGTAATGGCATTGCCAAGAGATGAATATACCCGGATCGATAATCCTAAGAAATATCAGGCCATTGCTATCGGACCAGGTTTAGGGACAATGCCCGAAAATGAAAAACTATTGGAAAATTTAATCCTGGCCAATCAACCCTTAATTATTGATGCTGATGCCTTAAATATTTTGGGCGAAAGGGCAGATCTGATCGATAAACTTGCGCCAAATACTATTTTAACTCCTCACATGAAAGAATTTGACCGTTTATTCGGTGAGCATACTAACTGGTGGGAAAGGGTACAATCGGCTAAAGAACAGGCAAAAAAACTAAAAATCGTTATTGTGCTTAAAAACCAATATACTTTTATCTGCCCGCCAACCGGTAAGATACTCATTAATCCAACGGGTAACCCCGCAATGGCGCAGGGGGGGATGGGCGATACCTTAACCGGGATTATTGCGGGCTTTGTGGCACAGCAATATACTGCAGCGGATGCAGCCGTTTTGGGCTGTTATATTCATGGAAAGGCTGGCGATGAGCTGGCAAAAGATCATTTCGTGGTTACGGCATCGCAAGTAGCGGTAAGCATTGCTAGAGAAATTAAAACACTCGTTTCCAAATTAGTTTAATTGCGTAAAATATGTCCGTTTTTTGAAAAGCGCATACAGAAGTGTTTAGGCCAAGATAGTCCTGCCACCCGCTTTACCTCTCTGCGTTCGGTGTTCGCTATTGCCAGGTTTAGGGGGCATGGTCACTCATTCTATTCAGGGTTGCTGGGAGCAAAACTTTTAGCCAAACGGTTGGCCGTTTAAATTGCTTCTCCGAAATAGAGGTTGGCCTTCGGCTGAGAAAATCTTCTTGTAATTAGATTATGATTTGAAAATAAAAAATCCCGGCATTGATGAAATGCCGGGATTGAATATATTAATTTGTTATTTTTATTTTAAACACCACCCATTACGGTAAGTTTTTCCATTGTTGGGTTAACACTTCCGCCCATAGGCTCTAAAGTTACGGCAAAGGCCTGTGCTTCCTGGATGGCCTGCATTTTTACCAGTGCCTCATTATTAGTTGAATCGGTTTTTCCGAAAACACCCAAACTTACCGGTTTGCCGTTTACCAGTGCCCATAACTGATATTCATGTTCGGCATCAGGCTTTGGTAAATCCATGGCAACATAATTGATCAGTACACTTTTATCTTTTTTGTTCCAAAATACCTTCATTTTAGAAGCAGGGCTAAACGGCTGACCAGTCATGCGTATGGTTGCCCATTCCTTACTTTCGGCCATGGCCGCTATATTATTCAGCCCCTGGTTCTCAAATTCCAGTTTGCTTACCACCCCGGCAAATTTTTGTTTGTCAAGGTTTAAGTTTGCAATCTGATCATGTGCATCACTTAACTTATTGTAAGTAATAAACAATGCTGCTGTACTGATTATCAATAAAGCTATACAAGCTACTAAAGCATACCGTAATACCCTCACTTTAGCATCACTTCCATCCAAAGCTATAATTTTTGGTTCTTCAGTATAAATTGGTGCGGGTTGAACATTCACATTCTCTTCAACCTCACTTAATCCTAACTTTTCGAATAATCTTGTTTCTACATCTGCAGATGGCTCTACAGCATTTTGCATTGCATATTGCTCCATAGCCTGCTCAATAGCAGCTATTTCATCTCTTACTTCGGGGTATTGAGATGCCATTTCCTCAACCTGCAACGTTTCTTCAGGTGATAAATCACCTAAAACGTACAGCTCAAGTACTCCAGATTCGATATATGCTTTTAAATTTTCCACGCTCAATTAAAATTCCTTCTCAATTCAATAATAGCCAGCCGGATCCGGGTTTTCACCGTACCTAATGGCAGATCTAACTTCTCTGCGGCTTCAACATGAGTGAAGCCCTTGTAATAAACTAAATCAAGAACTGCTTGTAAATCTGGTTTAAGATTATCTACAAGTTGTTTAACACCAACAATATCGGGGTTAAATGTAACCTTGTTTTGTTCATCAACGAAACTTACGTTATTTTCTATATCTTGGTTTTTGAGTGAATTCTTAAAATCTTTAGAACGAAGTTTGTCGATTGATAAATTGCGGGCAATATTCATCATCCACGTAAACAAACGTCCCTTGGTCTGGTCATAGTGTGTTGCAGACTGCCATATTTTTACAAAAGTTTCCTGTAAAACATCTTCTGCAAGTTCTGAGTGAGTAATAATACGTGAAATAACGCCATAAAGAGCTGATGAATACATGCTGTACAGTGTTTTCAAAACCGCTGGATCTTTCGATTGCAGTGCTTGAACAAGTTCTGGCTCGGTTAGGGTTAATTTTTTTAATGCAGTCACTATGGTCACTAAGATACAATACAGAACACTAAAAGCAAAAAAATGTTTTATAAACGCATTCTCAAATGGAGTAAAGCATAAAACATTTTAAATTCTCACGATATAAGTGCACTATTTAATCCCATCAATTGGGAAAAGATGCTTTTCGGCATGGTAAGACGAACGCACCAGCGGACCACTTTCTACATATTTAAGGCCTTTGGCCAAACCAACTTCTTTATACATCGCAAAAGTATCAGGGTGTATCCAGTCTACCACCGGATGATGGTTGCGGGTAGGTTGTAAATATTGACCTAAGGTTAAAATATGAACGCCATTGGCCACTAAATCGTCCATGGCTTCGAAAATATCCTCTTCGGTTTCGCCCAGGCCAAGCATAATACCTGTTTTTGCTCTTAAACCAAACTCCGAAATTCTTTTTAAAGCTTCTAAGCTTCTGTCGTACTTAGCCTGTATACGCACTTGTCTGGTTAAACGCTTAACGGTTTCCATATTATGCGAAACCACTTCCGGACGTTCTTCCAAAACGCGGTATAAATTATCCCACTGGCCTTTAAAATCAGGAATTAAAGTTTCTAAGGTGGTAATCGGGCTTTCCCTGCGGATGGCTTGTAACGTTTCGGCCCAGATGATCGATCCGCCATCCTTTAAATCATCGCGGTCAACAGATGTGATTACACAATGTTTAACACCCATTAATTTTACCGAGTTGGCTACACGATTTGGCTCATCTGCATCAACTGCCAGCGGGCGACCTGTTGCAACTGCGCAAAAAGAACAGCTACGGGTACAAATGTTACCCAAAATCATAAAAGTTGCCGTACCTGCACCCCAGCACTCGCCCATATTAGGACAATTTCCGCTTTCGCAGATGGTATGCAGCTTATGTGTGTCTACTAAACTGCGAACCTGTGCATATTCTTTACCAACAGGTAATTTTACACGCAACCAATCTGGTTTACGTTTAACTTCAGTTACAGCAGGTACTACAGGTAAATCAATCATGCTACAAAGTTAATGAATAGGATTGAATTGTTGCAATGCCGAAATGTTTGAGGGTTGTAATAAATACTATGTATGGTTAACTGGTTAATTGTTTAAATTGGTTAACTGTGAGCAACCTGCAAAGTGGGAGGGAGACTTGCGAAGTCGGGACTGGTCTTTGCACTGGCAGACTTCGCAAGCATGCTGGGCTAAAGGTCTCTTTCAAAAGCAACCTGCCGTTTATTTTCTTCAAAACCAACTCATTTGTAAAATTTATGGCTTTCGGTACGGTTGATATTGCATCTCACTTTTAATTTTTTTACCTGGTGTTTTTTTGCCCAAAGATTTATACTTTCTATTAATTGCTTCCCGATTTTTAAATTACGGTAAGCAGAATCGACAACCAACCCCCCGATTTCGACAAAAGGACCTGATTCTATCCTTAAAGTATAAAAACCATGGATCCAACCTACTACTTTATTTTCGAGTAGGGCTACATAAGCACAATTTTCTTTATTGTTATTGATGTGTTTTATCCTGGCTGATGTTTGCTTGATATTACTTTCGTATCCCAGCTGTGTGGATAGCCCGGCCACACTTTCTGTATCTTGTTCCGAAATTTCTCTTATTTGAACCATTTATTGACATTTGATAGGTAAATCTAAAATAGGGATTTAAATTCGTTCTATGGGTTTATAAGCCAAAAGTACAGCAATAACCAAACTAAACCCTATTGAAGCGGCAGCCTGAGCCCCTTCGGCGAAGCTACAGCGGAAAGAGGGGCTACCGTTACCGATGAGCAGTAGTGTGCCTTTCCTCCTGTTGGAGAAAAATCAATGCTATAAATAAATATTGTTTTACTGTCAAAATGGTAACATCCTGACAGCACAGATAAATGCCGCCTGTAAATGTTAGTTAAAAATCATAAGCTAAACATTGCAATTTTAAGGGTTTCAACTTTCTAACTAAATCTTACATTTGCAATATGAATACTGGCTTACAGCTTTACAATACGCTTTCGCGCAAAAAAGAACTTTTTCAACCTTTAAATCCACCCAATGTTGGGATGTATGTTTGCGGGCCTACCGTTTATAGCGATGTGCACCTGGGTAATTGCCGCACTTTTATTTCGTTTGATTTAATTTTCAGGTATCTTAAATATTTGGGATATAAGGTTCGCTATGTGCGTAATATTACCGATGCAGGTCACCTGGAAGGCGATAGGGATGAAGGCGATGATAAGTTTGCAAAACGTGCAAAGCTTGAGCAGCTTGAACCGATGGAAATTGTACAGAAATATACTTTAGGTTTCCACGATGTATTGCGCATGTTCAATACGCAACCGCCAAGCATTGAGCCAACCGCTACCGGGCATATTATTGAGCAGATTGAAATGATTAAAGTGATTATTGCCAACGGTTATGGTTACGAAGTGGATGGCAATATATATTTCGATGTAGAAAAATACAGTAAAGAATATAATTATACCATATTAACCAACCGTAACCTTGAAGATATGCTGAACAATACCCGCGAACTCGGCGGGCAGGATGATAAACGTGGCAGGTTGGATTTTGCACTTTGGATAAAAGCTAAACCCGAAACTTTAATGCAATGGCAATCGCCATGGGGCATGGGTTTTCCGGGCTGGCACATTGAATGTTCGGCTATGAGTGCCAAATATCTGGGCGCCGAATTTGATATTCATGGTGGTGGAATGGATTTGGCTGCAACACACCATACCAACGAAATTGCACAGTCTGAAGCCTGCAGCCATAAACAGCCAGCACGTTATTGGATGCACACCAACATGCTTACGGTAAACGGTACGCGCATGTCTAAATCGGCTGGCAATGGTTTTCTCCCTTTAGAATTGTTTACCGGAGATCATCCTTTACTGAAAAAAGGTTATAGCCCGATGACAGTAAAGTTTTTTATGTTGCAGGCACACTACCGTAGTACCCTTGATTTCTCTAACGATGCGTTAGATGCCTCAGAAAAAGGCTTTCGCCGCTTAATGGCAGCAATTGGCCTGTTGGATAAACTACCGGTTTCTGAACAGAATGACTTCGATATCGATGCATTGAAAGAGAAATGCATTGCAGCCATGAATGATGATTTTAACAGTCCGATTTTAGTTGCAGAACTTTTTGAGGCCGTTAGAATTATCAATACGGTTTACGATGGTAAAGGCAAAATCTCTGCTGATGCCTTAGAAAAGTTAAAACAACTGATCAATGATTTCGTATTCGATATTTTAGGACTGAGGGATGAAGACGCCGGAGGAAACGACTTAAATGGCGTATTAGAAATGGTTATTAATTTAAGAACAGAAGCAAAAGCCAATAAGGATTACGCAACTTCTGATCGTATCCGTATTGGTTTGCAGGCCTTGGGTATTCAGCTTAAGGATGGTAAAGAAGGAACTACCTGGAGTAAGGCTTAGGTAGTCTGGAAGTTCATTCCCCTTTTAAACGGGGCAGGGGATGAAAAAGCAAGGAATGAAAATGAATAAAAAACTTTTAATACTGCCTTTGTTAGCTTTAATAGGATTTGAGGCATGCCAGAATAAAACAAAGCCAGATACTGATGATAGTGGGAAAGAGGTTCCATTAAAGCTTTCTTCGCCCGAATTTAATGCGGATAGTGCTTATGCCTATACCAAGGTGCAGGTAGATTTTGGTCCGCGGGTGCCGGGAACTGCAGCTCACCAAAAATGTGCAGATTACCTGGTGGCCAAACTAAAATCGTTCGGTGCAGATGTTAAAGTACAAGGAGAAAAAACAACCACTTACGAT
Organism: Pedobacter vanadiisoli; assembly: GCF_042684385.1. Classification (NCBI taxonomy): domain Bacteria; kingdom Pseudomonadati; phylum Bacteroidota; class Sphingobacteriia; order Sphingobacteriales; family Sphingobacteriaceae; genus Pedobacter; species Pedobacter vanadiisoli. The sequence continues at coordinate 28,218 of NZ_JBHULL010000040.1, read as the reverse complement.
GGTAAAAGTTTCCAGTTAAAAAATATTGTTGCTGTTTTTAATCCCGAACAAAAAAACAGAGTTTTAATTACTGCACATTGGGATGCCAGGCCTTTTTCTGATCAGGATCCCGACCCAAAAAACCACACAAAGACTTTCGATGCAGCAAATGATGGCGCAAGTGGTGTGGCTGTAATTTTGGAAATGGCGCGCCAGATTCAACAGAAGCAGCCAAATGTTGGGGTCGATTTTGTGCTTTGGGACCTTGAAGATTATGGTAAAGCCAATGATGAAACACCCGATGAAACCACCTGGTGTTTAGGTTCGCAATATTGGGCCAAAAAAGCTGTTGCTTCCGGTTACAAGGCCCTGTATGGTATTAACCTCGATATGGTTGGTGGTGGTAATGCGCAATTTACCCAGGATGAAATTTCGCGTCAGGCTGCGCCGGATGTGGCAAACAAGGTGTGGGATACCGGGAACGAAATTGGTTATTCTTCTTACTTTACCAAAATCCCGAGCGGCAAATTGGTTGACGATCATTTCTGGATGAATAAAGCTGGCATTCCTTCTATTGATATTATCCATTATAACGATAACAGCGGTTTTTACATCAACTGGCATACTCAATTGGATAACTTGGCAAATATTGACAAAAACACCCTAAAAGCAACCGGCCAAACAGTTCTGGAAACCATATACAGGGAAAAATAATAGGTAACAATGTTCAATTGTTAATTATTTTTAAGACCATACACCAAAGAAAATTTTATATTCGCCAAACAATATTATCCTAGTCAATAATGAAAAAACTATTTTCAACTGTTGTAGTTTCACTTTTAGCCATGGGTGTTTTTGCCCAGAAGAGTGATGGAACAACCAAATCTTTAGTAAATACCGAAAAGGAATTTGCTAAATCAGTTGCCAAAAATGGAGATAAAGAAGCTTTCCTTGATTATTCATCTGCAACAACCTTAGTGTTCAGACCCAACCCGGTTAATGCCAAAACTTTTTATACAGGTAAGGCAGAAGCTCAAAATGATATCAGCTGGACAGCAAACCTGGCAAAGGTATCGCGCAGTGGTGATCTGGGTTTTACCACCGGACCATACGAAATCGGTACTTCAGAAAAAAAATATGGTCAATACCTTTCCATCTGGAAATCAGAAAATGGCAGGTGGAAACTGGCGATTGATCTTGGAACAGAAAGCAACAAACCTTTGGCAAAAGTTAGCCAGTCGTTTGTTGAACCAAAAGACCACGTAGCACCGAAGTTTTTAAATGAAAGAGAAATTAAAGCAGGCAGGGATATCATTTTAACTACAGAGAAAACATTAAATACCTTGCTTAAAACACACGGTATTGCGGCATTTGGTGGCTTTTTAACCAACGATGCACGTTTACTCTTCCCGGGTAATGAAGCCATTGATGGAAAAGGAAAAATTATTGCTTTTTATAACAGCATGATTAGTAAGATCAACTTAAAAACCACAGGAGTAGATAAGGCGATAGGTAGCGATTTGGCTTATACTTATGGTGTAGCCACAATTGATTATAAGGCCGATTTACGTGAGAGCTTTAATTATGTTTTCGTTTACGAAAAAGCAGCGGATGCAAGCTGGAACTTAATTGTACAGGCTTTTGTACCGGCAGAAAGATAAAATAACAATGTGAATTAAAGAGGGCTATCGATAAAAAGAGGCCCTTTTTTTATGTCGGCACTTTGCCTTTACCTGAAGTTCCTTTCCAGTTTAGCCCCGATTGAAGCGGCATCCCCCGATTTTTCATCGGGGATATAGTGGAAAGCGGGAACAAACGCTAAAAACAGCACAGTTTTTGCGCTTCAAAAAGAAATTTTTCTAATAAAATTGTCCATTTTACGTTTAAAATCTATGCATAAAAAATTACTTCTCTTCTCTGCTCTCGCTTTATTATGTTTCAATGTTTCGGCACAGAAAAAGAAATTCGATATCCAGGGTAAAGCCGGTGCACGTGGTATTATGCCCGAAAATACCATCGAGGGGATGTTAAAAGCACTTGATTTAGGTGTTACTACCCTCGAAATGGATGCCGTTATTTCTAAAGATAAACAGGTGGTACTCTCGCAGGAGCCTTATTTTAATAATGAAATATCGCTACAGCCTAATGGAAAACCCATCACATTAAAAGACCAAAAGAATTTCAATATCTATCAGATGGATTATGAGGAGGTTAAAAAGTTTGACGTAGGCAGTAAGGTGCATAGCCGTTTTCCGGGACAAATGAAGTTTAAAGCGTATAAGCCATTACTTACTGAAACAATTGATGCGGTTGAGGCCTATGTTAAAGAACATAAACTGGCCAAGCCCATGTACAGCATTGAAACGAAAACAATTAAAAATGGCGATAATGAATTTCACCCTGAACCTGCAGAATTTGTAGACCTGATTATGGAAATCATTAATGCAAAAAAATTGAGCAAAAGAGTCATTATCGAATCGTTTGATATGCGTACGTTGCAATATCTTCATGAAAAATACCCTAAAATACAAACATCGCTGTTGATAGATGAAAAAGAACCCTTTGAGGATTATATCGAAAAACTGGGTTTTAAACCGACTATTTATAGCCCTTATTCGGTATTGGTGGGTAAAGGCCTGGTAGACCGCTGTCATGCCATGGGCATTAAGATTATCCCCTGGACGGTAAATACAGTTAAAGAGCTTAAATATTTTATGGATTTAGGTGTAGATGGTGTACTTACCGATTATCCTAATATTATGGGACAATTGGATAACTAGTCTTAGTCTATAGGTGGGTGTCTCACCGACCGAAATAAAAGTTTAGCTGGTTGGTGTGACACCAACCAGTAGAAGAGGTAACATAAAAAAAGCGCTGATTTCAGCGCTTTTTTTATGACTTTACTAATAATGCCTAGTGGTGCGATTCGGCAGCTTCTGTTTGGTGACCTTCTGTTTCACCGTGAGAAGCAGCTTTTTCATGACCTGGGAAAATTGGTCTGGTGAAAGCCACAAGCAGGATTAAAACAATAATCCAAGCCGTTAATGGTAATGCCCAAATGCCTTTAGTTTGCTGAACAGGCGCATGTGAATCGTGAGCTGACATATCGAATATTTTTGATTTTAAAATTTATGCTTTGTAATTGTGTGGTAAAGATAATAACAAAATTAAAATAAAAAGATTAAAAGGCAATTTGTATGTAAAAGCATGGGATAAAGGTTATACCCTTTATCCCTGCAGCTCATAAATCATTTTTTTGGTGCTGTTCATTTTGCTTTTAATGCGGTCCTGATGTTCGAGCAATGCATTGTGCTCATCCTGGATGGCATTGAAAAGTTCAGCTTTTTTGAAATAGCTGGCTGCTTCCACAAAATTTTGCTGTTGCTCGGCATATAAACCCAGGCTTTCATAAATATGAGCTTCGCAAACACCAGCAACCTTTAAAGCTTTATCAGCAATTTGTTTTACCAGTTTATACATTTTAAGCGTAATCACCAGTTTTAAATAAGGGACGTAAACTTCAGGAAAATCGGGGTCAAGTTCCGTGCAACGTTTATAATAATAACCTGCTGTTCTATAGTCTTTAAAACGGTTGTGGTAAATATTCCCCAGCTGAAAATAGGCCCTGGCATAATCAGGGTCGAAAGTAATCAGCTCATTAAAATACTGAAGTGCTTTAGGCAGTTCGCCCCAGTGCAGCTCTTCAATGGCCTGTAGATATTTTTCCTCTACAGTAGTATAAATGTCCATAACAGATATGTTAAATTTTGATAAGCAGTAATTGCTTAGCAAATGGGTAATTAAATTGATTTTTAAAATTGGGTTTTATGCGCTGATGGCAAAAAAACACTAAGGGTTGGGAAGTAAATTTACATCAATACCCAAACCCTTTATGCCACAAGACTGGCTAAAGTTCATTTTTTGGATATGTAGTTGACGTAGCATTGCTGTAAATTTGATGCAAAGATATTTATTTCCAGTGAATTGCAAGCTGTTTTTTTGAATAATGTTGATTTTAGCGGTTTTCTGCTTTGGTTAACAATTCTTTGCGATAATAGGAATCGTGATCCGGCATTACAAAAAATCCTAATCAATTAAGTCAATATGTCAATAAGAGCTATATAGACCGGTAAAGTAACTATTCCCAAAAAAATAAGGAATTCTTTTTTTGAACGGCCTTTACTTACCAGGGTAATGACCAAAAAAGTAATGAAATAGATAAATGTAAGGAATAGAATGCCTACAATCATACCAAAATCGGGCATGCCGCATCTTGGTCTTGTACTCGCCGGTAGGGTATGAAAAAATGCGAAAGTATATACCCAGTTAACAAGGTAGAAGCTTATGAATATTAATGAAATTATTCTTCGCCACATAAATGCAAGGATGGGATTTACGATTTCCATTTGCCACTTTTATTCTTAATGCGGGGAATGTAAAAAGGTAACCAATTTGCTGGTCGGAATTTCCTGGATTTATCTTCATTTCGAGCGGAGTGTAGCGAAGTCGAGAAATCTGCTGCAATAGATCTCTCCGTTTCACTGCGTTTCAGTCGAGATGATGATTCTATTATAATAAATCTTTAATGATTTTTTCGATTGACAAACCTTCGGCTTCGGCGCGGTAGTTCCGTACAATACGGTGGCGTAAAATGGGTTCAGCTACGGCTTTTACATCTTCAATATCCGGAGAGTATTTTCCGGTTACTGCTGCATGGCATTTTGCGCCCAAAACTAAAAATTGCGATGCACGCGGGCCTGCACCCCAGCTCACATATTTGTTTACTGCATCAGTAGCAAATTCTGTGTTCGGACGGGTTTTCGCTGCCAGTTTTACGGCATATTCCAGTACATTGTCAGTTACCGGGATATCGCGGATCAGTTTCTGAAAATATTGGATATCATCTGCATGGATAATTTTCTGCAGTTGAAGGGCTTTATTACCGGTAGTATTTTTTACGATGTTCAATTCGTCTGCAAAAGCAGGGTAGTTTAATTGAATATTGAACATGAAACGGTCTAGCTGAGCTTCGGGTAGAGGATATGTTCCTTCCTGCTCAATCGGGTTTTGTGTAGCCAGCACAAAAAATGGCTTTGGCAGGGTATGCGTTTGTCCGGCTGCGGTTACCGATTTCTCCTGCATGGCCTCCAACAGGGCTGCCTGGGTTTTTGGAGGAGTACGGTTAATCTCGTCCGCAAGGATAATATTAGAAAAAACAGGCCCTTTTATAAACTTAAAGTGCCTGTCTTCTCCTAAAATTTCGGCACCGATAATGTCGCTTGGCATTAAATCGGGCGTAAACTGGATCCTGTTGAAATCGAGATCCAGAACGGCAGCCACAGTTTGTACAAGTAAAGTTTTAGCTAATCCGGGTACGCCAACCAACAAACAGTGTCCGTTACTAAAAATGGCGATTAAAACAGATTTTATGATGTCGTCCTGTCCAACTACGGCCTTACTTATTTCGGCTTTAATATTGTTGAAAGATTGGTGAAGTGCATCAACAGCTTCTACTTCGTTCTTATACTGCATTGGCGTTATTTTGCGGCTGTGGTTTTTGTCCAGATTTTTAATTCGTCACAGTTATTGAACTCGTCGTCGATTTTGATGTAAGTATTTTCGCGGCGTTTCTCAAACCATTCGCTTAAAGTACGATTAATTTTATCACTTTGTGCAGCATCCCTGATTTTTGGGAAATCCTGTTTCATATTTGCCTTATGAGGAGGTATTTTCGATTTTAAATATAAAATACGGTAACCCTGTTTTCCATCGGCTGCAGTAAATAAGCCAGGTTTGGAAACACCACCAATTTTCATGCTGTCGATTACCAAAAATACCGATGGATCCAATTTATCAACCGGGATAAAGGTACTTCTTGCCTGAACATTTTCGGCATTCAGCATCATACCACCATTGTACTTGGTTTCTTTGTTGTCTGAATATAAGTTAGCAGCGGCAGCAAAGCTTAATTTTTTGCCAATAATGTTATTATAGATACTATCTGCATGAAGTTTTAAACGGGTTAAACTTTCAGGGGTGGTTTTAGGCATAATTAAGATGTGCCTTACGTGTACCTGTTCGCCACGACGCTCCAGTACCTGTAAAAAGTGGAAACCATAATCTGTTTCGAAAACCGGTGAGATTTCTCCTGCTTTTAATTTAAACGCCCATGCGGTAAATTCCTTTACCATGGTATTTCTGTCGATAAAACCGTAGTCGCCGCCATCAGATGCAGAACCCGGGTCTTCCGAATAGGTTTTTGCCAATACGCCCATATCTTCTCCGGCTTTAACCCTCAAACGGAGTGCTTCTATTTTATCGCGGAATTTCTGTTTTTCGGCCCTGGTTAACTGAGGGTTTAAAATGATCTCACCAACTTCAACCTCGGTATTGAATTCTGGAATACTATCGCCCAATGATTTGAAGTATTTTTCTACCTCCATAGGGGTAACATTGATGTTCTCGGTAATTTTTTGCTGCATTTTCTGCGCAATCAGTTCATCTTTTACCGATGGTCTGATTTCATCTTTATACTGAAGAACCGATTTGTTCAGGAATTGCTCTAAACGTTCCTGACCACCTGCCCGCTGCATACTGTAACGCATGCGTTTGTTCACCTCATCGTCAACCGCTCCATCTTCAACCATTACCGAATCGATTTCGGCTTGTTGTTTAAGTAATTTCTGGGTTAAGGTCTGTTGTAAAATTTTACATTTGATCTCATCATTGGGAGGGTTACCCTGATAAAGATATTGTGTGTATTGTTGATTTAAATCTGACAGCAGGATAATATTGTTTCCTACAACAGCAGCAACTTTATCTACAGTATGCTTATTTTGGGCATAACTGTTTAAAAACAGGCTAATTAAAGCGGTTGCTACTAAAAAAACTTTCTTCATTCTATTTGTTATATTTTGCAAATTTAATACTTATGGTCAACTCTATCCATTTGGTTATAACCTGGCGAGTTTTTTAAGTTCATTTTCGTTAATCCTTACCTGATATTTCTGTTTAAGGCTTTTCAGCCAGTTTTCTTCCAAATTTTGCTGGTAATCAGCAATTACTTCACCCCTAACTTCATTTAAAGGTTTGCTATAATTTTTCTGATTTTTGTTGTAAAAATCATTTATGGCCTGCTCATCTTCCTGTGCCCTGCTCCAGATTTTCTGTTCCGAGACATTGAACATTAACACACCTTCCCGGTATTCATTCAATAAAAAATCACGGTCTTTGTTGCTTACCCCAACTTTTTTATGCGCATTTAAAGCATCCTCATAAGTTTTGATCTCTTCCTGGTAACTGGCACTTTTATCCAATCCCATATCGCGGGCATCCAAAACCTTAAGTTTAAAATTTATATATAAGTTTAAATAAGTTTGTAAAGTATCGTATGCAGTACTCATGTTTCCGTTGTGGCTTTTTTTATATGCCCACATAAACTCTTTGGTACTTATTGATTTACCATTAACCACAGCAACATTCTGTGCAAATGAAATGCCGTATATAAAGCTGAAAACAAATAAGCAATAAGCTTTCCTCACACAGAGTACTCTATAAATTTTAAGGGATAAAAGTAACAATTAGCGGCGCTATTATAAGATATTTAACTAATTTTAACAGAAATTATTATCCAGCAAAAATACGAATGGAAAACCAGGTTACCAACAATGCGAATGCTTTACGTTTATTTTTTACCGATGAGGTTTTTGTGGTGAAAGATGAAAGTGTGCAAAAGCGGCCTTTGGGTAATGCAGAGCCCGTTTTTGCTGCCGGAAATATTGCTGTTGCAGAAGAAAAGGAAGCTGTTTTAAGTGCAGAAATTGCCCGGATTCCTGAAATTAAATCAACACAGTCGCCAAAAGTTTACCCACAAACAACTGAAATTCCGCATATTGCAGAGGAGCCGATGCCTGAAAAAGTATTTAAATTTTTAGGTGGGAATAAGAAATCAGTGCTGATTTTAGTGAACGATCAACAGCATGATGTAAGTACCGAACAGGGTAGGGAGCTGCTACGGAAAATTGTTAAGGCCATTGACCTGGGAACACCCGATTTTGCAGTATTGAACTACGCAAATTATAAGGGGACAGATTATGTGGAACTGAACCGTTTTTTTAAACCTGTTATCATGTTATCTTTCGGGGTAGAGATTGCAGCGTTAAAACTAAACCTTACCTGGCAGAACGAGATTATTATCCACGAAAACACAAAAATTATCTTTGCACCGAATCTCCACCATCTCGATAGTGATATAACAGCCAAGAAAACGCTTTGGGGACATCTTCAGAAAATTAAATAAGCCGGTAATAAAAAAACGGATAATCTTTCACACCTTACACCCAAATGAAAAAACTTGTTTTTGCCAGCAATAACCAACATAAAACAGAAGAAATACGTGCCGCTCTCGCAGGTGAATATGAAGTATTGAATTTACAGGACATTGGCTGCTTTGCGGATATACCCGAAACAGCCGATACATTCGAGGGGAATGCTAGTCTGAAAAGCAGTTATGTCGTAGCGCATTTCAATTTGGATTGTTTTGCTGATGATAGTGGCATGGAAGTAGAGGCTTTAAATAACGAACCGGGCGTTTATTCGGCAAGGTATTCGGGAAGCAGGGATAGCGCAGAAAACATCAGGCTTGTTTTGAAAAACCTGCAGGGAAACAATAACAGAAAAGCCAGGTTTAAAACCGTAATCTCGTTAATGCAAGACGGGCAGAACCATATTTTTGAGGGTGTAATTGAGGGCACAATCAGGGAAGAAATTGCCGGATCAAAGGGTTTCGGCTACGATCCAATCTTTCAGCCCGATGGTTACGATGTTACCTTTGCAGAAATGGATATGGCGCTGAAGAATACAATCAGCCACAGGGCAATTGCGCTGAAAAAAATGATTGAGTTTTTGAAGGCTTAGGAGAAAAATAGCTTAATAGTAATTGTTAAGCATCATATCCACATTGGAGAAATCTATCTTGCAATTTATTTAGTGTGAATTTTTGGTATTAATATTTGAATATCAGATTGTTGTGTTGTGTTTCGTCATTGCAAGGTGGCATATCAACGAGCCGAAGCAATCTATCATGTAATTTATCATCAAAAAGATTTTTCATTTGTAGCTTATTGCTTTAATGGCATTCAAGCTCGCTTCGCGGGTGCTTCACTCCTGCGCAAAACCCTTTCTTCAGTTCGTAAAGACAACTCTAAGAACAAACTACGTTTTAGCAACCGGTTTTTTCACCTGAGTGGTATCTTTTTTAGGTAAAATCGGTTTAATGCCGAAGTTAGCGGTATCTGCCGGTTTAGTTGAAGGCAGTTTTTTATCCAGGTTCAAGCTGTCTTTGCCAATCGTAATTTTGGGCTTGGTAACAGGAACAGTTGATGCTGGATTAGCCGGTGTAACAGTTGTTTTTGTACCCGCTACCGCTTTGCCGGCAACTGTTTTAGCCTTTATTTTAGACTTAGGCTTACCCGCTGAGCCAACAGCATCTTTCTTAGATTTTGGCCGTTCGCTGGGTTTCCATGAAAAGCCTTTTAAAGCATGGTCTTTCGCAATTTCATTTTCAGGATTTAAGGCCCCTTCTACGCCTTTAATGTATACAATATCCTCAATTGCGTTTTCCTTGTTCTTAAAAATGAATTTTATCCTGCTACTTAAGGTTTGGTTCATTTCCTTATAAACCTTAGTGCTGTCGTCTTGGGTGTAATAGATACTTTCGGCATTACCATCAACATAGAGGGTTTTCAATTTTCCGTTAGAAAAGAAACCTGTCATCAATCGACCTTTTATCTGGTTAAACCTGAGCGAATCGGCTGGGGTATTTACCAAAAAAGCATTTCTGATGGCCTGTAAATTATTCAGCTTTTTGTTTTTGAACTGTACATAAATGGTATCGCCAACCTGTTGTGAACCTTCCGACCATATAATCGGGTTGCTGTAACAGCGCAGGGTAGAATCGGCACTGGTGTAAAAAAGGCTGTCGGTTTTGGCCTGAATATTTGTTTTGAAAATTTTAACGCCATGGTATGCTTTAATAATACGCGTTTGAACGGTATCAGCCGGATTAAACTTAGTAGTATCAGTCTTTAAACCATCGGGTTTTAAGTTCCCCAAAACTTTTGTTAAGCTATCTTTATTAGCACCAGATTTTGTTATTTTCTTTTGCAGGCTGTCGACTTTGGCTTTTGAAATATCCTTTACAATGGGAAAAGTTTTTTCGGCAATCTTTTTTTGCAAACTATCGGCCTTCGTTTTTGAAACGTCTTTTATAACAGTACCAACTTTATTTGCTATTTTTTTCTGTAAACTATCTGTTTTGAGTGCGGGCAGGTTTTTAATGATAGAATCGGCCTTTCCCTTTAAAATATTGCCTTTTTGCAAACTATCAGTACTAATTTTGGGCAGCCCTTTGCTCAGCGAATCTATTTTCGTTTTTAAACTGTCAATGTTTTTATCTTTCGGGTTAAGCGGCTCTTCCGTTTCGGCATTGCCTTTTTTCTTATCGGCCTTACTGTTTCTCGTATTACGCTTATTCCGGTTTTCTTTTTGGATTGATTCAGCTTCGGGTTTATATTTTGGCTCACCTTTTCCTTTCTTTCCGCCATCTTCATCATCCTCCCCAACCTGGTTATCAGCTTTGATCGAGATTTTAGGGATTAACTTTAGGTTTTTTTGCAGCACCATTTGCGTTTCCAGTGTATCGGCTCCCATCCATAAACTGTCCGGTCTTTTTTTATTCTTCACCATTATGGAGTCTTCCGTACCTATTCCCAGATAGGCATTTCGGGTAACCAAAGTCCGCTGATCCTGTTTGTAATAATAGCCTAAATCGCCGAACATTTTCAACTTATCTTTCGTATCGGAAAAAACAATGTTTTTAACCGCTTTACCAACCCCCAGTTTACCATAATAATATAAACTATCTCCCTTTAAAGATCGTGTACCTTGCGTATAAAGATTTTTTTTGCCAAAAAAGGCATCTTCTGTCATGGTGTTGTACTGGCCATTTTCGGTGTATAGGTTGTCGTCTTTACCCTTGATATTGGTTGGTCCATAAAAGTAGGTCCATTTATCTTCGGTATTGTAACTCATGGTATCCGATTTGATGACCGATTGGGGTGTAACCACCACAACATCATATCTAAAATAAGCAACATTTCTCTGACTGAAATAATAACCGTTTTTACTGGTAAGCGTTACATCCTTATTTACAATCTTGCCGCCACTGGTATAAGTTCCTATCTTGGTAAGGGTGTTGTAATCAAGTATATTAGTGGTTAAAACCGAAGTAGGGTCAACCATTTTTACGTTCCCTGTTAAATGTGCCTGTTTTTTATTTCCATCATATTCGAGCTGATCGGAATAAATATCGGTGGTAAGCTGGTTGATGTGCACATTTTTAAAAGCCTCAAAATAGTTACGTTCGCTATAAAATACAGCGCTATCGCAGGCAAGGGTAGCATTATCCTGTTGAAAAACTACAAAATTAAGATAGGTTGCTTTCTTCTTTGTATCGCCAGAGATATGCCGGTACGAAACAATTTTAATTTTCGAAGCAGGTTGCTGACCGAATAAAAATACTGGACTGATTAAGAGAAATAAAAAGACAAATAGTTTTTGCACACTACAAAGTTAGTTTTTTGTTCCGAACGTTCGGAATACCAGTTAAAATTAAATATTTTTGATGGATGTTACCCTTGCAGCAATTTCGCGATTTTATTGAACAAGAACAGCTGTTTTTGCAAGGCAACCGGATTCTTTTGGCCGTAAGCGGAGGAAAAGACTCTGTATTAATGTTGCATTTGTTTAAAGCAATAGGTGTTGATGTTGGTGTTGCACATTGTAACTTTAATTTAAGGGCAGGCGAGGCACAACGTGACGAAAGTTTTGTTGCACTACTGGCCAAAAAACTGGATTTACCATTTTACGTAACGCATTTTGATACTAAAAAATATGCGGCAGAGAATAAAATTTCCACACAGATGGCCGCGCGGGATCTCCGTTATAACTGGTTCGAAGAAATCAGGGATAAAGAGCATTACGATTATATTGCCCTGGCGCAGCACCAGAATGATGCAGTTGAAACCGTATTGATCAACCTTAGCCGTGGTACGGGAATTAGCGGATTACATGGCATTTTACCCAAACGTGATCGGTTGATCAGGCCATTGTTATTTTTAAACCGGCAGCAGATTGAGGAATTGGTAGCAGCCAACAATATTGATTTTGTGGAAGACAGCTCGAATACCAGTACCCATTATACAAGGAATAAGATCAGGTTACAGGTGGTGCCGCATTTACAGGAAATCAACCCTAACCTCGAAAAAACTTTTGCCGAAAATATTTCACGCTTTGCCGAACTGGAGGCTTTTTTAAATATACAGGTTCAGAAACTGGCCAGCGAAATTTTTGATCGGCGTGGAGATGGTGTTTATATTCCTTTAGCGGAAATTGCGCGGCTAAACCCACAAAAGTTATTGCTTTACGAACTGCTTAAGCCTTTTGGTTTTAACGAAAACCTCATACAGGAAATTTTGGATAGCTTAAAGGCCCTGTCGGGAACACATTTTTTTAGTGCCACACATCAGGCCATTATTAACCGGAATGACCTGGTAATTGTTAAAAAAAACAAACTTGTTACGGCAAACCAGTTTATCCATCCAACGAACAAAAGTATTGTTTTTGCCAATCATGAAATATTTTTAACCTTTACTGAAGAAATAAAGTTTGCGACAGAGCTGGATAAAGCTTTTGTAAATGCCGATAAGTTGATTTTTCCATTAACACTGAGAAATTGGCAAAATGGCGATAAGTTTATTCCGTTAGGAATGCGGAGCCTGAAGAAAGTGAGTGATTATTTTATTGATGAAAAAGTTCCCTTACATTTGAAAGCCACTACACCGATTCTGGTTAATGGAAATGGCGAAATCATCTGGATTGTAGGGATGCGGCAGGATAACCGATATAAATTAACAACTGCAACCAAAAAAGTTGCTATATTCGAACTCAAAATTAAATAAGTGGAAAGCAAGTACGCCTATATCGAAAAACAGTACATTGGCCGCGATTATGTCCGCATTTTCATCCGGTTGATTATGGCTGCATTCTGTTTTGCGGCGTATGTTTACGAACGCGACCGTGATAATACGCAGGATCTTTTTCTCGTGGTGGGTTTCGGTATTATCGGCGTTTCGATGCTGTTGCTTTTTTTGATCCAGTATAAAATTGTAGTGGATAACGGCAGCATGATTTTAGATGGACTGTGGACCACCAAGCGTGTTAAGATAGATTTAAACAGCATTGTGGATGTACGCAAGGCTACCTACAGCCGCTATTTTTTTAATAACCCGGTTTACAACCTGCACACCAAAGGCACTATCCGTTTTTATTCATCTGGTAAGGATGCGGTTGTTTTAACCGATCGCGATGGCTTGGAGTATTTTATCGGTACCCAAAGGCCTAATGAACTTTTTCTTGTCATAAAAGAAGAAATGCGCAGCCTTAAATAATTTCATTTTTTACTCCCGGTTTGCCCAATTTTCTGTCCCTGTTTTTCGCTTTTAAAAAAGAGGGCATGAACCTGCTTTTCTGAATAAAATGCCCTTTATTGTATCGATTGTAAAGGGGAAAGTGATAAGCGAATGTTATTACATTAAACCGACACGCATAATAGATTAAAATCGGCTACATTTGCGGTAACAACAATACGATTATAATGAAGATAGGAATTGTTTGCTACCCCACTTTTGGCGGTAGTGGAGTAGTTGCAACAGAACTTGGTAAAGCACTTGCTAATGAAAGGCACCAGGTTCACTTTATCACTTACAGTCAGCCGGCAAGGCTCGATTTCTTTTCTGAAAATCTTTTTTACCATGAAGTTTCGGTAAGGAATTACCCGCTTTTTGATTACGCTCCTTACGAATCGGCATTGGCCAGCAAAGTGGTTGATGTGGTCCGCTTTGAACAACTGGATGTATTGCATGTTCATTATGCCATTCCACATGCTTCTGCTGCTTTTATGGCGAAGCAAATTTTGGCCAGTTACGGTATTCATATCCCGGTGGTAACTACCCTTCACGGTACCGATATTACTTTGGTGGGTAAAGATCCGACCTATAAACCTGTGGTAACTTTTTCGATCAACCAAAGTGATGGTGTAACAACCGTTTCGGAAGATTTAAAAGAAGATACCTACCGCCATTTTGAAATTACAAAGGAAATTAAGGTAATTCCTAATTTTATTGATTTCAGCCGTTTTAGTTTACAGGCGAAAGATCATTTCAAAAAAGCAATTGCGCCCAATAACGAACGTATTTTAATCCATACCAGTAACTTCCGGAAAGTAAAACGTACGGAAGATGTGATCAGGATTTTCGAAAAAGTACAGGCCGTAATTCCTTCTAAACTGTTAATGGTTGGCGATGGCCCGGAACGTGTTTATAACGAACAGCTTTGCCGCTCGCTTAATATCTGCGAAAATGTAAGGTTTTTGGGTAAACAGGATGCAGTAGAAGAAATATTGTCTGTTTCAGATCTCTTCCTGATGCCTTCAGAGTCGGAAAGTTTCGGCTTGGCTGCATTAGAAGCCATGGCTTGCAAAGTACCGATTATTACCACTAATGCCGGTGGACTGCCTGAACTTAATGTAGATGGGTTTTGTGGTTACATGAGTAATGTTGGTGATGTTGATGCAATGGCAGCCCATGCGATCGAAATTTTAAAGGACGACGAAACGTTGAACCGTTTTAAAGAAAATGCCTTTACCAGGGCACAGGATTTTGATTTGAAAAAGATTTTGCCAGCTTATATCAATTATTACAAAGAGGTAATCGAAAACTCTTTACAGGCTAAGTATTAATATTTCTTTAAGGTTGCACTTCGGCCAAATAATTTAACCACAGATAAAAAGGATGAATACAGATGTGGGAAATCTGTATTGACCTGTACGCATCTGTGGTTAATATTTCTTCTGTTTTGATAATATTTGTCAAAACAAAACTTTCTCAAAATCAAATGATTATAAATCGTATCTTTGCGGCTCGAAACGGTTTTGGCAGATTGAAAATTCTAAAATAGTTTCACCTAAATTAAAAAGGTTAGCCCAATGAAGAAAATAGTTGATTATAGAAAGCTTTTGAACGTAGATAAAAATGCTGAATTAAAAGAGCTTAAATCGGTATACCGTACGCTGATGAAAGATTGTCATCCCGATAAATTTCAGCAGGAAGAAGAGAAGCTGGAAGCAGAAGCAAGAAGTAAGGAGATTATAGAAGCTTACCATTTCTTAGTGAGCATTGCACCTGAAACACGCGAACAGCATATCGAAGCTTATACACAAACCACAACTTTGTCTAATATCCAGGATTTCGAATACAAACAATCTGTTTTAAATATCCAGTTTTTTGATGGAAGTGCTTACGAATATTTTGATGTGCCAAGAGCAATTTACATTAAGCTGGTAAATGCTGATTCGCCGGGTCGTTTCGCCCGCAGACACATCTTTAACGAATTCCCTTACCGTAATGTAGCAAGGGTAGCAGAACCTGCTTAATGCAATTGATAAATATATTTAAAAAGTTCCCGATGAAAATCGGGAACTTTTTTGTTTAAGTATTTGCCATGTCGTCACGCTGAATTTATTTTATTAGCCGTTTTTATTGTTTTTTTAATGGTTTAATATTTAACGTGGTCGGCAACTATCATTTGATTTTCTTTGTCATCAGACCCTGAAACAAGTTCAGGGCGACGATCTTGAGGGACTTTTACTTTGATGTAATGAGCTTACCCGATTCATTTCCGTCATGCTGAATTTATTTCAGCATCTATCATGACTGTCATTAGTACTAATCACAAAAAACTTAATCATCCTGTAAAGTGTCAAACAGATCACTCCAGTAAGGATTGTTTTTGTTAATAAGATTTATCTTCCAGGCTCTTTTCCAGTTTTTTAATTGCTTTTCTTTTGCGATGGCTTCTTCTATAGAATCAAATTGTTCGTAATAAACAAGTTTACTGCAATTGTACTTGGCGGTAAATGAATTCGGATGCTCTTTCTCTTTGTGTTCTACTATTCTGAAATATAATTCTGAGGTAACGCCAATGTAAAGGACGGTATGGGTATAATTGGTTAAAATGTAAACACAGCCACCTCGTTCCATCTTTTTGTTATGATAAGTACTTTCATGTTAGACCCTGAAACAAGTTCAGGGTGACGATCAAATCCTAGTTTTTCCTAACGAATTTGTTTTATTAATCCGTCGTACTGAATTTATTTCAGTATCTATCATGCAATTTAACTAGTTCGTAACTAAAAATCAACCTATTACTTTCTAATTATTCAACATGGGTTTAAAACGGTTATCCTTGTTTCTTAAATCAAAGCCACCTTCGTAAACAGACTTTAAATTGACCAGGTAGAAACTCCACCCGTTGTGGCAGCCTAAGCGGATATTTCTTTTAGAATTCTCATCTTCAGGGATGTTTTTTTGGGTAAGTTCTACCACAATGTATTCGAATTCTTCCCGGAGTTTAATATCAACCAGGCAATCGCCTGCAAAAGTGAACTGGAGCTGATCTTTACCGTTCGCTTTGGTGATGGTGCCATTCTCTATATCATCATAAAGGTACCAGGTCCATTTATACCGGTCGCCTCTAAGTATATTTTGTGTTTTGCTCAACAGAACATCATTTTCATCAGAGAATGAAGCATCACTTAAAAACCATTTTTCAATTTCGCTGGCCTGTGTCCAGGCATTGTAGATCTCATCAAGTTTTGCTTTAATGGCAATTCTGATTGTGAATGTGGTCCAATCGAAATTTTCCATGGCTTTATTTTGGTGCTTAATTAAAAACTAAACAAACCGGAGCCCCAACTTCAATCCTTTTGCCACTGTCGGTTAATTTTCCTGTTGTTTTATCGCGGTTAAAAATAACCACATCATTGCTGTACTGATGTCCGATCAATAAAAACTTGCCTGTTGGGTCAATACTGAAGTTTCTGGGGCCTTTACCCAATGTGCTTACCGTTTCTATGAATTTGAGTTTCCCGTCAGGTAAAATTGAGAAAGCAGAGATGCTGTTTGCATCACCACGGTTCGTTTCGTATAAGAATTTGCCATCGGCAGAAATATGGATGTCTGCTCCATCAATTCTGCCGGTGAAATTTTCCGGTGTGGTACCGATTTCCTGTAGCTTTGTTAAGTTGCCATTGGTATAGGCAAAAGCGGTAATGCTGCCATTAAATTCGTGCGCTAAATAGGCGAATTTTCCATTCGGACTAAAGGTAATGTGTCTCGGACCAGTACCTGCATGGGTTTTAAGAACCGATTTTACGGTTAATATTTTTTCTTTTGCCGCCGGGTTGTAGTTATAAATATAAGTTTGATCTTCACCAAGGTCGTTAACAATTAAATACTTATGATCTGGTGTAAATATGGCCATGTGTACATGGGCGCTTTCCTGCCGGCCTTTAGGATCAATGCTTTTCCCGGTATGTTTGATTACCTGGATGGCTTCGGTTAAAGAACCGTCGGCTTTGCGCGGGAATACAGCCAGGCTGCCTCCGCTATAATTGGCCACGATTACATTTTTGGTATCTACTGTAATAAAACATGGATCGGCACCGTGGCTATCAACCTTATTCAGAAAAGTTAAATTGCCGCTGGCTGCATCATATTTAAACGCGCTAACGGTACTTGTTGCTCCTGTTTCATTAACCGCATAGATGAATTTCTGATCAGGGGAAACGGTTACATAACTCGGATTTGCGGTGTTTTTGGTAATGCTTTTTAGTGTTGTAGCAGCTGTTGCAGAATTAAAGTTATAGGTATAAATCCCCTCGCTTTTTCCGGGTGCAGTGTAAGTGCCAATAATAAGGTTGTAATTGTTTTTTTGTGCAAATGTTAAACCGGATAGTATGGTGAGTATAAACAAGGAACTGATTTTTTTCATGAAAAGATGATCTTGATTTTAACAAATATGAGAAAATTTTAATGTAAAAGAGATAACTGTCCTTCTGAACGCAGTGAAGAATCTTTTCTTGATTTGCGCAGATGGTTGATGACTAAATTGATCTTTGGTCACTAGAAGTTAGGTGTTTGACTCTCATTGAATAAGGATTCTTTACTGCGTTCAGAATGACAACCTCTTCTATGTTCAATAAAAAAAGCAGCCAATTGGCTGCTTTCATGTCTTATTTAATTAAATGCTTAATCTGAACCAGTTCATGTTCTTCAAGATAACGCCATCTGCCACGTGGCAGGTCTTTTTTGGTTAAATTGCCGTACACTACGCGGTCTAATTTTTCTACATTATATCCCAAATGTTCGAAAATACGACGTACAATCCTGTTTTTTCCACTATGGATCTGGATGCCGATTTCTTTTTTCGTTCCACCGGCTACATATGAAATGTTATCGGGTTTGATCAGGCCGTCTTCAAGCTCTAAACCAAAGGCAATTTTATTTAAATCGCCCTGTGATAAAGCCTTGTTTAATTCAACATTATAGATTTTGGTAATTCCGTTTTTAGGGTGTGATAATTTATCAGCTAAATCACCATCATTCGTCATCAGTAATAAACC
Source organism: Pedobacter vanadiisoli (assembly GCF_042684385.1). Classification (NCBI taxonomy): domain Bacteria; kingdom Pseudomonadati; phylum Bacteroidota; class Sphingobacteriia; order Sphingobacteriales; family Sphingobacteriaceae; genus Pedobacter; species Pedobacter vanadiisoli. The sequence goes on along the minus strand of NZ_JBHULL010000040.1, from coordinate 9,659 downwards.
GGTCGTATTTCGATCTAAACGGCCCACCGGATAAATGCGTTCGCGGCTCGCTTTATCAACCAATTGCATTACCGTACGGCGTTCCTGCGGATCGTCGGTAGTGGTGATGTAATCTTTTGGTTTATTCAATAAAACGTAAACCTTTTTCTCCCGTTTCAATAGTTCACCGTTGTAGCGTACCAGGTCTTTCGCCGGGTCTACTTTATAGCCCAGTTCAGTTACAGCTTCACCATTTACGGTAATAATACCTGCAGTAATCAGTTCATCAGCCTTACGGCGTGAGCAGATCCCTGCATTTGAAATATATCGGTTTAGGCGGATTAAGCCTTTATCTTCATTGGTTTTACGGGCTGGCGCAACAACTGTGCGCTGCGGGCGGTTAAATTCTGTATCCCGCTGTTTCAGCTCCTCGCGTTTTCTGAACGGACGGGTATCGCCATCCTTTTGCTCCCTGGGTTTTACATCTCTAGAACTTCCTGCACTTGGCCTGAAGTCTGATTTTCCCCTTGATTTGTAATCTTTATAACCGCCCTCTCTCGGTTTAAAATCGCGCGAATCTCCATCCTTAGATCTGAAATCGCGTTCTCCTGTTCTTGGTTTATAATCTCTGCCACTTTCTCTTGCTTTAAAATCCCTGCCACCGCTTTTTGATTTGTAATCTCTCGATTTAAAACCACGGTCATCTGCAGAATCTTTTGATTTGAACTCACGATCACCAAATTTGAAACCCTGTGGTTCCGAATCTTTTGATTTGAAATCACGACCGCCTGATCTTGGTTTGAAATCTTTTTTATCTCCGAACGATTTTGATCTGAAATCTTTACCGTCTGTGCTTCTGGGTCTGAAGTCTTCTTTTGAATCGGATGATTTTTTGAATTTATTGTCTTTGTCGCCTGATCTTTTTCTGTCGGATCCGGCTGAGCTACTTTTGCCTTCCGTTCTCCGACTGCCTGGTTTGGACTTGTCATCCCGACTGTTCCTGTTGTTTTTATTTATCATGATACGCTTTTAACGCATTAAAAATGCGGGCTGCAAATTTATGAAAAAATGCTGAACATAACAATTTTAAAACCGGAAAAATTGGATAAAAAAATAGCCTCTAAAATAATAAAATATGATCAAAAATCAAAATTTAAAATCTGCGTTTAAAGCACTTTAGAGGCTGTTTTTTACGCTTATTTTTGTAACTATTTGATAGTGTGCTTATTATTTTTTAGCTTTGCCGACGTTTTTATTTAAGTTTCACCAAAAAAAGGAGGAGAATGTTAAAGAAACACATCGTACCATTTTCAGTAGTGGCAACACTATTTATCTTGGCAAAAGTGTTCACTTACCAAATGCCCTTAACGAAAAAAAGTCTTTTTAAGGAAGAAAAATTAAGCTCTACAATAACAAAAACTGATAGCACAAAAGTTGAAGACGTTGCGAAACCTCTTACTTTAATGGCCCAGTTAAATTTCGCGGACGAAACCCTGCCTTTAGGCGATAAAAGGGTGGAAAGAAAAATGAGAAAAATCTTGGCCGCACACACTTACAAGAACACACAAACCAATCTTTTGCACCAAAAAGCAGCAAAATGGTTCCCGATTATCGAACCGATACTTGCCGCTTATGGTATTCCGAACGATTTCAAGTATTTGGCTTTGGTCGAATCTGGAATGACTGAAGGGACTTCGCCAAAAGGTGCAGCCGGAATCTGGCAGTTTATGCCGGGAACAGCCCGTACCTATGGATTAAGAGTGAATGGAAATGTTGATGAGCGTTATAACCTGCGCAAATCAACCATTGCAGCCTGCAAATACATTAAGGAAATGTATAAGGGTTTAGAAAGCTGGACATTGGTGGCTGCGGCCTACAATGTTGGCGACGGACGCCTGCGCAAGCAGATCAATAATCAAAATCAGGACAATTACTACAAAATGAAGCTGAACCGCGAAACCGGTGGCTATGTTTACAAGGTAATTTCGATGAAACAGATTATGGAGCATCCGAAACGTTACGGTTACAACAAACCGAGAGTATTATTGGCCTATAACGGCGGATAATAAAATTAAGATAAAGACAAGCATTTGGTAAAGCGTCCCGGTTTCATAATCGGGACGCTTTTTTTTGGAAAAGTGATTTCCCAGATTCATTTTTTGCACCACGCTAGCTAACGGTTCCAGTTGGCAATTTGCGGTTACCAATAAACAAATGACCAATGAACCAATGAACAATTTCCAGTTGGCAATTTTTAGTTTAATGTGCGTGAAATTCTACACCATGCTAACCAATGAACAAATGACCAATGAACAACTGAACTAATAAACCAATTTCCTTTCTTTGTATTATGTTCAAACTGCGGATCAATAAAATCATCAACCAGCCTGGCGATAACATTACCTTTCAATTTGAGGAAATAGATGGGCAATATCCCAGGTATTTGGCGGGGCAGTTTCTGTCGTTGGTTTTTCAGGGTGCGCACCAAGAGATCAGAAGATCGTATTCGTTTAACAGTTCGCCTGATGTGGACGAACCTTTGGCTATTACCGTAAAGCGCGTAGAGAATGGTGAAATTTCGAGGTTTTTGCATCATAAGACTTCGGTGAACGATATTCTTTTTGCCCAGGAGCCACAAGGACTATTCAGCTATATCCCGGAAGAAAATTTAGAACGCGATCTTTTTCTTTTTGCCGCCGGGGTAGGTATTACGCCTTTGTTCTCCATTATGAAAACGGCTTTGGTGCGTGAGAAAAAATCGTTGATTACATTGATATACAGTAACAGATCGAAAGAAGAAACCCTGTTTTATGATGAGTTGATCGAATGGCAGCTAAAATATCCCGAAAGGCTAAAAATTGTCTGGGTTTTTAGCAACAGCAAAAACCTGATGACGGCCAGGCTGAACAAGTTCTATATTGAAAAATTAATTAAGGAACATTTGCATTTCAATCGGAATGATGCGCTATTTTATAGCTGTGGGCCAATAATTTATATGGATTTATGCCGCATTACCTTATTGGGCATGGGGTTTGATATTAAACAGATCAAAAGAGAAACTTTTGTATTGCCCGAAGATGAGGTTGATGAAGATGATAGCTCTGAAAAAGTTGTCGATAAAAATAACTATTCGGTTGTACTGCATTTTCAAGGCGAAACGTATCACCTTGATATTCCTTGGCCAAAGAGAATTCTGGATGTTGCGCTCGAAAATAAAATCAAACTTCCGTATAGCTGCCGTGGGGGGGTGTGCAGTACCTGTGCAGCCAATTGCACGAAAGGTGGCGTGAGGATGGATTATAATGAAGTGCTTACTGATGATGAATTAGAAAGGGGCAGGGTGTTGGTTTGCACCGGTCATCCCACCGAGAATGGAACAACAATAGTGTGGTAAGGTTGTTCATTGGTCATTGGTTCAATTGTTTACGGGCTCATTGATTAGAGTGGTTCATCGTTGCATCGTCATCTCGAGCGGAGAATAACGGAGCCGAGAGATCTGTTAAATGGTTAATGAATCTAGATGTCGTCATTCATCCTGTATCTAAGTGAAGAAGACCGATTTAAGTGTAAGAGAATCAACTCAGAATAATTCTTATATTCCGGTTTCCCGTAGAGTTTTATTGTTAAGAGAGGATATTTTCGAGCATATCAATTTAAAACAATAACATGGCAAATTTTAAAAAGAGTGATTTAAAACTCACGTACTCTTGGACGGCTTCTGCGGAAAACGACAATGCTAAAATTACGGGTTTCCCCGACAATGTACTTCTTGATAGACATGAAGGATATGAAGTCCTTCCTTTTCTCAATAGGTATATGGATGACAAAGGATGGACTAGTCAGGCTACCCTAAACAAATTAGAGAATGTACTGCGTGACAAACTTCCGGGAACAATAAGAAGTCATGCGAATATTAAGAAGTGGTTAAATGATAATTTTAGTCTATAACTAATTCAAGGAAAATTAAAATGTATGTCGGGCAAGTTGTGTCCGACATTTTTTTCATTCATTATTGTACTTTGAGATTATAAGCCAATCATTTTTATATATAATTAACCACTTAGGACAATTATCTTATCTTTTGATCACCAAAAGATAAATTTATATTCATCCATCAAGCGATTTTCAAAAAAATACATTCTCTAAAAATACAAAACCATTACCTGTTTCACAACGTTTAGGCTATTGGAAAAAGCCAAAACTTTATTTCGGAAGATGGCTTTTATATTATGACATTTAATCCTTAATACAGATTGCATTAGACTTTCTTTTTGATAAAATTTTTAGCATTTTTGCGGATTGAAATCCGGTCTTTTCTAAAGCTTGGTTCCATCCACAATTTTTAATAAATATGAGCAATAAATCTATCGACCTCGGTGAGCAAAAGGATGTTGAAGTATACGGTGCGAGGGTACATAATTTAAAGAATATAGACGTTCGTTTTCCGCGTAACGAAATGGTGGTCATTACGGGGCTGAGCGGAAGCGGTAAATCTTCCCTGGCTTTTGATACCATTTATGCGGAGGGACAGCGCCGTTATATGGAAACCTTCAGCGCCTATAGCCGTCAGTTTATGGGCGGAATGGAACGTCCCGATGTAGATAAAGTTTCCGGTTTAAGTCCGGTTATTGCCATTGAGCAGAAAACGACCAGTAAAAACCCGCGTTCTACCGTGGGAACCATTACCGAAATTTATGATTTTATGCGTTTGCTTTATGCGCGTGTTGCTGATGCTTATTCTTACAACACCGGCGAGAAAATGGAACGCATGAGCGAAGATCAGATCCTGCAGAATATTTTTAACAAATTTGATGGGCTTGCCGTAAATATCCTTGCACCGGTTGTCAAAGGCAGGAAGGGGCATTACCGGGAACTTTTTGAGCAGATCCGTAAACAGGGGTATGTAAAAGTTCGCGTAGATGGAGAGATTAAGGATATTACGGCTAAAATGCAGGTAGACCGGTATAAAATCCACGATATTGAAGTGGTGATCGATCGCCTGATTATCGATGTAAAAGATAAGAAACGCCTGCTTGATTCATTGCAAACTGCGATGAAAATGGGCAAAGGCGTTATCAAAATCAGCGATAAGGATAATAATGTGGCACATTTCAGTAAATTTTTGATGTGCCCAACCACGGGTATTTCTTATGATGAGCCTCAGCCCAACAGTTTTTCTTTCAACTCGCCTTATGGTGCCTGTGAACGTTGCGACGGTTTAGGCTATATTTTCGTGGTCGATAAAGAATCAGTGATCCCAAACCCGAAACTGAGTATTTTAAATGGTGGTTTGGCGCCATTGGGCGAGTACCGCGATATCTGGATGTTCCAGGTACTAAAAGCGCTGGCCAAGAAATACAGTTTCTCGCTTTCTACACCAATTGAAAAATTAAGCGATGAAGTGATCGACATCATTTTAAATGGTTCGCCAGATCTGATTAAGGTTGAAGTTGAATACAATAAATGGAACGTCCAGAATTATAATATCACTTTCGATGGGATAATTAAAATGCTCGAAGAGCAGAACGAGAAGCGAAGCGAATCGGCATCTGACGATATGGACGAGTTCAGAAAGCTGAAAACCTGTCCGGAATGCCATGGCGCCCGGTTGAAAAAAGAAAGTTTGCATTTTAAAGTCGACGGCAAGAACATTTTCGAGCTTTCATCGATGGATATTAACAATCTTCATCAATGGTTCGAAAAAGTTGATGAACGTTTGTCTGACCGTCAGAATATTATTGCCAAAGAAATTTTAAAAGAGATTAAAGCGAGGATCGGCTTTCTAACCGATGTGGGTTTAACCTATTTAACTTTAGACCGGACTGCACGTACGCTTTCGGGAGGCGAGGCACAGCGCATCCGTTTAGCCACACAGATCGGTTCGCAGCTGATGAACGTGATGTACATTCTCGATGAGCCAAGTATCGGTTTGCACCAGCGCGATAATGAACGGTTGATCAATGCCCTTAAAAACCTGCGGGATCTTGGAAATACCGTTCTAGTGGTAGAACATGATAAGGATATGATTTTGGAGGCCGATTGGGTAATTGATGTAGGGCCAGGTGCCGGTATTCATGGCGGTACGGTTGTTGCCGAAGGAACAGCTGCACAGATCCTGAAATCGAATACCCTGACCGCTGATTATCTGAACGGTAAAAAAGGCATAGAAATACCAAAAACCAGAAGAAAAGGCAATGGGCATAAACTATCGCTGATTAAAGCCACCGGACATAATTTAAAAGAGGTTTCGGTAGATTTTCCTTTGGGTAAATTTATTGCCGTAACCGGCGTTTCGGGGAGTGGTAAATCGAGCTTAATTACCGAAACTTTATACCCGATCTTAAATCACCATTTCTTCAGGGCCAAAAAAACACCTTTGCCTTACGAAAAAATCAATGGCTTAAAAGAGATCGATAAGGTAATCGAGATAGATCAGGCACCGATTGGCAGAACACCACGTTCCAATCCTTCTACCTATACCGGAGTTTTCTCCGATATCAGGAATTTATTTGTTCAGTTGCCTGAAGCAAAAATCCGTGGTTACAAACCCGGCCGTTTCTCTTTCAACGTAAAGGGTGGCCGCTGCGAAACCTGTCAGGGAGCAGGCTTAAAGGTAATTGAAATGAACTTCTTGCCTGATGTTCAGGTACCTTGCGAAGAGTGTGGCGGAAGAAGGTACAACAGGGAGACTTTAGAAGTGCGTTTCCGTGGAAAATCAATCAGCGACGTGTTGGATATGAGTATTGAAGATGCCTGTGCTTTTTTCGAAAATATCCCGATCATTTATAGAAAGATCAAAACCTTAAAAGATGTTGGTTTAGGTTATATCACTTTGGGACAATCGTCAGTTACTTTATCGGGTGGCGAGGCACAACGTGTAAAACTGGCTACCGAACTTTCCAAAAAAGATACCGGAAAAACCTTTTATATTTTGGATGAACCAACTACCGGGCTTCATTTCGAAGATATTAACGTGCTTTTGGGTGTATTACAAGAGCTGGTTGATAAGGGGAATACCATTTTGGTGATCGAACATAATTTAGATGTGGTTAAAGTTGCCGATTGGGTAATCGATTTAGGGGAAGAAGGTGGCGCTGGCGGCGGACGGATTTTGTTTGAAGGTACACCCGAAGGTTTGATCCAGAACCCGATTAGCCTAACCGGAAAGTTTTTGAAAAAGGAAATGGAATGGAATCCTCAGTCCCAAGTCGGAAGTCTAGAGTCCGCAGTCGGAAGTCCGGAGTCAGAAGTTAAAACGCCTAAGAAAAGCACAGCTAAAAAGAAAAAGTAGTACTAAAAGCATAAGTTATAACCAATTTGTCATCCTGAGCCTGTCGAAGGACGCATTTAAAGTCCATCATCCATCATACATCAAAAAATGCTTTTCACAGATACCCATACCCATTTATATTACGAGCAGGATGCCGAGAAACAGGCTCAGTTAATGGAACGTTGTTTTGAAAACAATGTGAACCGCTTGTTTTTGCCTAATGTTGACGTAAAATCAATCGCCATGATTGATGACCTGGTGGCGAAATATCCTGAAAACTGTTTTGCAATGGCGGGCCTGCATCCCTGCGATGTAAAGGAAGATTACCTGGCGCTGTTGGACGAAATATATAAAAGCATTGCCGGGCGGAAAATTTATGCCATTGGTGAAATCGGGATCGATTTGTACTGGGATAAAACCACTCTTGAAATCCAGCAAGATGCTTTTCGTAAACAGATTGGCTGGGCAAAAGCGTTGGGTTTGCCGATTGTAATTCATTGCAGGGAAGCTTTTGATGAAGTTTTTGAGCTGTTGGAAAGTGAAAGAGACGAGAAATTAAGGGGGATATTTCATTGTTTCACCGGAAATTTAGCCCAGGCAAAACAGGCTATTGATCTGAATTTCTACCTTGGCATTGGCGGTGTGGTAACCTATAAAAAAGCAGGCCTGGATCTGGTATTGGCAGATGTTCCTTTAACTAACCTGGTTTTAGAAACAGATTCTCCTTATTTGGCCCCTGTTCCTTTTCGTGGTAAACCCAATGAGAGCAGTTACCTGATTTATATCGCACAAAAACTATCTGATATTTACAGCATTTCTATTGAAGAAATAGCAGCAATAACTACCGGAAATTCGAAAAAGATATTTGGAGTTTAGAATTGAGTGCGAAGTTCTAAGTCTGAAGTCATTAGTTCGGTTTCGGCCATTTGTCATTTCAACTGAAGCTGAGCGTAATGGAGAAATCTGCTGAGGCATCTCCAGTATAATATCTGTGTGTTAATTTCTTGTATTGCAAAATACTGGCTATAATTTTGTTATTTTGGTAAAATATTAATGTTTTTTAGCTTTTTTGTTGTTAATTTGAAAATATCGCCTGGTCATTTGTAAATTTTTAGTTTCTTTGTATTGAGCAACCTTCACTAAACCAAATGACCAAAATACTTATAATCTATACCGGTGGCACCATCGGTATGGTTAACGATCCTACAAACGGGATGTTGGTTCCGTTTAATTTCGAGCAGATACAAGAAAACGTTCCGGAACTGGGCCGATTAGATTACCAGTTAGATGTACACTCTTTTAATCCGGTGTTGGATTCATCAAACATGGATCCTGAAATATGGAAAACATTGGCCGAGCTTATTTACCATAAATATGATCAATACGATGGTTTTGTGATTTTGCATGGATCTGATACCATGGCCTTCACTGCTTCGGCACTGAGTTTTATGCTCGAAAACCTGGATAAACCTGTTGTTTTAACCGGATCGCAGCTGCCTATCGGAGAAATCAGGACCGATGCCAAAGAAAATTTGATTACTGCATTGGAAATTGCCGCAACCAAAGAAGATGGCAAAGCATTATTCCCGGAGGTTTGCATTTATTTTGATGCACAATTATTTAGGGGTAACCGATCTATAAAATACAATAGCGAAAAGTTTGAAGCTTTCCGTTCGCCAAATTACCCGGTACTTGCCGAGGCTGGGGTGCACCTGCAGTTCCACAGAAATTATATCTTGAAAGCTAAAGGGGGTGAATTAAAATTGCATACCAATTTTAATTCGAATATAGGTGTACTTAAATTGTATCCGGGAATTACCCCGCAGGCTGTTCAGGCCATTACCGACTCTAAAGTAGATGCCATTATTTTGGAAACTTTTGGCTCTGGCAACACCACTACAGCACAATGGTTTTTAGATAGCTTGCATCAGGCCATTTTAAATGGAAAAATCATTATCGACATTTCGCAGTGCAAAAAAGGCTCGGTACAGCTTGGCCGCTACGAAACCAGTAGAGAACTGTTAAAAATGGGCGTTTTAAGTGGTTATGATTTAACTTTCGAAGCTACCGTAACCAAGCTGATGTTTGTAATGGGCATAGGTTTATCAGTTGAAGAAAGCTGTAAACTGATGGAAGAATCGTTACGCGGCGAATTGACTAAAGATTAATAAATCAGACCTCGCAGGTTTTTAAAATCTGCGAGGTTTAAACCAACAATACTAAATTAACCCACTTGATCAGGTAACTGAGGTGGCCAATATTTTTTGTGCAGTCCACATTCTTTTGGACTGCCCCCAAAAAGTTGGACAAACTTATTAATTATTTAAGACTTGTGCCCGGTATTCAACCGGGCTCATTCCATTTAAGTTCAATCTTATCCTTTTATTGTTATAATAACTAATATACTCAT
>NZ_JBHULL010000039.1:0-55801 GCF_042684385.1 Pedobacter vanadiisoli | reverse complement strand
TTAGGCATAAAAACCTTGACGATATATTAATGTGCCGCTACCGTTTTAGGTAATCTGATTTATAATTTAAGAAAAGTAATCGTTCTTTGCCTTAAATAAAATATCAAAACAAATCTAAAGGACGATTTATCTAAACTAATGTCTCTCCCCTTTTACCACCTTAAACAAGTGCAAAACTTGCGGAAAAAGCGCATCCAGACTTTCTTCTACACCACCTTTTGATCCCGGGAAGGTAAATACCAATGTTTCTCCGATAAAACCTGCTACACCGCGCGAAAGCATGGCATAAGGCATGCGCTCCTGGCCGTAACGACGGGCCGTTTCCATCAGCCCTTCAATCTTTCGGTCAATTAAGGGTGTAATGGCCTCAGGAGTTACATCGCGGGGTGAAAGTCCTGTACCTCCGGTAAAAATAAGTAATTGAAAACTAGCTTTATTTAATTCTATGGCCTTATTTCTAATCGTATCCACTTCATCAGGAACGATTTCATATTTCGCTGTATTAATTCCCCATTGCTCCAAACGCGAAATAATAGTCTTACCAGAAGTATCATGGGCTTTATTTTCATAGACAGAGTCTGAACAGACTACCACAGCCGCTTTTATTTCGGGAAATTTATCATTTTTGAGGTCAGATTTTCCTCCTGATTTTTTTAATAACCTGATATTTTCAATTTCAACTCCTTTGTCAATTGGTTTTAACATATCATACATGGTTAAAGCAGTAACAGATGCACCATGCATCGCTTCAACTTCAACCCCCGTTTTGTAAATGGTATGTACTTCAACATTAATGACGATGGTTAAACCCACAATTTGATAAGTAATAGCTGTATATTCAATCGGAAGCGGGTGGCAATCCGGAATTACATCACTTGTTTTTTTTACGCCAAATAAGCCTGCTGCACGGGCAAATTCGAACACATCGCCTTTCGGTATTTTGCGCTGTTCTATAGCATCAATGGTTTCCTGCTTCGATACCTTCACTGTAGCGGTAGCTATGGCAACCCTTAAAGTGTTGGATTTTTTTGTGATGTTTACCATATTTAACTATTTTCTTTCCACTGATGGGTGTTGTCTTCGAATATTTCTTTGCCCCAGATCGGTAATTCTGCCTTTAACCGGTTTACCACTTCGTTGCAGGCGGCTATTGCCGGTTTACGGTGTGCTGACGAGGTAAAAACAAAAAGGCAGATTTCACCGGTTTTAACTGTTCCTAAGCTGTGATAAATGTGCATACAATGGAGTGGGTATTTTTCAAAAATATCTTCCCTGATCTGATGCATTTTTTCGAGGGCAATTTCTTCATACGCCGTATATTCAATTGCAGCGACAAATTTGCTGTCAATTTCATCTTTCCTCACCTGGCCCATAAAAATACTATGTCCTCCAATGGCAGTTTTGCTGCTGTGCTTTGCAATGCTGTCGGCTATAAAAGCAGGCTCAATCGGCCCTTTAACGAATATGTTTTTTATCTTTTTTTCGCTCATGTTAGGATTTTAGAAAATGATCTCTCCATTTTACGATGCCACCCTTTAAGCTGTAGATCTTTTTGGCATCGCCGTATTTTTCCTGCATGGCTTCTGCTGCGGCTACACTTCTAATGCCATGCTGGCAGATTAAAACCACCTGTTTTTGATAAAAATCTTTGTTTAGGAATGCGGCAAACTCCGACATGGGTACCTGGGTATAAATCTGCTTATCCAGTACCGGAACCTCATGCCTTTCGCGTACATCGATTAAAATTGTCGACTCCAGTTGCTGGAGTTTTACCAGTTCACTGGCATCAATTTCTATGTATCCCTGTGGTGCTTCGCTGGTATCCTGATAGTCCATATTTAAAAATTCATCAATCGTTTTAGGCAGGGTATAACCTTTTCCGTGGCTAATGTTGATGATATACTGCTCTTGTGTAAGTAGGTTATAATTTAATATTTTATTGGTGAGCGGCTGCCCAATTTTAGCAATTAGTTTAATGGTTTCTGCCGCTGCCATCGTACCTAAAATGCCTGGTAGTACGCCTATAACACCATTTTCTGCGCAATTTGGAATCTCACCTTTATCCGGTGCCTCGGGAAAAAGGTCGCGGTAATTGGTGCCGGGCCTTAAAGTCGAATGATCAGGAGCGTTAAATACAGCTAACTGACCCTCAAAACCCGATACTGCAGCAAATATAAGTGGTTTATTCAGTAGCGCACAGGCATCGTTAATCAGGTACCTGGATTCGAAATTGTCTGTACCATCCAATATGTAATCATACCTGGATAAAATATCGAGGATATTATTTTTTTGCAAACGAATGGGGTGACGAATGATCCCGATCTGGGGATTCATCTCCTGCAGGCGTTTTCCGGCTACCTCTGCTTTCAGCTTCCCTATATCAGCTGTTGTAAAAAGAATTTGTCTGTGTAAATTGGATAATGAAATGGTATCATCATCAACAATACCAATGTGGCCAATGCCAGCGGCAGCCAGGTATTGCAACGCCGGACAGCCCAAGCCTCCGGCACCAATTACCAGTACTTTTGCCCTTAAAAGCTTTTGCTGTGCTTCCTCTCCAAATCCTTTAAGGATAATCTGCCTGTTGTATCGCTCTGCACTCATGAGTTGTTTAGCCGCCAGAAAACGGTGGCATGATGGCTATAGTTGCCTGGTTTGTAATTTCGGTATTCTGTTGCACAATATTTTTATTCAGGGCAAGTTTGTATTTTATGCTTTTTAAGGCCGGAAACCGGCCCTCGAGGTATTGTTTAAAGGCATCGGTATCAGCAATGCCATCAACTTCAATTTTTTGATTGTTGATGAATTCGGTAATTTGACCAAAACTGATGATTTCAATTTCCATGCTGCTAATTTACCTGTAAGATGCTGATTTTACTCAATCCTTTTACAAATCTTCTTCCAGTGGCAAAATCGCTGGGTGTAATAATGGCAATATTCCCTTTTTCGGCCTTTGCTGGCTCAGTATCATAACTGCTTAAAACCATTAGCTGGTTTCCGGTTGGAGAATTAAAAATTTCATTCCACGAGTACACCACTTTATAATTATCTGTTGCCGTAAAAATAAGGTAATATTCGCTCAGTGTTTTTGGCGAAGCGGCCTCTATTTCTACATTGGCTAAAATATCTTTTAAAAGTACACCTTTAATGTTTTTGATTGTGCTTTTACGTTGCATCAAATGGTTGAAAATCGTCACACTATCCAGATTAACGGATTTATAAGCACTTAAATTGTTTAAAGTGATGGTTAATGGCCTTTTAACTTTCCCTTCGATGGTAAATTGCCTGCTTTCCTGGGCATTTGCCATAACAGTAAAAAATAATAATAGAATAACCAGGTATTTAATATTATGCATGGGTAAATAGGAGTTTATAAGCAGCCAGTGCCAGTACACAGGCCAGCACGTTTTTTAAAACGGTTTGAGGAAACTTTAAGGCACCAAAATAAGCACCACAAATACCACCAACAAAAGCTACGCCAACATAGGCAAGCATATGGCTGTTAAATTCGAAGCCTTTAATCAGCTGACCACCTAAACCGGCAACTGAATTCACAAAAATAAATGCTGCGCTGATGGCTGCGGTCTGCTTTTGATCTGTCCACTTTAACAGTAACAGGACAGGGGAAAGGATGATTCCGCCTCCGATGCCAATCATACCCGAAAGCAGGCCGATAATGCCACCAATAGTAAGCGATAAAGGAACATTTGAGGGTTTGAGATCTTTAGGATCGGTATTTTTAAAGAAGAAAAAACGGATAACCGGGATCAGCAAAAGCAGGCCCAGAATTTTTTTATAAATGGAATTTTCGATTACCATCATACCGCCAACAAAAGAAAGCGGGATAGAGGCAAGTGCAAAAGGCCAAAAGGTTTTCCACTTAAAATGACCACCCCTGTAAAACTGGATAAAGGATGTGGAAGAAACAAACAGATTAAGCAATAACGCCGTAGGTTTCATAATGGCAGGTGAAACAGCAAAGATAGCCATGAGTGCAAGGTAACCACTTGCGCCGCCATGCCCCACTGAAGCATATAAAAAAGCAACGATAAAAAGTAAACAATAAAAGAGGATAAAGCTTTCTTGCATGGTTTAGTTGGGTAAAATCATTACGGTTAGGATGTCGTTTTTGTTAAAGTGTTCCTGTGTTTCATCGAGGCAGATCAGACAATTGGCCTGTGCAAAGGAGCTTAACCGGTAAGATTCCTGAGCACTGAGCGGGGTAACCAGTCCATTTTCATATTTGCCTTTCAGGAAATGCGTTAAACCCGAAGGCTTGGAATAGGGGTGGGTAAGCCTTGCCTGAGCCTCCATTACACTACTGTTTTTATGAGATAAGGTTTTAATAGCAGGTAATACATAATTATAGTAGCAGCTGAGTACGGAAGAAGGATTACCCGGAAGACCAAATATTAGTTTTTGATCTTTTGTTCCAAAAAACAAAGGTTTGCCGGGCTTCTGTTTTACCTTGTGGAAAATCTGTTTGACGCCACAATGTGAGGCTGCTTCTATTACGAAATCGTAGTCGCCCACACTTACACCCCCTGTTAGCAGAACAACATCGCTGCTTACCATTGCCGTTTGTAGTACGTTTTTAAGAATTCCGAGATCATCATCGGCTCCGTAAATGGCAACCTGTTCAATCCCTTCATGTTTTAAAGCAGCAGAGAGGGAATAGGAATTCGATTCGTAAACCTGTCCAAATTCAAGAGACTTTCCTGGTTGTTGTAATTCTTTTCCTGTTACAATAATCGCAATTTTTGGCATGGGGTAAACGCTAACCTCACTGATCCCGATACCTGCCAGAAAGCCAATAGCAGCAGGACTCAGAAAATCGCCCTTTTCCATTGCCAATGCCCCGGCCATAATCTCAGAACCCCTATCCCGTACATTTAAGCCAGGTTTTAAATTAGGGTCCTGTAAAGTAATTTTTCCATCAGCCTTCGTAATTTTTTCCTGCATCACTACGGTATCGGCACCTTTGGGCAGGGGAGCTCCTGTAAATATTCTACTCGTTTCCCCGCTTTGGATCGTGATGCTGGTTGCCGTTCCGGCAGCCATTTCGCCAATTAAATGGAGCGCTTTCTCACGATCATCAAATTTTAGTGCGTAGCCATCCATAGCAGATTGGCTAAATGCCGGGATATCGTATTGGGCATGAACATCGGCTGCAAGAATGTGGCCTGATGCCTTTGCCAGGTCGATTGAAATCGGATTTAGTGCTTTTATGTGTTCAGAAATGAGGTGTTTCGCTTCTTTAATGCTAATCATGAAAATTTTATCCTCCAATGGTAATCATACTTCTGTTTTGAATGGTCGTAGCATCAATTTTTTCGAAATCGCTTACCAACTGCCCGCCCAATGCCTTCTTTTTGCTCCAAATGGCTGATTGAATTAAAGGAAGCACATCTTCATTTTTCCGTAATGCGGTAAGCAGATCGGTTTCACTATCCGAAAACAGGCAGTTTTTTAATTTTCCATCGGCAGTCAGGCGCATGCGGTTACAGGTATCGCAAAAAGGATGAGTCATAGTGCTGATAATGGCAAATGCACCTTCGTGACCAGGAATCATAAAACTTTTCGCCGTATCGTTAGGTTCTCCTTTAACGGGTAATACCGTGAAATCTTTTTCTATCACAGCCAGTATTTCATCCAGAGAAAACATTTTATTGCTCGTCCATTTGTTCCCACTAAAAGGCATAAACTCAATAAACCTGATCTGGATGGGATTGTGTTTGGTCCAACTGATGAAATCGTTGATCTCGTTGTCGTTAAGCCCTTTCATCACCACCATATTTACTTTTACCTTTATTTTATGCTGCAATAGCAGTTCGACATTACTTCGTACCTGATGGAAGACATCCCTGCGGGTAATCATAAAAAATTTCTCTGGTTGTAATGTATCCAGGCTGATATTAACGGTTCTAATACCTGCTTCTTTTAATACCGGCAACATTTCGGCAATGCGGGTACCATTTGTGGTAATTACCAGCTCAACCGGAAGTTTGCCCAGGGCGGTAATAATCTGGGCTGCATCTTTCCTCACCAATGGTTCGCCACCCGTGAGCCTGATTTTTTTTACACCATTGGCCACAAAAATTTCTGCCAGCTTAATAATTTCGTCAGTTTGCATTAAGCGGGAAGCAGGTGCAAAGTCGTATTCCTCTTCGGGCATGCAATAAAAGCATCGAAAATTACAGTTATCGGTAAGTGATATCCGCAGGTAATCGTGTATTCTTCCAAAAGAATCTGCTATCATTGCTGGCTAATTAAATTATTATAATCAGTTTCTGTATCAATATCAGTTCCTCCGCGTTCAAAAACTACTGTTTCGAGGTCTTGAGGATACTGCTTTAATATTTTTTTTGCTCCTTCTGCTCCTTTGAGCGCTAAAAGTGCCTCAAAATAATCTTTTTTGAAGAGAACAGGAGTTCCTATCGTTTCGTCATAGGTACTGGCAATGATATTTTTGCCTGTTTCTTTATGCTTTTCGATTAAGTTATTAAAGTTACTCATTTTTATGAAAGCCTGGTCAGCTACAGCGATAATGATACTATTAATTTCACTATTAGCTTTGATCATGGTTGAGAGTCCGGCAACAATACTCGAGGCCATTCCGGTTTCCCAGCCATCATTAATTACAATGCTGATCTGATCATTTTGGTGCTTATTAGCTATTTCATCAGCATTTGCACCTAAAACTACCATAACAGGTTTGCAATTTGTATTTAAAGCTTCATTGATTACCGTTTGCAGGAGTGTTTTTCCTTTGTAATCCAAAAGCTGTTTTGGTCTTCCTAAGCGCGAAGAAGCACCCGCTGCCAATATGATGATGCCCGTGTTCAATGTTTAATTACTTTTTGATTCGTAAACATGTATCGGCTTTTTCTTCTCTTTTAAGAACATGGCCGAAGCGCCCGTAAAAACGGATTTAATCTCTGCCAGGATAGAAATGGCAATTTCCTCGGCAGTTTCAGCCCCGATATCCAATCCAATTGGTCCGTGCACCCGTGTTTCGTTTAAGGGTGTTGCCAAATCCAGCTCACCTAACATCCTGAGCAACTTCTTCTTTGGCCCCAGGGTACCAATATAGGGTGCGTTCGTATCGAGCAGATACTTAAGGAGTTCGAGGTCATAATTGTAATTATGTGTCATTAGAACAAAAGCTGTTTGCTCATCTATCTGAATTTGAGCCAAAACACTTTCCGGTTTGCTTATCAAAATCCTCGTTGCATTTGCAAAGCGTAGAGGTGTCGCATGCGTAGGCCTTCCATCTATCACGGTTACTTCCCAACCTAAAAGATAAGCCATTTCGGCCAGGGGCTGTGCATCATTGCCTGCACCAACAATAATTAGCGAAATTGGGGGACGGATAAATTCTATAAAGGCATCTATCTGCTGACTGTTGACCTCGTAACTTTTAAAAGTTGAAATTTTATTTTCGGAAACTTTTTGGATATCGCTAATTACACCATCATGGATTGATTTTGGGATTTTAGAAAAAACAGGTTTATTTCTAAACAGCATGCCTGTACCCAATTGTTGCTTGTCCGTTAGCGAAAAAAGCGTTACCAATACCGCACTTTCCCTTTTGCTTTGTAAAGCCGTTAAAATAGCGATGGGATTTAATTCATCTGCTTCTATAATGGGTTCGAACAGGATATGCACAATACCATTACAGCCTAGCTGAACACCAAATTTGGCGTCATCCTCGTCGGTTGTATCGTAAGTAATGAGCTTGTTTTCCTGTTGTACTATTGCCGAAAGTGCTTTTCGCAAGGCATCGCCTTCTAGGCAACCGCCGCTTATGGCACCCGTTAACTGACCGTCATCCGTAATCAGCATCCTCGCACCAGGCCTGCGGTAAGAGGAACCCTCTACTTTAATTACCGTTGCAAGGGCCATTTTTTTTCTTTCTTTTGTAGCCTTTTGATATGCCTTTATGATATCGGTAATTTCTTTCATTAGGGATTATTGATGCAATAGATGGATGCAATTTAGCGATAATCCATTACAAAATGGTGAAAAGAAAGCCATAAGATATCCTTCGCTAGGATATAACATTAACAATAATTACCGGAAATTTCAATATTGGGCTTAAAAAGGCTCCGAATGAAAAATTTCGAGGTTGATACAGCGCAAGCCAATACTGTTAAATAGCTCGGTAATTTCTTTAGTCCAATCTCTTTGCGAATCTACCCGAAGGATTTTATCAGAATCCCATAGATCGATATTCCATTTAATTTCTTTGAAACGGCTGTTCAGCAATGGGCTGATTACGTTTAATTCGTTATCTGTGGATACATTTGTTTTGAAAACGGCTATCATAATAAAATGTTTTTAGGTTTGTTATGAAGGGTAGACGTACAACTTTAGAAATTACTTTAAATCAGGGTGATTTTTTTTAATTATTTTTAAGGTTGGGTCAAAAGAATCTCGCTACCTTGCTTGGGAACCCTGAAATGATTCTTGTTGGAGTTGCCTTCTTATTATTGTTTGGTGACAAAAATCCCTGAATTAATGAAAGGATTAGGTAAAGGCATAAAAGAATTTAAGGCCCGGCAGGAAGAAGAAAAAAACAAAGTACCAAAAGAAGCTTAATTCTTGTGCTTTGGGTTGCTATAAGCCTGAATAGTAGTCGTAACCTTGTTCTGCCCAGTAATCTCTGGGTCTCTTATCGCTAAAAGCCATGGTTCCGATTCTTTTCAGATTTTTAATGCCGTACTTAGCGGGTACAATCAGTCTTAAGGGAGCGCCGTGCTCTATACTAATCGGTTTACCATTCATTTCATAAGCCAGTAAGGTTTGTGGATGCAGGATGCTTTCTCTTTCTAATCCTACATAATATGCTCCATTTGGCGTTTCTAAACCCATATATTGTTTTTGAGCTTCTTCCTCGAGTTTAAAATGTGCTAAAAAGTCGCTTAGTTTTACGCCTGCCCAATATTGGATTTCATCCCAGCCCTCTACACATTTAAAATCGTAAACAATCTCTGTTTTGGGCAATGCCTTTAACGCTTCAATACTGATGTGCCGGTCTTTTTGGTTTCTAAGCTTTACGGTGAGTTTCCAATTGCTAACATCAAAATCCTCATCATCTTCAATACCAATCAGGCCGTTTACCCTCGGTGTTTTAACCGCTTCGGCTATTGGATAAGTTTTAGCCAGGTGTTTGTTGCTGAAGAAATTGCGAAAAAAGAGTTCTGTTTTATTCAGCGCCCTGCGTAACGGAGCGCGGGTACCACCTGTAATGCCAGGCGTTTCTTCTTTAGCATCTAAAAGCCAATTCCAGCCTGCAATTGCACTTGTTCCAAGGGCTGCAAATACCCCAAATGAAATAAAGGTGCGTCGCCTGATCTTCTGCTCAACAGTTAAAGGAGCCTTAATCTTCTTATTATGGTTTGCTTTCATCTTTATCTTCGGTTTTTTCAGTTGTTAGGGGGGCTTCTTTAAGTTGAGGCTCCTTTTCTTCCACTTCAAATCCTGCCACTACCGCTCTGAAATTATTCCATCCGGCAAGCAATACCTGGACAATGTGGATCAAAAAGAAAAATACATAGCCAATGGTTAAAGTAAAGTGCAGAATCCTGGCGAAATGATAACCGCCACATAACCAGCAGAGCCAGTAAAATTGTACCGGTTTGTAAATGGCCAGGCCTGTTGCCATGGAGCCAATGCCCATCAATATAATGGCCGTATAGGCTATGCGCTGCGCCGCATTGTATTTCTTTTGTGGCGGAACAGCTTTACGGATATGAAGATCGTGAAGAAGTACCAGCCAGGCTTCTTTAAAAGAGTGTTTATTTGGTAACAGCTCCCGCCAGGCGCCTGAAATAACAGTATAAACGATGTACAGCAAGCCATTAATAAAAAAGAACCACATAAAAAGAAAGTGAAATGCCATTCCTTCTGCCAGCCGTGCCGAAATGTGGAAATAATCGTAAAACCATTCAGGAAAAAATTTGATCAGGCTGAAGCCAAATATTGAAATGCCATAAGCATCATTTGCCCAGTAAATCAAAAGTCCGCTCCAGATCATTACCGTCAGAACCGGAAAATTAACCCAATGCGTCCACCGCATTAAGAGCGAATGTTTTTCTTTAATTACTTTCATGCTGAGATTGTTTATAGTACAAACGCAAGAGGTTATCGCCCGGATTTATGACTTAACTCATGATCTAACAGGTTATTCATCCTTGTTGCTGCAGTTATCGTACCCGTTTTATTGTTTTGCAAAAAGGCAATCAGTTCCGTAGGCTGCTCCCCATTCACCTGGTTTATTGGTACATTTACTGTACCATTGTTTTTTCCTCCCAGCGCTACAGTTTCAAACTGACTTACAATCTGCACATGGCTTAAAATTTTGCCTTTATTTTCACCCTTTAAAACCTGGTTGCTTGCTTTTGCAATGACCAAAGCTACTGCCAGCGAATAGCCATCGGTTGGTTGATCAGTATTATAATTAAGTACGAGGTTACTCTTGTCTGTTTTGCTGGTTGAAACAGTTAAATTTCCCGGTGATGGTTTGGCAAGTGCTGTTTTAATGCTATTGCGAAAGATATTTTCTTCTGAACCTATAAATTCTCTGCTTCCATTTACCACAACCTGTGGTGTGTAAACGGTTTTAAGGTTAAGCCAATTGGCATATTGGTTCTGCCTGGAAGAAAATGTTGCACTGCTAAAACGATCTTTCCAACCCAGCCTGTCCCAATAATCTACATGAAAGGCCAATAGGTATACAGGCTTGTTTTGGCTTTCTTTTTCGATCTGAGCCAATAATACATCGGCAGGAGGGCAGCTAGAACAGCCTTCTGAAGTAAAAAGTTCTACCACTGCAAAACCTGTTTTGGCCTGAGGTTTTGATACAGTTTTATTATCTGCAATAAAGGCAACACTGAGGAGGCTTATTACCAAAAGAGGTAATGCTATTTTTGTGATCATGGTCATCTTTTTAGGCTTAGTCGTTTTAGATGCACAACCCTTACAGAAAAAAATAAAAAAATATGTAAGGATGTTTCTTTTCTCACGACTAATCAATTAAGCACTATATTTATATAAGATACATAAAAAATGCAAAACGAAACAGACAAAGGCCTCACGGCCAAAAGTCTTCACTCAGACCCGCTTAGCTGGGTTGAAAAATATGCCGATTACCTCTATGGATTTGCCATGTCGAGATTACGGGATGAAGATGTGGCCAAAGATCTGGTACAGGATACCTTTTTGGCCGGATTGCAGCGTTTAGACCGTTTTGAGGGGAATAGTGAGGAAAAAACGTGGTTAACAGCTATCCTTAAAAACAAGATTACCGATTTTTACCGGAAACGATCTGCCGTTAACTTAAAGGTAATGAACGCAGAAAATGAACAGCAGGATTTTTTTGATGCAGAATCAGGGCATTGGACTGAAAAACATTACCCGAGAGCATTTGATTTGGAGGCAGACAATCCATTGATGATGAAAGAGCTGGGCAGCATATTAAATGAATGTTTAGCCAAACTTCCCGGATTATGGTTCTCGGTATTCTCGATGAAACACATGGACGATCTGGCCTCCGAGCTGATTTGTACCGAACTTAAACTCACTGCAGCTAATTTCTGGGTAATTATGCACCGCACAAAACTTAACCTGAGGGCCTGCCTTCAAAAAAACTGGAACTGATATGACGAGCGCGCTAAAAAATATAATCTATAACTGTAAACAGGCTACTTTTTTGATCGAAAAAAGAATTGCCGGAAAAATTACCGCTGCCGAAACACTACAGTTGCATATACACCTGGCAGGCTGTTCGGTATGCAAAGTTTATCAGCAACAGAGTATATTAATTAACAGGGTATTTGTAGGGTTTAAAAACACTGATTTTAAACTGGATGAAGCCTTTAAAAAAACATTAACGGAGAAGATTGAAAAAGAAATCAATAAAAATTAATTTTTCTTGTAAGGTTTTACTTATTGCTTCGACTAAAGGATAAACAAAACGCATAAAAACATGAAAAATCAAATTTTAAAATCAGCAGGAAAATTGATTATGGCCGCTTTAGTTGTGGCTAGCCTTTCGTTACCAGGCTTTGCTTCGGTAAACAGTCCTTTACAAGAAAAGATGTCTAAAATGAAACAAGACAAAATGGAAAAGAAAAAAATGGACAAAATGAAAACCGATTCGACGAAAAAAGCCAAAATGGAAAAATCTAAAATGGCTAAAGGAAAAATGTCGAAAAGTAAAATGTAAAAAAAACAGGCAGGGAAATTCACTTTTCCCTGCCTGCTGTTAAATAAATATAAAATGAAAAAAATTATACTATTTGTTGGCTTAATTGTTGCATTATCCTTTCAGGTAAAGGCACAACAAGGTTTAAAAGAAGGAGATAAAGCGCCCCTGTTTAATGGAGTAGATCAAAACGGTAAAACGGTGAGCCTGAAAAATGCGCTCAAAACGCACCGCTCGGTGGTACTGTTTTTTTATCGCGGACAATGGTGCCCATATTGTAACAAACACATTAAAGAGCTTCAGGATTCTTTGAGCCTGTTAACCGGTAAAGATGCTTATGTTATCGGTGTTACACCTGAAACGAAAGAAAACATCGATAAAACCATCAAAAAAACAAATGCTGGCTTTTCTATCGTTCAGGATAAAGACGATGAAATTATGAAAGCCTATAATGTTAATTTCGTTATGGACGAAGCTACCTTTACCAAATATAAGGGTTATGGGATAAATTTAGAAGATAACAATGGGAATACCCGGCATACCTTACCTGTGCCTGCAACTTATATTATAGATCGTTCAGGTAAAATCAAATATGTTCATTTCGATCCCAACTATCAAAAAAGAGCCTCGGTAAAAATCTTGCTTTCCAAACTTTAGGCCGATTTAATAAACATTCTTTAATACACCCGGCGCTCTTAATGGCGGTGGGTGTTTTTGTTTGGAATAAGCAGTATGAAACCGAAGTGCAGGTAAGAATGGCTTCAGGATTCTTTTTCTATCCGGAATAAATTAAATTTGTAAGAATACACTAACAGATGCTTTTCCATTTTAAAGATAAATTTCCTCAATTAAATCCTTATTGGGATAAATATCTGGAATTTCAGCAACGGATAGAGGTTCCGGCGAAAACCATTTTATTGGAAGAGGGTAATGTATCACAACATTATTATTACGTTGAAAAAGGTTGTGTTCGTGCGGCCTTAAATAAACAAGGTGATGATAAAACCGTGCAGTTTTTCTTTGAAAAAGAAGGTTTAACATCTTTAGAAAGTTTTCTGAAGAATACTCCTAGTTTATTTACCATCGAAACAATAACACCTTCGGTTATTTATCTGTTGCATAAAACCAAAGTGAATGCTTTAATGACCGAATTGCGTGAGGTGCCGGGATTTGCGGATGTAATCTTAAATGTTCTTGCCGAGCGGCAGGTGCATTATATGAATGAGTTTGTTTCCTTTATCAGGGATACACCCGAAGAACGTTATCAAAAACTCTTACAGGAAAGGCCGCACATTGTACAGCGTGTACCACAACATTATATAGCCTCTTATTTGGGGGTAACCCGGGTGCACCTAAGCCGTATAAAAAGTGCGCTGCTTAAAAAAGTTAATCGGTAACATATGTTATCGTTCTGCATTTCAGCCAAATCTAACTTTGTATCAACAAAATACAAAAAAGATGAAAGCAGCAGTAATATATCAAAAAGGGGAATTACCTCAATACGTAGATTTTAACGAGCCGGTAGCGCAAAACGACCATGAAATATTGGTGCGTGTAAAGGCGGTTGCCATTAAACATTTCGATAAGGGCACAGCGACAGGTACGCATTATTCGAGCGATGCACCAAAAGCAGCGGGCCGTGTAATTGGTGGTGATGGCGTATGTATGCTCGAAGATGGTACACGCGTTTATGGGATAGGTGTAAGTGGAATGTTGGCGGAAAAAGCAATTATAGAAAAGCGCAGGATGGTGAAATTGCCTGATGGGTTAAGCGATACAACAGCTGCTGCATTGGCCAATGCAGTTATTGGCTCTGCCATGGCCTTAAGGTTTAAAGCCGCTATCCAGCCTGGAGATGTGGTATTGGTTAACGGTGCAACTGGCTTTACCGGAATGGTGGCCGTACAAATTGCAAAATATTATGGTGCAGCAAAAGTAATTGCAACAGGTAGAAATGTACAGACACTTCAAAATCTGTTGGCACTTGGGGCAGACGAAATTATTGAGATTACGCCCGATAACGCTGCATTTTTATTACAGGTAAAACAACAACATCAGGAAAAGCCAATAGACGTGATTATCGATTACCTCTGGGGCACTACCGCTGAACTTTTGTTATCCAGCTTAATGGGGCAGGGGGCGTTTACGAATAAGGTAAGGTTTGTTTCTGTAGGCAGTATGTCTGGCGATCTGATTCAGCTATCGGCTGCTAATTTAAGAAGCGTTGATCTGCAACTCACCGGTTCAGGGCTGGGTAGCTGGAGCAAAGAACAGGTTGGATTGTTATTTACCGAAATATTACCGCAAATGTTTCAGTTGGCAGCGGCTGGCAAATTAAAAATAGAAACCATTGATGTTAAGTTAGCTGACATTTCCAGCCTTTGGGGGCTTGAAGTTAAAGATGGCAAACGTTTAGTGGTAACCATCTAAATTCTTCCGAGTATTTATTAATTTAAATACCCGTTAGCAGAAATAGGTATCGATAATTCACTTCCGTGTAAAATCATCCATTAATTTCATGGTAATCCATGCATCTTCACCACTGCATGGATTTGGCCCTTTACCCAAAAAGTAATCAACTACCTTTTCGATCATCGGTTGTTGCACATGCTGTAAAGGTTCAAATGCATGTTCTTCAGTGGATTGATCAGTTGTGACCTTAATTTTATGGCCAAACATCGGGAAACTGATATGGCCTTTTGAACCATATACTACGCAACTATCATTCTGATCTTGCGGCGCTACGGAGAAACACCAGGTGCCAGCGAAAACAACTCCGTTTTTGAAAAGGATATTTCCTGAAACCAGGTCATCTACCCCGGTGTTTTCCTGCTGTCTGGTGGCAATACCCATGGCATTTTTCACAGCACCGAAATAATAAGTCATCAGGTCTAATTGATGTGGAGCCAGGTCATGGAATAAACCACCCCCAGAAATGGCCGGGTTAATCCGCCAATTATCGGCTGTTTTTGCAATAAGCATGGGGTTTTGCGATTGGAGCATTTTTAACCGGACTAAACGGACGTCTCCAATAACCCGCGCAGCCAGTAGTTCTTTAACTTTTAAAAACATGGGTTGAGCCCGGCGGTAATGGGCTACGCAAAGCTTCACATTTAATTTGTTTGCTGCATTAGTCATGCGTTGAGCAGCTTCAGCATCTAAAGTCATGGGTTTTTCTACATACACCGGCTTGCCGGCTTTTAGAGCCTCAATTGCGTAAGCTTCGTGCTGTAGGGGTGGCGTAGCAATATAAATGGCATTCACTTTAGGGTCGTTAATCAGTTGAGTAGCATTATCATACCATTTAGGTACCTGGTGCCGCCTCGCATAATCAGCAGCTTTAGCACTATCGCGGCGCATTACCGCAACAAGTTTGGAGTAGTTTACCTTATTAAAAGCAGGTCCGCTTTTTACTTCTGTTACATCTCCACAGCCTATAATTCCCCATCTTATTTCGTTCATTATGCCATTCGTTTAAAAGTTTGAATTTAGAAAATATTGTCAGGAAAAGCATTGTATTGTAGAAAATTGGTGCCCTAGATGGACAAAAAATAAAAGACATGGTTTATAACCTTGAAAATCTTTTTAGCAGTGAAAAAAAGTAATCTGTTAGCTGTTGTATGATGTAAACTGCTGGAAAGCGTAGCCAAAATTAAATGTAAAAGAAAAGGGATCCACTTGGGGAGTGATCCCTAATCAACTAACCAAACAAATATTCCGGAAACCACGCCGGAATCGAATATATAAACGAAATAATTAAGAGATTGTTTTAATGGGTTTGTTTATTTACGATATTTTTTAAAAAGAAAATAAAATCCTGACCAAAAAATATGGCCTTCCTTTTTTAACTTTGCAGCATGCAAAATCTTTCCAAGAAGCTCCAGGTTGATCTTATTGAACTTAAGGCAAAATATGCTTTTCTTATCGATGAACTTGAAGTAACATTTGCAGATGCTTACCTGTCGAAGATTGAAACTAAACAACGTTTAGCTGAGCAGATGATGATGGAAATGGAAAGGATACTGAGCGAGGGCAGCGGACCTCAGGAAAACTGATCCATCAAGAAAACAGCACAAGAAGTACCATTTATCATTAATTTGAAGCAATGATCCGGTAATTGAACCGATTTTGACTATAGTCGTGTTCGAACAGAAAAAATAACAGGATCTAAATGCTTTTTGGGCTACCTCTTTTTTAAAGCCGGCGGTATACTAAAAGTGGGTTTTTTATCGGCATCTTTAAAGTCTACTTCCATAAAGTAACGCTTTTTTTTGATGATGTAGTTTTCTATAAACCACAAAATATCTGGCAGATTTTCAACCATTGGAGAACCAGCTATTTCGTGCCCCATATTTTGCACATACTGAAAGTAATAAGGATATCCGTTTTTTTTGAAAGTGCGTGCAAGGTACTTGGAACCAAAAAAGCCCCTGTTCAGTAACCTCACTTTATTATAGGGCACAAGCTTGTCGGCCGTGCCATGGAAAAGCATGGTAGGTGCTGGCGGTATGGTATATTTTGGCGCTCCATGATAACTTAATATTGCCCCTGCAAAAGAAATTACCCCTTTGTACTGAAAAAGCTGTGGAAGCTTAGCCGATAAGGCTGTTGCATTACGCTTGTTGTAATCGGCATGTAGTGCTGTAATAGCGCCCGCACTTGATCCCGACAGGATGACCATAGCTGTATCTATACCGATTTCTTTCGCATTTTTGATCAGGTAGCCTGTTGCACTGAAAACATCACTGGTAGCGGTATCTATTGCTGCTTTTAAGTTAGAAGTGTTAAACGGACTGGGGAATTTTTTTCCCTTAAGCCCTAATCTGTAATCAACAGAGACCACTTTATAATTGTGTGCTATTAAGGTGTTAAAGTATTGATCAAATAACTTGCTGTCTCTGCGGCCCATTACAAAACCGCCACCAAATACAAAAAGCACTGTGGGCTTAATGTCTGTTATTTTACCACTATAATAAATATCTAATTTCAGGGCACCTGAATCTGTTTGCGAAAATATTCTGGTTTCTACATGATATTTTTTATCCTGGAGTACAATTTGCCCCATTGAAGATAAAGAGCATAATAAAATTGCCAGGAACAGCATGCTAAGCGGATATACTTTGTTATTTGGCATTATTTATTCTTATAAAGGCTTTTACTACCTGTTATTGCATCAGTTTATTTTTAAGCTAATTTATTGCATTTTTAACTCAAGTGCAATTACGTATTATACAATATCTAATTGCGTATAACTGCGATTTCTACTGTTTATAACCATTTAACTTAAACAACAAAATGTTTTTGCAAACAACATCATTTCTGAAAATAGGCACAATAATAGGTGGTTCACAATTTTTAAATTGAGATTTGATAAAATTTATACTGTTTTCATCGTAAAGATTAGAAGGCACAATATAATAGGCATTGTCGCCAATAGTTAACTTCTGCTTGTATTGGTTAGACCAATAATATTGGTGAAGATCGAATATTTCTCCAAGGCCATAGGTTTGCAGACCGGTTCTGTTACAAACATAGAAATCTAAATGGGCTGCCGGAAACCAATTTGTAATCACAATAGTTTTGGCTGTTTTGTTTTTTTCTGATGATTTATCCATACGGTAAACAGAGTCGACCATTCTTCCGGTCTCTTTCCAGCCATACAGATCTAAGGTAGGATCGCCCTTACCCAAATGCATGGGTTCCTTTTGCGGTGAAAATGTTCCAGGGTAAAAATTAATTACGATCAGGCCGGTACCTGCAACAAATAGGTAAAACAGTAGACTAACATTAAGAATTACTTTTGCCCTTAACGGTGTAAAAGATTCCAGTTTCAATGCAGAAAGGAATATTAAACAGCTGTATGCCGGACCAGACCAATGCGGCAATGTATCTCTAAAAATTGAAAGAAAAATCAGGGTGCTGATAAGTGGAAGCGCACAACATAATAGCAGTTGTATTTCTCTTTTAAGAAGAGGTTTTTTGGCTTTAATGAAACTAAAAACTGCCATCCACGACAGAAAAAAAATAACAGGGTTGTTGTAAAATATTTGCCCGCTAATTTCTCTGGCAAAAGCCAAGGGGTTTATACCGGCATGAAACAGGCTGACCCGGTTACTATGGTAGGTATAAGTAATGAAATGATGTTTGATATTCCAGATAAGAAATGGAGATATAATTATCAAACTAATTAACATGGAAACATACATGCCTTTCTGTGCCAATAATCTTCTATTGCTAAACAGGGCGAAAATGATAATGCCGGCCCATAAGTAGATGCCATGTATCTTACACATCATACAAAGACCTGCCGCTACTCCAAACCAGCACCAAAGACTTAGCGAAGGTAAACCCTTATGAATGGACCTGGCGATTTTAAGTAGCAAAAAGATGCTCCACAGCCAAAAAAACATCTGAGGGCTATCAGGTAAAATAAATGTCCCGGCAATGATGCTGCAATAAAAAGATGAAGAATAAAGTAAAACGGCAAACCAGCCCACGCGTGCATTAAGTAGCAATTTACCTATTTTATATACGATTATTGTACCGATTGCAGATGATACGATGGCGCCGATCCGGACTGCTAATTCGTTGTGTATATACAGATCGGCCGTTGTTATTCTGATTAACCACGCCACAAATGGAGGATGATCAAAATAATTCCATTGCAGATTTAAAGCATATGTCCAATAATATACCTCATCGTTTCCAAGTGATGTTGTTGAGGCTATGATCAGTTTAATCACCGTCATCGCCATTACAAAAAGCCAAAGTTTAACCGGAACTTCTTTCACTTAAATGGGATTGGCCTGACCAGTGATTTTAAGCTGTTTGTATCTTCTGTTAAGCTTTGCTGATCTGAAAAGTTTAAGATCGTATACCTGATGATAGCTTAAAATTGCACAGCTTATACCGGCCGCTGCTCCAAAAATTACATCAATAAGAAAATGTTGTGCCAGGTATATACGTGAATAGCCGATTAAAAAAGCAAAGAATAAACAATAAAAGGAGATTTCTTTTTTCTTGAAAACCAAAACTACTACTGTGGCCAGGGCAAAGGCCGATGCGGTATGACCTGAAGGGAAAGAATTCTGACCATGCACATTAACCCCTTCAACAAAATGATTATATTGAAATAAAGTCTGCTCAAAAAAATATTTTGGCCGTGGCATGTGAAATATTCTTTTAGCAACCTGAACAAGTACTCCTGAATAAATATAAGCTAGGGCCACTGTAAGGGCTTTTTTCTTTTTGCGTATGGTAAGTAAGATTATTGCGACCAGGATACTAATTAAACCATCGCCAAGATTAGTGATATACTTAAAAAAAATATCCAGCCACCGGGTATGAAAGCGATTAAAGATGAGAAAGCCCTCTGTTTTTGAAAAACTAAAATTAAAAATGATTGCCAGCAGCAGTATTACCAGCGCAGTAAAAAAATAACAATTTAGCTTAGTCAGTCTTTTTAGCGTATGCATATATACTCTTTAGAAAGCAAAATTATACAGGTTATGTCATCAGAAAGTTAAGCGAATATCATGTTTATGTCATGTAGGATAATTGAGTTATTCATTACCCGATCGATTGGAACAATATCAATTATTGGCCTTGGCAATTACAGGCAGAAGAAAGTCTTTTGTTAACATTTCTTAATAAGTTAATATGAAACCACTCATAATTTAAAACGCTATATGTTGCTTTGCAACCAAAGAATTAATAATTAATTATGCAAAACAGCCAGATAAAAGTTAGCAAAGATCTACAGCAGTTTATTGATAAGTTTGAACCCAGCAAATTTAAACTCATGCCGGGTGGGATCGAAATAAGAGGAATAAACGATATACATAGAAATATTGCCCAGGCCAGAGAAATTATTGCCAGATTAAAACTTCGCTTAACGGTTTCACATAATGCCGAGATGCTTAGTTACCGCGGTTTTGAGGTAAACAACCTATAAGTCAAAACTGATTTATCTGGTTTATTATTAGCCTGTTTATCAGGGCCATTATTATAACACGGTTTCCGTTAATAGCATTTTTTCGATTGTGAATATCAATCAAAAAGATAATGTGTACGGCTGTAAATAAAAAGAGGACCAAATATTGGCCCTCTTTTTATCAAATCGTTAGTTGTATAATCCGAGTTCTGCCAGCGATGCAAACTGTAACCCATCCTGTGCGGTATTCATAATAACCTTTAAGTACCTTAATGTTTTGGTGCTGCCAAACGCAAAATATTGTACTCCTTCAGCATTTTGAGCTACATAATTGTTTACTGATACGAAATTTATATTATCGGTACTTATTAAAACCTCAAAGTTTTTAATCGCGCGGCTTAAACCGCTTCTCTGCACTAAACTTAGTCCGTTTGCCGATTTCGAAGATCCCAAATCAATCACAACCTGATGCGGATAACTTGTTGCGGAAGTAGTCCAGCGTGAGTGCCAGAACGTACTGTAGCTACCATCAATTAAAGTAGCAGCCCTGCCATTGACAGCACCCTCGCCGCTGGTTTCTTCAGAGCTGAAAGCGTTTATGCTCCAGCCAGTTTTACTTAATTCGGTTAAAGGGGCTACATTGTCTTGTAAGGTAGAGGGATCAGTGCTTGGTGCTGGTAAACCTAATGCTGCCATGTCTGCATATATTTGAGTTGTAGCTGCTGAAGTAGATAAATTCAATCCCCATTTTTGAAAGAAAGTACTTAAGTTTTTACCCGATATACTACAAGCTTTCAGCATGAAATAACGCATTCTGGCATCATCATTGGCCAAGGTTGGATTTTCAACACGCATATCCTTTGCCAGGGTTCTATAAAAATTATCACCGTAGGCTAGGGTTAATTGTTGAAACATGCAGAGCCTGATAAACAGATCGGTTAAAGGATTGGCATAACTTGTTGATCCGTTGTAATCTTTGGTGCCTGCAGGTTTTCCTAAATAGGTAAAAGCTTTTGGCCACACACCATCGTTTACCAACCTGTTGATAGAAGGGGTAAGGGTACGCTGCACATATAAACTGTAAAGATTTACCGAAACCTCACCCAGAGCACCCCAGCGCCACATCATTTGGTGTTGGTGGCCCAGTTCGTGCCATAAGCCCCAGCCATTGGTACCCACTGCGCTTAATGTTAAAATTGCATTAACATCTGAGGTGATATAAGCCGTGCGGTAATCGTAAGCAAAAAAGTAATAGGCCGGATCTTCGTGTTGCGTTAAAAGATAAGTATGCACATTTTTTGCATGTGCAGGCAAGGAGTTATCTAAGCCGTTCAAATCATCCTCCAGCGCAATAACCTGTGTAATTTTGTTTAATATAGCATGCTGATCTTCTGCCTGGTATTGTATCGCCTTAGTTCTCGATACCACAATAAAGCAATTTGTACCCTCTAAAACAACATCAGGAGTAGTGTATGTTTGTAATTGATTAATCCAGTCTGAATTGGTGGTTACACCAAGTTTGTAATATGGAGCGTATTGATAACCGCTATTAAAAGTTACTTTAGCGGTAGAGCCGGTTGTAGAATTGGTGTACCTGATCCATAATAAGCCGCCAACAGCATTGGTAATGGTATTGGTACCCGCTGTTAACTGTACGGATGTGGGCTGGGTGTTCCAGGTGCCATATCTAGAATAAGTACCAATTAATAATTTTGGCAGGCGGGTTCCTGTGGTTTGTTCTACGGTGATATCTAAAGTAGCACCTGGAGCCATGTATAAACCAGTTGCAGTAAAATCGGTTAAATAGTATCCATTTTTTAAGCGATCTCTCTCAATTGATGCACTAATTTTTTCTGTAACATTAAAAACATTGGTTTGAGTGAGAGATTGTATGCTGGAAGCACTCATGTTTTTTTTGCTGTTTACAATTTCTTCTTTTAATACAGCCGTTTTTTTACAGGCTGAAAGACCTACAATCGCCGAAGCGGTTAAGAGTAATAATTTTTTTTTCATTTTTTAGGTTTTAGTCAATATTTGTTTACAGTTAGCCGTATTCTATTAATTGATTACGGTAATAATTTGTTGCAGTACTGTTTAGTTAGCCAGTTTAAACCTAACCTAAATGACATAAGTCTGTTTAAAATGTCAATACAATGTATTTATAATTACATTGAAATAAAATTAAAAAGACTGCGCAAACGTTTGATCTGCATATGTTTACGAGGGTAGCCACTCAACGTGTTTCCGCTTTGGGCTAATTGCTTAGATATTAAGAAAACGGTAACTGGGGTATTATAAATAGCCCGCTGCCACTGCAAGCTTTGAATTGTCCGGAAAGATATTAGTATTTAAGAAAACCAAATCAACAAATTGGTCTATCCAATTTACCAATTGATTTTGAAGGTGGGCCTAAGACAAAGAGGTGTAAGCTAATTAATATTAATAAGTTAATTGAAATCCATATAGAGTTCGTGTTTAGGTACTAAAACGTGGTATAAAAATTAACAGGCCTCATGTAAGTTGATGATAATTAATACTTCAAAATACTTGCCTCTTTTGCCAAAAGAGAGTTGTGCTTTTTCTGCATAGGTGTGAAGTAATCTTTGCCGAATGTTTTCAAGGCCAGTATGGAAACCTGTATCATTCAGGCCTGTGTTAATCAGGTTACTTGTCTGAATACTAAAGAGCCTTTCCTGCAATTTTACTATAATTTTTCCGGGATCTTCGGGCTGGCTGAGGTTTCCATGTTTAACCATGTTTTCGGTTAGGGTAAGTAAAAGTAATGGAATTACCTCGGTCGATTCGATTTTCTGATCATAAATAAAATCCATAAATAAATCAGGCTGCTTTATTCTGCAAAGCTGGAGCAGGTTTTCTACCTGTCTGATCTCGGCTTCCAAAGGCATAATTTCCGGACCATGTTCACATTCCAGTGCGTAACGCATCAGTTTTGAGAGGTACCGTACGGCTTCTGCAGCCCGGGGTTCAGTCTTATGTGTACTGTTGTAGATATAGGTTAAAGTGTTAAACAAGAAATGTGGATTGATCTGCGCTTTGAGATAGGCATTTTTGGCATTAGCCAATTCGAGCGTTATTTGCTTTTGTTTTAACATTTCCTCGATTGCTTCTTTTTCAAGTTTTGTTGTTCTGTGTTTCTGTTGGAAATAACTTTTAATAAAGTAATAAGCTGTTGAGAACAACAGGAAATAGATTCCCCGCCAAAGTGTTGAAGACATAAATTTCCAGTCTGTAACCGTAAGCTTGTCAATAGAAACTATTGTGGCTTTTGAAAGAAATCTGTCTGTAAGGTATACGGTGGCAGTATATAAACCTATTTCAAGTATTGTTAATATAATTATACTCAGATAAACAGGTTTTTGTGGTTTTAAACCTTTTCCTAATACCAGTTCAGCGTGGATATAGAATAGCGCTATATTGATAATGTAGTGGATACAATAGTTTAATACAGAGGCATTTATTTTAAGGATTAATGAGATCAGTATATATTCATAAAGAATGAAAGTAGCCCATGCGATAATATGCCAGCGGTAATTTTTTAGCCAGTTTTTCATTTTGTTTTCAGGTTAAAATGCGGTTTCACAACAGTCAATAATTGCTTTACGTAATGTGGTCTTTCAGCGGTTTTGATGCTGCTAATTTTCGTCTATGAAAAGAATTACAGACTTAAAATCGACCCGGAAAACTGCGTTTGTTTTCCGTTCACAAAAAGCAGCAAGCTTGCGCTTTCAAAAAAGTGATCCAACTACAAGTACAATGACCGTTATTACAACACTTACGACTCATTCAGATTTGCAAATGTCAATCCCTTAATCGTTTTGAGATAAGGGTTTGGCTTTCAATATAATTCATAAATGCCTCTTTATATTGTGGGGTCATGAGCACTTCGTACTTTCCAAGGTCGATTTTGTGCCCATTAATTTCCTTTACAAAGGAGGTGTTAATCATGTATGATTTATGAACGCGGTAGAAATGCTCATTTTCCCGGAGTTTTTCCTCCATTTCTTTAATGGTCATATATACCGAATAATCGTTTGTTGGTGTGTAAATGTGCACATGGTTGTTTGAACCCTGGAGATAGATGATATCTTTTTTGAGTACTTTGGTAAGCCTGCCACGTTCGCCATTTGTGCGCAGGAAAAATGCTTCCTCATTTTCTCTTACAAGACTTTGTGCATCGTAATATTCTGAAAGTACCTCATTAACTACTTCTGCAAAATCGCCTATATTGAAAGGTTTTAACAGGTAGTGTTTTGCCCTGACTTTAAAAGCATCCAATGCAAATTCCGGGTAGGAAGTTGTAAAAATAATATTATGTGATTTAGGTTTTAGGATATCGGCGAGTCGTAGGCCTGAAATAGCAGGCATATCGATATCTAAAAAGATCAGCTGTTTATTACTTTCTGCGCTAATTTCGCTTAAGGCCTCTACCGGTTTTGTGAAGGTACGGTGGATTTTTAGCCTTGGCATTTCCGCAATATGATCTTGTAAAATATTAATTGCAGTAGGATCATCATCAATGATGATGCAAGAGATTGAGTGTTTCATTAAGATAGATTTAAATAGATAAAGGCAATTTAATAAATTATTTTTAATAAGGTAATGTAAAAGCTTAATGATGTGGTAATTAATCTTAATGCGATTAATTAATAAGCCGATGTGAATAGATGGTTTATCGGTCTATATCTTAAAATCTATTTCTTAAAATAAGGATGAAGAAAATAATTAGGCAGGGGTATAAAAAAAGAAACGACCAATTCTGGTCGTTTCTTTAAGTACTCAGAGCGGGAATCGAACCCGCACGCCTGTTGAGGGCACAGGATTTTAAGTCCTGCGTGTCTACCAGTTCCACCATCTGAGCCTTAGTTCTTCCCGATTTCCATCGGGTTACCTAATTAAAAATGCCTTCTGGTAGGAAGGCATCGTGGAGCGAAAGACGAGATTCGAACTCGCGACCCCGACCTTGGCAAGGTCGTGCTCTACCAACTGAGCTACTTTCGCAAAATTTACACATTCGCTGTGTTCCTTTGGGGTTGCAAATATAGAAATTAAACTTTTCAATGCAAAAAAATAAAATAAAAAAAATGTGCTAAACTGATTATTGGTTAAAAATGAGGATGATAAACTTAAACGGTTATTCATAATAATGGCGCTGTTGTGTTTTGAAAGGCAATCATTATATAAAAATGAAAGCAGCAGATCCATTCGGTAAGGTGCGACACAAACCGATAGACCGCAGATATTGAATGTTATACTGTAGCCTGTTTTACGGGGATCAATAAGATAATTTTTTACCACAAAGAAAATAAGTAGGAAGTCAGCTAAGGGTGTTTGACCTCAAAGGCTTTTTTCATCGCGTTCAGGTTTGAATCTTTGATATTTGTTAATAATTGTTTTATAATTGTTAAATGGCAGGCAGACCAGAATAACTAAGACCAAAACCTAAACAAATGATAACTTTAAACCATACCAACGTAGATCAATCTTATGCGATTGGAATTGATGTTGGTGGCTCATCGCTCAAATGCGGTGTAGTAAACCAGCAGGGTGAAATTTTATATTCCACATTAATTCCGCTGAAAAAAGCAAAAACGCAGGGTGCAATTATTGCACTGATTGTGGAGGCCATCCAAACCTGCGCTTCGAAGGTTAAACAACCTATTCTGGGTGTTGGAATAGGATTTCCGGGTACGATATACAACAATAAAATTATTGCCGGTGCAGATAATTTGCCAGGATTTAAACAACTGGCCCTTGGGGAAATTTTGCAGGATGTAACCCGTTATAATATTATCATGGACAATGATGCCAATTTAATGGGACTTGGCGAAATGACCTATGGTGCCGCCAAAGACTGTAGCGATGTGGTTTTTCTTACTGTTGGTACAGGGATAGGGGGGGCGATTATGATTGACAATAAGTTGTATGGCGGTTTTAGAAACAGGGGAACAGAATTAGGGCATATTATTATACAGCACAATGGATTAGCCTGTGCGTGTGGTTTAAAAGGATGTTTGGAAGCCTACGCTTCGGTAACAGCATTATTGAAACACTACCAGTTTATTCATCCGGGTATACCCCAAACAGACGAGGTTGATGGCCGGTACATTATAGATAAGTACCTGGCAGGAGAAGAGTATGCAGTAAAAGCAATGGAATTACATTTCGATTACCTGGCTACAGGAATAACCAGTTTTATTAACATTTTTAGTCCCGAAAAAATTGTAATAGGAGGAGGCATCAGTGAAGCCGGAGCTTTTTACACCAGGGAAATAGAGCGAAGAATCAAAACATTGGCCGTACCGGTATCTTCTATACATTCATTAGTTGTTCCGGCCAAATTGGGTAATAAAGCAGGCTTGCTGGGCTGTGCCGCTAATGTTTTTCAAAAATTTAAAGCATTCGATTACGTAACCACTTAAATTTTAGTTTCATGGCCCTCATTGCATAAGAGGGCTATTGAACTGTAGCACAGTTAGGCTTATGTGGCCTTATATTGCTTATATGGTTTTAAGATTGTGTCTTAGAACGGGGGTAAAACAAAAAAAGCCTCGATTTTCATCAAGGCTTTTTGTTCGATTCTTTTGTTGTACTCAGAGCGGGAATCGAACCCGCACGCCTGTTGAGGGCACAGGATTTTAAGTCCTGCGTGTCTACCAGTTCCACCATCTGAGCAGGTGTTCACCTTTTAAATAAAATGCTTTCTGTTAAGAAAGCATTTAGAGCGAAAGACGAGATTCGAACTCGCGACCCCGACCTTGGCAAGGTCGTGCTCTACCAACTGAGCTACTTTCGCATAAACAAAACTGTTGTTGTTGTTTCGTTTTGGTGATGCAAATATAGGCAGATTTATATATCTGTCAAGGAATTTCTTGTTAAAAAATTAATATTTAATTTAAATTGCTGGCTTTCAGCGCAAGTAAAATTAAATCAGTTTCGAAACCTTTTGCCTGAAGGTAGCTCATCAGCTTATTTTTTCTTTTAAACGGATCATTTTCGGAGAGGCTTTCAGCTTTTTTTAGTGCTAATCTCTCTATCTTCAGTAAATAATCATCCTCGTCAATACTGTAAATTGCCTTTTGTAAAATTTTATCAGGCACGCCTTTCAGTTTTAAACCCTGTTTAATTTTAACCCTTCCCCAATGTTTGATGTTAAATTTGCCAGATACATAACTTTTGGCAAAACGCTCTTCATTTAAAAAATTGTTTACAATCAGTTCGGTGATGATTTCTTCCAGCTCCTCACCACGCATACCCCATTCTACCAGTTTATAACGTACTTCCTGTTGCGACCGCTCCTGGTAAACACAAAAATTTTCGGCTTTGGCCAAAGCTTGTTTTTTATCCAATAATACTGCGTCTTGTTTACTGCTTTTCATAATTAATTACTGAAATTCGTAAAAATAAAAGCGATTACCGTATTTTTCTGAATATAATACCATGCAAAACCCAATATATACCATTGCCAAAATAGCCGAAATTTTAAATGCTGATTCAAAATTAATTGACAGAGAGGTTGTTATTCAATACCTGGTAATTGATAGCCGTTCAGTTTTGGTACCAGAAAATTCTTTGTTTTTTGCTTTGTCTTCACACCGCAATGGGCATGAATTTATAAAAGATGCTTATGCCAGGGATATCCGCAATTTTGTGATCAGCGAAGCTAAGTACGTAAATCAATATCCCGATTGTAATTTTTTACTGGTTAATGATGTTTTGGCAGCCTTACAGCAACTGGGCATTTACCATAGGAATCAGTTTCATTTTAAAACCATAGGCATTACAGGAAGTAATGGGAAAACAATTGTAAAGGAATGGCTTTATCAGCTTTTGGCTGCCGATTTTAACATTGTTAAAAGTCCTAAAAGTTACAACTCGCAAATTGGTGTACCGCTTTCGGTGTGGCAGATTGAGGCCGATCATACCCTGGGGATTTTTGAAGCTGGTATTTCTGCCGTGAACGAAATGCAGCGCCTGGCAGATATTATTCAGCCTGAAATAGGGATCTTAACCAATATCGGCGAAGCGCATGCCGAAGGATTCAGTTCTAAAAAAGAAAAGCTTACCGAAAAGTTGAAACTTTTTAAAAATGCTGATTTATTCATTTATTCACCCGAATATGTAACAGAGGTAAGTGCAAAAGATTTGCCCGGTAAGAAAAAATTTAGTTGGAGCAGTAAGCAGTTTGCAGACTTGCAGATCACGACTGTCGAACCCATCGAAGGCAACTGCTACCTAAGGGCTATCTATCAAAATACCGAAATAGCGTGCATGCTGCCTTTTAAAGATAAAGCCTCAATAGAAAACGGCATGATCTGCTGGGCAACTTTGTTGGCTTTGGGTTATACCCCCGAACAGGCCGATGCACGTTTGGAAAAACTAAGCCATGTAAGTATGCGACTCGAACTGAAAAATGGGATCAACCAGTGTTCCATTATCGACGATTCATACAGTGCCGATATCTCTTCTCTGGCCATTGCGCTCGATTTTTTAAATCAGCAGAACCAGCATCCTAAAAAAACCGTTATCCTATCTGAATTATTTGAAACCGGAAGGGATGATCTTGATTTATATACCGAAATTGCGGAGTTACTTACCCAAAAAAAGGTAAACCGTTTAATCGGTATCGGAACGCATATTTCGCGGTATGCTGATCTTTTCAGGTTCGAAACCCAATTTTTTGATGATACCAATGCATTTGTAGAAGCTTTTCCGGGTTTACAGTTTAGTCACGAAACCATATTGGTAAAAGGGGCGAGGCGCTTCGGGTTTGGCCGGATCAGTAA
The DNA here is from genome assembly GCF_042684385.1 of Pedobacter vanadiisoli. Lineage (NCBI taxonomy): Bacteria > Pseudomonadati > Bacteroidota > Sphingobacteriia > Sphingobacteriales > Sphingobacteriaceae > Pedobacter > Pedobacter vanadiisoli. The sequence goes on along the minus strand of NZ_JBHULL010000039.1, from coordinate 26,856 downwards.
ACTGCTTACCCAAAAAATACACGATACGGTTTTGGAAATTGACCTGAATGCGATGGTGGGCAACCTGCAGTTTTACCGTTCTAAAATTAAGCCGGGTGTTAAGATCATGGCCATGGTTAAAGCTTTTTCATATGGAAGTGGCAGTTTCGAAATTGCTAATTTATTGCAGTTCCATAAGGTAGATTATCTTGCAGTAGCTTATGCCGATGAGGGTATTGCATTACGCAAAGCTGGCATTACACTGCCCATTATGGTGATGAGTCCGGAGGAATCGGCTTTCGAAGCCATTATCAGGCACAGGCTCGAACCCGAAATTTACAGTTTAGAAATTCTGAACAGTTTTTTAAATGCGCTATCGGATTACGACTTCGATTACCCGATCCACATTAAAATCGACAGTGGCATGCACCGTTTAGGTTTCGATCAATCTGAAATTGATGCCTTATTGGACTTGTTAAAAGATTCGGCAAGGGTAAAAGTACAGAGTATTTTTTCTCACCTGGTGGCAAGCGATGCAGCAGCGCACGATGGATTTACCCGGCAACAGATCGATAAATTTAAAATCATTGCCCATCAATTAGTTAACAATTTAGGCTATAAACCATTACTGCATATTTCTAACACTTCAGGCATCTCACGATGGCCCGAAGCCCAGATGGATATGGTACGTTTGGGAATTGGCCTGTATGGCTTCGATGCTGCTTTGGCCAATAACCGCGGACTGCAAACCGTTATGGTACTTAAAACAACCGTTACCCAGGTAAAAAACCTGCAACCCGGCGAAACCGTAGGCTATAGCAGAAAAGGCATCATGCCAAACGGAGGAAAAATAGCCACTGTAAAAATTGGCTATGCCGATGGTTATACGAGGTACTTTGGTAATGGAGTAGGTAAAATGCTTGTAAATGGGCATTTAGTGCCGGTAATAGGCTCCATCTGTATGGATATGACCATGCTGGATGTGACAGGAATCGACGTAAAACCGGGCGACGAGGCTATTGTTTTTAATCAGGAGCATACCATTATGCAGCTCGCCAAAGATATTGATACTATCCCTTATGAAATCCTGACTAATATTTCGCAAAGGGTTAAAAGGGTTTATTTCTATGAATAAGTTCAATAGTCATTAGTTCACTGGTTCATTGGTCATGAGTATGGTAAATCGTCTAATGGTTCACTGGTTCATTGGTCATTAGTATGGCAGATTGCCTAATGGTTCACTGGTTATTCGTTCATTGGTCATTAGTATGGCAGATTGCCTAATGGTTCACTGGTCATTCGTTTATTAGTCATTAGTATGGCAGATTGCCTATTGGTTCACTGGTCATTCGTTTATGGGTCATTAGTATGGCAGATTGCCTATTGGTTCACTGGTCATTCGTTTATTGGTCATTAGTATGGCAGATTGCCTATTGGTTCACTGGTCATTAGTTCATTGGTCATTAGTATGGCAGATTGCCTAATGGTTCACTTGCCATTCGTTCATTGGTCATTAGTATGGCAGATTGCCTATTGGTTCACTGGTCATTCGTTTATTGGTCATTAGTATAGTAAATCGCCTATTGACTTGTTGCTCAGTGGTTCATTGAGTTATGGTGCGGCAGATTGTTTACAGCAGTTTTTATATAAACAATTGGTAATGAGCTGGTCATGGTACGGGCGGTTGCACCGTATACGCCCTGCGCCAATGAACTAATGGACCAATGGCTAATGAACTAAAAAAAATGCTAAATTTGCAACATGAATAAAGTTGGGAAAGCTATTTTAAACTATCTGATTAAAGGTTTATTAATTGTTGTACCCATAGCCGTAAGTGTTTTTATTGTGGTTTGGGCAGTTACAACCGTTGATAGCTGGTTAAACGTAAAGAATATATTTGGTGTTAATCCGCTTACCGGCGAAAGCAGGAACATACCCGGCCTGGGTTTGCTTACCGTTGTGACCATTATTTTACTGGCAGGTATTTTTGTAACCAATTTGGTTACCGAACCCATGTACAACTGGTTTCAGCGGATGATGCACAGGTTACCTTTGCTTAATTTCATCTATTCTTCTATAAAAGATTTAACCGAAGCCTTTGTGGGCGACGAAAAAAAATTTAACCATCCCGTATTGGTTGAGGTAGAAGGCGGTTTAAAGAAGATTGGTTTTTTAACGCAGAACGATTTAAACAAACTGGATTTACCCGATGAAGTAGCGGTTTATTTTCCGCTTTCCTACTCATTTGCAGGCCAGCTGTGTATTGTACAGCGCAATAAGGTTACTGATTTAAAAATGACCGCTGCCGATGCCATGAAACTGGTGGTGAGCGGTGGAGTAAGCGGATTATAAACAAATATCGAAAATGATCACCATTTATCACAATAACAGGTGCAGCAAAAGCCGTAGTGCTTTAACCGAATTAGAAAATAGTGGGAAGGCCTTTGAGGTCGTTTATTATTTAGAAAGTCCGCCTAATAAGGGCGAACTGAAAGAAATTATTCGCAAGCTGGGCATTAAACCATCAGATTTGATCCGCAAAGGCGAAAAGGTTTTTGTTGAACATTACAAAGGCAAAACCCTGACTGATGAAGAATGGATTGAAGCCATGGTTAAATATCCTATATTGATTGAGCGACCGATTGTAATTGCTGGCGATCATGCAGTTATTGCCCGTCCAACCGAGAAAATACAAGAGATTTTAGGTTAAACTTTGTATGCAAGGGTTGTCCAGTGTCATTAAGGTAAACTCTTGGCACAAGCAGGCGTAATTTAACTTAATAACATTAGGGTGTTGCCTAAAAAATATTTCTGCAGCTAAAGAGGATAATCACTAAAATGATCAGTCCAAACAATAACCTCGAATAATACTCGCGGATAAAAAGTCCGGTAAATATGAGCATGTCATCATCTGTATTGCTGTGGATATTGCCGTTTCCGGCCGATGAGCTGAATAGGATCTGTTTATCTTTAAGGTTATTAAGCGACCAGCGGCTTAGCCAGCTGTTCTGGTAACGCCAGTCGAAAGTTTCGCCTGATGCAAAAACAACCCTGGCCTTAAATCCCAGCCAATCGTAGGTAATAGTAGCCAGCGTTTCGTTCTGGTTATTTAAAATGCGGGTCTCAGGTTTTGAAAAGCCTTCACTTTTTAAAAGGTAGATCCCTGATTGTGTAGTGGCAATAGCTGAATTTTTCCATGAGCCAAAATTCAACGAAAACTTTAAATAGCCATTACCGATTACCTGATAGTTACTATCAAATAAACCTTTTCTCCAATTTAATACCTGTTCCATCTCACAAAAGGATTTAATCTGCAATTAATGATGTAGTGTTGATGTCGTAATAATCGGAACGATGCAGGCAATAATTATAGCTGCACGGTTGTTGTATATCTGTTTAATAAACAAACCGGCAATAATTAATAGTTCATTATCTGTATCAGAAGATATAGACCCGCTATTGCTGCCTGAGCTGTACATGATGTGCGCATCTTTATCATTGCTTATTGTAAACTGCCTCTTCCACATGCCTGTCGATTTCCATTCATACTGCTCGCCGTTATTTAAACTGATAACCGCTTTCGACTTCCAACTATCGTAAGTAATAATGGCAGCCACCTCATTGGTTTTCCGGTCGATAACTTTCGTTCTCGATTGCCAAAAATTTTCATTTACAAACTGGTAGTTTTTATCTTCGAACATGCTTTCAGCATTGCTTCTCCAGGCACTAAAAGTGATCATGCCTTTTTGGGCACCATCTACAAAGAGCTGAAAGTTCCTGCTGAACCAATCGTTCTTCCAGTTGATAAATTTCGACATCTTAATTGCGTTTTTACTTTAGATAACATTTTCTTCCTGTTGTTACATAAAAAAAGTGCTTATTGTTTATAAGCACTTTTTTGTTGGCAGTTAGCAGTAACATCCTGGAATATTAATGACCAATGAACCAAATACCAATAAACCATTGACTAATGACCAATGAGTAATTACCAATTACCAATGAACCAATGAACCAATGAAATAACCTAGAAATTCGGTTTCAGCACATACTTATCATAGAAACGGAAGATATGTTCTGCGGCTTCTTCGGCGGTATCTACCAGTCTGAAAAGGTTTAAGTCTTCTTCGTGGATATTATGCTCTTTTTGCAGCATCGTATTTTTAATCCAGTCAATTAGCCCGCTCCAGTAATCAACCCCCAGCAATACAATCGGGAAACGGGCAATTTTACCTGTTTGAATCAGCGTTAAGGCTTCGAAAAGCTCGTCCATGGTACCAAAACCACCTGGTAAAACCACAAAACCCTGGCTGTATTTCATGAACATCACTTTGCGCACAAAAAAGTAATCGAATTCCAATAGTTTATTATGGTCGATATATTTATTGTGGAACTGCTCAAAAGGCAGCTCGATGTTTAAACCTACCGATTTACCGCCGTTGGTATGCGCCCCTTTGTTACCGGCTTCCATAATACCTGGTCCGCCACCGGTAATCACTCCGTAACCACGATCGGTTAATAATTTGCCGCACTGCTCTGCCAGTTGGTAATAGCGGTGTGTTTGGGCGGTGCGTGCCGACCCGTAAATGGTAACACATGGACCAATTTTAGCCAGCTTTTCAAAGCCATCTACAAATTCGGCCATAATTTTAAAAATTTGCCAGGAATCAGTTACTTTAATTTCCTGCCAGTCTTTGTTCTCAAAAGCACTTCTAATTTTTTCTTCACTCGTCATATACTGTTATTCTAAAATTAAAATTTTGTCTGCGCATCAGTTTTTTTGCTGATGAACAACAAACCTATAAATGTGATTAAACCGTTAATTAAAATCAGTTCAACACTAAAAACATATCCGCCCAATATTGCGGTCGAATTGCTTGCAAGCAAGTAACATAAAAAAGGCGATAATATGCAAACTATCGGTACTAATTTATCGCGAAGTCCGCGTTTTTTTACAAACAATCCAAAACTGTACAAGCCTAAAAGCGGCCCGTAGGTGTAAGAAGCAATGGTGAAAATTAAACTCACTACCGATGAACTGTTCAATGCATTAATCACAATAATCACCAGGAACATTAACACCGAAAAGGCTATATGCACCGTATGGCGCTTTTTAACGGCTGTTTTTTCGTCAATGTTTTTGGCCTTATCCATGCCTAAAAAGTCGACACAGAAAGAAGTGGTGAGGGCTGTTAAGGCCGAATCGGTTGTGGCAAACGTAGCCGCCGTTAAACCCAGCATAAAAATAATGGCCGGAACAGCCCCCAGGTTATTCAATGCAATCTCAGGGAACAATAAATCGGTGCGTGGTTTACCTGTTACATGATCTAAGGGAATATCGATACCGTTTTTGCTGGCGTAGATGTATAATAATGCACCTACACTTAAAAAGAAAACATTTAAAATTACAAATACACCGGTAAAGGTAAACATGTTTTTCTGTGCTTCTTTGATGGTACTCATGCTCAGGTTTTTCTGCATCAGGTCCTGGTCGAGCCCGGTCATGGCGATGGTTACGAAAATACCACCGATAAACTGTTTGCTGAAATAGAACTTGTTGGTAAGGAAATCATCCAGAAAGAATATTTTAGAGTAACTGCTGTTTTTTACGGTTTCAAAGGCCTGTGGAATGCTGAAATTGAGGCGATTGCAGATGAAATAAATGGTTAAAAAAACCGATAAAACTAAAAAGAATGTTTGCAGGGTATCGGTAATAATAATGGTTTTTAACCCGCCTTTAAAAGTATACGACCAGATTAAGGCTAAAGAAATTAAAACCGTTAACCAAAACGGAATGCCATAATTATCGAATATAAAGCGCTGTAGTACAATTACAACGAGATACAAACGTGTAGCCGATCCGAGTGTTCTGCTTAATAAAAATATAGAAGCAGCGGTTTTGTAACTGTAATGGCCCAGCCGTTTTTCAATGTAGCTGTAAATGGAAGTTAAATTCATCCGGTAGTACAACGGTAATAAAACGGTGGCAATAACGATAAAGCCAACCGCATTGCCCAATACAAACTGAAAATATTGGAACTGGTTTCCGGCCGGAGCACCAACCTCGCCCGGTACCGATATAAAAGTTACCCCCGAAAGTGCTGTCCCAATCATTCCGAAGGCCACCAGGTACCATTTAGAGTTCCTGTTGGCAACAAAAAAAGTATTATTATCTGACGATTTTTGAGAGGTTACAAACGAAATAATAATCAGTAACAGGAAGTAGCCAATTAGAAAACACAAGAGGATGGTTGGTGACATAGTTTTGTTTTAAGCTGATAAATGTAAAGAAAACTATTAAATGAAGCAATATATTCAGTCCAAAGTCCGCAGTCGGAAGTCCCGAGTCTGAAGTTTGCACACCCAATAAATTATTTGCAGTTTTCAGCTGACCATTTGCAGTTACCAATGAACTGATGACCGATAACCAGTTAACAGTTTACAGTTATTGATGGGCCAATGACCAATTAACAACTGAGCCAATAACCAATAAACTATCGGATAGCCATACCATCAACCATTGAACCAATGAACTGATGACTATTGAACCAATAACCAATTAGCAGTCTACAGTTACCAATGACCAATGAACCAATGACTATTGAACCAATGAACCATTTTACCTATTTTTGTACTATGAATTTTTCATCCAAACTACTCGAAGATGCAGTAAACGAGTTTTCGAAACTGCCCGGTGTAGGACAAAAAACTGCTTTACGCCTGGTGCTGCATCTCTTAAACAAAGAGCAGGAGGAGGTAAACCAGTTTGGCAATACATTTATTAAACTTAAACAACATATTAAACACTGCACAACCTGCCACAATATTTCTGATTATGCAGTCTGCGAAATCTGTACTTCGCATAAACGTGATAAAGAAACCATTTGTGTGGTGGAAGATACACGTGATGTAATGGCGATCGAAAATACCGGACAGTATTTTGGCGTTTACCATGTTTTGGGTGGTTTAATTTCGCCGATGGATGGAATAGGCCCTTCTGATTTGTTTATTGATGGTTTGGTAACCCGTGTTGCAGCAGGCGGTATTAAAGAAATTATTTTAGCTTTAAGTCCCAATATGGAAGGCGATACCACTTTATTCTACCTCTATAAAAGGCTGAAAGAATTTAATGTGCCGGTTACCACTATTGCACGTGGAATTGCTTTTGGTGGCGAACTCGAATATGCCGATGAAATTACCCTTGGCCGCTCAATTGTAACCCGTGTACCTTATGAAACTGCGATGATGAAATAAACGGGTATTGAGTGGCAAGTATCAGGGCATAAATTAACCGCATACATCTAGATACTCGATACTCATTACTGTAAACTTACCACCTGCTACCCATACTTACTACTCAATATGATAATACTAAATGAACTTAAAAGATAAAGTAATCATCATTACAGGCGCATCAAGCGGAATCGGAAAAGCCTGTGCCGAAGAATTTGCCAGGCGTGGTGCCAATCTGGTTCTGGCAGCCCGTCAATACGTTACCCTTTGCGAAATTACTGCCGATTTAGAAAAGAAATATGGCATCAGGGCGGTTGCCGTACAGGCCGATGTGAGTAAAGAAGCTGATTGCGAATTAATTATTAAACAAACGCTTGTTTCCTTTCAAAGAATCGATATCCTGGTTAATAATGCCGGTTTATCGATGCGGGCCCTGTTTAACGAGCTGGATTTATCAGTGCTGAAAAACCTGATGGATGTGAATTTCTGGGGAACAGTATATTGCACCAAATATGCGCTGCCCGAAATTTTAAAAACCAAAGGAACCGTGGTAGGTGTATCATCAATCGCAGGTTACCGTGGTTTACCGGGCCGTACAGGTTATTCGGCTTCTAAGTTTGCCATGAACGGTTTTATGGAGTCGTTGCGTACCGAGTTGCTTAAAACCGGGGTGCATGTCATGGTAGCCTGCCCGGGCTTTACCGCTTCCAATATACGTGTAACGGCCCTATCAAAAGATGGTGCAGCCCACGGCGAAACCAGCATGGATGAAGGTAAAATGATGTCGTCAGAAGAAGTGGCCAGTATTATTGCCGATGGTATTGAAGAGCGTAAACGCACTTTGGTCATGACCAGGCAAGGCAAACTGGCGGTATGGATGAATAAACTCTTCCCGGCTTTTGTAGATAAAAAGGTTTTTGATTTGTTTGCGAAGGAGAAAAATCCGTTGATTAAAGGGTAGAAAGGCTTCAGGTATAGGGTTTAGGGCTTAAGGTGTAGGGTTTAAGGTTATGTGTGAGCGCTTATGATACAGTTTAATCTGTTTTGATACTTGATACTTGATACTTCTCTCTTCTCGGTACTGTACTAAAAATCCACGCTTTTAACAATTTCGTTTATTTACTATTTCGATAATTAACTGCTGTATGCCTAAATCCCTGCTTTTATTTATGCTCCTGTTTCAAACCCTATTGACTTCGGCTCAGGTTAAAAAAGTAAAAAACATTAACTACGCAGGTAACCACGAAGAAGCCAATACATTGAATGTATTTTACCGCGATGATAGTTTAAACAATAAACCGGTACTGGTTTTCATCCATGGGGGTTCCTGGAGCAGCGGTAAGAAAGAAACCTATTGGTGGCTGGGCCGTAATTTTGCACGGAAAGGTGTGGTTACCGTTATTATTAATTATCCTTTGGCTCCCAACGTGCAGTACGAAAAAATGGCCAATGATTGCGCTTTGGCAATAAAATGGGTGCACGAAAATATAAGCAGTTACCAGGCAAGTCCCGGTAAGATCTTTGTAATGGGCCATTCGGCGGGTGGGCACCTGGCCGAGCTGATTAATGCCGACCCCAAATATTTTAAGCAGGCAGGCATAGCGAACCCGATTAAAGGCGTTATCCTAAACGATCCTTTCGGGCTGGATATGTATGAGTATTTAACCACTGCGGAAAAGGATCACTATTATTTCGATTTCATCAGAACCTTTACCCAACAGGCTAACGTTTGGAAAACTGCTTCACCGATGGGATATGTAAACCAGATTAAAAATCCGCACCTGCTTTTTTATGGGGCTAAAACTTATGGTGCCATTAAATTACAAACGCCCAAGCTATACGAAAAACTCAAAGCCAATGGCGTTCCGGTTGAGCTGAAAGAAATTAAGGGGAAAAGCCATATCCCGATGATCAGTCAGATGATTTTTGGAGGCAACCGGTTGTATCAGGATATCCTGGATTTTATTCAAAACACATCGCTATAGCGTGGCAATCTTAATGCCCTAATGCGGTAGCCGGGCTTTTTTTGCAGAAGCTTTAACCATTAAACCCGGTAGCAGCGGAAATCCTTTTTGTTGCAGTAACTTTCAATAGACCGTCATGCTGAGGTACGAAGCAGCTGTTTCATAGCTTGCAGCTCCTTCGTGCCTCAGGATGACAGCAAACAAAAAGATTGCAGCGGATGACGGGACTGTCGCGACCGATGAGCACGACCATTGCTTTCCAAAAAACTAAGATCTGTTCAAAAACAAAAGACCCCTATACCGTTTTTGTGATCTCGTCGAGTTTACTGTAATCCATCACCTTCTCGAAACGGGCATCCATTTCAATTTCTTCGTCCTGGTAGCTGGTGCGCGTGTGGATGCTTTGTGCAAAAGTATAGCGCGGTAGCGGGGCTTTTTTGCAGAAGTTTTAACCACTAAACCCGGTAGCAGCGGAAATCCTTTTTATTGCAGTAACTTTCAATAGACCGTCATGCTGAGGTACGAAGCACCTGTTTCATAGCTTGCAGCTCCTTCGTGTCTCTGGAATAACAGTAAACAAAAAGATTGCAGCGGATGACGGGACTGCAGTGACCGATGAGTATGACCATTGCTTTCCAAAAAAACTGTTCAAAAGCAAAAAGCCCCTATACCATTTTTGTAATCTCATCAAGTTTACTGTAATCCATCACCGTTTTACCGGCTTCGTTATGGTAATACATTTTCTCGAAACGGGCATCCATTTCAATTTCTTCGTCCTGGTAACTGGTTCGCGTGTGGATGGTCTGTGCAAAGGTATCATCAAAAGCCTTTAACATCACAAACACCTCAACTTCTGCCAGCTGCAATTCGATGAGCGATTTTTCGAACAGCGGACTGTCTTCGGTAATGGGATGCACCAGCGTCCAGTTTAAGGAGAGGATGCTGATTTTATCGCGCTCCAGCTGAAGCGGGTAAAAACGCCTTACCTGTTTATCATCAACAATTTCGTTGTACGACATCACCATCTGCACTTCCACTTCAATAAGCTGGTTGCGCCGTAAATTAACCAATCTGCACATTAAGCCATGGCCATTCTGATAAGGTGCAATGACCATTTTCTTGCTGAAACTCACTTTCGAAGTGGGGCGGCTAAAACGGCCGTACAATAAACCGGTGGCAAGGGCAAAAGCCAATAGGCCAAGCATGCTTTCGAAAGCGGCCAGCACACTGGTAATAAAGCCTTGCGGCGAAATGTGACCGTAACCTACGGTAGATATGGTTTGCGCCGAAAAGAAAAAAGCATCGAAAAACTGATCGCGCAGGGTAATACCATTTGCCCCGACTAAATTTTCGATCCCGATGAGGTTATAGAGAATGGCAAAAAAAGTGTTCACCAGGAGGTAGGCCACCAGGATAACGAGAAAGAAACGGGGCCAGCTCATGGTAACCAGGCGGGTATAGGTATCGTCGAACTTAAACCAGGGCAGGCCCGTACGCTCGATATTGGCCGAACCATCGGGATTAATCATCCGCTGGTTTTTGGTTACCGGATTTGATGCAAAACCCAGATCATCGTTAAACTGTACTTTTCTTTTAAAAAAGACCATATATTTTCAGAAAGATTTTGGAATATTAAAAAAGTATATCAATATTTGCTTTATACAAACATGATAATTAAAAACTTAAATAACAATTGGTGGTGGCATAACGAAATTCGTTAGGCATTTCTGTTGTTATATATTTTAAAATATTTTATACACAATAAAGAGGATTGCCTAAAAAGCAATCCTCTTTTTTTGTGATATTTTTTTAACAACGCCCCGTTTCGCGTCCTCACTAAACGGAGTTTAAATAAATGGTTCGTGCAGACACGAACCTTGTTACAGATAAATTTTTTGAGGAATCGTGATGCTGAATTGAGTTCAGCATCTGCGGGAAAGATGCTGAACCCGGTTCAGTATGACGGTAAGATGTATGCAAAACATGAAAAAGATATTAAACCATTTATTCGAGAACAAAAGTTTTAGCAGGGAAGAAGCCAAAAACATCCTGATTTCCATTTCGGAAGGTGCTTTTAATTCCTCGCAAATTGCCGCTTTTATCACTGCCTATGCCATGCGCAACATTACCGTACAGGAATTACAGGGCTTTAGAGATGCCATGCTGGATATGTGCGTAAAGGTAGACCTTTCTGCTTATGAACTGATCGACCTTTGCGGTACCGGCGGCGATGGCAAAGATACCTTCAACATTTCTACCTTATCCTCATTTGTGGTAGCAGGTGCAGGGCACCATGTAGCCAAACATGGTAACTACGGTGTTTCTTCGGGCTGCGGATCATCAAACGTGATGGAATACCTGGGCTATCGTTTTACCAATGATGAAGCCACTTTAAAACGCAACCTGGATGCGGCAGGCATTTGCTTTTTGCACGCGCCGCTTTTTAACCCGGCCATGAAAATTGTAGCCCCGATCAGGAAAGAACTGGGCGTTAAAACCTTTTTCAATATGCTGGGGCCAATGGTTAACCCCGGACAGCCCAAACACCAGATGGTAGGCGTGTTTAGCCTGGAGCTGGCCCGCCTGTATGCGTATTTATATCAGGAAACGGATAAAAACTATACCATTGTGCATGCACTGGAAGGTTACGACGAAATTTCGCTTACCTGCGATGTGAAAACCTTCAGCAATAAAGGCGAGCAGATTTTAACCCTTGGTGATATGGGCTTCGAAAAAGTATCGACCGATGCGATAAAAGGTGGCGATACGGTAGAATCGTCGGCTAAAATATTTATGGATGTATTAAATGGCGAGGCAACCGATGTACAAAACAACGTGGTACTTTGTAATTCGGCATTGGCCATCCGGACCATCAAACCGGAACGCTCATTTGCCGATTGCTATTACGAAGCAGAAGAATCGCTGATGAGTAAAAAGGCCTTACACAGTTTTAAACAATTACTGGCATGCTAAAATTAAAGGTTTGTGGTATGCGTTTAGCCGCCAATATTGCTGCGGTTGCTGAGCTTCAGCCCGATTACCTGGGCTTTATCTTTTATGAAAAATCCCCACGTTTAATCAGCGAGGTTTCTGCAGAATTGATTAAATACATTCCTGCCGAAATTAAAACAACAGGTGTATTTGTGAACGAAGACCTGGAAAAGGTAAAAGAAAAAATAAGCAGCTTAAAGTTAAAAGCCGTTCAATTGCATGGAAGCGAGTTGCCAGAATATGGAGCAGCGTTAAAATCGAGTTTCCCCGGCATTGAAGTGATTAAGGCTTTTGGGATAGACGAAGATTTTGATTTTTCGGCTTTGGAAGCTTATTTAGGAACGACAGATTATTTTCTTTTCGATACCAAAACCAAGGCGCATGGAGGATCGGGTAAAACCTTCAACTGGTCTGTTTTAGACCGGTATACCTACAATAAGCCTTATTTTTTAAGCGGTGGAATTGATTTGGAACATAGCGCTGCCATTAAAAACATAAACGACAGTCGTTTATATGCACTTGATATTAATAGCCGGTTCGAAACGGAACCTGGCCTTAAGGATGCAGCAAAAATTAAAGAATTTATTAAAGAAATGACTACAAAATAATGTCATCCTGAGCTTGCCGAAGGACTTTCGAGGGCATTTCGACAGGCTCAATGTGACAACTGGTTGAAAACATATGAAATACAAAGTAAACGAAAAAGGATATTACGGAGATTTTGGAGGCGCGTACATTCCGGAGATGCTTTATCCGAATGTAGAAGAACTGCGTCAGAATTATTTAAAGATTATTGCTGACCCTGATTTCCAGAAAGAGTTTCATCAGCTGTTGAAAGACTATGTTGGCCGCCCTTCGCCGCTATACCTGGCCAAAAGGTATTCTGAAAAGTATGGCGCCAATATTTTCCTGAAAAGGGAAGACCTAAACCATACCGGCGCGCATAAAATCAACAATACCATCGGGCAGATTTTACTGGCTGAGAAGCTCGGCAAAAAACGGATCATTGCCGAAACCGGTGCGGGCCAGCATGGTGTGGCTACGGCTACAGTTTGTGCTTTGCGTAACCTGGAGTGTGTAATTTACATGGGCGAGGTCGATATTGAACGCCAGGCACCCAACGTGGCCCGTATGAAAATGCTGGGGGCAAAGGTGGTTCCGGCAAGTTCGGGCAGTAAAACATTAAAGGATGCCACCAACGAGGCCATGCGCGATTGGATTAACAACCCGGTTGATACGCATTATATCATTGGTTCAGTAGTGGGGCCGCACCCTTATCCCGATATGGTAGCCATTTTCCAGTCTATCATTTCAGAAGAAACTAAAAAACAATTACTGGAGCAAACTGGCAGCGACCAGCCCGATTACGTATTGGCTTGTGTGGGGGGAGGCAGCAATGCTATGGGGATGTTCTACCACTTTATGGACGATGAAAAGGTAAAACTGATTGCTGTAGAAGCTGCAGGTAAAGGGGTTTCAAGCGGATTCTCGGCCGCAACCACGTACCTGGGTAAAGAGGGCGTTTTACACGGTAGCCGGAGCATCTTAATGCAAACAGAAGATGGCCAGGTGGTGGAGCCGCATTCGGTTTCTGCCGGACTGGATTACCCTGGCATTGGTCCGCAACATGCCCATCTGTTTAAAACTGGCAGGGGACAGTACGTTTCCATTACCGATGATGAAAGCCTGGAAGCCGGTCTATTGTGCACCAAACTGGAAGGCATTATTCCGGCGATTGAAAGTGCACATGCATTGGCGTACCTGGAAAAAATGGTGTTTAAAGGCGGAGAAAATGTAGTGGTTTGCCTTTCGGGCCGCGGCGATAAGGACCTGGATACGTACATTAAATATTTTAACTTATAGATAGGAGACAATAGAGATGAGCTATTAGACTTCCTGTCTGGTTCTCAAATCTCCAATCTCCAATTTCACATCTCAAAAACATGAACAGAATCAAAAAACTCTTCCAGGAGAAGAAAAATATATTATCAATTTATTATACCGCTGGTTACCCTAATTTGGGCGATACCATCCAGATTGCTGAAGCACTGCAAAAATCGGGTGCTGATCTGCTGGAAATCGGCTTTCCGTATTCAGATCCTGTTGCCGACGGACCGGTGATCCAGGCCAGCAGCAAGCAAGCTTTAGATCAGGGCATGACACTTAAGGTGCTTTTCGAACAGTTGAAAGATTTGCGTAAACACGTAAGCATCCCGGTTTTGTTAATGGGTTACGTAAACCCGGTTTTGCAGTTTGGCGTAGAAAACTTTTGTAAAGCCTGTGCCGAAGTAGGGGTAGATGGTTGTATTGTACCCGATTTGCCAATAGCAGAGTACGAAGAATTTTACCAGGATTATTTTGAAAAACACAACCTGAGCAATGTATTCCTGATTACACCACAAACGGCTGAAGAACGCATCCATAAAATTGACGGGCTAACCAACAGCTTTATTTACCTGCTTTCATCATCAGCCACTACCGGTAAAAATTTAGAAGTGGGTAATACCACCGAAGCTTATTTTAGCCGCATTAAAGCCATGAACCTGAAAAACCCAACCATGATCGGTTTCGGGATCAGCGATAAACAAACTTTCGATAAAGCCTGTAGTTATGCCAATGGGGCTATTATCGGTACCGCTTTTGTTAAGGCCCTTGCCGATGGAAACCTGGAAGAAAGCATAAGCAACTTCATGAAGAAGTTTAGGGATTAAATCTAAACCCCTTTGAGTAACCGTCATTGCGAGGAGGAACGACGAAGCTTTCTCGCAATTAACGATCACGCTTGCGGTTCGTCACCCTGAGGGATAATTTATTGTATAAAAATCAATATACGTGACATCCTCTTCCGGGGTCGTCATTTCGAGCGAAGTGCAACGCAGTCGTCGAGAAATCTATATTGGGATGATTTTGAATTTAGATCTCTCCACTCCGCTATGCTCAGGTCGAGATGACGGAATACTGTACTGGATTACTACTCAATCGAAATGACGATTTTTTCGTATATTAGTCTCATTAAAATCTCTTTATAAAATATTTCCCTTAACAGAACCTGGTTCTGTATTCCCCTTATCATCCGATACAGGGTTAAAAGATTATTTTCTAAATTTTATAAAGAGAACATCATGCAAGATTTAAAAATTGCGTTAATCGGTGCTACAGGTAAAGCTGGTACTTATATTTTAAAAGCGCTGCTGGCGCAAAACTTCCGGGTAAAGGCCCTGGTCAGGAATCCGGAAAAAATCAAGGTCAATCATCCGGCTTTAACCATTACAACAGGCGATGTTGGTGACAGCAGGGCGGTATATGATTTTATAAAAGGTTGCGATATCGTAATCAGTGCCTTGGGTTTAGGTCATCCTGCCAGTGAGAAAACCATATTTACCCGGTCGACGGTAAACATCATTACCGCTATGGAAACGATGGGCTTAAAGCGTTATATCGTTATTACTGGTTTGAATGTAAACACTCCTTTAGATCATAAGGACGAAAAGACCCGCTTAGCTACCCAATGGATGTACGATCATTTTCCCGTTTCAACTGCCAATAAACAAGAAGAATATGACATCTTGGCTCAAAGTGATCTGGAATGGACTTTAATCCGCCTGCCCCTTATTATACAAACTGATGAGCAAACACCAATTGGTATGAGTTTAATCAATTGCACTGGCGATCAGATTAATGCGGCCAATCTTGCACAGTTTGTTATAGAGCAGTTAGCAGAGGAGGCGTTTATAAAGCAGGCCCCGTTTATCTGGAATAATTAGATTGTTTTACCACTAAGGCACGAAGACACCACTTTGTACTTTGGCAATCGAGTTAATTTACCATATAAGGCATTTAAGCACATAGTAAGAATCGAGCTTATGCAACTTATCTGTCTTATATGGTTTTAGGGCTACCCCCGAGTTGACCACGCTTTTATTGGCATCGGTTATGATCAGATCCACATGCCGATTTAAAAATGGCAGGCGATAAATCGAATTACATTATTCAAAAGATTTAAGTACGGATTCGATCTGCTTGTTTATTTTTGCAATATCAGCATCGTATTTGTGCGTATTTTCATCAACTGCTTTATACATCAACTCGTAGGCCTTAATACGTAAATTACAATATTCTTTTAAAACCTTATCACGCTCCCTAACCATTGTTGGAAGGTTCAATTGCTCTAAACTGTCCAGTAAACTGATGTTTTCATTCCAGTAATAAATTCCGCGGTCGCGGATCTCATATAGCGCATCTTCCTTTTTTGTATCAGCCTTAAGCGAATAAACGTCAAGTGCCATTGTTTCCAAAACTCTGAAACGTTTAAATCTTGTATCGTATTCAGTTAAACTTTCCTTATTCGGGATCGACTTTATCACAACAAAAGATGAAAAAAGCATGACTACGCACAATGTAGCAATAGATATAATACCAAGTGATGGCCTTTCGGGTTGCGTTAAACTTGGCGTAAAAGCATAGCCCATCACTAAGCCCGAAACCAATCCGCCGATATGGGCAGCGTTATCTATACCGCCTTTCATGCCGTAAGCAAGGTTATAAACCACAAAAATACCAATACTCGTTAATAATTCCTTTCTGGTTTCCTTTTCAATCAGGTCGGTGGTCAGTAAGGCGAGGAAAACGCCGTATAGGCCAAAAATGGCACCCGATGCACCTGCACTAATGGTTTGCTCGTGCCACCAGGTGCTGGCTAAGCTGGCTCCGATACCGGTTAACAGATAGGCAGCAATAAACTTGCTCTTGCCCAGCATGGGTTCTAGCAATACACCAACATATAGTAATGCATACATGTTAAAAAGAAGGTGTAATATGCCGATGTGTAAAAAGCAGTTGGTTATTAAACGCCAATATTGGCCGATAGAGATCAGCGGGCGGAAGTTGGCTCCCCAGTTAATCAGAATTTCTGAACTTGGCGAAATGAAATCTGCACCGCAGATGACCATGATTATAAAAATCAGGATGTTGAGGTCGACCAGTATTGGGGTAAAAAAGAAATCCTTCTTCGGAATAAACAGTGAGAAGAAGTTTTTAACTTTTTGCCCGGCAGATTCGGCAGGTATTTTTAGCAGATCGGCAGCCGTTAAATCAAAGGAATCGTAGAGCTCCTGTGATTTAATCGATAATTCTTCCGGAGATATTTCCGACTGCGCAATAGCAAAAGCATCTAAAAAAGCTCGAACATTCTTTTTATTCTTGTTAAAATCGATCATTTCACCACCTGTTGATTCACTCGAAATCGTTGCGGTTTGCCCGTCAATAACCAATTTAATTTCACTGCCTGAGTTGATCACAGAAGTAGTGCTTTGGGCGATAAAACCGCTCGCACTCTGATAATGGATTGTCCAGTTGAGCCGTGTAGCCGCATGGCTTGCTATGGTTAAAAATTGTAACGGAGTTAATTCATGGAGTGGAATTTCTTCCCGGTGCTTAGGTGTAATGCCTATTGCCATAATAAAAGAGTGTTAATGTTCAGCAGGCAAATATAAAATATTGAGCCATATTATAATTGTTTTATGTAGTGATAGGCACTTATTTAGAAAAATGTATTTCAGCTCGTTTGAATAAGCATTAATTATACTAAAGGATAAAAAATGCTCCTTTGTGTCTTGGTATCTTTATGGGCATTATTCAGGCCGTTTCACCCAATCCTCATAAGCCATTTCAAATTTCACTTCGCCTTTATTTACCATGCCAGCTTTTTTCCAGCCCTGCCTGCTGTAGAATTCTTCAGCACGGGTGCCTGGCGCTGTGCCCAACCAAACGGGTTCCCTGGTCTGCGCAAAATACCAATCCATCATGAGCCGGTGCAATTCCCTGCCAATGCCTTTGCCTTCGTATTCGGGCCTTAAAAACAATGCCCAGATGTTGTGCGCTTTTAAATCAACAATGGCAAAGCCGATTACTTCACCATTTATTTCGTATACCCAGCCTTTGCCACGGCGCGTAATGAAGTCTTCGCAATCTGCATCAGTAACCAGGGCAGGGTTAGAGAGCGTATTTTCTTTAACAGTATGCCTTACGATCTGGATTTGCGGAATATCGGTTATCAGTGCTTCGCGGTATATCATGGAACTAAGATAAGGATTGATTAAAGAAATGATTAAATTTACCACATTAAGCCGGTAAGTAAATCCGGGCTGGAAATGAAAGATGTGCTAAGCTGTTTTAGGTGGTTAAATAAACATTTCCTGCTGCCGCTGCCCTGTTCCCGTTCCGGATGATGACAGGAAAAGAAGATCCGGCATGACAAAGCCCGCATAAATGACATGCCCGGAATGTAAAATGGCAGGCCTGTCAGGTCGGGAAAATAAAGTCAAAATATTCTTCCGCATTATATGATGGTTTAAAAACTGCATTTAAACCCAAAAGAAGCCGGTTTTAAACCTGCGAAATTCTATTTGACAATTGCATGATGGTGAATTCTGGAATTGGTTCTACATTTGCTTAACGGTGTTAGATTATTTTACACCTTATATTCCAGGTCATGGGAAGCAAAGAAAGAATACTACGTTTAAAAGATGAAACCAGAACAAAAATTCTGGATGCTGCCTTGAACATCGTTCAAACCGAGGGCTGGCAGGCATTGAGTATGCGTAAAATTGCCGATCAGATCGAATATACTGCACCGATTATCTACGAATATTTTTCGAACAAAGAGGGGATCCTGCTGGAGTTAACCCGAAGGGGATACCAGATGCTGGCCAAAGACATTCGCGAAGCCCGCGACAGGCATGAAACACCGGCCGAGCAGATGGAATCCATGTGGATAGCCTACTGGAACTTCGCCTTTGCAAACAAAGAATTTTACCAGCTCATGTACGGTGTGGATATGGTTTGTTGCACCGTTAAAAACTCGCTGCCCGAAGCAGAACATGTAGGCGGTATGCTTGGCGATGTAATTGAATCCTTATTCGAGAAAAAACCTGTATCAGAAGAAGATATCTGTAGAAAGTACTACACCTATTGGTCGATTATACACGGTTTGATATCCATCAACCTGGTACGCCCTGACGGGAGAACAACCAACGAGCTGAACCAGCAAATTTTAAAAGACGCTATTAAGGGAATTACCTTATCTATTAATAGCTAAAATTTTTTACCCTGCTATTTAACACTGTTAAATAGTTTATACATCTTAAATCCATTATAATTTAAAATCATATGAAATCTCTACATCGTCTGTTTTTATTATTTAACACTGTTAAACGATTTACATTTGTTAAATACAGTTTCGCTCTCGCTTTCGCCGCCATTGTGCTGATCAGCTGCAAATCGGCGCCCCAGCAGGGCGCAGCCGCACCACCGCCCCCGGTTTTACCGGTAAGTTCGGTTAGCGGAGGTGCCGAAACTACTTTTGTTGAATACCCTGCTTCTATCCAGGGCGCTGTTGATATTGATGTACGCCCGCAGGTAAGCGGTTATTTACAAAGCGTACTGGTTAACGAAGGTGCCTATGTTACTGCCGGACAAACCCTCTTTAAAATTAACGAAAACCCTTACCGCGAGGCCTTAAACAATGCCAAAGCCAGTTTACATGCTGCTGAAGCGGCTATTTTAAATGCCCAGCTGGAGGTTGATAAGTTAACGCCCCTGGTACAAAACAAGGTCGTTTCCGATATCCAGTTAAAAACGGCCAAAACGGCTTACAAGATTGCACAGGCCAACGCCGAGCAGGCTAAAGCCAACGTGGCTTCGGCACAGATTAACCTGGGTTATACCAACGTGAAGGCTACGGTTAGCGGTTATATTGGCCGCATCCCCAAAAAACAGGGAAGTCTGGTATCTCCGGCCGATCAGACCGCTTTAACGCAGTTATCGGATATCCACGAAGTGCATGTGTATTTCTCGCTTGCCGAAAACGACTTCAACAGCTTTAACACCAATTACCCGGGCAAAACCCCGGCCGACAGGATTAAACACCTGCCTGCCGTAGAACTGGTATTGGCCGATAATTCTACTTACCCTGTTAAAGGCAAAATCGACATGATTGATGGCCAGTTTGATAAAAATACAGGTGCTATTACGTTAAGGGCCACTTTCCCGAATGCCAATGGCGCGCTACGCTCGGGTAATACCGGTAAAATCCGTTTGGGTTTATTGCATAACGATGCCATCCTGGTACCTCAATCAGCAACGGTAGAAATGCAGGATAAGGTATTTGTATTTACCCTTGGCGACAGCAGTAAGGTTAAAAAACAAGCCATTACCATTGTAGGTAAAGCCGGCGAAAACTACCTGATCAAAGACGGCGTAAAAGTTGGCGACCAGATTGTGCTAAGCGGCATTGATAAATTACAGGAGGGCATGGTGATCCAACCTCAGAAAGCAGCAGATAAAGTAGCTGTTACAAGTACAAAAAAATAAGAACCATAAACACTAAAAGTCATGTTTCAGAAATTTATAAACAGGCCGGTACTGTCAACCGTGATTTCCATCTTATTGGTAATCGTTGGCATACTGGGCTTAACAAAGTTACCCTTAGAGCGGTTTCCGAATATCGCGCCTCCATCGGTATTGGTAACTGCTGTATACCCTGGGGCCAATGCCGAAACGATATTGCGTTCGGTAACCCCATCGCTGGAGGAAGCAATTAATGGTGTGGAAAACATGACCTACATGACCTCCACTGCCAGTAACGATGGTACATTGGGTATTACGGTTTACTTTCAGCAAGGTACCAATCCCGACCAGGCTGCCGTTAACGTGCAGAACCGGGTTTCGCAGGCCACCAGCCAGTTACCTGCAGAGGTAGTACAATATGGTATTACCACTACCAAACAGCAGAACAGCTTTATCGGAGCGATAGGGGTTTACTCTGAAGATCCTAAAAAGTACGATGCCGTTTTTGTGAATAACTATGCACAGATCAATATCATTCCTGAGATTAAACGTATCCCGGGAGTAGGTTCGGCCAGTGTATTCGGCGGGATTAAAGATTATTCGATGCGGATCTGGTTAAACCCAAGTCAGCTGGCTGCTCACCAGATTACCCCTAACGAAGTAATGCGTGCCATACAGGATAAAAACCTCGAAGCGGCACCGGGCCGTTTGGGCGAACGCAGTAACGAAGCTTTCGAGTACGTAATTAAATATAAAGGTAAGCTCACCAAACCGGAGGAGTACGAAAATATTGCCATCCGCTCTAACGCAGATGGTTCGATCTTGCGTTTAAAAGATGTGGCCCGTGTTGAACTGGGGGCTTACAGCTACAGCAGTGTAAACCGCCTGAACGGACACGATGGAATTACCATTGGAGTGATCCAGTTATCGGGATCGAATGCCAACGAAATCCAGATTGCCATTGATAAACTGATGGAAAAACTATCGAAAGATTTTCCTGCGGGCATTAAATACAACCAGTTTTACCGTACTAAAACCGATCTTGACGAATCCATTAACCAGGTAGAGCATACACTGATCGAAGCCTTTTTACTGGTATTTATCGTGGTATTTATCTTCCTACAGGATTTCAGGTCAACCTTAATTCCGGCTATTGCGGTACCGGTTGCCATTATCGGTACGTTCTTTTTTATGCAATTGTTCGGTTTCTCGGTCAACCTGTTAACGCTGTTTGCCCTTGTACTGGCCATTGGTATCGTGGTAGATGATGCGATTGTGGTGGTAGAGGCGGTGCATGCCAAAATGGAAGAAAACCCTAAGCTGAGCCCGAAAGCGGCTACTACGCAGGCCATGAACGAAATTACCGGGGCCATTATATCGATTACCCTGGTTATGGCGGCGGTATTTTTACCGGTGGGTTTCATGACCGGTTCTACCGGTATATTTTACAAACAGTTTGCTTTAACCATGGCTATCGCCATCATTATATCGGCGGTTAACGCTTTAACCTTAAGTCCGGCGCTGGCTGCCTTATTTTTAAAGAATAAACATGCCGGGGGCGAGCACCATGAACCTAAAAAAGGCTTTGTAGAGAAATTTTATGCCGGCTTTAACGGTGGCTTTAATTACATGACCAACCGCTACATCGGTGGATTAAAAGTGCTGATCCGTCATAAATGGATCAGCATGGCCGGCCTGGCCCTGCTGGTTGCGGTTACAGTTTTACTGGTAGGCAGAACCAAAACCGGTTTTATCCCTACAGAAGACCAGGGCTTTGTGGCCATTGCGGTTTCGAGCCCTTCAGGAACTTCGTTAGCCAATACCAATAAAATATTGCAACAGGCCGAAAAAGAATTGCGCGCCATGCCATCGGCCAGGTTCGTGATGTCGTTGGCCGGTTATAACTTCTTAACGGCCTCGAACAGCCCTTCGGCCGGACAGATCTTCTTATTGTTAAAACCGAATGAAGAGCGTGGAGCCGTAAAAAATATCGATGAGATCCAGAATATCGTGAGGGCTAAAATGGCAGCCATATCTGCCGGTACCTTCTTTGTATTCAGTTTCCCAACCGTGCCGGGCTTCAGCAATGTGGAAGCGATGAACGTGATGTTGCAGGATAAAACAAATGGCAGGCTGGATAAATTCAGCGGGGTAGCCAATAACTTTATTGCCAAATTAATGGCTAAACCGGCCATTGCCTTTGCCTTTACCTCTTACAAAGCCGATTATCCGCAGTTACAGCTCGATGTGAATAATGAAAAAGCCGATCAGCTGGGCGTAAGTGTGAAAGATATTTTGCAAACCATGCAAACGTATTTTGGTACGGCGCAGGCTTCAGATTTTAACCGCTTTGGTAAATACTACAGGGTAGTGGTACAGGCTGATGTTGCCGACCGGACCGACCCGGCCAGTATTGACCGCGTGTTTGTGAAAAACAAAGACGGCGAAAGTGTGCCGATCAGCACCCTGGTTAAATTAACCCGTGTGTATGGTTCTGAAACGGCTTCGCGTTATAACCTGTTCAACTCTATCGAGGTAAATGCCATCCCTAAACCGGGTTTCAGCTCGGGCGATGCCATTAAAGCGATAGAAGAAACAGCTAAAGAACAATTGCCAACCGGTTATGCGTATGAATTCTCCGGACAAACCCGCGAGGAAATTTCTTCGGGCGGACAATCGACCGTGATCTTCCTGCTTTGCCTGGTATTTGTATACTTCTTGTTATCAGCACAGTACGAAAGTTACATCCTGCCATTGGCGGTAATCCTTTCTATCCCTACCGGTGTATTTGGTGTGTTTGTGGTATTGGGCTTAACCGGTATCGAGAATAACATTTATGTGCAGGTAGCGCTGATCATGCTTATCGGGTTGCTGGCTAAAAACGCCATCCTGATCGTAGAGTTTGCGGTGCAGCGACGAAGGGCAGGACTGAGCCTGTTCGATTCGGCGATAGAAGCCGCGCGCTTAAGGATCAGGCCGATCATCATGACCTCACTGGCCTTTGTGTTTGGTTTGTTCCCAATGAGTATTGCAACGGGTCCGTCGGCACAGGGTAACCACTCCATCAGTATCGGTGCTGCCGGAGGGATGGTATCGGGTGTGGTATTAGGTCTATTTATCATTCCTGTACTTTTTGTGATCTTCCAGGCTTTACAGGAAAAACTATCTAAAAAATCAAACGAGGTTGTTCATCACAATGAAGAACCTGTAAATAATAATCATGCAGTTTATGAAACGGTTTAATATATATGCCATCCTGCTCCTGGTTTTGGTGTGGAGCGGATGTTCGGTTTCTAAAGATACCCTGCTGCCAAATGTAGCACCGGGCCTATTCAGAAACAGCTCGCCACAAGACTCTTCGAGTATTGGCACCATGCCTTTGAAAAGTTTTATTAACGACCTTACGGTACAAAATTTAATTGATACAGCTTTGGCCAAAAATTACGATATGCAGATTGCATTGAAAAATATCGATGCGGCCGAAGTGTTGTTTAAACAATCGAAACTGGGCAATATACCCGAACTGAAATTGCAGGTAACGGCCAGTTCGAGCCGCCCGTCTGATAACAGTTTAAACGGCTTGAGCTTAAACCAGTTTACCGGCTCTACCCATATTGAAGATTACAGTGCCAACCTGGGCCTGTACTGGGAAGCCGATATCTGGGGGAAAATCCGCAACCAGAAAGCTGGCGCTTTGGCCAGTTTTTTGCAAACTGCCGAAGCACGCAAAGCCATACAAACCCGCCTGGTGGCCAATGTGGCCCAGGGTTATTATAATTTGCTGATGCTGGATGCCCAACTGGAAATTGCCCGCAAAAACTTAAAACTGAACGACAGCACCCTGCGGATCATTAACCTGCAGTTTGATGCCGGCCAGGTAACCTCGCTGGCCATACAGCAGGCACAGGCACAACAATTGGTGGCGGCACAGCTGGTACCCCGTTTGGAGCAGAATGTGGCTTTACAGGAAAATGCCTTGAGTGTGCTGATCGGTACCTTGCCTAAAGCCATTAACCGCGCCAGCCGTTTAGATCAAATGAGTATCCCTGCCAATTTAAATGCGGGTTTCCCCTCATCGATGTTAAGCCGCAGGCCCGATATTAAAAGTGCCGAACTGGCACTGAATGTAGCCAATGCCAAAGTAGGGGTGGCGAAAGCCAGTTTGTACCCTTCGCTGGTAATTACCGCCAGTGGTGGCGTTAACTCTTTTAAAGCAAGTAACTGGTTTAATGTACCGGCTTCGCTGTTCGGCCTGGTATCGGGCGGCATTACGCAGCCTATTTTTCAACACGGACAGCTGAAAGCCAATTTAGAACTGGCTAAAATAGACCGCGAGAAAACGGTGATCCAGTTCCGCCAATCGGTTTTAAATGCCGTAGGCGAAGTGTCTGACGAGCTGACCAGGGTAGAGAAACTGAAAAGCCAGTACAGCATTGCCGAAAAAAGGACCCAAACCTTACAGGAGGCCTCGCGCAATGCCAATTTGTTGTTTAAAAGTGGTATGGCCAACTATTTAGAGGTGATTACTGCACAGGGCAACTTATTGCAAAGCGAGCTGGAACTGGCTACGCTTAAAGCCGAGCAATTAAATGCCGTGGTAGGTT
This sequence comes from Pedobacter vanadiisoli, assembly GCF_042684385.1. Taxonomy (NCBI): domain Bacteria; kingdom Pseudomonadati; phylum Bacteroidota; class Sphingobacteriia; order Sphingobacteriales; family Sphingobacteriaceae; genus Pedobacter; species Pedobacter vanadiisoli. The sequence continues at coordinate 1,742 of NZ_JBHULL010000039.1, read as the reverse complement.
TGTACCGCTCTTTGGGTGGAGGATGGAATTAAACCATTTTTAACCGAAGGCATAAAAGCATAAAGAAACCTATAAGGTCGTGATGATCTTATAGGTTTTTTGTTTTCTACGATCCGTCATTCCCGCGCAGGCGGGAGCCATGAAGTGCTCAGCGAAGCTAATCTTGAAGTTTTCGCTCGCTCTTGCTCATTATTTTCTGTTATCCTGAGGTACGAAGGATCTTTTAGTTACCATTATTACAATCCATCCGTCATTTCGACCGTAGTGGAGAAATCTATAAGCATTATCTTTTTATACATTATTTTCTTCCACATGCACGTGCTTTCTTCCGCTCACCGCCGCCGAGGGGCTCTTACCTTTTTCTTGATAAAAAGGTAACCAAAAATCAAGGCTTGGATCTGACGTCGGATAAATTCGTCAAAGCTTTGAGATCGTCAGCACAAGCCCCGATGAAGGATCGGGGAGGGCGCGCTGCCTCTGGGCAGTGGTAGTTCGAAAGGATGTGCAAAAGCTTTAACGTTTTTTCCTTCCATCATATCCTATGCCGGCCAGCATAGTGCTTATAGCATGATGCAGAGGCATATAAAAGTTCTTCTAATAATCGATCGTCATTTCGACTGAAGCACAGCGAAACGGAGAAATCTGTTTCATAAAAGTCAGCACGCAGTTTTCCGTGCTTTTTCCGGCGGAAATCTGCGAGGCCGGCCAGCAGGGTGCATATGGCATGATGCAGAGGCATATAAAAGTTCTTCTACTAACTGATCGTCATTTCGACTGAAGCGCAGTGAAACGGAGAAATCTGTTTCATAAAAGTCAGCCGGCAATTTTTATGTTTTTTCCTGCAAAAATCTGCGAGGCCGGCCAGCAGGGTGCAAACAGCATGTCGTAAAAGGAATTCTTCTTCGCTGTCATCCTGAGGTACGAAGGATCTTTTGATCTAAAGATTCTTCACTGCGTTCAGAATGACAATGTAGGTTTTACCCTTCGCGCTGCCTTGCCTCGGCTCACCGCCGCCGAGGGGCTCTTTCTTTTGGCTTGGCCCAAAAGAAACAAAAACCCAAGGCTTGCATCCTTCCTTGTAAAAAGCTACGGAAATCTTTATTGCGGCAGCATCGAGGCTCTTTGCCCTTGCTTTGTCCCGCCGCTCTCGCTTTGATCCTGCCTTGGCCTGTAGGGTATAAGGAGGGAGTGCAAAGATTTCCATGCTTTTTCCTGCGGAAATCTGCGAGGCCGGCCAGCAGGGTGCAAACAGCATGGCGTAAAGGAAATTCTTCTTCGCTGTTCTTCTATTAACTGATCGTCATTTCGACTGAAGCACAGCGAAACGGAGAAATCTGTTTCATACAAGTCAGCACGTAGTTTTCCGTGCTTTTTCCGGCGGAAATCTGCGAGGCCGATCATCAGGGTGCAGATGGCATGGAGTAGAGGGAATTCTTCTTCGCTGTTCTTCTACTAACTGATCGTCATTTCGACTGAAGCACAGCGAAACGGAGAAATCTATTTCATAAAAGTCAGCGCACAGTTTTTCGTGCTTTTTCCTGCAAAAATCTGCGAGGTCGGCCAGCAGGGTGCTTATAGCATGATGCAGAGGCATATAAAAGTTCTTCTAATAATCGATCGTCCTTTAGATTTGTTTTGATATTTTATTTAAGGCAAAGAACGATTACTTTTCTTAAATTATAAATCAGATTACCTAAAACGGTAGCGGCACATTAATATATCGTCAAGGTTTTTATGCCTAA
>NZ_JBHULL010000038.1:0-46461 GCF_042684385.1 Pedobacter vanadiisoli | reverse complement strand
TTTCTCTCTACTTAAGACCTGACCGATGATAGCCAGTTTAAATTCCAGACTATACTTAATTTTTCTGCTCATAAAATGCTCCTATTAAAGTGTCCAACTTTTTGGGGGCAGTCCAGCGCTGCGGGCTATTCTGCTCAATCAGGTTTATAAACAGGGGTTTCTGCCCAGTAAAAATGAAATGCATCGCCGTAGTTCGTGTCTCCACGGATCATAAAACCTTTTATTCTATCTGTAAGTTTTTCACGAGAATAGAATTAGGAAATGAGCGGTTTGTAGTACTTGGCGGTATGCAGCCCTGCTTTCGCTAATAGTCCTCGCTGCGCTGCGGGCTATTCTGCTCAATCAGGTTTATAAACAAGGGTTTCTGCCCAGTAAAAATGGAATGCTATTTTTCCATATAGCCCTGGTTGAAGCGTAAAGCGTAAAACGGGAAGAAACGGAGTGTTTTGTACAAGTCCTGCGCTCCTAAATAGGTTTGTGATTTTATCTTGTTGGTTGGTAGAAAAAAAATAGATTTTTTTTATTTAAACACCATGCGGGCGACTTTTATGTTAATCTCTTAATAGCCTAAAACTTATCCACATATTAGTTTAAGTGGCAAAATTTCCGTATTTTTGATACTTATTGTTTTTAATTAAAATATGAGCGAAGAACAGGATTTAAAGTCAAATTATTCGGCAGATAATATACAGGTTTTAGAAGGTTTGGAAGCGGTGCGTAAGCGCCCTTCAATGTATATAGGTGATACTGGGATTAAAGGTTTACACCACTTGGTTTACGAGGTTGTAGATAACTCAATTGATGAGGCTTTGGCCGGTCATGCAGATACGATCGATGTACGCATTTTGGAAGGCAACTCCATCAGGGTTGAAGATAATGGCCGCGGTATTCCGACCGGGATCAATACAAAAGAAAATAAATCGGCTTTGGAAATCGTTATGACGGTTTTACACGCCGGTGGTAAATTTGATAAAGATACTTATAAGGTTTCAGGTGGTTTACACGGAGTGGGGGTAAGTTGCGTTAACGCGTTATCTACCGACTTAAAAGCCGAGGTGCACCGCGAAGGTAAGATCTGGATGCAGGAATATAAAATTGGGGTTCCGCAGTACGATGTGAAAGAAGTTGGAACTACAGATAAGCGTGGTACTATAGTAACTTTCAGCCCGGATCCAACCATTTTTACTCAAACTACAGAATATAAATACGATACTCTGGCTAGCCGTTTACGTGAGTTGGCCTTTTTAAATAAAGGAATTAAATTAACTTTAACCGACGAGCGTGAGAAACTGGAAGATGGTTCGTTCCTTTCCGAAACTTTCCACTCTGAAGGTGGTTTAAAAGAATTCGTTGCTTTTCTGGATGATACCCGAACTTCAATTCTGGCAGAGCCGATTTATATCGAAGGCATTAAAAACGGCGTTCCGGTAGAGCTGGCTTTCCAATATAACGACAGTTATTCAGAGAATGTTCACTCTTATGTAAACAACATCAATACCCACGAAGGGGGTACGCATATTGCCGGTTTCCGCAGGGGCTTAACCCGTACTTTAAAAAACTATGCCGATAAGGAAGGTTTATTAAAGAACGTAAAAATGGAAATCACCGGTGATGACTTCAGGGAAGGTTTAACCGCAGTTGTTTCAGTAAAAGTACAGGAGCCACAATTTGAAGGACAGACCAAAACTAAGCTGGGGAACAGTGAGGTAATGGGATCTGTTGATGTAGCGGTAGGTGAGGCTTTAGGCAATTACCTGGAAGAAAACCCTAAAGAGGCTAAAATGATTATCAACAAGGTAATTTTAGCCGCTACTGCACGTGCCGCAGCACGTAAAGCACGTGAAATGGTGCAGCGTAAAAGCGTGATGGGTGGTTCGGGTTTGCCTGGTAAACTTGCCGATTGCTCTGATAGCGACCCGGAAAGATGTGAAATTTTCTTGGTAGAGGGTGATTCTGCGGGCGGTACTGCAAAACAGGGCCGCGACCGTAATATCCAGGCTATTTTACCATTAAAAGGTAAGATCTTGAACGTAGAGAAGGCAATGGAGCATAAAATCTACGAAAACGACGAGATCAAAAACATGTTTACCGCTATAGGGGTAAGTATTGGTACGCCGGAGGATAATAAGGCTTTAAATTTAACTAAACTCCGTTACCATAAGATCGTAATCATGACCGATGCTGATATTGATGGGTCGCACATTACCACATTGATTTTAACATTCTTCTATCGTTATATGAGAGCTTTAATCGAAGCCGGATATGTTTACATTGCATCGCCACCACTTTACCAGGTTAAAAAAGGTAAAGATTTCGAATATTGCTGGAATGATGCGCAACGTGATGCAGCTGTACAACGTTTAAAAGGTGCCGGTAAAGAAGACAGTGTACACATTCAACGCTACAAAGGTTTGGGTGAGATGAATGCAGAACAGCTTTGGGATACCACCTTAAACCCGGCTACACGTACTTTAATGCAGGCCACTATAGAAAGTGCTGCAGAATGTGATCATACTTTCTCGATGTTAATGGGCGACGAGGTTGCGCCGCGTAGAGAGTTTATCGAACGCAATGCAAAATACGCGAAGATAGACGCTTAAGCACCTAAAGCTCCTTAAGGAGATTTTAATATACAAACCCTCTTCAAGTTAAAGTCTTGAAGAGGGTTTTTTATTTTTTTGGGATATTAACTTTAAAAATTATATACATAATTTAATTATGTATATAATTTTTATATATATTTGATACATGGCAGTTAATAATGAATTATTTAAAGGTACTTTGCAGACCATCATTTTAAATCTTTTATCAGAAAATGAGAAGATGTATGGTTATGAGATTACTCAAAAAGTAAAATCTATTACCCAGGGCGAGCTCATGTTGAAGGAGGGGGCATTATATCCGGCTTTACATAAATTGGAAGCTGAGGGATTATTGGAAACAACAACAGAAGTAGTAGAAAACAGGGTGAGGAAATATTATTCCTTATCAAAAGATGGAGAGAAAGAAGTCGTAAATAAATTGCAGGAAGCGAAAGATTTTATTGCCCAGCTACAGTTATTGTTAAACTTAAAACCTGCAATTTAATGATACTAACAGCCCAACAGCACCAGCAAATTAAGGATTATATTTTTGATGCACCAAAATACATAGAAACCTATAATGAGGTTTATGATCATGTTGTAAATGCCCTCGAAGATAAAGATGAGGCTTACAGTATTGAATTGGTTGCTAAAATTATCAATGATGATTTTGGAAGTTTTAATGAGATTAAACAACAGGAAGAACTTTACCAAAAACAGATCAATAAAAAACAGGCAAAACTTTTTCTAAACGAACTTATAAATTCGTTTAAATGGCCCGGTTTACTAAGTAATATCGCGAATCTAATACTTTGCGTTTTTATTTATTGGGGTAGTACACGCTTAACCTTTAATACTAAACCAATAATGGGAGCGATTTTTATTTGTTTTATTCTTGTAACCCTTTTTATGTATACCAAAATATGGATCAGTAAAAGAAAAAATAAGAAATATTCGATTTTCGATAATGCTTTAGGTAGCTTATCTAGCTTTGGTTTGTTTGTTAGTGTTTTTACTTTCTACTGGTTCGTCAGCAAGGATAGTTTAATTTCCTTAGGCGAGCACAATAAAGTTATCATACTCCTCATATTATATTTTTTCTGTAGTTTTTATGTAAGGTCATTTAGGAAATTTTATAACCAAAAAATTAAAATACTTATTGCATACAGATGAATTTAACAAAAGAACAACTTGCCTACATCAGGTCTTTTATTCAGCAAAAAGGCTTTAAATATATCGATGTTCAAATGGAGATTTTAGACCATGTAGCATCAGCTGTCGAAGAAAAAATGGAAACAGATCCAGATCTTAAGTTTGAAGATGCATTAAATGAAACCCACAAAGCTTTTGGGCCGGATGGTTTTGCTGTTATTCAAAATTCGGTAGTTAATGGTTTAAAGAAAAAATACAGTAGATTTTTTTGGCAGAGTTTTCTGAACTATTTTCGTTATAAACATATCCTGCTGGTATTATTTCTTGGATTTTTTGTCTATAAATTGCAGGAAATAATGAGTAACAATGCTTTTTATATCATATATATTGCTGGGATGTTTAGCGTTTTTGGACTTTTGCTCCTTTATAATTTTAAGGATTCCATTTATAAACAATACATGTCTTACAAGTCAGCTGTTTCTTTTTTAACTCTACTTGGATCTTTTTTGGTTATTACAAATCTGGCCATTAGTAGAAGTAATCAGGTTTTAACCATATTTTCTTTAAACAGAAGTTTCCTTATTGTTTCGGTACTCATTACTTTATTTATTGTTTATTTTATCGCAGCCCTAAAAACGGCTAAAGCTGGAATGAGGGAGAGTAAACAATTGATGGACAAGTATAAACTTGTGGTGTAAAATATAGTGGTATTAGTTGTTTCCAGCTAATAAAAACACACTTCGATATAAAAATAAAGCCATTCAAATGTGAATGGCTTCTGTCATATTTATACACTATAAACCATTGATTCTTTTCATCCAAAAAGAAAGCATATGGCATTAACTAACCATCTCAAACCAATGAGATTTATCTTAACTGTGGGCGGTTACAAAATGTAATACGACCCAACAGGTGCCAGTTCTGTTTGTGGCTTATCTTCGTAAATTTTATTATCATCGAGCATTTGGCAAAGATCGCGTTCGATGGTCCTGCAGATTGTTGTGGTTGGTGTATCCGTAGGTTTGTTTTCAAAGGGATCCTGTAAATGGACAGCCATTTTCTCTACCAATAAGAAGAATGCCGCTATGGCTACTACTAAAGGAATTTCCATATATCCAAAGTATTCAATGAGACCAAAAGGCAGCAAAACAATAAACAAATGGATAGACATATTGATGTATTTGCTATAAGTAACCGGGAAAACGGTATTTTTAATCCTTTCCGATCCACCCATGTGGTTACACAATGCGGTTATGGTTTTATCAATCTCTATCTGTTGATATTTATTGATCCAACCCTCCTGTAAAGCCTTTTTTAAATCCATGGCATGTAACTCCAATAGGGTTGCGGTTACATTTTTGCGCTTTTTGATGAAAACAACTTCTTCGGGACTAAGGTATTCATCCAATCCTTTCCGGGCGTTAAAGCCTCTTAGCGACTGACTTAATGCATAACACCAGGCAATTTGTCTTTTGATGAAGCGGGCTTTAAATTCTTCGATTTCGTCCATTCCATAAGGGTTATCTACAAATGACAGTATCTGACGGGAGAGCGACCTTGAATCGTTTACGATGGCGCCCCAAAGAATCCTCGCCTCCCACCATCTGTCGTATGCCTGGTTGGAGCGGAATGCCAGTAAAAGGGAAATGATGGTTCCCAGTAAAGCTGGTACAGCAACAGGAATTGAAATACGCGTAACGTGGAAGTTTTCATATAATACTACAATGCCTATCGAGTATCCAATAACAAACAGGACTTCCTTTTTGATCTTTCCAAATATATAAGTGAGCGGAATATTATTTCGTAAAAGCATAGTATAAAGTTTAAAATGTGATGATTAAACGTTTGATTCTTGCAGCTGTGTCTCGTACATTTTTGTATCAACCAAGTTTTCGCTGGCATGAAGAGACAATGCATTTAATTGAATTACGGCGCAGCCTGCACGTTCTGTTAATATTTTAGGATCAATACTATACTTATTGATTGGTGTAAATGCGTAACCTTTAAGGTAGGCGATGCAGGATATATCAAAAGCCTCGAGGAAATTTTTAAATGCAGCCACAGTGCTTCCGTAGAAATATTCAATGCCAACCATGTTGATCTGATGAGCATATTTTTCTTTAACTGCTTCCAATTCACGGTAAAATTCGTCGCTGATGTTTTCGTAATCGCGGCTGCGACGGCTCAGCATCAGCATATCGGTAATAGAATCAGATAACTTGAAGGCATGAACAAAGATGATGTTTAGTTTCTCATTTGCCTGATGCTGCACCAGTGCATCTATGATCCTGATGCTTTCTAATTTAAAGTCGGTAGGCAATAATATTGTTTTCATGGCTATATCTTGTTTAAATAAACTACGTGATTATTATTACAAGTTTAACCTGCAAAAATTACAGCCAGATAAGAACAGGATTAGAATTAGATTAGAGGGTACTCCTTTTGGGAATTAGTTAGTAACGATATAACGTTTTTATATAGATTTTAAGCCGATCGCTTTTTTAATACCTCGAGGTAACGGTCAATCCGTCTTTTATTTTGCTGTTGCAGCAAACTGGGGTAAAGATTCATCAACACATTTACCAGCAGCATAATTAGTGCAAACAGGTATTGGCCCTGAACTATTTTAATGAACAAAAAAACAGTCATAAAAGAAAAGGCGAAAAGGTGGTTAAGTTCTGCAGTGGTCATTTCAAGCCGGTACCCTGTTAATTCTTTTGCCAGTATTGTTTTTTTTATGGAGAGCTTAGGGTTAAAAAACTTAAAGAAACTGTGCATAATGATCCATTTGAAGGGAGCTAGGCCAAGCCAGCGATTTATTTGTTCGCTTCTGACGAAATTCAGGTTTGACAGCCTTTTCTGGTAAAATGTAGTTTTGGCAAGGAAAGCGTTAATCACCATGCCCACAATCCATGAGATAAATGCAATGGATAAACTGAAAGTAAAATATTTGACCATGATGATAACCGCCGGTTTAGCGCCCTAATCGTTATTTGGGCCGAAAATAACAAATTATCTCCGTGTTTGGACCTTGGAATAGCAAAAAGTCATTGCTAAAGATTACTGACCGGTTTTCATAGGCCTTTTAACACATCTGCAGGTACTGATTAGCCCTTGATGGGTAACAAAACCTTAATTTCGGTACCCACACCTTCTTCAGATTTGATGGCAATGCTTCCCCTGTGCAGGCGGATAATATTAAGGGAGAGCGGAAGCCCGACCCCATAACCTTTAAAATCGCCGGTGTTAGAGGCGCGAAAGAAAGGTTCGAATATATGCTGGATATCGGTTTGCGGGATGCCGATACCGCGATCGGTTACACCGATTGAAAGCATGTTTGCTTTACTTTCAATATTAATGTTTACCAGGTTTTCGTTAGAATATTTGCTGGCGTTACTTACAATATTACTAATGGCCAGCTTCATCAGGTTTTTGTTTACGCGGAGCGAAAGCAGACTGTCATCATCAGGCAGTTTGCTAAAATCGATCTCAATTTTGCTGTTAGGATGTACCTGTTTTACCGAATCTGTGATTTCCCAAAGCAACTCGTCCATCCGTACCACTTCCCAAGGCTGGTTTTTGCCATTAAAACCCGATTGTGCGAGTCCCAGTAAACTGGTTAAAATGTGTTCAAGCCTTTCGGCCTCATCTTTTATTTTAGCAAGTGCCTTTTCCTGTTTCTCCGGGTCGGAAATATTTTTCTGGGCCAGTTCTACCTCGCCACTGATGATGGTAAGGGGAGTTCTTAACTCGTGCGAAGCATTGCTGATAAAATTGTTCTGTGTTTCGAAAGCCGTTTCCAAACGGTTAAGCATATTATTAAAGGTTTGGGCAAGCTGCGACATTTCATCGTTTCCCTTTTTTACATCCAACCGCAGGTGGAGGTTTTCTGCCTTGATTTTTTTTACACTTTTAATAATGTTACGCAGGGGCAAAAGCATGTAGTTGGAGAATTTCCAGCCGACTACAAAAGACAGAAATACCGACAGGAAAAAACCAATAATCAGGAGCCTTTGTAAAGCTTTTAATTCACGAAAACCAACCGGATCACTGGCCGAAACAATCACGATGTATTTGGTTTGACCATTTTTAAAGGATTTTCCGGCGTAAAAATGATTTTCAACCCGGTAACGGGCCATAACACCTGCCTTTATGCGGTTATAAAAGCTGGCAGGTAATTCGCGATCGAGTTTTTTCGTGGCTTCGCCCTCAAGTACTATATATTCTTTTTCGGATGGAAGACGTTCCAGGTACTGGTTGCGCATTTTTGCATAGGCTGTATTATTGGCATCCTCATAAAGTTTTATTTGGGCGTTAATATTCACCCTGGCCTCTAAACGTTTATAAAAATCTTCGAAAGCAAAATCGTTGGAAAAATACCATACAAAACCACTTAGCAGTGAAATGATAATTGCCGATAAAATGGCAAAAAGCAGGGTAATTTTCTTAGCGATCTCCATTTATTTTTCTTTCAGGATGTAACCTAAGCCTACAGCGGTATGAATTAGTTTTTGATCGGCATTTTTATCGATTTTTTTGCGGAGGTAATTCACATAAACATCAACCACATTGGTACCGAGGTTGAAATCGATGTCCCATACATTCTCCAGGATATCGATCCGCGAAAGGATTTTCGACTTATTTTTGGCCATATATTCCAGTAAGCGGTACTCAGTTGCTGTTAGTGTAATTTCCTGCTGGTTCCTTTTTACGGTTTTAGCACTTAGATTGATTTGTAAATCGGCAATCGTAATCACCTGGTCCTGCGAAATCACACCCTGGTATCTCCGTAACAACATCCTGATGCGTGCAAAAAGTTCTGCGAATTTAAAGGGTTTGATGAGGTAATCATCGGCACCGTTATCCAGGCCGTTTACCACGTTTTCGGTAGTGCCTAATGCAGTAAGCATAATGATCGGTATATTCGGCTTATGCTCCTTAATGATTTTGCAGAGCTCCAGGCCATTTATTCCAGGTAGCATGATGTCGAGAATAATCAGGTCGAACTGATTTTCTGCTGCCATCTGTTTTCCGATCAGGCCGTCAGGGGCAATGCTTACGTTAAACCCCTCATCGTTGAGGCCTCTCGAAATTACAGAAACCACATTGGGTTCATCTTCTACAAGTAATAAATTCATTTGTTGGCAAATAATCTAAAAAATAGCGAATTACAAAATATTAAGAGCCCGAAGTTGTTTTTTTAATGCTTTTTAACCTCTAACCGACACAATTGTTTGCGTTTTCTGGCTTAGGCAAAAAGAAAGCCCCTCAATTTTAATTGAGGAGCTTCTATTATTAATTTCAGTAAAAATTAGCTTCCTTTTTCTGACTTTTCTTTCAGCGATTTTAAACCTGCTTCAAAATCTTTGCCGATCATTTTATCCATGCTTACAAAAACGCACATCCATTTCGAAATCATGTTGTTTTCGCCGCTCATGGTCCAGGTTACTTTTTGCCCCGCCCCATCAGGTTGAATATCAAATTTGGTATCGGCTAAACTTTCGAAAGGTTTAATGAATTTTAGTTCGATATCTACATTGGTACTAGGTTTTGCTGTTAGTATCGTCATAGATCCTTGTCCGGTTTCCTTACCCTCCCAGGTGTAAATGTGCCCAGGCTGCCCAGGAGTACCAGCATAAGTGCTTTTAGCAGTTGGTTCCATTTTAGCCCATGGATTCCATTTGTAAAATTCTTTAAAATCGACGATGTTTTTATAAATTACGCTATCAGGTGCATTAATTACAGTGCTGCGACTAACAGAATAGGTTTTTGGTAATACCAAACCACCTATAACAAAGATAATTGCCAGTACGACAATAATACCTAGTAAGATTTTCAGAAATTTCATGTTTAATTGTTTTGGTTAACTTAAATTTATAAAGAAACCTGTATAAATCAAAACAAAATTTGTTTAAAACACCAGCCGGGAGATGCCCAACATAAGCAGTACGATAATGCCCGGTGCCCGGAAAATAATATAGAAAATTGCCATCCACGTTTAGTGGCAAACAGTTAAATTACCAGTTGTGTTATTTTTCTTTATAAAGCCGCAATTGGAGTTTTTTATAATCGATAACAGCTTTATACTGCATCAATATGTCGCTACCAATAATACCTATAATCGGTGGGTGGCCAAATTGTTGATAGGTATCGCTTACCGATTGGAGATCAAAGGCCACCGTTTCATAATCCCTGATTTTTAATGTGCCAATTTTTAGCAGCGGTATTGTGGCCTGGATGGTTGTAGTGGTAGTGAAAAGTGTAGCGGCATTGATCTCGTCTGATACCTGCAAGGATTCTGACAGGTGCTGTTCAATTAAAGATTTATCGAAAACAGTTCTTGACGCGCCAGTATCCAGCACGGCCCAATGTTGCTCTTTAAAAACAATAACTTCCATCAAAAGGTGGAAGCCATCGTCCTGTAGGTTGATCAGTTTTAAAGGAATAGAGACGGCTTTCATAGTAAATATTTATCTGCCTAAAATAGGCTAATTACCGGAAAACCATGCCACAAGTTGATTATTTGTTTTTAATTAGCTTTTTAACGAACTCCATTTCAGTGTCGTAGCCCTTTAAATACTCTTCAATTTTTGGCTGAACTTCATCGTCTGGTATTACACCATGGCCAAAGGGTGTACTATTTTGTTTTTCTTCAACAACAAATTTAATAAGCGGGATACGGCCTGTTAATTTGGAGTTGGGCAAAGTATAATGTATAAAATAGCCACTGGTATTGCCATAATATCCGCCGCCTGTTTCTTCGCCGATGAAACGCGCTTTGGTATAATTTTTGGCCAATGCGGCAAACTCCGAACCACCCGAAAAGCTTAAGCCACTAATCAGGATATACACATTACCTTTAAAACGGTTAACCTGTGGTGTATCGCTTTTATATTTTCCGGGTATGTTCAGATACCTGCCGTCTTTACTGCGGTAAAATTCATCCCTCAACTCCTTTTCGAAATCGTCTCGTGATTTTTTATCACGGTATTCGGTATAATCGAGAAAAGAAAAGGTAAAGGCCGGAATTTCGGCATACTTGTATTTAGGATATTCTTTATCAACCAGGTACGACATGAGGTGATCTTCCATAGCTTGTGCACCACCTTCATTTTTCCTGATATCGAGAACAAGTTGCTGTATCTTATAATTTGCAATGTCCTGGAAACTCTTGGCCAAAAATTCTTTAAAACCTTTTCTCCCGTCTTTATAGCTACTGGTAGAAAATGTATTTACCGTTAGTATAGCGGTGCTGTTTAGCGTATCGATTTTTAATGAAGCAGGTTCTTTATAGCTGTAATTGGGGATAGATGTTATTTCTTTTGATACAAATTTTCCATATTGCTTAAAGCTTAATGAGGGTATCTGGCTATAGGTCATCCTTTCACCAGTTTTAGGGTTGATCAGTTCGAGATTAAATGTGATAGGTTGCTGCTCGAAAAAACGCAGGTAATATTTGGAGAAAGCGGTTTCTATCCAATGGTATTTACTGGTGGTATTGTAACCATCGGCCGGCTCTATGGTTAAAAATTGTTCCAAGATGCTTTCGATACTGTTTCCGTTAATTTTTGAAACCTGCATTCCCCTGGTTTTGTAATTGCCTAAATCGTTCAGGATATAAACCTTTTTATCAAAGATCTTTACCAGAAAAGGAAAATACCTGCCATTTTGCCTGATGTAATTGTTGGTTTCTTCGGAAGGTTGAAGAGCGCTATGTCCTTCTTTAGTATAGGTAACTACAGGGGCAACAAGCTTGTAAAAATCCAAAGCGGTCATTTTATCTTTTATCTTACTTTTTTGCACATTGCAAAGGCTATCGAATTGGGTATAAGTATTGTACCATAGGCCAACATGTGTTTCAATAAAGGCATTTTTCAGGATGTTAAAATCCTGTTCGAGGGCTTTGTAACGCAATTTTTTTAACTTTTTGGACGGACTTTGTACGACAACCGAATAATGGCCTTCTTTTGCATTGGCTGTATCGGCTAGGGGTTTAACTATCAGGATAAAACTGGAGGTGCTATCGGGCGAGAAGACGATTTTTTCGCTGCCGAACCTGCCATTTGGCGAATCTACTTCCTGTATGGTTTTTCCATGCTGATCTTTTAAACCTATTGTAACATCAATTCCCTTTTGTTCAACCGTTATCGAATAGTATATATCTTTCTTTAACAGGAAGCTGAACGAAGCTTCTTCGCCTTGTTTTAAGGCTAAATCTGCTGTTTCTCTGTCTAACTTAAGTGGAACCGGGTTTTTAACAGCCTGCGCGTGTGCCGAGAGACCGAAAAATAACAAAATAAGGATGGTGATGCTATCTTTTTTCATTTGTGTTTGAGTATGACAGCAAAAATAAAGCTTAAACAGCTAAAGCTCTTGTACGATATTGCACTAAGTGCTTTAAGCCCTTTTATATTCGGAAGGCGTAACGCCGGTAAAGCGTTTGAAATGCCGCGACAGGTGGGGCACATCGTAAAAACCGGTTTCGATGGCAACATCCATTAGATCCGCTTCTTTGGTAATAAGCCTTTTGCATTTTTCTATGCGCTGTAAAAGGATGTAGTTGTTAGGCGTTAAACCGGTTTCGTGCTTAAATAAACGCAGGAATTTATATTTGTCTAATCCAAAACGTTTTGCGGTATCTGTTAATGAAAATTTCTCCATCAGGTCTTCGTTGATAAAACTTTGAAACAGTGCCGTTTTTTTATACTCGAAATGCATGCCCGAGGCATAGCGTGCAACCAGTTTCTCTAAAACGTTAAGCAATTCTTTTTCCAGATTAACCTCAGGATTATTAAAATGTATGGATAAATAGTGAAAGCTGTTGCAGAGATCCCGATCGTAAATGATTTTATCCTCAAAAAAAACATCACGGCCTTTATTTAAGGTTTTGAGCACATCGGGTTGGATGTAGAAGGTAAAGAAAGAGTTGCCTAGTTTATTATCGCAGGGGGTGGCATGTACCTCGTTGGGATTGGTGATTGACAGTGTACCGATCGGAGCCTGTAAAAATTTATCGCTGAGTTTGGTGCAGAAAGTCTGATTTAAGATCAGCGTAATATTAAAATTATTGTGTGTGTGAAAAGGGAAATCAATGGTGTGCTTTTTAGCGTTCAGCAGTTCCAGGCCATCTAAAATGGGTATTTTATGGTAGGTACTGATGTTATGTGTATCAGTCAAAATGTTATTTACACCGTGGATATTCAATGTTTAAAGCAATTATTTAATAAGATAGTCGTCATCCCGACTGAAGTGCAGCGTAATGCGCCCCTGCTTCGGGCAGGGAGAGATCTATCTTGAATAAAAGACCCTGAAACAAGTTCAGGGCTGACGATATGCCTGAGAGATCTATCTAACCAGATTTAGCTTCGTTAAGCACCCGGTGGTTCTCGACTTAGTTGCCGATGTTAAAACGGTGCAAATTGCACTCCGTCCGACATGACGATCCTTTATAATTATACAAGCTTCATCTCAGCCAGTACGTTATTCATATTTCTAACCGCATCGGCACTTTTATTAAATGCTGTCTGCTCATCTTCTGTCAATTTGAAATCGATTATTTTCTCCCAACCATTGCGGCCTATAATTACCGGAACACCTAAACAGATATCGTGCTGTCCGTATTCACCCTCAAGTGAAACACAGCAGGTGAACAGTTTTTTCTCGTCGCGTAAAATGGCCTCAACTAATGCGGCTCCGGCTGCACCAGGTGCATACCATGCAGAAGTTCCGATTAATCCGGTTAAAGTAGCGCCGCCAACCATTGTATCAGCCGCAACTTTATCAAGTGTCGTTTTATCGAGTAAATTGCTTACCGGTAAACTTTGATAAGTGGCTAAACGGGTAAGGGGAATCATGGTAGTATCGCCGTGACCGCCGATTACAAAACCTTGTAAATCGTTCGGGTTGCAGTTCAGTGCCTGCGATAGGTAAAATTTGAAACGTGAGCTATCTAATGTTCCGCCCATACCAATGATGCGTTTTTTTGGTAAACCCAACGATTTTAAGGCCAGGTAGGTCATGGTATCCATCGGGTTGCTGATGACGATGAAGATGGCTTCTGGTGAGAATTTTAAAATATTTTCGGCAACGCCTTTTACGATACCAGCATTAATACCGATCAGCTCTTCGCGGGTCATGCCCGGTTTACGCGGCAGGCCCGAGGTAATTACTACAACATCCGAACCGGCGGTTTTACTGTAATCGCCAGTAACGCCCGTTATTTTGGTATCGAAGCCCAAAAGGGTAGCTGTTTGCATCATATCTATCGCCTTGCCTTCGGCAAAACCTTCTTTAATATCCAATAGAACCAGCTCATTGGCCAATTCTTTGCGGGCAATATTATCTGCGCAAGTGGCACCAACTGCACCTGCACCAACAACCGTTACTTTCATAATATTATATTTTTAGTGGTTTGCTCATCGTTAAATATCTGTCGAAGGTAGAAATAAATATAAGGTTTAAAAATGCTTTTCAAAACTTTATAATTTAATCGAGGTTTATTAAGTAAGTACTAAACAGAGATTTTTGTTCTGACAAATTATGGAAAATAAACCCATTGCTAATATCGATTACAAAGCTTTCGAGGGTAAATGGTATTCTTTATACTCTATCCCAACTTTATTGGATAAACACTGGAAACGGACTACCGAAACTTACACATTAATCGACAATGATCATTTTGATGTATATACCATCTACCATAAAGATGGAAAACCAGAAGAAAAATCGATCACTTCAAAACTATTTTTTGAGAAGGGTAAAGCAGATGGCGATATGAAAGCCCAGTTTTTATGGCCTTTTAAAATCGGTTACTGGGTAATCGAGCTGGCCGTCGATTATAGTTATGTGGTAGTGGGACATCCCGATGAAAAATACCTTTTTATCATGGCACGCGAACCTAAAATGGAGGCCGATTTATTGGTACACATTATTGAAAGATGCAGGCAGAAGGGATACAATGTAAGCGAGTTGGTGAGTCAGGAGCATTTTTAACCAGTTTTAAGCTTTTATCATTCTGAGTAGTGAAGAATCTTGTTGTTATTTTAATTTTAAAGATTTATGTCTTCATGAACCAATTCAGTTCATTCGTCATATTTTGTTGATAAAATCCTGACAACTTCAGCCTTCAAATTCCCTATTTTTGAAGAACCGTTATTACGCCTAAACGGTTAATTCTTTACTGCAGCATATGTACTTAATTTTTGATACCGAAACCACGGGTTTGCCCCGCAATTACAATGCACCCATTACCGATACGGATAACTGGCCGCGCTGTATACAGATTGCCTGGCAATTGCATGATGAGATGGGGAGATTGGTTGAACATCAGGATTATCTGGTAAAACCAGAGGGATTTAACATTCCTTATGATGCAGAACGGATCCACGGTATTTCTACTGAATTAGCAACAGAACAGGGCATCGGTTTTGACGAAATGCTGGCCAAGTTTAATGAAGTTTTAAACAAGGCAAAATTTATTGTCGGCCAGAATATTGGTTTCGATGTTAACATTATGGGCTGTGAGTTTCACCGTTTTGGTGTAGCCAACCGGCTGGCAGAAATGCCTGTTTTAGATACCTGTACTGAAGTAACCGCCCAGTTATTACAATTGCCCGGAGGTAGGGGAGGTAAATTTAAACTGCCAACCTTAACCGAACTGCATTCTTATTTATTTGGTGTTCCTTTTAGCGAAGCCCATAATGCAACTGCCGATGTTGAAGCCACCACCCGCTGTTTTCTGGAACTGGTAAAAAGAGAGGTTTTCAAAAAAGAAGAATTACTGGTTGACGCGGAGTATTTTCCACGTTTCAGGGAGGTAAATCCAGGCCTTATTGAAGGGATTGGCTTACAGCACATCAATTTAAAAGCGGCCTCTGATGAAATCCGTAAACGCCAGCAAAAAACTGAAGGCTCAGGGATTTCCAAACAGACCCTTACAGATAACAGGCATGAGCTTGCTGCGGCAACTTTTGTGCACCTGCATAACCACACCCAGTTTTCGGTATTGCAGAGTACCATCAGTATTTCCGATCTGGTAAAAGCCGCTGCTGCGCAAAAAATGCCTGCCGTAGCCATGACCGATCATGCCAATATGATGGGGGCTTTCCATTTTGTTAACAATGTTTTAAACCATAATAAAGCTGCCGAAGCTAAAAATGCAGCTGCGATTGAAGCAGGAGAGCGCCCTACAGAGGTGATCATGACACCAATTGTTGGGGTAGAATTTTTTGTTTGTAATGACCATTTAGACCGTACCGCAAAAGATAACGGCTACCAGATGGTGTTACTGGCCAAGAATAAAAAGGGCTACCACAACCTGGCTAAAATGTCGTCTATTGCCTATACAAAAGGCTTTTATTACGTTCCGCGTATCGATAGAGGAATAATTGAACAATATAAAGACGATATTATTGTCCTTTCCGGAAACCTTTCGGGAGAGATTTCGAATAAAATATTAAACCTCGGCGAAAATCAGGCAGAAGAAGCCCTACTCTGGTGGAAAGCCCAGTTTGGCGATGATTTTTATATCGAGGTAATGCGCCACAACCAGGAAGATGAAGACCGTGTAAACGAAACTTTAATTGCCCTGGCCAATAAACATGAGGTTAAATTAGTGGCCACTAACAACACCTATTATGTAAATAAAAAGGATGCCAACGCGCACGATATTTTACTCTGTGTAAAAGACGGCGAAAAGCAGGCTACACCGATAGGCCGTGGCCGCGGTTACCGCTATGGTTTGCCCAATCAGGAATATTATTTTAAATCGGCTGATGAAATGAAGGCGCTTTTTGCCGATTTACCTGAAGCGATTCTGAATATCCAGGAGATTCTTGATAAAATTGAAACCTATAAACTTGCCCGCGAGGTACTTTTACCTAAATTCGATATCCCTGAAGAATTTTTGGTTGCCGAAGATGAAACCGATGGTGGAAAGCGTGGAGAGAACAAATTTTTAAGACATTTAACTTACGAAGGTGCCAAACGCCGCTATGGAACTTTAACCGATGATGTAATTGAGCGTTTGGATTTCGAGTTGGCTACGATCGAAAAAACCGGTTACCCCGGCTACTTTTTGATTGTGCAGGATTTTATTGCCGAGGCGCGAAACCTCGATGTATCGGTAGGTCCGGGCAGGGGATCAGCTGCCGGTTCTGCAGTGGCCTACTGTTTAGGAATTACCAATATTGACCCGATTAAATACGACCTGCTTTTTGAGCGTTTCCTAAACCCTGATCGTGTATCCATGCCCGATATCGATATCGACTTTGATGACGAGGGGCGTGGTCGTGTAATGGATTATGTAATTAATAAATATGGTGCCAACCAGGTAGCGCAGATTATTACTTACGGTACCATGGCCGCCAAATCATCTATACGCGATACGGCACGGGTACTGGATCTGCCTTTGTTCGAGGCTGATAAAATTGCGAAGCTGATTCCGAATATGAAGCTCGCCAAAATCTTTAACCTCGATGAGAAGAGTTTAAAGGATGCCTTGCGCCCCGATGAATACGAGAAGGTAGTAGAGTTGAAAAACCTGGGCAGCCAGAAGGATCTAAGTGCCGAAACCATTCAACAGGCGCAGGTTTTGGAAGGGTCGTTAAGGAATACAGGTATTCACGCCTGTGGGGTAATTATTACACCTAGCGATATTACCAACTTCGTTCCCGTTTCGGTTGCCAAAGATTCTGATTTATACGTTACCCAGTTTGATAACTCGGTGGTAGAAAGTGCCGGTTTATTAAAAATGGACTTCCTGGGGTTAAAAACGCTGACCCTGATCAAGGATACGGTAAAACTGGTAAAGAAAAGGCATGGTATCGATCTCAATCCCGATAATTTCCCGATTGACGATGTCATGACCTACGAACTTTTCCAGCGTGGCGAAACCATCGGGATTTTCCAGTACGAGAGTCCGGGTATGCAGAAGTACATGAAAGAACTTAAGCCAACGGTTTTCGACGATTTAATTGCCATGAATGCATTATACCGTCCGGGCCCTATGGAGTATATTCCAAGTTTCGTACGCCGTAAAAATGGTGAAGAAGAAATTAAATACGATTTGGATGCCTGCGAAGAATACCTGAAAGAAACATATGGTATTACCGTTTACCAGGAGCAGGTAATGCTTTTATCTCAGAAACTGGCCGGATTTACCAAAGGTGAGGCCGATGTTCTCCGTAAGGCGATGGGTAAGAAACAGAAAGACGTTCTGGATAAAATGAAGCCTAAATTTGTAAAGCAAGCTTCAGAAAAAGGCCATGATGCAACCATTTTAGAGAAAATCTGGAAAGACTGGGAAGCATTTGCATCTTATGCCTTCAATAAATCGCACTCCACCTGTTATGCCTGGATTGCTTATCAAACGGCTTATTTAAAGGCACATTACCCTGCTGAATATATGGCTGCCGTACTTTCCAACAACATGAGCGATATTAAGCAGGTGGCTTTCTTTATGGAAGAATGCCGCCAAATGGGGGTTACCGTATTAGGTCCGGATGTAAACGAATCTGATCTTAAATTCTCGGTTAACGCCAAAGGCGAAGTCCGTTTTGGGATGTCGGCGGTAAAAGGTGTGGGTGAAAAAGCGGTAGAAAGTATTATCGAAGAACGGAATGGCAATGGTCCTTATGCCAGTGTTTACGATTTTGCAAAACGTTCCAATACCCGTATTGTAAACAAAAAAGCGTACGAGAGTTTTGTGTACAGTGGTGCTTTCGATGCCTTCGGCGGGCACAGGGCACAATATTTCTACATTGGTCCGAACGATAAGATGAACGGCATAGAGAAAATTATCAAATATGCCAACGATTTCCAGAACAACGAAAGTACCTCCCAGGCTTCTTTGTTCGGAGGATCTAAAGCCGATCTCATTTTGGAACCTACCTTACCTGTATCGCCGGAATGGGCCTTGATGGACCGGTTGAAATACGAAAAAGATGCCATCGGCATTTTCCTTTCCGGCCATCCGCTGGATAACTATAAGCTCGAACTCGATAAATTCTGTACCCACAATGTCAGACAGCTCAGTATCATCAACAAGGTGCGGATGGGCGATAGCAATGAAGAAGTACTTGCCGAGTTTGAGAAACTGAAAAACCGTGAACTCTGCGTAGGCGGTTTGGTGGTAACTGCATCGCAGCGTATTACCAAAACCGGTAAGCCTTTCGGTACTTTTGTTTTCGAAGATTACGATGATGCCTGTGAAATGGCGCTTTTCGGTGAGGATTTCTTGAAATTCAAATCATTTTTAACCGAAGGCTATTTCTTGCAGATCAGGGGCAGGGTAGGTGAGCGTTTTGGTAAGGCCGGCGACTGGGAATTTAAAATCACTGCGATTAACCTCATGTCAGAACTGCGCGATAAATTGGCTAAAAGTTTAACCATTCAGGTGCCTATAGAGCGGGTTAACGATCAGCTAATGAAGGAGATTGAAGCAATATTAGCAGACAATAAGGCAAATTCAGAGCAGCAGAACTGCCAACTTAACTTTGCTGTTTTTGATAGCGAGAAACAGATAATGCTCGATTTACCTTCAAAGAATTTAAAAATAAACCCCAATAACAAGTTCCTTGAACAATTAATGGGAATGAATGTGGTAAATTACAAGCTGAACTAAGGTATAAGGCCTGAGGTTTAAGGTGGAAGGTTAAAGCGCCTAAACCTTGTACCCTTCACCTTTAAGCACTTTACCTCAAAATAATGTCAAATTGACATTACAGATGTGTTGGCATTACAATTGAATACATATATTTGAAAATAAAAAAAATAGTTATGGCATTAGAAATCACAGATGCAAACTTCGAGGAGCTTGTATTAAAATCAGATAAACCCGTATTGGTAGATTTTTGGGCAGAATGGTGTGGCCCTTGTCGCATGGTTGGTCCAGTAGTAGAAGAAATTGCTAAAGAATATGATGGTAAAGCGGTAGTTGGAAAAGTAAACGTTGATAACAACCCTCAAATTTCGATGCAGTTTGGTATCCGTAACATCCCTGCGTTATTATACTTTAAAGACGGACAGGTAGTAGACAAACAGGTAGGAGCCGTTCCAAAATCAATTTTAGCCGATAAATTAAACAAGCAACTGGCTTAATTTAAGCTTAAAGCAAAAAAAATCAAAGCCTAAAGGCTTGTAACATATTTAAAACCCAGGTTCATTTAGTGGATTTGGGTTTTTTATTGTAAACATAATTTTGTTTCTTTATTTAAAAAACTCAAACATGTCGGTTAACATATTTAGCAATAGAAATTTAAGCATTTTATTAACGGGTTTGGCCCTGAACTGTGTAAATATTTCATGTGTGGAAGCGCAGAATCCTGTTGAAACCAACCAGCCATCTGCCGATTTTAAACCTGCTTTTGCCGGGCAAACGAGAATTGCCGGTATTAAAACCAAAACCCCATTAGATATTTCGGTCATTAATGAAAAGCTTGAAAATCCATGGGCAATTTCGGTACTTCCTAATGGCGGTTTCCTGATTACCCAAAAGCAGGGCACCATGGTGATCCTTACAGCTGATGGAAAATTGAGTAAAAAGATTACAGGTTTGCCAAAGGTAGATCCATCCGGTCAGGGTGGCTTACTGGATGTAACCTTAGATCCCAACTTTGCAAAAAACAGGTTAATTTACTGGGCTTATTCAGAACCACAGAAAGATGGTGTTTTATTGGCCATTGCCAAAGGTAAATTAGCCGCAAATGAAACATCTGTTGAAAACCAAACTGTTATTTATCGTGCTACACCTGCTTATGGCGGAAAACTTCAGTACGGATCGAGAATCGTTTTCGATAAAAACGGAAATTTATTTGTAAGTACAGGCGAACGCTCTGGAAGTGATATCAGAATACAGGCACAATATTTGAATTCTTCGTTGGGTAAAATTTTACACCTTACGCCAGAGGGTAAGGCGGTTGCTAACGGACCATTTGCCGGTAAAGCCGATGCCAGACCTGAAATTTATGCCTACGGACTCCGTAACCCGGATGGCTTGGCCATTAATCCCTTAACGGGCGATTTATGGGAGGCAGAATTTGGCCCTAAAGGAGGTGATGAAGTAAATATTATTAAACCAGGTAAAAATTATGGTTGGCCAATCATCACTTACGGAACAGAGTACAGTGGTAAAAAAGTAGGCGAGGGTATAACGCAGAAAGAAGGTATGGAACAACCGGTCTATTACTGGAACCCAAGTATTTCACCTGGTTGCATAGCTTTTTATAACAGCAATAGTATAGCCGAGTGGAAGGGTAATTTGTTTGTAGGTGGATTAAGTGGTTCGCACATTATCCGGCTGGTGATAAAAGATGACAAGATTGTTGGCGAAGAGCGCTTGTTGGAAGGTAAAGGCGAACGTTTTCGCGATATGGCAGAAGGTAAGGATGGAGCGCTTTATTCGGTAACCGATAACGGACATTTATATCGGATTGCGAAGAAGTAATTAAACTAAACCCATCAGGTTTCAAGAACCTGATGGGTTTTTAGCATATTGATCCCGAATTCTTTTTGAGTTCAGGATTTTTTTTGAGCAATACGCTCAATTTTTCAGATCACTTTTGGTTTTGCCCTTACCTTGTACCTGACTTTTGAAACTTGGCAAGTGTTGACTAATTTTCCGTTTTTTTAATAAATCTTTTATTAGCTTTACGCTATGCAGGTTGTAAACTACGAAAACGAAACAAGCTATGGTAATTTAGAATTGCTTGCCGTCCAGGTAGTAGAAGGTTTTATTACGGGCTTGCATAAAAGTCCGTTCCATGGTTTTTCGGTCGAATTTGCCGAACACCGCCAATATAATAACGGCGATAATGTTAAAAATATCGACTGGAAATTATATGCCAAAACCGATAAACTTTACAGCAAACGTTTCGAAGAAGAAACCAATCTGCGGTGCCAGTTTGTGATCGATGTTTCCTCATCAATGTACTTTCCGGAGCCTAAAAGTAACAAACTTACCTTTTCCATACAGGCTGTGGCATCTTTAATGTACCTTTTGAAGAAACAACGCGATGCTTTCGGGTTAAGCTTATTTACTGATGAGATCTTGTTAAATTCGCCTGCAAAATCGACAACGGTTCACCAGAAATATTTATTTACCCAGTTGGAGCAGCTGTTGCAGAAACCTAAGGTAAATGCACAGACCAATTTAAGTGAGGCGCTACACCAGGTGGCAGAACTGATCCATAAACGATCTTTGGTAATTATCTTTAGCGACCTGTTCAATACGCAGACCAGTGCCGATAAAACTGACCAGTTTTTTGATTCGCTGCAACACCTTAAGTTTAATAAACATGAGGTGGTGGTTTTTAACGTGGTTGATAGGACCAAAGAGGTAGATTTCAATTTTGAAAACCGCCCGTATCAGTTTATTGATATGGAAACCGGCGAAACCATAAAAGTACATACTAACCAGGTAAAGGAAAACTATACTGCTGCGGTTTCTGCTTACCGACAGCAGGTTGCGCTGAAATGTGCCCAATATAAAATCGACTTAATTGATGCCGATATAAACGAGGGGTTTTATCCCATTCTGCAGTCTTATTTGATCAAACGGCAAAAATTAGGTTAATATTTGTTACAAACAACACGGTTTTAGCGCTGTTTATTTAGTGATTTAAATTTTAAACTTCCCAATATGTTAGAAAAAGGCGCTATAGCACCAGATTTCGAATTGAATGCTACTCCCGATCAAAAAATAAAACTTAAAGATTTTAAGGGTAAAAACGTAATCCTGGCTTTTTATCCGGCCGATTGGAGCCCGGTTTGCAGCGACCAGATGGCACTGTACAACGAAATGCTTAAATATTTTAGTAAATACGATGCACAGATTTTTGGAGTTTCGGTTGACAGTGTTTGGTGCCACCTTGCGTTTGAAGAAAGCAGAAAACTGCATTTTCCATTATTGGCTGATTTTGAGCCTAAAGGAGCAGTTTCAAAAGCTTATGGTGTTTATGATGAGGAAGTTGGAGAAAGTAAAAGGGCACTGTTTGTGATTGATAAAGAAGGAAAAATTGCCTGGAGTTATTTAGCGCCTCTTGCTGTTAATCCTGGTGCCGATGGTATTTTGGATGCATTGGAAGAATTAAACAAGAAATAAGTGATGAGTACATTAAAACCAGAAATAAACGATCAGGATCATATTCAGGGTGATGATTCGGCAAGTGTTACCATTGTGGAGTTTGGCGATTACCAGTGTCCATATTGTGGAGATGCTTATCCCATCATGAAAGAGATTGAAGAAACTTTTGGCCATCAGATCAAATTTGTTTTTCGTCATTTTCCTTTGGCCAATGCACACCAATATGCTTTTCCGGCAGCAATTGCGGCCGAAGCCGCCGCCTTACAGGGTAAGTTTTGGGAAATGCACGATGCCCTTTACGAAAACCAATACCGCTTAAATGCCGAATTATTCGACGAACTGGCTGAAACCATTGGGTTGGATTTAGAGCAGTTTCAGAAAGATAGTGCTTCCGAAGCGATCAGAACCATAATAGAAGATCATTTTGATAGCGGTATACGCAGTGGCGTAAACGGAACCCCATCATTTTATGTAAACGGAACCAAATTTGACGGCGGAGCAGCAGATTTGTATCAAATGCTTAAAGAAAGTACGGAGTAACAAATGAGTACTCATAGCCCTGAACCGAGCCTTAAGCGAGCTCACCGAAGGTAATTTATTTCAGGGTTCATATAGCATAAAAGATGCTGACCACGAAGTAGCTACACGGCAATTGAAAACACTTCTTTTACTTGTAAAATAAATTTAGCATGACAAACCCATTAGAAAGGTAATCCCTTCCCTTAACCCGGAAAGGGCTCCATTTTCGCACAATCGCAATAACAATTGGCATCTTTTATATCGAATTTTTTCAAAAAGTACCTGTAAAAGCCAATTCTATCTTTCATTGCGGGCATTTCAGTTCCTTTATTACACTCCAAAGCGCCGTTAACAATATTAATTGTCATTCCGAAACCAGCTTTATAGCCTTTTTGAATTTCAGCTGCGGATGGTTTCCATTTTTCAGTGATAACGTCGTGGCACGATGGTTTAGCACCTTGTGGCGTCATCCAAAAATAAATGGCTGTTTCAAAAGCTATTACGGCATTGGTGTTCACCAGGTTTGGGTTTTTAAGTAAAATGTTTTTGTCGCCAAAAATACAGTCGGATGCAAAACCATAATTGCTGTTATAACTCAATTGAATAGGCCCTCGGCCGTAATATTTTTTTCCGTTTACGGCAGGATAATTTACGTTTGCAGCAATATAATTAACATTGGTATCCAACTCGTGGTTAAGCATTAAACCGTCGTTATATTTATTGTTTATTCCATTACGTGTTTCATGGGCAATATGGGCGAAAAATGCTGCAAGTTCTTTTTTATTTACATTGATATTTTCTGAGGTGCAGAGATCGGCATAATCGATAACTGAAATGCTATAAGGTTTTGTTTTTGCCCAGGTTTCGTCCCAATCTTTGTCTTGCCTGATCACGGTTTCTTGGCCAGTCCTTTTATCTGTTCGGGTAATTTTATAAATCCATTCGCCCCGTTTTTCGATCTTGATTTTAATAAATGATAGGTCAGAAACTGCTTTGACAAAGGAAGCATAGCTATAAAATTTATTCCGCTGAGGAAAAAAACTGTTGAATTCTTTTTCTGAAAAATAGCTGAAAACAGTTGATTTTGTTTTGCTGAAGCCGAAATTCAATAAACATATTGCCGAAATCAGAATAACAGCCCATTTCTTTTTCATAATTTATAATAGATAGCATTTAAGTTAACAAAAAACCTCATGTATTTTGCAATACATGAGGTATCAGATAAGGGTAACCGGAAAACTAAAAAACTAATTATGAGTTTTTAGAATTTAACAAAATTGAAATCGCTTCGTGTTTTGTTATTTCAAAGGTGCACTTCATTTATGAAGTTTTAGTGAAGAAAAAATCATTCTGTTGATATCGAGTGGCTTACATTATAAATTATTCCCTAAAGTTTTTTGCAGGGTCGGATAGGGTTATTTTCTGCTTTTCAGTTAAAACAATATCATTGCTTTATCTCTTTATTAGGTATATAAAAATTCATGATTAAAAGATATCCACATGAGTAAAAACGTTGCAGAACAACTGGTTGAAATGCTGGTTGAAGTTGGTGTAAAAAGAGTTTATGCAGTTACCGGAGACAGTTTAAATTATTTTAATGATGCGGTAAGAAGAAATGGAAAAATAAAGTGGATCCATGTACGTAATGAAGAAGCTGGTGCCTTTGCAGCCGCTGCTGAAGCTGAACTTGATGGAATTGCTTGTTGTGCAGGGAGTTGCGGACCAGGTCATGTTCACCTCATTAATGGTCTTTACGATGCGCATCGTTCTCATGTTCCGGTAATTGTTATTGCATCAACCATCCCTACAAACGAATTTGGAATGGACTTTTTTCAGGAAACCAATACCATTAAATTATTTGACGATTGCAGTTGCTATAACCAGGTAGCCACCACTGCCGAGCAGGTACCAAGAATGTTTCAAACGGCGGTTCAGCATGCTATTCATAAAAAAGGTGTTGCCGTGTTTGGCCTGCCTGGTGATGTAGCACAACTGGATGCGGTAGAAAGTGTAACTTCCATGCAGCTCTTCAACAACAAACCGGTGATCCGCCCATCAGACCCGGAATTAAATGAGCTATCCACTTTGCTCAACGGTGAAAAGAAAATAATGATTTTTTGCGGGATAGGTGCTGCCGATGCACATGATGAAGTAGTGGCGCTCGCCGCTAAATTAAAAGCACCGGTTGGATTTTCTTTCCGTGGCAAAATGGGCATCCAGTACGATAATCCTTATGAAGTAGGCATGACAGGGCTTCTTGGGCAGCCATCTGGTTATCATGCGATGCACGAGGCTGACCTTGTCTTTTTGCTCGGAACTGATTTTCCTTATGTAAACTTCATGCCCGTAAAAAATAAGATTGTGCAGATAGACGAAAAACCAGAGCGTTTGGGGCGTAGGGCGAAACTTACCATGGGTTTGTGCGGAAACATCAGCGATTCGATCAAAGCATTATTACCACTTATCACCGAAAAGAAAGATGATAGTTTCTTAAAAACGCAACTGGAATTTTATCGGAAAGTAAAAGAAACGCAGCAAGTTTATGTAAAAGATCAGGGAGAGAAAAATAAAATACAACCCGAATATGTAGCTGAAACGATTAACCGCTTAGCAGCCAACGATGCTATTTTTACGGTAGATACCGGTATGTGCTGTGTGTGGGGAGCACGTTTTATAGATGCGACAGGCAAACGCAAGATGCTGGGTTCATTTAACCATGGCTCTATGGCAAATGCAATGCCGATGGCCATTGGTGCCGCACTGGCACATCCAGAGCAACAAGTAATTGCGCTTTGTGGTGATGGGGGCTTATCCATGCTCTTAGGCGATCTTGCTACAATTAAACAATACAATCTTCCTTTAAAATTGATTGTGTTTAATAATAGAGCCCTTGGAATGGTAAAACTGGAAATGGAAGTTGACGGTTTACCTGATAATGAAACGGATATGATCAATCCTGATTTTGCATTGGTAGCACAGGCTATGGGATTTAAAGGGATAACAGTAGCTGATCCCGGAGAAGTAGAAACAGCAATTGCTCATGCGTTAAGTGAAGAAGGCCCCGTTTTATTAAACATTATGACCAATCCGAATGCGCTGGCCATGCCGCCTAAAATTGAATGGGCACAAATTAAGGGAATGACCGAATCGATGGCGAAATTGATGCTTGGTGGAAAAATGAGTGAAGTTTTGGATACAATAAAATCGAATTATAAACACTTGGGCGAGGTGTTATAGGTATCATTAGCCGTCATCTCGATTGAAACATAGTGGAATGCCTGCCCGTAAAGATGGGGCGAGATCTATCTCAAGACAGATTTAGCTTCGCTGAGCCTTTGGGTTCTCAACTACCATATGCTTCGCTCGAAATGACGGACTTTTTAGAATTTTATAACATACTGACTATAAATTACCTCTTAATTCTTGCTCGCGTTCTAAAGATTCAAATAACGCTTTAAAGTTACCTGCACCAAAACTTTGTGCACCTTTACGCTGAATAATCTCAAAGAAAAGCGTAGGGCGGTCTTCTACCGGTTTGGTAAAAATCTGCAAAAGATAACCTTCTTCATCGCAATCAACCAAAATACCAAGGCTTTCTAAAAGGGAAATTTCCTCGTCTATTTTACCTACACGCGCAGGCATCATGTCATAATAAGCTTCCGGCGGCGCACTTAAAAATTCAACACCTCTTGCTTTAAGTTCTTTAACTGTCTTTACAATATCTTTTGTGGCTACGGCAATATGCTGAACACCTTCTCCTTCGTAATATTCAAGATATTCTTCAATCTGCGATTTCTTTTTCCCTTCGGCAGGTTCGTTGATCGGAAATTTCGAATAACCGTTGCCATTGCTCATCACTTTGCTCATTAATGCGGAATATTCGGTATTGATCTGTTTATCATCAAAAGAAAGGATGTTTACAAAGCCCATTACTTCCTCGTACCATTTTACAGCTTCATTCATTCGGTTCCAGCCCACGTTACCCACACAATGGTCAATATATAGAAGACCGGTATCTGCAGGCTGATAATCGCTTTCCCACACACGGTAACCTGGCATAAAGGTCCCTGTATAGTTTTTACGCTCAATAAACATGTGTACGGTTTCGCCATAGGTGTAAATACCGCTCATTTTAACTTCACCATGTTCATCTGTTAGGGTTTTAGGCTCCATGTATGGCTTAGCTCCGCGTTTTGTGGTTTCTTCAAATGCGCTATAGGCATCATCAACCCAAAGTGCCAATACTTTTACACCGTCGCCATGTTTTTTTACATGTTCTGATATTGGATGGTCAGATTTTAAGGCCGTGGTTAAGATCAACCTGATTTTACCCTGTTGTAATACATACGACGAACGATCGCGTACGCCGGTTTCTGGTCCGGCGTAGGCCAGGCTTTGAAATCCAAATGCTGTTTTGTAATAGTGAGCGGCCTGCTTGGCATTACCTACATAAAATTCGATATAATCTGTTCCGTTAATAGGCAGAAAATCTGGTGCTTTAGAAATTTTTTCTGCGAATGTTTGTGTTTCCATTTGTTTGTTGTTATTTAAGTCCGATGTCGGAGGTCCGAAGTCGGAAGTGATATGATCTTATTAGGAATTTAAAAGTTGATCTTAGGTTATTATTTATTCTCTATTTCTATGCAATTGATCTTCGGACCTCGGTCTCCGGACTTCCGGCTATAGACTTCGGACTCAAGACTCCAAACTATCCTTCCTGCCAGCTTTTATGATAATTTTCGTCCTCTATATCCAAAGCATCCTGCGTAAGCATTAAAGGTTTAAAAGGATCGATCATAACCGCCAGTTCATCCGTTTTTTCTTTTCCTATCGATTTTTCTACCGTTCCGGGGTGTGGGCCATGCGGAATACCGCCCGGGTGTAAGGTAATCTGCCCTTTAACCACACTTTTGCGGCTCATAAAATCGCCGTCTACATAATAAAGCACTTCATCGCTATCTACGTTACTGTGGTTATAAGGTGCCGGTATCGAATCGGGATGGTAATCATATTTGCGGGGTACAAAAGAGCAGACCACAAAATTGTGTCCTTCAAAAGTTTGGTGTACCGGAGGGGGCTGGTGCAGGCGGCCGGTTATCGGTTCAAAATCGTGGATCGAGAAAGCATAAGGGTAGTGGTACCCGTCCCAGCCAACATAATCAAAAGGATGTGTACCATAAGTGTACGGATAAATTAATCCCTGTTTTTTGATCAATATTTTAAAATCGCCATATTCATCATGTGTCTGCAGGTTTTCGGGTAACCTTAAATCGCGCTCACAATAAGGAGAGTGCTCCATTAACTGTCCAAACTGGTTTAAATACCTTTTTGGCGACCTCAAAGGACTAAAGCTTTCTACAATAAACAACCTGTTTTCCTCAGTGTCAAATTCCATTTGGTAAATGGTTCCCCTTGGGATAATCAGGTAATCGCCATAGCCGAACTTAATTTCACCAAAGCCGGTTTTCAGTTTTCCGGTGCCTTCGTGCACAAAGATCATTTCGTCGGCCTGACTGTTTTTATAGAAATAATCTGTCATCGATTTTCTTGGCGCAGCCAGCACAATGTGCAGATCGCTATTCACCAGAACCGGTTTGCGGCTTTTTAAAAAATCGTCCTCCGGTTTAATTTGGTAACCTAGCAAACTGGTATGTTTCAGGTGCTTCTCGCGGGCAATTTTGGGTTCTACACTATAAGGCTCTCCTAAGTGTTTTACAATGGTTGGCGGATGGCAATGATAAACCAGCGAATATAAACTGGAAAAACCTTCGGTTGATACCAATTCTTCGGCGTAAAGATTTCCGTCCGGTTTGCGGAAAACCGTATGGCGTTTAGCTGGAATTTGCCCTAATTTGTGATAAATAGGCATAATTAAATGATGTTATGGTTAGAAAGAAAAATCCTAAGAATAAACAATCAAAACGCAAATGCGTTTCAATTAATAAGAAGGGGCAGATAAATTACAGAGAATATTGCGCCATGATCAGCTTGGAAAGCATCTTATAACGACGTGCAGCAATGGCATCGTTTACGAGATTAATATGTAATGCTTTTAATATCATGCTTTTAATGCAACTAAGGTAAGTATTTTATTTAAAAATTGAAATTTTAATTACCTTTAATTACTTACTTTTAGCATCATCCCAATGAAATTTACTTTTACATGCTTATTTTTTTTCGCCTTGAGTTATACTTGTTTTGCACAGCAAAAAGCCAAATATAATATTAGGGTTGTCGATCGGAACGGGAACGCAGTGCGGGGCGCTTTTTATGCTGCCGCTGATAATGGCTTAACCATCATCAGAAACCGGAAGGATACCTTAAAGCTTAGTGCCGACAGTATCAGCGAACTGTATATTCACCGAAGAGGGCTTGTGGCTCCATTGGCCATTGCCGGCGGATTAACATTTTTTGTGCTGGCAGCTAAAAGTGATAAACTTGCAGAATCGGTTGTACTTATTGCCGCCGGTGTACCTGCAGGTGTATCAGGCGGATTATTGATTGGAGGATTGCTTTCCAATAAAAAACGCTACAAAGGTCTTCAGCCAAAAGATTTTCCGGTAATAAAACCAAGCCTTCAACAATATACTGTGTTAAAATAAAAGGTACTAAGTTTTATTTTGACTAACCTAATTGCTTAGCTTTACCGCGTATTTAACCAAATGATATATGAAACTAGTATCCTATAAAACCGAAGACAGAGAGCATCTTGGTGTGTTTGTAAATGGGCATATCTATAATTTAAATAGCTGCGATAAGCTTATTCCTGATAACATGAACGAATTTTTGCAGGGCGGAGAGGTATTAATGGAAAGGGCAAAACGCATTGATGATCAGATCAAAGAAGGAAGCCTGGAAGCCAAGGAAGAAATTTTTTACGAAATTTTAGCCCCTGTTCCGCACCCCACCAGTTGCAGGGATGGATATGCTTTTAGGCAGCACGTGGCAGCTGCGCGCAGGAACCGCAAGGTTGATATGATTCCACAGTTTGATGAATATCCAATTTTTTATTTCACCAACCATAATGCCATTCAAGGTACAGGAGAAATTGAGTGTATGCCCGATCATTTTGATAAACTCGATTTCGAACTCGAACTGGCTGTTGTAATCGGAAAAAAAGGTAGAAATATTAAGGCTGCAGAGGCCGATGAATATATTGCCGGTTATATGATAATGAATGATATGAGTGCCCGCACCCTGCAGATGGAAGAAATGCTGTTGAATTTAGGCCCTGCAAAAGGAAAAGATTTTTCAACGGTAATTGGCCCATGGTTGGTTACCCCTGATGAATTGATCCAATATAAAGTTGCACCTAAAGAGGGCCACATAGGCAATGCTTACGATCTTAAAATGACCTGTCGGGTAAATGGTATTGAAGTTTCAAAAGGAAATGCTGCCGATATGGATTGGACCTTTGCCGAAATTATTGAACGCTGTGCCTACGGTGTAGATATTCTTCCGGGAGATGTAATCGGTTCAGGAACGGTTGGAACAGGATGCTTCTTGGAGCTGAATGGTACGGGTTTGCTTAACGATCCTAATTATAAGGTACAATGGCTGCAGCCAGGTGATGTGGTGGAGATGGAAATAACAGGCCTGGGTGCACTCACCAATACCATTACGAAGGCAGATACGGATTTTTCGATTTTAGCTTTGAAGAAGAACTGAAATAAATTATCATCCCTATCCGATAGCTATCGGATTTAGTTTAATATTCTAAAGGCGTCATTTCGAAAGGAGTGCAACGAAATCGAGAACCGCGTAGTGTTCACCGAAGCTAAATCTGTTAAGGTGGATCTCTCCATTTCACTGCGTTCCAGTCGAGATGACGTCATTTTTTGAGATATAATCTCCATATTAAATCTTTCTTCCAACATTTAACTTAATAAAACCTTGTTAACCTTAAATACCTCCGATTTAACCCCTGTTGAACTGCAAAACTACCTGCAGTATGCTATCGCTCCCCGGCCGATTTGCTTTGCCTCTACCGTAGATGCCGAAGGGAACATCAATTTGAGCCCCTTCAGTTTCTTTAATATGTTCAGCACCAATCCGCCGGTCTGTGTTTTTTCTCCGGCAAGAAGGGTGCGAGATAATACCACCAAGCATACTTTGGAGAATGTTCACCAGGTAAAAGAATGTGTCATCAATATCGTGAATTATGATATGGTACAACAAATGAGCCTGGCCAGTACCGAATATGCAAAAGGGGTAAACGAATTCGAAAAGGCAGGATTTACCATGCTCAAATCAGAACTCGTTCAACCGCCAAGAGTGGCCGAAGCTCCCGTGCAATTGGAGTGTGTGGTAAATGATGTGATTGCACTTGGCGATAACCATGGGGCAGGAAACCTGGTTCTGGCCGAAATAAAATTAATCCACATTAACGAAGAAATATTAGATGAAAATGGTAAAATCGATCAGCATAAGATCGACCTTGTTGCACGCTTGGGTGGCGATTGGTATTGCAGGGTTACAAAGGATAATCTGTTTAAGGTAGCAAAGCCTTTGGCTAAATTGGGTATTGGAGTAGACCGTTTACCACAATCGGTCCGATTTTCTAAAGTATTAACCGGAAATGATTTAGGCATGCTCGGTAATGTTGAGCAAATACCCAGCGATGAAGAAATTGACCTGGTCAGCATAAATCCGGAGGTTAAAGAAGTTCTGGATGCCACCATTGGCGACAGTACCAACCGCGAGCGGGAACTACATGAGCTGGCTAAAAAGTTCCTTAATAAGGGCGAGGTAGAATTTGCTTTAAAGATCGTTTTGCTGTAAATTTATTAACTAAATTTTGGCCATGCACACAATTGTTCAGGTAGACCAGTACATTATCAATTCGGCAGAATTCGCCATTCCGATTTTGGACCATTTAAGGAATCTGGTACATAAAGCCGATGCCCGTATTGAAGAGAAAATTAAATGGGGAATGCCTTTCTTCGATTATAAAGGCACAGTTTGCCATATGGCTTCTTTCAAGCATCATTGCGCCTTTGGCTTTTGGAAAGGATCATTATTGAAGGATGAATATGGGATTTTTAAAGAACGTTCGGAAGCTATGGGCTCATTGGGCAAAATAACATCTTTTGATGACCTGCCTTCAGATGAAATTCTGATTGCCTATATTCAACAGGCTATTCAGTTAAATGAGGATAATATAAAACTGCCTTCAAAACCAAAAACGACAGAGAAAAAAGCACTTATAGTACCTGAATATTTTATGGAAGCTTTAAACAAGGTTCCTAAAGCTTTAGCCGTTTTTCAGAATTTTAGCACCTCCAATAAAAAAGATTATGTATCCTGGCTGGAGGAAGCAAAAACAGAGGCTACGCGAATAAAAAGATTGGAAACCACATTAGAATGGCTGTCAGAAGGTAAAACCAGAATGTGGAAATATAAAAAGTAATTAAAGAATACTTACAATTTTCATGAAACGGGCTTTGTAATGTCCGTCTAGATCGGTAATGGTTACCTGGTGTGCTTTTCCGGAAGAGGCGTGTATGAATTTGATGCCATTCTCATCAATAGAATAAACAATACCTACATGGCCAATTCTTCTTATTCTTGAATTACTACCGGTAAAAATCAATACATCGCCCACTTTTGCATTTTCCAGGCTGGTTTCTTTGCCCACATAACTGAATTCGCGTGAGGAGCGTGGAACCTTGAAGCCAAAATTACTGAATACATAACTTACAAAACCAGAGCAATCGAAACCAACTTTTGGATTGCTTGTGGCATAACGGTAAGGGATACCTAACATACTTTTAGCAAAGTCGATTAAACTTTCAGATTTAACTGGGGAATTGTTTGATGATTTATCCTCTTTGGGAAGGTTATTAATAAGCTTTTTAATTAACTCCTGGTATTGAGCAGGGATGATGGTTTGGGCTTTTCCTGCCGTGGCAGACAAAATGAAAAATGCAATCAGGACTATTATTTTCTTCATAAGCTGGAACTCAAAGATATAAAAAATATCAAAAGTCGATTAAAATGTTGAAAATGAGTTGAAATAAAAAAGTCCGGACAATTCATCCAGACTTTCAATAAAATATTTGGTTTAGTTAAATGCTTGGAAACATCGTTTGAGCCCTGTCGCCAATTAAAGGAATAGGTTTCTTTTCTCCCTGTATCGCGGCAATTAATCCGATAATCCATAATACGAATAGTACAACCTGAATAATCCTGAGGATATAATAACTGCCTCCAAAGCCTGTTGCAAAAATTACAGGGATTAAAAATAAGCTTAAGCCCCAACTTATTACGGTAGATACCAAATGGAAAAGAAGTGTTTGTTTTAAATGATAACGGCTTAATTCCGTCTTGTTATCTTTATACATGGCGAAATAGGCAATTATCCATCCAATAAACCAAAAGTAACTTACTATTGCAGCATTTTTTCCGCTATCTGCTGTTTTAAAAGGAGAATTTGTTTCCATAGATTTTTTTAGTTTTTAGATTACAGATGTAAATTACTAAAAATTATTGTATTATGGAGTAGTAACTGCTACGGGTAAAATCTTGCCATTAAAAAATTTCTGCCCGGTTTTTGCAAAGTCGGCCACATATTTCCCCATTTCGAAAGCCATTACCGGACTTTGGTAACCCGGAAAAGCGGATTCGAGCATTTCAGTCTGTGCCGATCCCAAAGCCAGGCAGTTGATCTTGATTCCGGTTTCAGCCAATTCAAATGCCAAACATTCGGTTAAAGTATGTAAGGCCGCTTTACTGGCAGAATAAGCAGAAAGGCCAGGAAACTTAACACTTCCCTGGAAGCCACCCATGCTGCCGATATTTACAATATGGCTCCCGCTTTGCATTAAAGGTAGCAGGTTTTGGATCATCCTGAAATGTGAAATCACATTGCTTTGCAGCATTTCACCCAGATCAACTTCGGTGGTTTCTAAAAATGGTTTGTTAATTAAAGCACCGGCATTGTTAATCAGGATATCAATTGTACCCAAGCGCTCCCTTAAAAAAGGGATTAGTGCGGCATAATCGTCGTTAACAATGTCGAATTCTACCGGTAAAAGGGTGCAATCGGGATTGATGCCACGCGCAATCTCCAGCAGTTTACGTAATTTATCGGCCGAACGGGCAATGGCAACAATTTTGTTTTCTTTGTGTAAGCTAAACTCTAAAGCTGTTTCGAAACCGATTCCGCTACTGGCACCTGTAATTATAACGTTCATTAAAAGGAATTAAAAATTATTGTAAAGTTAAAAGATTAGAATGGTTTTAAAGTACAGAATTGTCCTCGTTTGTAACGAGGATTGCTGAAAATAGCGATTCTATCGCTGATTTGCATATTCAAACACAATAAGAATGGCTTACGGCTTTATTTCTTATATATTTTTTAAGTTTAATTGAGAAAATGCTTTTTTAATAACATACCTCACATTGCAAATGTGATTCTCGTACGTCATCGTTATAAACGAGGACGATAAATCAATCTTCCACAAGCAACTGACTTACCGGGTTTTTAATCACATGCAAGCCATCATTGATCAATTTGGTATGGTCTGGTTCTTTACTTGCCTTAATCTCCAGATAGACCTGGATTTCCCTTTCCAGCTGATGATAGATTTTTTTATGATAAACGATTTCGAGTATTTCCAATGCGCAAAGCCAATCCTGCCTGTGATCTGTTTTTAATTGCGTAAAAATAGCTGCAAGCTGTTCCAGGTTTTCGCCACTTTCCCTGATTTCCCTTACTGTTTTATATAAAGTATGGAGTTTTAAGGTTTTATCATCGTAGGTAATTTTATGCGTTTTCTCTCTGCTAATCAAAGTAATTTCTTCATAGGCATCCTTGTCTGCCGCACCGTTAAACACCGATACAATTTTTTCGCCAATAGCCATATCGTAAGTACCCCATTCCGGTTTAAATAAAGTATTTCCATTGCTTTCGGTAACGGTGCAATCGTTAAAGGCAATTAAAATCAATTTATCCTTCTCTGTAATGATATCGTTAACTATTCCCTCAACTTTAATTCCGCTATCAAACAGGAGCTCGGCCCGTTTGCCTAAGGTTATCCCTATGTTTTCCAACGCTGTAAGGCTAAAATTTTCAAGTGGCTGGCTGGTGTTTCTGAGTTTGCCCACCGGAGATGAAAAGCCATCAGCATGGTAATCTTTGCCATGGCCCTTAAGCTGTTTACCGTTAAAAGCCAAAGCCGATGGGCCAGTTGTTTTAATGAAAGTAACTTCATCTGTGGCACTGATGCCCATATCGGTAAAAATACCGCTCACCTGTAAGCCTGAACTGTAAACAGCTGTAGCCACATTCTTGCAGGCAATAGCCTTCATTACACTCTCTGTTCCGCCACGTCTGAAAGCCATGGTATTGGCAAATTGTTCTAACACATCAATCAGGTTTTGAAAAGTTTCGGTAACAAAAAGCTGCGGCTGTGGTTTGGTAATGTCGTACGGGTAATTTACCGTGTCGATATTGTACCATAGTTTTTGTACATCACTGTGCATACAGGTGGCACTTTCGCCAATGGAAGAGAGCAGGCCTGCGCCGTAAATTTTAGGGTTTTCTAAAGTGCCAATCAGGCCGTATTCTACCGTCCACCAATGTAAACGACCCAAAAGGGCCATTTCTGAAGGTTCGCCCATATTTTCGCTGATGTAACGCAGGCTTTTTTCGGCCTTTGCAATTTCGGCAGGATCGGCATCTATCGCCTCTTTTAAAATAGAAAGCTTCCTGATGGCCTCATAAAGTTCGAAATCTTTGGCCGAGAACATGGCTTTCGCCCCAATTGAACCGAAGTAACTCAGGTAATTGTTGTAATCGGTATCGGCAATAATAGGGGCGTGGCCCGCACTTTCGTGTATGATATCAGGGGCAGGGGTATATTCAATATGGTTAATCTGACGGATATCGGCTGCAATAACGAGCACACGGTAAGCCTGGTATTCCATAAATGCTGCCGGCGGAATAAAGCCATCAACGGTTACTGCCCCCCAGCCAATTTTGCCCAGGTTATCGTTCATGGTCTGCAGATCGGGGATCCGTTCAATACTTAAACCGGCTCGCTGTAAGCCTTTTATATAAGGGTAATAAGCAACATTTTTAAGATAACTGTAATTCTGGCGCATTACATAACGCCATACAGCCTGATCTACAGGTGTGTACTTTTCGTAGTTTTGTGCAACAATAAATTGCTTTAAATGGTTCGGCAATTTAGCTACCTGCGCATTATTAAAATCATTAAAATGGCTCATAATTATTATGAAATAAGTTGGTCGGCAGCTAAGTTAGGATGTTGTTTTTATCTTAACAAGAAAGCGGCTGCATAAATTAACAGGTGAACATCATAAAGGTTTCGGATGGCTAAAATGGTTAAATTGGTAATTAGGAAAGGTACTGTAGCATTCCATCGGGAGGCTCCGGTCGGGCTGTTTGCTATATCTCCGATGAAAAATCGGAGGATGCCGCTTCCATCCCGTTTAAGGGCAGAGGCCTGTGCTGATGAACCCGGTTTTCTTTGCATATCTTTTAAAAACGAAAATAGGAGCGCTGTTTTGGCCATTTAAACCCGACTGGTGCGTAAAGCCCGGAACGAGGTTACGAGTGAGGACTTGAAGCGAAGGCGGGACTGTAGAAGCCCAAAGGCTTGTAGAACTGCTTTCCAAAAAATGGTTTGATTATATAGGCCATGATAAGGAAAGGTACTGTAGCATTCCATCGGGAGGCTCCGGTCGGGCTGTTTGCTATATCTCCGATGAAAAATCGGAGGATGCCGCTTCCATCCCGTTTAAGGGCAGAGGCCTGTGCTGATGAACCTGGTTTTCTTTGCATATCTTTTAAAAACGAAAATAGGAGCACTGTTTTGGCCACTTAAACCCGACTGGTGCGTAAAGCCCGGAACGAGGTTACGAGTGAGGACTTGAAGCGAAGGCGGGACTGCTTGAATCGATTAACACTGTAATTGCTTTCTGAAAAATGATTTGATTATTAGGCATCATGTGCTACTATTACCCGTGTTGAAAATTAATCCTTCTTCTCTTTTTTACTCCCGATTTTCTTCACACTGAAAGTAAAGTAATGTTGATAAAGATAACTAAATATGGCCATTAAAACCGAAACCAGAACCCGCGAAAGCATAGATAGCGTTGGGTAATCGCGTAAAAGTTCGAGTAAAAATTTTAACAGTACATAATTGGCTAGGATATTGATAAATTGAAGATTCAGAAACCTAAATAACTGTACCCTGCCTTTTAGCTCACTGTGCGTAAATATAACGTATTTATTAAGCAAAAAACTGGTTGGAATGGCAATGGCGTAGTCTACGAGTAATGAGGCCGTTTCTCTTTGCAGCACAATTATACCAAAATTTACAGCTTCAGTTTTAAAGATGAAAAAGTAAGCAAAATAATAACTTAAAATGCCCAGCAACAATGTGCTGCCACCAGTAGCCAAATACCTGAAATTATGTAAAGAAATAAATTTTTTAAAAGGAGGGTGAAAAAAATCTATCGTGGCTAAAATGGCGTTACGCATTACTTGAAACTGTTCGTTGTTATTTTTTGGCGCAATTTACAATTAAATTTTTATTGCCACCGTAATGGGATCATTTAAGTCATTTTTGTTAATGATTGGTATAATATGCAGGTTGGGCTACAAAATCGATCACGGCGCACCAGCTGTACGATGGATGCGGCTGAATGCTCACCCCAACAGTATTCAGTTTATATTTTTGATCGAGCAAATTAAACCGGTGACCAAGCGAAGGCACCCCACAATCCAACAATAAATGACATACAATGTCTAAACTGTTCGAATAACCAAAGTCGATATTTTCACTCATCGCTTTATTTGGAAAATATTTGGATAAGCGTGTCGAAAATTTATCCCCATTGCTGCTTTCGTGTGTATCGAGGTTGTTTCTGTTCAGATCCTGGGCATGGCTGCGGCTTAAAGCGGTCAGTTTATCATCGGGGTAAAATACCGGTAAATTTTTTATCCCCCTTAAATGTTTTAGTAAAGAGGTATAATAGCTATTGTTACGGGTAATCCGCAATTCATTATAATTTCTGTATTGCTTTACTTTAGCGTTATAGTTATTAATGTAATCTTCTAAAAAAGTGTAATAAAACTTTTCGCCGTCAATGCGGATGAGGTTCATGTACATCACCACGTTTTTCTCTTCATTGGTCAAATAAGAAACATTTGCCGCGGTATTGGCCCTGCGAAATTCGGCATCTGTCCATTTTTGGGCATTTGCGCCGGTAACAAAAATTAAGAATATAAGGGTAGGTAGAAGTATTTTACGCATCTGATGGTTTTCATGGATAACGCCATTTGATGCAGATTATTTTCTTGTTTGGAATTTAGGCAGTGTTTAGCGCATAGCGGCCAGTATTAACAAGTTACAACTAAAAAATAACCACAGAGCCACGAAGACACAAAGAAATAGCCTTTGTGTCCCGGTGCCATCGTGTTTAAAAAATGCAAGTAGATTATAAAAACATGCCGCCTGATGCTTCAATGCGCTGAGCGTTAATCCATCTGGCATCTTCAGTACATAAGAAAGCCACTACACCGCCAATATCATCAGGTAAGCCTACACGGCCTAAAGCGGTATTCGCAGCTATCCCGGCGTTGAGTTGATCGTTATCGCGTACCACACCACCACCAAAATCGGTTTCTATAGCGCCAGGAGCAATAATGTTCGATCTGATTCCTCTTGCTCCCAATTCTTTGGCCTGGTATTTTGTTAAGGTTTCCATTGCACCTTTCATCGAAGCATAAGCCGCATAGCCCGGGGTTGCAAAACGGGCCAGCCCCGATGAAACATTAATGATTCCGCCACCATCGTTTAATAAAGGCAAAGCTTTTTGGGTTAAAAAGAAAGCTCCCTTATAATGGATATTTACCAAGGCATCAAATTGTTCCTCAGTAGTATCGGCAAATGATGCATGGATGCCAATGCCGGCATTATTGATCAGGAAGTCGAATTTATCTGCATTGAAAACAGATTTTAGCACATTTTTAAGTGCTGTAAAAAAGCTATGGAAAGTTTTAGAATCACCTACATTTAACTGTATTGCAGCTGCTGGTACACCTAAAACTTTTATTTCGTTTACCGTATTTTCGGCTTCCTCTTTTTTAGATTGATAAGTAACAATTACACCAATTCCTTTTGCCGCAATTTTTAACGCGGCGTTTTTTCCCAGTCCGCGACTACCACCGGTTACCAGGGCAATTTTATTTTGTGTTTCCATTTTCTTTTTATTTGTTAAACAAAATTAGATGGAATTTGGCTGTAAAAATGGTGACTGTTTAAGTAAAAATGGTGACTGTTTAAGTTTTATGTGGTGATAATTTCCTTATTTGTAGCTAAAGACCCGAAGTAAGCCTCCCGATACTGTTTTGGTGTTTGGCCAGTAAAGTGTTTAAAAAACTTGGTAAAGTTAGATGGATCGTAAGTTAATATCCTGGCAATTTCGGCAATTGGCATGCTCACATTCTGTAACATTGCTTTGGAAATTTCCATTAATCGCTCTTCAAAAAAGAAACATGGCGAATGTTCGGTAGCGGCCTTAATAGTATTGCTTAGATGAGTGGGGTGTACATGGATTAAATCGGCGAAATCTCTTACCTCAAACATTTCCGTAGCACGGCCAGATACAATATCGTCAAGGTGTTTATCTAATTCTTTTAAATAATCTGCCGCAATTTCATGTCGACGGGCAAAAAACTTCTGTGGAATTTTCATATAAATGATTTTGATCGCTGAACAAATATACCATCAAAGCCATTGATTATGAAATAGACTCATACACATTTGTACTTTTGCTACTTAGAGATTATATATCAAAAAATCCGTTGTAAAAGAAAAGCCGCTGATGGTTAAATCAACGGCTTAATATTTTTAAATACTTTTACAGTTTACTAAAAGGTAAATCAAAAGTTCCGTCTGTAATATTTACTGACGTATTTATGGTTGTATTCTGGTTGGCACCACTGAAGAAAAATGTTCCTTTCAACTTATTTCCGGCTTCGCTGGTAATAACCAAAGTACCCGCATCTGCATAAAATGAACCGGTTTGACTTTGGTCTTTCATATAAACACCAGTTCCGTCTTTTGCTATATCATAAGTACCTACGCCTTTGTATTCGACAATCGAAATAAGCAGGCGTTTATCGCCATTTACCGTTGTAATGGTTAATAATTTGCCTGCAGGAGAATTTACAGATACTGCTTCGCCGGTAAAGCCTATGGCAGTACCATCTACTTTTGCATTTAAATTGTTGGTACCGTTATTCGTTTCAGGGATTTTTGCCGGCACTAAACTGATGTTAAACTGGCCTTCGCTAATGGTTTTGGTGGCTAAAGTTAAATAATTTTGCCCTTTAAATTCGAAAGTGCCTTTAATGTATTGGCCGGTTAAATAGCTGGTAATCTTAATTTCACCATTGGTGGTGCTGAGGTAAGCCTCCTGGAGGCCTAGATTATTCGGAAGATAGGTAGCTATGTTACTATCAGATAAAGTATATGTACCCACCCCCTTAAAATCACTGATCAATAAACTAAAACCACTGGTTGCTTTATTCCCCAAAAGCTGCACAGTAGTTTTTCCATCGATTACATAAGTTTGGGCAGTGGCTAAGGTGCATTTCAATAAAACGCCATCAACTTTTCCGCTCATTGATGATGAATCCCAATCAGGATGGTAATCGATTTCTTTTTTACAGGACGAGGTAATTAGAAGGCATATCAGTGCCAGTAAGGATAATTTAAATGGTATTTTCACGAGGGTTAATTTGTTGTGGTTAAATAATTTGGCGCTAAGATAAATAATTTAGTCAAACGCTAATGAAAAGGTATGTAGCTTTTTAACAAATCTTTCCCGCTGGTACCAGTCATTATAAACCAGTTCTACCTGTTTAACTTCAAAAGTACCGAAATCAAAATCCCTGTATTTTTCAACAAGCTTAATTAATGTATCTTTATTCTCCAGCGCCGACCTGAAACGGATTACGGTAGAATGGGCCGTTTGGATGGCATATCTTTTATCGATGCTTTGTTGAAGATCAGAATTTTTGAAGGTTTTGCGTAAATCATCCCTGATTTCATTTAAGGTATCGGTTAAAAACCCCTGAATGAGGATGCACGAAGGAGAGGCCGTGAGTCCTTTAAACTGGATTTTGAAACTTTTATGCCTTGATAAAACTTTGTTAATAAGATCGATATAATCCTGAACATGAATGTCCTTTAAATCAAAACCCTCATAACAGGAAATGATCGACATCAAAGTGATATGGATATCGGCATTTTGATAATAATATTGGTCCGGCTCAATGGCTTTTGCCTCAATTAAAAACTGTTGAATATTATGATTGGTGGCCATATCTGGTCTGATCACCAAAGTAATACCAAAGCGTTGGTCGGTTTCAGAATCTATTAAATGATCTGTTTCATAGTTTCCTTCTGCTATTTTGGCAATCGAATCCCTGTAGAGTTTATTATAATGTTCGGTTAAATCCATTTCTCTTATACAAAAAAGTCGCAGGGGTAAACCTGCGACTGGATATCATCTATTTGGATACTGAAATAAATTCAGCATGACGATTTTCGTTTTAAGCCAGCAATGCCTTCCAGCTAGTAGCCTTACCAATAATACCGTTTAAATCGGCAATGGCTACACGTTCCTGCTCCATGCTGTCGCGATGGCGTATCGTTACTGTATTGTTTTCTAAACTTTGGTGGTCAACGGTGATACAGAAAGGTGTACCTACTGCATCCTGACGACGATAACGTTTACCAATTGCATCTTTCTCTTCATAAATGCAGTTGAAATCGAATTTCAGTTCATCCATAATTTCGCGTGCTTTTTCCGGTAAACCATCTTTTTTAGTCAACGGGAAAATGGCTACTTTATAAGGGGCCAAAGCAGGGTGTAAGCGCAATAAAGTACGGCTGTCCTGTTTATCTTCGGTACTTAAATCCTGTTCTTCAAAAGCATTGATCATCGTTAACAGGAACATGCGGTCTAAGCCGATCGAGGTTTCGATTACATAAGGAACGTAATTGCCGTAAGGTTTACCTTCTTCATTTAAATCGTTATCGAAATACTGCATTTTTTTACCCGAATATTCCTGGTGCTGTGTTAAATCGAAATCAGTACGGCTGTGGATGCCTTCAACCTCTTTAAAGCCAAATGGGAATTCGAATTCGATATC
The DNA here is from genome assembly GCF_042684385.1 of Pedobacter vanadiisoli. NCBI lineage: Bacteria > Pseudomonadati > Bacteroidota > Sphingobacteriia > Sphingobacteriales > Sphingobacteriaceae > Pedobacter > Pedobacter vanadiisoli. The sequence continues at coordinate 3,929 of NZ_JBHULL010000038.1, read as the reverse complement.
GGTTGCGGCATTCGCATAATGGGCCAGTTTAACATGGTCGTGATAACGGTATTTTTCAGGATTGGTACCTAAGGCCTTATGCCATTTTAAACGTGCTTCTTTCCAGTAATCGAACCATTTTTTATCTTCACCCGGACGAACGAAAAACTGCATTTCCATTTGTTCGAACTCACGCATGCGCATAATGAACTGGCGGGCAATCACTTCGTTCCGGAAAGCCTTACCAATCTGTGCAATACCGAAGGGGATTTTCATCCTGCCTGATTTTTGTACATTCAAAAAGTTTACAAAAATACCCTGTGCTGTTTCCGGACGCAGATAAACTTCATCACTTCCTTCAGCCATGGCACCAAACTGTGTGCTGAACATGAGGTTAAACTGGCGTACGTCTGTCCAGTTTGAAGTTTTGGAAATCGGGCAGATTACTTTATAATTTACAATTAAATCTTTTAGCTGCGCCAGGTTTTCAGATTTAAGTGCAAGGTTCATTTCTACTTCAAGCGCTAAACCTTTTTTTACAAATCTCCAGCTTGCCTCATTAACAAAAGGATATTTGGCAGCATCCAGAATAGTTTCTTCATCTTTAAAACCCGGAATCCAGGCGGCTTGGCCTTCATCGCTTAAACCCAGTATTTCTTGCCGAAATTCCTCAAATTTAGCTTTGTTTTCAGCACTGAAGTTTGCTAATTCCGAATATAACTCATCAATTTTATTCTCTAATAACTGGTCGGCGCGATAACGTTTTTTCGAATCCTTATTATCAATCATCGGATCGTTAAAACCATCAACGTGTCCACTGGCTTTCCAAACTTTAGGATGCATAAAAATTGCAGAATCAATACCCACAATGTTTTCGTGCATTTGCACCATGGCTTTCCACCAATAAGTTTTAATATTGTTTTTTAATTCGGCACCCAATTGGCCATAGTCGTAAACGGCACTTAAGCCATCATATATTTCGCTGCTCTGGAATACAAAACCGTATTCTTTAGCGTGTGATATTACATTTTTAAATTGTTCGTCGTTATTCTTTTGAGCCATAATGGAGGCAAATATAATAAAAAGGCGGAGGGTTTAAAGGTATAAGACTGAAGGTTTTTGATCACTTAAAAACCACGCTATTGTGATACTGAATTTATTTCAGCTATCTTTTATAGAAAGAAATTAGATACATGATCAGTTAGCTTACTGTGTTTTTAAATTTAATATATAGGAAAGTAATAATACTGCTAATCGGTTTACCCAACATTTAACATTCCATTTTACCGCATCCATCTTCCATTTTTTCCTACTTTTGAAACATGAAATACCATCACTTACTATTCTTGTTTGTTATTGTCATTTTTAGCTCCTGCAAACCAGAAGAAAAAAGCCATCAATATATTAAGTTTAATACACTAGCGGAGTTATATCAATTCTTAAAATGGTCGCCCGAAAACCGTTTCCCTTTAATCAGTGCCCACCGTGGCGGTCCGATGCCCGGTTTTCCCGAAAACTGCATCGAAACATTCGACAATGCCACTACCTATAATCCTGTAGTAATTGAATTCGATATTGCTTACACCAAAGATTCTGTAATGGTTCTTATGCACGACGACCAACTAGATAGGACCTCTACAGGGAAAGGACCCATAGCAAATTATACCTACGGGGAGTTAAAGGCTTTTAACCTGAAAGATAATGAGGGTAATGAAACTAAATTTAAGATTCCTACCCTGGATAGTGTACTCAGTTGGAGTAAAGGTAAGGTTTTGTTGACCATCGATTTAAAGAAAGGTGTTTCTTACGCCAAAGTGATCGAAAAAGTAAGGCAATATGGGGTAGAAAGCAATTCAATTATCATTACCTACACTGCCGATCAGGCTAAGGAGGTGCATCAACTGGCACCGGAACTCATGATCTCAGCCTCTGTGCAAAAGAAAGCTGAATTGAAAAGATTAAACAATATCGGCATTCCCAATAACCGCATAGTCGCTTTTGTTGGCGTTTCCGCACCAGATAAGGAATTTTATCAATACCTGCATAGTAAAGGTATTACGACTATTTTAGGTACAATGGGTAACATTGATAAAAGTGCCAAGGCGAGTCCTGCTAAAAATGTATACTACCACCTCGTAAATAACGGTGCCGATATTTTATCGGGCGATAATTTGCCGCAGGCATCAGAAGAATTGGATAAATTCAGATATAATAAAAAATTAAGTTCACCACACATTAATTAACCACAGATAAAAAGGATGAATACAGACCTTGCAGGTAGCTTTAAAAGCTGTGTTCACCTGTGGCAAAAAATATAAAATGAGTATTTCAGTTAAAAACCTTTCTAAATATTACGATAAGCAAAAGGCGGTTGATGCCATTAGTTTTGAAGCTAAACCTGGCCGTATTCTTGGTTTTTTAGGCCCGAATGGAGCGGGCAAATCAACAACTATGCGCATGCTTACCGGTTATTTGGAGCCAAGTTCCGGATCAGCTCAAATTTTTGGTAAAAGCATTACAAACCAGGCCATAGAAGCTAAAAAACACATAGGCTATCTTCCCGAAAATACGCCCTTATATGCTGATATGTACGTAAAGGAGTTTTTAAGCTTTGTTGGGCAAACCTATAAAACTGATAATTTAGCTGTACGGATTGATGAAGTAATTAAAATGGTTGGTTTAACACCAGAGCAGCATAAAAAAATCAGTATGTTATCTAAGGGTTATCGCCAACGTGTGGGGTTGGCACAAGCCATTATTCATGACCCGGAGGTTTTAATTTTAGATGAACCTACTTCAGGCCTCGATCCGAATCAATTGGTTGATATTAGGCAATTGATCAAAAACCTGGGCGCAGCTAAAACCGTTGTTATTTCTACGCATATCATGCAGGAGGTTGAGGCCATTTGCGACGATATCATCATCATCTGTAAAGGCAAAATTGTGGCCAACAACTCACTTGAAGGTTTGAAAAAAGTACATCAGCAACAATCATTAGAAGATATTTTCAGAAAACTTACTGCGTAATTATGTTCGACCTTAGAATCAAAATTTTACTCATCACATCTTTATTTTTAAGTCCGCTATTATTAAAAGCACAAGTAAACACCAATATTGGTGCAGGTATTGAGATGGGTTTACCTTCGGGCAATTTTTCGAACCTTTCAGGAATTGGCCTGGGTGCATCGGTAAAAGCTGACCTGCCGGTAGCTGAAAATTTTGCAATAACGTTAAATGCTGGCTTTATAAACTTTTTTGGAAAAAGCAACGCACTTTTCACTGTGCAGGATTTAACCTATATCCCGGCAAAAGCCGGACTGAAATACCAACTGAGCGAAAGTTTTTATGCAGAAGGCCAGTTAGGTGCAGCGTTGCCTTTAAATAAAGATCAAAAGACTTTATTTGCATGGTCGCCCGGTTTAGGAAACCAATTTAAACTTCCCGGAGGTGATAAACTTGATCTAGGTATCCGATATGAAGCATGGACAGGTAAGAATAATACCATAGGGCTGAACAAATCAGATACAAAAGGGTTTGTTGGCATCAGGTTTGCCTATGTATTAGGGCTGTGAAACAATTATTGTTCATAATTGTTTAATTTATTAGTCAAAAAAATACAATAAGTCGAATTCTTACAACTTAATACAACGTTTTGGAATAAAATATTTTTAATTTAATGCTCAGTTAATCAGTTTTTTACTGTCCTTGTTCTCTGTTTTTCATTTTGTTTGTAACGTTTTGGCATCATGCTTGTCTAAAAACACGAAATAATTAACGAACAATAATTAAAAAACAATGAAAAAAGTATTACTATCTTTATTAATGTGGACTGCCCCCAAAAAGTTGGACACTTTAATAGGAGCATTTTATGAGCAGAAAAATTAAGTATAGTCTGGAATTTAAACTGGCTATCATCGGTCAGGTCTTAAGTAGAGAGAAATCTTTGGTTT
>NZ_JBHULL010000037.1:0-40636 GCF_042684385.1 Pedobacter vanadiisoli | reverse complement strand
TAGCTGTGCCACCGGTTAAAGTTACATCGGCAACATCGGCAGCTAAAACACCTGTTAAACTTCTGGTTAAAATACTTGCGCTTGTAGTACCATCGTAAGTCTTGTTATCGGCAGTAAAAACTCCGGTAACATTTAGTTTTGAAATACTGGCAGTAGTGGTTGCTACCCCTGTTAAGTTATAGTTACCTGCTTTAGTTCCGCTTAGCGCCATACCTGTACTGGTAACTGTTTTACCAGTACCAACAGTTTCATTGTTAAATGCAGCTGTACCTCCCGATAGGGTTACTGCTCCAATATCCCCAGGTAATAGCCCTATCAAATTTCTACCAGAAACCGTAGCTGTTGCATTTCCATCATAAGTTTTATCAGAGGCTGTAAATGTTCCACTAATATCAAGCTTTGTAATGTCTGCTGTAGTGGTTGCAACGCCTGTTAAGTTATAGTTACCTGCTTTTGTACCACTCAAGGTCATGCCAGTCGAAGTAACCATTTTGCCATTGGCCACATCAGCAGTACCAAAAGTGGCTGAGCCGCCTGTTAAAGTTACATTGGCTGCATCGGCTGGTATTACACCCGTTAAACTTCTGGTTAATATACTTGCAGCAGTTGTACCATCATAAACTTTATTATTGGCAGTAAAATTACCACTTATATCTAACTTCGTAATATTACCCGTAGTAGTAGCTGTGGTGGTAGTAAGGTTATAATTATCTTTTTGAACACCTGCTAAAACAAAAGTATTTACAGTAATGGTTTTTCCTGTGCCTATATCTGCAGTATCATAACTGGCAGTACCAGTCGCAGTAACCACATCAGCCCCAACCTTTCCTACCAGGTTATAATTGCCTGCAGCCAGGGTTGCTGTTGTTGTATTATCATAAACCCTGGTAATTAACGGAGCTGCGTTTAATGTAAGCGTTATGTTCTTTTTATTTACGGTCAGGGTTTTGGTTACAGTAGTTGCAGCATTGTAATTGGCATTTCCAGCCTGTGTTGCAGTTATAACGCTTGAACCTGCCCCGACAATAGTTACCGTATTCCCAGAAATGGTTGCAACAGCTGGCGTTCCTGATGAATAGGTAATAGGAAGTCCTCCATCAGAATTAGCAGTTAATGTAAATGACGCATCGCCATAAGTTTTAGTCTGATCGGTAAGGGTAATGGTTTGGTCGGCCTTAGCAATAACAATAGTATAAGATTTTATTCCCGTATTGGCCGTTGTACAATTATCAGTTGCTTTAATGTCAAAATTATAAGTTCCCACTAAAGTAGGCGTTCCGGTAATTGCACCGGTACCCGCAGTTAAGGTAAGGCCGTTAGGTAACGCTCCTGAATTTACAGTATAAGTGAACGTACCACTTCCACCTGAAGTGACATTGGCTGTTTGGCTATATGCTGTATTGTAAGTTCCGTTGGCGGGCAACGTAGTATTAAATGTTAAAGTCGGATTTACAAGGGTTAAGGTAGCCGCATTAGAAGTTAAACCATTGGCGCCCGAAAGCACAACCCGATATTTACGACCACCTAGTGTTGAGGCATTTGTAATGGTTAATGTTGCCGTTTTAGTACCTGTGTAAAGTCCTCCTTCGGTTAAATTATAAAAGTTTGTTCCGTCGGTACTTTCCTGCCATTGGTAAGCACAAACATTGGTAGCCACCACGGTAAAGGTAGGCGAAGTACCCTGGCATACATTATTTCGATCGGCAGGATGGGTAGTAATACCTACTCCGTTTACCACATATGCTTCGGCAGTAACCGTAGGGTTCCACGGATTACCTGTTCCTTCTATCTCCCAATTTCCGGCAGTATTGATTGCTGCAAGCAATGCAGCTGCCGTTCCTGTTTTAAGGTTTGCTGTTTTATTATATCTTGCTATCTGAGCTGCAGGAAACGATGGGTCGCCCGGATCGGCAAGCCTGATACCCAGATTTTGAGCGCCACTAGCCAATGTAGCAGGTAACATTGATTTTTCAGCTCCTAAAGTAGTATTTGCTAAGGTAGCATCCCAATATGTACCTGCAGAAGGGTCTCTGTTAATACTGATACCTGCCAGGAAAGTAGGACTCGCTACTGTATTTACAAAAGCAAATAGCTGATCGCCTGATATCTCAGCCAAACTCATGTGTTCAGCTGGAGTTACATTTAAGACACTTGTATTATAAGAATCTTGTTGTATGGCTATGCTTCCTCTGGCTGCTCCAGTTCGAGATTTAGCAGTTAGAATATACTTACAGGTAACAATCACTTCAGTACCTGCAGGATAGGCCACATCTGCTGTCCACTTCAATATGGCATCACTCCTACCCTTATCGGCAGGTTGAAAAGCATTGGCGCTGGTCCATCCTAAATCAGTGAAATAAATTACCTGACCAGCAGCTACATCTTTCAATATCATAAAAGAGAAAGAATCATCTACTGTTGAACCATTTACACCATCATCTAATTGATTATAGCCTGTAAAGACCAAATCGCCCGGGCCAAGCGTACATTGTGCAGAGGCAGAAAAACCAATACACAGGGCCAGGCAAAAAGGTACCAGGTACCTCAAAAGTTGTTTACGTAAAAGTGCTTTCATAGAGAGCGCTGATTAGGGATGATTAATGATAAATATTTTATGAGCATAGGTAGGTATTCAACCATCCTGTTGAAATTCCTGTTATTTTATGCCCACTCATTCTTTTAAAAGTATCTTCTACCGCCTTAATATCTAGCGTTTGAAGATGTTGTATCTCTCCTGCTGCAGTATGTACATAATACAGCGGGGCCATATACTGGTGGCTTTCAGCATTTAATAGCATGCTTCCTTTAGCACCGGCCAGTGTTTTACCGGAAAGTAATTCAATTATATTTTGAGGATTTGATTCACCTGTTTCCCATAGGGTAGCAATAGTTTTAAGAATTAAAGCAGTATCCCATCCCAACACGCCAAAACTATCTGGTGTTCTGCTTGTGCGTTTCCGGAATGATGAGCAATACTGCTCATTTTCTGGCAGGGGATTATTCTGGAACCAGGAAGTATAACCTTCAACAGCTAAAAAATCAGCTGTATTGGTTAATGCGCCTGATTCTTCGATCATAACCGGACTTCCGTAGAAAGTTGCCTCGGTATTAACATTGGTTTTATTAAACTGAGCATGTATTTCCGGAACCAGTTCTCCACTCAAAACGGTTAAAAAAGCCTTCACTTCGCGATCTTCTTCTAAAAAAGACAACAGCGGGGCTGCATCGAAATTATCTTTTAACTGATGACCAATTAAATTGAAGCCAATATTTTCACCTGTATTGGAGAACGAAGTTGAAAAAGCATGGCATAAAGAATATCCCCCATCGTAATATGAACTGATGAAGGCTGCCTTTTGGTGTTCTTTTGCTACCTTTTCGCCAGTGCACCAGCTCCCCAGGGCACTACTCAAATGATGATGGATTACATTAGGATGTCCCTGCCAGGTTTGAGGATATTTAGCACCGTGGTTAACTACAATCAGGAGCTTGTTTAAAGCTTTTACAAGCGGAAACAACGCTTCGATAACAGGAAAATCGGCGTAGGCTACCAGTAAGTCTACCTGATACTGCATCAGTAACTCTTCAGCCTTTTCTGCGATTACGACTGCATCTGTTCCAAATCCTATATTAACGGTAACGCAGGTAATATCCTGGCCCAACTCATACTGATCTAAAAACGCATGAATCCCATCCATAAAGCTGTAAGCGATTAATGGGTGAGTTGTGGAGCGGGGCAATAATAAACCTACTTTCATTTGTTTTTACTTGTTTACCTGATTAGTTTGGAGAAGGAAAAATTCCAAATAAGGAAATGATAAAGTTGATGGCTAAATAAGGTTGCATGTTTTCATGCGGCTGCGAACCTCCGGCCAATCCTATTGAAGTAGTAGATGCCAAAGGGGCCATTTTTAATCCGCTTGATGTTTTACTGAAAAATTTCTTTAAAGGCGCTATCCCTATGGCATGATTATCAGGCGAAGAAAAATTACCTGAAGAATCTCCACGGGTTGTAAGTGTAAGCTCTCCATTAATATTATGTTGGTGAGCAGGCATTTGATTAACAGTTAAAGTAACCGATTCTACGCCGGCCATTTGTCCAATCACATAGGTAGTTCCTGTTGTTGCAGTACCCATGTGTACAGGCACCCGGCCATTAAGATTTGGAAGACCAAAGGTTTCTTGTCCGTCTCCACCATAAGTAGTACCAATTAAATTAAACAAAGTTTCATTTTCTGATATGGGAAGTAACTGGCCATTGCAAAATGCCCATCCTACCGGGGCAAAATTGCCTCCAAACATTCTAATTTCTCCAACGTATGGGTTCATAATCTCTTTGTGTTTAGTATAAATTAACTTCTTGCCGGGAATACCCCCTGCATTGCTACTACAAATGTTACTGCTAAATAAGGTTGCATATTGTTATGAGGAAAACCACTTCCTGTAATTTCAGTTGTTGTATTTAAATTTACGTTGAGTGGTGTCATAAAATTGGCCCCTGCAGTATCACTATAGAGGTTAGTTGTGGTCGTTGCCGGAAGCGATCCTACAGCTGTAGCGGTAAGTGGAGTTGTACCGGTACCCATCGCAACCTGTAGGGTATGATTATGCGAAGGTATTTCGGTTTGAAGCAAGGTTACAGTAGCTGAACCTGCAGTTTGACCAAGATCGTACATTGACCCGGTAGTACTTTGCCCCTGCCCTAATGGCACAGTTCCCTGAAGGTTAGGCAAGGCAAAAGTAGCTCTTCCATCTCCACCATAAGTAGTTCCTAAAAGCGAAAACAAAGCAGTGTTTTGAGATATGGGTAGCAATTGACCATTACATAGGGCTGTACCGTTCATTGCAAAATTTCCGGCGAACATAAATATTTCACCTACAAAAGGAGTTGCTGGCATATTCGTTTAATTAATTTCGTGAAGGAAAAATCCCCTGAAGGGCAATAATAAAATTGATTACGGTATAGGGTTGCATGTTGGTATGCGCCTGGTTGCCGCCAATAGCTGCCGTAGTAATTGGTGCCACATTACCCATGCTGGTATCGGGCAGATTAGTAAACCTTTTTGTTTCTGCCGTATTTTCTGCAAAATAATTACCCTCGGGCGTAGTTTTATTGGCAACGGCACCTGTTTTGGCCTTAACCTCTCCGGGCGTAACCGAATGAACGTGCTGTGGAAGTTCTGAAATTGTTATCGTATGATTTTCCTCTCCTGCAATTTGTCCCAGCGAGACACTGTTTCCCCAGTGAACCGGAACTTTCCCTCTAAAATCAGGTAATGCAAAAGTTGTTACCCCGTTTCCACCATAAGTGGTTCCTAAAATGGAAAACAGCGCCTGATTTTGAGCAATAGGCAAGAATTGTCCATTACATAATGCCCAACCTCTTGGAGCAAAATTAAAAGACACTAGACTTATCTCACCTAGGTAAGCGTCAGATGTAATTCCCATGATGTAAAAATAGTTTGGATGATTTGTATATGTAAATGTAAAGCAAAGTTTTCAGAACAAACAAAAAAAATAGCAAAATCACAATATTTAAGTATTTATATCGTTGCCATACCTTTTTTCCATTTTTTTTCACAACATTTACATCAAATTATTTACGCCCTATGCATTTTAAACGCAGGTCATTTCTCAAAAACGCCTCTATAATAGCCGGAACGGCGCTTCTAGGTTCGCCAATCGAATCTTTTGGAGCAATCAACAAATCCATTAACAATTTTACCAAAGGCAATAGCATTAGCATTTTCCATACAGCAGAACTGAATGGTAATATCAATCCCAATGCCGATTTAATTGGCGGACTTCGGGAAATCCGCAATACCATTAATCAATCGGAAACATCCGGTTTGGTATTAGATGCAGGTAACTTTGTTAACAAATCGTTCTCATCTGATATTATCTATCAAATGAATAAAACAGGTTATCATGCAGCAACCATCGGAATTACCGAATTAATTTATGGAGCAGCTAAATTTGAACAATTGGTATCTGAAACCAGCTTTCCAATTGTAAATTGTAATTATACATTCCAATCTTCAACAAAAGTAAGGCCTTATTCAATTGTCTATGCCGGTAAACTCAAAATCGGTATTACCGGAGTTTGTTCGGAAGTTAAAACAACAGGCCTAACTTTTCGCGATCCTTACAAGCGTGTTAATTACATTACTAAAGTTTTAAAAGAACAGGAGGCTTGCGACTTGGTGATTTGTCTTTCTGCTTTGGATACGAACGATAAAAAGTTTAACAATCAGGTTTTGGCAACTGCTTCTAAATATCTCGATTTTATTATAGGTACTAAAAACGACCAAATGCAAAATGGTGCTATCATTTTGCAAAATGCAGATAAAAAGGAGGTGATTGTTAGCGCAGCGAACTACAATGGTTTGGTTCTTGGAAAAACAACTTTTGGCTTCAATACTGATAAAGTTCGGAATCACTTTAACCATGAATACCTGATTCCGGGTTCTCCTTTTAAGAAAAATTCACTGCAATCGCAAAACTTATACCGTAAGCTAACTGCTGAGTTAGTTTAATTCTGAGGTTCTATCTTACTCGTTACAAGAATAAGACAGAACCTCTTTACCAAGCTTTTAAATAGCTTTCTGCATAAATTAAGTCATTTAAACTACCTTCCTTAGCCAACAATATGCAGCAATTGCGTTATTTCCATTCTTCAAATAAATACTAATTTAGCTGAAACGGGATCCAGTTTGCTAAGGCGCACATGCTATTTGTTTTTTCAGTTCCACAATCAGGTCTTTAGCCCCTTGCGTATCCATTCGCTCCAATTCTCCGATCATCATCAAGGTTGTGATCCGGTCAAAGGTTTGAGGTTGATTTTCTGCTTCAAATTTATAGCCATAAGTTTCGAATAAACGATCCGTCCATTCGTTTCTTAGTGCATCTATTACCAAATGAACCCTCACATTATCGCCAGCGTTGATAATGCTGTGCGTTTGATCAAAGTCGATATACCAGCACGAACCTTCATCCAGTTTCAACTGCTCTCCTGCTACCATGAACTTCAGCTCACTGTTGGTTTGAATGGGAACATGAATCCTTAGCACTCCTCCTTCGTAATTACAACCACGATCTCTGTGGGGCTTAATTTCTGCTCCGGGATGTAATGCAAGTAACCGAATAGTGTGTTTTGGGCATTGCCACTCTTGTATGATCGATTGTATATAAGGAAGTTGTTTTAAAAGCGGAGTATCCTGATGATGATCTACTCCATAGTGAGCTGAAACGTCATGCTCGTTGCCACTAGCCGAACGAAGTGCTATACATTGCCAGTTCCCTTCATAATCTTGCCTATTGAAATGATTTACCCAATTTTGCTTTAATGCAAGGGCAAGTTCGGCTTTGAGTAGCGGAACGTTATAATTTTGACTAAACCGAATGTATTTGAGCAAGGCTGAGATGTTTTTTGTAATATTAGTTAAGTGTTTGTTATTGCGCAAATATTTAATCGCTTTTTAACCGATTTGGCAAATATTTAAGCCAATTTAAATACTTATAAAGTTGCGACTTTAATTTTAATATACCTCAGCTGAATCTTTCAATGCGAAAATCAAAGCGCCGGGCTCAATTCAGGGGAGTAAGGAATGCTGAATTCTTCATGTTCAGATCATCAAAATATATGCATGAGAATTATTATCCCCCCAACTTTTCCGCTTGATCCAAAACAAGAGCTTAAACTAATAATTATCAATTAGTTATTACAAACAAAAAAGGAGACAATCTAAATGATTATCTCCTTAAGGGTCGGTGGCGGTGTGTATTTCGAACCATTTTGTGGACGAATTGCTTGAAATATGCGGTTTTTCGAAAATTTTAAAACAACAGGAAAGTTTAGAATATATGATTATCCATACGCATTAAGTGATGGGAAATTATTGCCGAATCCCTATGCTTCCTTATGTCACCTTTCAAAGTCGACCTCGTTGAATTGTTAAAATTTGCTCCTATAATTAATCCAATTTCCTTACACTCAACCCTAAAGCTCGAGAGTACTGACAGGTATGAAGAATTGTTTTGACACAACCCAAGTTCAAACACCGCTCTATTTACTTAAAAGATTCGTACCCATGTCAAGTCCTCTGCAAACATCCTTTATAGAACCCCGCATATTGACAAGATCCAATGTATCTTTTAAAATGTACATCAAATATTTGCCTGTTATCAAACAAACTTAAGGATTTATGATATAGCTTCAGTATCAATGATAAATGACTTATCTCTTAAGTCTTCTATTAAACTATCACTAACGTCCTGATCGTTCAGAGATTTGAGTTTTTCTATTATGGACAACTGCCTACTTTTTTCTCGTATCATCAAAGGATCGTTGGCAATTCTAGTTTCTAGATCATTAACGTGAATATTGAGGTTGTCCCTAACCTGAATAAACATATCGACGGTATCTCGGGCATAGCTTGCGACATCTGCAACATGATCTAGATTTTGGTCTAGCATAAAATTTAGTGTGCTATAGACAGAAGTGCATGCATCCAAAGCAAAAGACACAAAAACTTCTGAATAATCCTCAGTATCGGGTGTTATCATATCAATAGCCTCTGCATGCTCCTGGATTTCGTCGCTGCCAAAAAGGTTTTTAATGAATAGAGATTGGTATATCATCTCGATTGAATCAAGAAGTACTTTAGGATCACCCCAATCAAACTTCTCATGAAAGTAAACATAGTTTGGATAAAGCCTTTCACATGTTAGCGCAGCGAACAAAAGTTGCTGTTCTGCCGTAAGAGACTTTAATTTATCTTTTATATCTTCTCTATATATATCCATCTTATCGCTATTGGTTTGTAACTGATTTTAACGGCAATACGAGTTTCACTGGCTTTAGTGGCGTTACAGCTGCTACACCATTAGCCTGTATAGTTAGTGCACAGTTGAAACTTTTTAAGTTGCAGGGCTTTGCTACAATTATATTCGTCTCTCACACGCGGCACGCGTGCGCCAGCTTAGGGCTGAATTCAGGGGAGTAAGGAATGCTGAATTCTTCATCTTCAGATCATCAAAAATATATGCATGAGAATTATTATCCCCCCAACTTTTCCGCTTGATCCCTTTTTTTGCCTGATCCGAAGCATCGAACCACATTTCAAGATATTAAATAAAATATAATTAACTGAAATAAACACTTTAAACAAAAAAAGCAGCTCTTTTCAGAACTGCTTTAAAACTCGGGGTGGAATATGGGGCTCGAACCCACGACCTCCTGAACCACAATCAGGCGCTCTAACCAACTGAGCTAAAACCACCGTGTTTTTGGAGTTACAAAAGTACGACTTTTAACCATCCCTGCAAATATTTTTATTAAAGTTTTTGAAACAAATTTTTAATCCATTAACATTCAATTATTTGAATTTGAAAAAAAAATTCAATAACACCTAAAACAAGCTATTTTAACGCTAAAAACATACCTTTACGGCGTTTATGATCGAAATTTATACAGACGGAGCAGCCAGCGGAAACCCCGGACCAGGTGGCTGGGGCACCATTTTAAGGGCCGGGAAACACTATAAAGAGCTAAGCGGTGGTTTCAGGATGACCACCAACAACCGCATGGAGCTGCTTGCCGTAATTAAGGGTTTGGAGGCATTAAAAAGTTTAAACCAGGAGGTTACGGTTTTCTCCGATTCTAAATATGTGGTTGATGCGGTCGAAAAAAAATGGGTGTTTGGCTGGCTAAGCAAAAACTTTAAAGACAAGAAAAACAAGGATCTTTGGTTACGTTTTCTTGAACTCTACAAACTGCATAAGGTAAAATTCGTGTGGATAAAAGGTCACAACGACCATCCTGAGAATGAACGTTGCGACCGTTTAGCGGTTTTTGCCTCGCAAGACAAAGCAAATCTGGCAATCGATACGGTATTCGAAGCAGAACGGGCTAAGGGAATTTAGTCTATCCCCCCTACCACACCTAAATCTTGCAGGGTATTTTCTACCCTGGCTTCAGGCGAAATTGATTTGGCAGTATATAAAAGCATCATTTCTTCTGCTTTTTCTACCATATTTTTCGACCCGATAAATACCGGCACCCTTTGATGCAGTTCTGTTGGCTGAATGTCGAGAATGCGATCAAAACCGGTGCTGGCTTTCCCCCCGGCCTGCTCAATGATAAAGGCCATGGGGTTGCACTCGTACAATAAACGCAGTTTTCCATTGGGCGAGCGTGCAGTTGTCGGGTAAATATAAATCCCCCCCTTAATTAAATTACGGTGAATATCGCCCACCATCGAACCGATATAACGCGAGGTATAAGGGCGTTTGCTAGCCTCATCTTCTACCTGGCAATATTTGATGTATTTTTTAACCCCATCCGGAAAATGTACATAATTCCCCTCATTTACCGAGTACATATAACCGTTTTCCGGTATTTTCATCTGCGGATGCGAAAGACAAAACTCTCCGATAGAAGGATCGAGCGTAAAGCCGTTCACGCCTTTGCCTGTAGTGTAAACCAGCATGGTAGAAGAGCCATAAATAACATAACCCGCAGCAACCTGCTCTGTACCCTTTTGAAGCACATCGGCTAAACTGGCCCGGCCTTCAACCGATTTTCGCCTGTAAATAGAAAAAATAGTGCCCACGGCTACATTCACGTCGGTATTCGATGAACCATCCAGGGGATCGATGCAAACAATATACTTTGCATTTTGCGAAACCGGCGAATCGATATGAATAATCTCGTCTTCTTCCTCAGTAGCTACAATACAACATTCGCCACCGCTGGTTAAGGCGGCAATAAACTGTTCGTCAGCATATACATCCAGTTTTTTCTGCTCTTCGCCCTGGATATTGGTGGTCCCCATATCGCCCAGGATATCAACCAAACCTGCCTTGTTAATTTCGCGGTTAACAATTTTGGCGGCAATGCCAATATCCCGCAGCAGCCTTGAAAGTTCGCCCTTGGCATAGGGAAAATCTGCCTGTTTTTCGATAATAAATTGTCCTAGTGTTTTAACGCCACAAACCATACTTAGTGTACTTTTTACATTATCTACCTGATAATTCTATGACCTCTAAGGTATGAATATTTTCGTCAGTAATGCAAAAACGGATCAAGGTTCTCACTTTATGCCAGCCGTGTTTTCCGGCCGAACCGGGGTTTATATGCAAACATTTCAGTTTTTCATCGAACATTACTTTCAGAATATGCGAGTGCCCGGTGATAAACAATTTCGGAGGGTTAGTGTATATTTCAGGCTTCACCAAACTCGAATACCTACCCGGATACCCGCCAATATGCGTCATCCACACATCTACCTGTTCGCATTTAAACCGGTTATTCTCCGGAAACTCATTCCTGATGGCTGCATCATCTATATTCCCGAACACCCCCCGCAAAGGTTTAAATGCGGCTAAGGGGCCAGCTACACCCGGTCCGAAATCGCCGGCATGCCAGATTTCGTCTACACTTTCAAAATGCTTAAAAACCGCATCATCCAAAAAACCGTGCGTATCCGAAATTAGTCCTATTTTTTTCATGGTGTAACTTAATTTTGCCTGGTCTGTAAAAGATAATCAACCCTAATACTTAAATTCAATTAAAAACTACAAGGTTGAACATGTTAATCAGTAAGCCAGGAAAAAATCCTTTAGTAATGTTTTATATGCTGCTGTGTGCACTTTCAAATCTTCATAAAGATAAAAATCACTTTCCTGCAACACCGTTTCATTTTTCCCTAAACGAATGATCTGCCTGAACGCGGCCTTCGACCGGTCAGAATGGACATGAATCCTCTCCATCAGCCCAATCCCATAATGCTGCGCATGAAATACGACTTCATCAGCCTGCTTTACCGGCAAGATCAGCCAGGCTTCGCCATCAGCAGCCAGTAACTCGCTTATCTTTTTTACCAGCACGCTAAAAAAACCTTCCGCAGCATGCCGTGCAATTCCTTTTCGTACCTCTTCATTCTTTAGGTCGTTTACAAAAAAAGGCGGATTGGAAACAATCAGATCAAATCTTTCGGGGGAATGATATTGTTCGATTGCGGTATGGTTAATGGTTAAACGACGGTTGAATGGCGATTGTTGAAAATTCCGTTCAGCAGTTTCAGCAGCTTGCTCATCAATTTCTACCGCATGTATGTTCGCATGAGGAAAACGCTGCGCCAGCATCAAGGCAATTACGCCGGTACCCGTTCCAATATCCAGGATGTTCTTAGGTGTGTGGTGATTGGCCATAGCCCCTATTAAAACCCCATCGGTATTGATCTTCATGGCACAACCGGCTTGGTCGACCTCAAATTGCTTGAACTTAAAAACACTCATCCTAAATCTCGTACAATTCTAATGGCAAACCATCAGGATCAGCAAAAAAGGTAAAGCGCTTATCGGTAAACTCATCAATGCGTATCGGTTCGGTAACAATTCCCTGTTCATTTAACCGCTTAATTTCCTTTTCAATATCTGCCACCTCAAAGGCCAGGTGCCGTAAACCCTGTGCTTCGGGGCGCGACGGCCGTGCCGGCGGATTCTCGAAAGAAAAAAGCTCGATCTGGTAAACGCCATTTACGGCCAGGTCGAGTTTGTACGATTTCCTTTTGGCACGGTAAACTTCGGCCAATACCGTAAAGCCGAGTTTATTTACATAAAAATCTTTCGATCTTTCATAATCAGAACAAATAATGGCAATGTGGTGGATTTTATTGAACATAGATTTGATTTAATGGAAAAACACATTTGCAGCGACAATTTCTATAAGATTTCTTCTGAATAAATTCGTCATCTCGAGCGGAGTAAAACGTAGTCGGGAGATCTATCAAGACAGATCTCTCCATTCCACTGCGTTCCAGTCGGGATGACGCCCAATGGCTCTATCCTATTCAACTTTCTGTCATTCCAGGTTATGTTATAAATTCAAACCCGAAATGACGACCTGCAAGTTACATTAACGTCAAAAGTAAATAAAAGCGCAATTATATTATACGTTACAACAAGCTTTTTAAATTTTTAACGCTAAATTTGCGACTTCAAAAAAAAAGCATGATTCATTTCTTCTCTAGTCATCCTGAGCCTGTCGAAGGGCGATCGCAGGCGGTTTTTGTTTTACAAACAGATAAAGCGCTTTCTACAACTGATATTACTAAACTCGAATGGTTATTTGGCGGTGCCAAAATCTCGCAGGAAACAGCTCTTAAGGGCTTTTTTGTAGGACCACGTGCAGCTATGATTACTCCTTGGAGTACCAACGCGGTAGAAATTACCCAGAACATGGACATGCAGGGCATTATCAGGATCGAAGAATTTAAACAGGTTGACGAAGCCTTTGCCGATTACGACCCGATGCTCTCTCAAAAATACGATAAGATTGACCAGGATATTTATACCATTAACATTAAGCCTGAGCCAATTTTAGAAATTACGGATATTGCTGCTTATAATATACAGGAAGGACTTTCTTTAAGTGATGAAGAGGTTGATTATTTAAATTCTTTAGCGCAAAAATTAGAAAGACCATTAACTGATTCGGAAGTTTTTGGCTTCTCGCAGGTCAACTCAGAACACTGCCGACACAAAATCTTTAACGGAAAGTTTGTCATCGACGGTGTAGAGCAACCTACCTCTTTATTTAAGCTCATCCGCAAAACATCTGAAGAAAACCCGAACGATATTGTTTCGGCCTATAAAGATAACGTGGCTTTTATTAAAGGACCTAAAGTACAGCAGTTTGCACCTAAACGTGCCGATCAGCCCGATTTTTATGCGGTAAGCGATTTCGATTCTGTAATTTCCTTAAAAGCAGAAACCCATAATTTCCCGACCACGGTAGAGCCTTTTAACGGTGCAGCAACGGGTTCTGGCGGCGAAATCAGGGACCGTTTGGCAGGTGGACAGGGTTCTTTACCTTTGGCCGGAACCGCAGTTTACATGACTGCCCTTTCGCGTCTGGAAGAAAACCGCCCCTGGGAACAAGGGGTAGAAGAAAGACAATGGTTGTACCAAACCCCTATGGATATCCTGATCAAAGCATCAAACGGTGCTACCGATTTTGGAAATAAATTTGGCCAGCCACTTATTACCGGCTCGGTTTTAACTTTCGAACACGAAGAAGATAACCGTACCCTGGGTTTTGATAAGGTAATTATGTTAGCCGGTGGGATTGGTTACGGAAAAACGAGCCAGGCACAAAAACTTAAACCTCAGGAAGGCGATAACATCGTCATCCTGGGTGGCGAAAATTATAGGATTGGTATGGGCGGAGCAGCAGTTTCATCTGCTGATACTGGTCAACACGGAAGCGGTATCGAATTAAATGCCATCCAGCGTTCGAACCCCGAAATGCAGAAACGTGCCGCCAACGCAGTACGTGGTTTGGTAGAAAGCGATCACAACCCGATTATCTCCATCCACGATCACGGTGCAGGTGGCCACTTAAACTGTTTATCAGAACTGGTTGAAGAAACCGGCGGTTTAATTAACCTCGATAAACTTCCTGTGGGCGACCCTACCCTTTCGGCCAAAGAAATTATCGGTAACGAATCGCAGGAAAGAATGGGTCTGGTAATCGGTAACGATCATATCGAAACCCTGCAAAAAATTGCCGACCGCGAGCGTTCTCCTATGTATACCGTAGGTAAAGTGACCGGCGATCACCGTTTCACCTTTAAATCGGCCACAACCGGTTTAAAACCTATGGATTTAGAGCTTGCAGCCATGTTTGGCAGCTCGCCGAAAATTGTAATGGAAGATAGCACGGTAGAACGTAAATACAGCGACTTAAGTTACGATGCCAGCCAGTTAAATACTTACTTAGAGCAAACGCTTCAATTAGAAGCAGTAGCCGCTAAAGATTGGTTAACCAACAAGGTCGACCGCTGTGTGGGTGGCCGTGTAGCCAAACAACAATGTGCCGGTCCGTTACAACTGCCTCTAAACAACTGTGGCGTAATGGCTTTAGATTTTCAGGGCAAAGAAGGTATTGCCACTTCTGTTGGCCACTCGCCTGTTTCAGCACTGATTGATTCGGCTGCAGGTAGCCGCAACGCCATTGCCGAATCACTTTCAAACATCGTTTGGGCGCCTTTAAAAGATGGCTTAAAAAGCGTTTCGCTTTCTGCCAACTGGATGTGGGCCTGTAAAAATGAAGGCGAAGATGCCAGGTTATATTCGGCCGTAAAAGCTTGTTCTGATTTTGCAATCGACTTAGGCATCAATATCCCAACCGGGAAAGATTCCTTATCTATGAAACAGAAATATGCCAACGGCGATGTGATTGCTCCCGGAACCGTGATTATTTCTGCAGGTGCCAACTGCGATGATATCACTAAAGTAGTTGAACCGGTATTGCAAAAAGATGGTGGCGCCATTTACTACATCAACCTGTCAAACGATAGCTATAAATTGGGTGGTTCATCTTTCGCACAGATTTTAAACAAAGTAGGTGCAGAAACACCTGATGTTAAAGATGCAGCTCAGTTTAAAAAGGCATTTAATACCTTACAGCAATTAATTAAAGCTGGCCAGATCCAGGCCGGACACGATATTGGTAGCGGTGGTTTAATTACTACCCTGTTGGAAATGTGTTTTGCCGACCGCGCATTAGGCGCTCAGCTGGATTTATCGGCTTTAGGAGAGCAGGATAGCATTAAATTGCTTTTTGCCGAGAATATTGCCGTAGTTTTCCAGGCCGATGTCGCTGTAGAGAAAACATTAACCGAAAACGGCGTTACTTTCCACAAAATCGGTACAGTAAGCAATTCGGCCACGCTTGAGGTTAAAAATGCTGCCGATAGCTTTAATTTCGATATCGATCATTTACGCGATGTTTGGTTCAAAACGTCATACTTATTAGATAGCAGGCAAACCGGCAATGGCTTAGCCAAAGAGCGTTACGATAATTACAAAAACCACGTTTTAAATTACAGTTTCCCGCTTACTTTCGATGGTAAAAAACCGGTAATTGACGAAACCAAGCCAAGGCCAAAAGCGGCCATTATCCGCGAAAAGGGAAGTAATTCTGAACGCGAACTGGCAAATGCCATGTATTTGGCCGGTTTTGATGTGAAAGATGTACACATGACCGATTTAATTACCGGCAGGGAAACTTTAGAAGATATCCAGTTCATTGGTGCGGTGGGTGGTTTCTCCAACTCTGATGTTTTAGGATCGGCAAAAGGCTGGGCTGGTGCATTTTTATATAACGAGAAAGCAAGAATTGCACTGGAAAAATTCTTTGCCCGCCCTGATACTTTATCTGTAGGTATCTGTAATGGCTGCCAGTTATTTATCGAGCTGGGCTTAATTAATAAAGACCATACCGATAAACCTAAAATGTTGCATAACAAAAGTGGCAAACACGAAAGTATTTTCACTTCTTTAACCTTACAGGAAAACAACTCGGTGATGTTATCAAGCCTTGCCGGCAGCACCTTAGGGGTTTGGGTATCGCATGGCGAAGGAAGATTCTCGCTACCATACGCAGAAGATCAATACAAAATTGTAGCTAAATATGCTTACGAAACCTATCCGGCCAGCCCGAACGGTTCTGATTACAATACCGCCATGCTGTGCGATGAAACCGGCCGTCACCTGGTGATGATGCCGCACATTGAGCGTTCATTGTTCCAATGGCATTGGGCAAATTATCCGGCAGGCCGGAAAGACGAAGTTTCGCCATGGATGGAAGCTTTTGTAAATGCCAGAAAATGGATTGAGCAACAAGGATAATCAATTGATGGAAGATGTGAAATGGATGATGGGCATAAAAACTTTCATCCATTTTTTTGTTTTACAGCCTACCCGTCATTTCGAGTGGAGTGCAACGAAGCCGAGAACCACGGAGTGCTCAGCGAAGCTAAATCTGCCTCTATAGATTTCTCCATTTCGCTGCCGGCAAAACCGGCTGGCTTCAGTCTGAAAGAACGATTCTTCTATAGGATCTGTCATTCTGAGGCACGAAGAATCTTTAACAGACAATCGCATACTTTAATTTAGCACGGTTTTAAAATGGTTAAACCGACAACATTACGTATTTCATTCTTAAACAAAAGATTCTTCACTACGTTCAGAATGACAAACCACGGAATACTGTCACGCTGAACTTATGAATCTAACATACAATAAAACCCCTTAAACGAGTTCAGGGTGACGAATCTTATCAAAAAACGGCCTGAGCACCGCTCAAACCGTTTCAATTTACCCAACCTTACATTTTCCCACAAGAGCATGAATAGAAAAATTGTTTAGCCGTCATGCTGAACTTGATTCAGCATCTTTCCCTGGGGTAGACCCTGAAACAAGTTCAGGGTGACGAATTTATCTCCTTAAATCCCTTGAATATCCTTCCTCACCTCTTTCCGCCAGCCTTTTCCATATTTACGATCCATAAAAGCAGCTATTACTTTATTATAATCTGCAATATTGATATCCCAAGGGGCTATGCACCCAAAATCATAGTACTCCAGGCCATATTTTCGCTCAAATATTTCCTGACCTTTAACATGGATAGATGCAATACCTCCGTGGATCAGAAACTTAAGCTGTCCTTTACGGATATCCGCATTGGCCTGTTTAATGCTCTCTTTTTTAATACTATCATCAAATATTCCGGGTTTAGCATTTAACTGTATCGAAACCAGGCAAAGAATCATCCATATTAAAGTGTGCTTTTTCATAATTGGCCTTGGTAAACTTTAATTAGATATCTGAAAATTAATGGCCATATTATACCTCACCCGTACCGGAACGCCTTTATTTTTACCAGGTTTCCACAAGGGCGATTTTTTAATCACTTTCACAGCTTCTTCATCACAGCCAAAACCAATTCCTTTAATAACGGATACATCGGTAATCGAACCATCTTTTTCTACTACGAAACTTACAAATACCTTACCCGACGCCCCTTCATCCTGCGCTCTTGAAGGATACCTTAAATTACGCTCCATGTATTTAGCCCAGGCTTTGGCTCCACCGTTAAACTCGGGGTATTCATCAGCACCCAAATAGATCTCTTTATCTTCGCCTGCTCCTGCCCCTTCTTTAGCGGTTCCGCTTCCATCGCCATTACCTTTATTATCAGTTACCACCGCATTTGGAGCCACAATACCATCCTGCGTTTTGGTGCTAATTACTGCCAGTTTTATATCATCAACCGTAGGTGGCGGCGGAAGTTCTGTTTTATTCACCACTACCACCTGCGACGGAAGTGCTACCGTTTTAACCTTAACCGGTTCTGCTTTTTTGGGTTCAGGTTTTTCTTCCGGCTTAGGTTCTTCTTTTTTCATTTGATGAATAAGGTCTGGTGGTGTAATCTCGGTAACAAACCCTTTTTCTTCCGGAATGATATCCTTTGGAAACAATTTCGCATAAATTAAAGGAGAGAAACAGGCGAGTACAAATAAACTGCCTGATAGGAAAAGGGCTTTTGTCATAATCGCTGATGATTTAGACCTTAATTCGTAAGCACCATAATTTTTGTTGCGATTTGCAAATACAAGATCGAGCCACTCGGTTTTGTATACGTTAATGAAAGAGTTGAACATAGCTTTTAAGTTTTATAGCATGATGCTGCAAAACCGCCGATTCCATAAACGCTTTAAAAAATCAATTTTCTTTGCAAAAAATGAAATTTTTCATCTGAAAAACATTTTTTTATTTCATTTTCAATAAAATTCATAAAAATAATGTGATTTTTTTACGAGAATTAATAAAATGTACTATTTTTGACAAAAAACATAACAAATTAATGAAAAGCTTAAGAACCATCGCATTAAAAGAGGCTCAAAACAGAATTTCACCTGAAGTTAAATCTCCTTCATCGAAAATTTCTGATTTTTACGGCTCAAATGTATTTGATAAGAAAAAAATGAGAGATTTCTTATCTAAGGACGTGTATGAAAAATTAATTTCATCTATCAACCAGGGTGAATTAATTAATTCAGACGATGCTAACCAAATTGCAACCGCTATGAAAGCGTGGGCGATTGGTGCTGGCGCAACGCATTATACACACTGGTTCCAGCCATTAACTGGTACAACGGCAGAAAAACACGATTCATTTTTTGAGCCAAGTGGCGATGGAGCTATCGAGAAATTCTCAGGTAGCGCTTTAGTTCAACAAGAACCAGATGCTTCCAGTTTCCCTAACGGCGGTATCCGTAACACTTTCGAAGCCCGCGGTTATACTGCATGGGACCCTTCATCTCCAGCCTTCATTATGGAAAGTAAAGCAGGTAAAACCCTTTGTATTCCTACTGTTTTTGTATCCTACACAGGAGAAGCATTAGATTATAAAGCACCTTTATTAAAAGCATTGGCTGCATTAGATAAAGCTGCTGTTGATGTTTGCCAGTATTTCGATAAAAGCATCACTAAAGTAAATGCTTCTTTAGGTATTGAGCAAGAATATTTCCTTGTTGATGAATCGTTATTTAACGCCCGTCCGGATTTATTATTAACCGGCCGTACTTTATTCGGACACATGTCTGCTAAAGGTCAGCAATTGGAAGATCATTATTTCGGTTCTATTCCTGAGCGTGTATTCACTTTCATGGTAGATTTCGAAAACGAAGCCCTAAAATTAGGTATTCCTTTAAAAACCCGTCACAATGAGGTTGCACCTTCTCAGTTCGAGTGCGCGCCGATTTATGAAGAAATCAACTTAGCTATCGATCACAACCAATTGTTGATGGATTTGATGGAAAAAGTTGCCCGTCGTCACCACTTCCGTGTGTTGTTACACGAAAAACCATATGCAGGTATCAACGGATCAGGTAAACACAATAACTGGTCGTTAATTACCGATACCGGTAAAAACTTATTGGCACCAGGTAAAACGCCTAAAAATAACTTAATGTTCCTTGCTTTCTTTGTTAACACCATTAAAGCGGTTAGCGAACATGCCGATTTATTACGTGCAAGTATTGCATCGGTAAGCAACGATCACCGTTTAGGTGCTAACGAGGCTCCTCCGGCAATTATCTCTATCTTCTTAGGTTCACAATTGAACGATGTATTGGATGAGATTGAGCATTCACGTATCAGCAAAAAAATCAAAGAAGATAATGCACTTTGGTTAGGTATCCCTAAAATCCCTCAGATTTTATTGGATAACACCGACCGTAACCGTACATCTCCTTTCGCATTTACAGGTAACAAATTTGAGTTAAGAGCGGTAGGTTCGTCTGCTAACTCTTCTGCTCCGATGACGATCTTAAATGCAATTATGGCTGAGCAATTGGTTAAATTCAAAGCTGAAGTAGATAAATTGATCAAAAAAGGTGATAAAAAAGATATCGCTTTATTAACCGTGATCAAAAAATACATCAAAGAATCTAAAAATATCCGTTTCGAAGGTAATGGTTATAGCCAAGAGTGGGAAGATGAAGCTGCAGCACGCGGTTTATCAAACATCAAAACTACACCAAAAGCTTTAGATGCTTACTTAACTGAAAAATCAGCTGAGTTATTTGCAGCAACAGGCATTTATAGCCCACGTGAAATTCATGCCCGTCATGAAATCATGTTAGAAAACTTCTACAAAAAATTACAGATCGAGGCACGTGTAATGGGCGAAGTGGCAAATACTGCCATTATCCCGGCTGCCATTGCTTACCAAAACTCTTTGATCGAAAACGTACAAGGATTAAAAGCAATCGGTGTAGACAGCAAAGTTTCTATCGATATCGTGAAAAAATTATCAGAGCATTTAGAAATTGTGAAAACCAATATCGATGCGATGTTAGAAGAACGTAAAGTAACCAACAAAATCGAAGATACCCGCGAAAAAGCAATTGCTTACGATGAGAAGGTTAAATCTTACTTCGATACCATCCGTTACCACGCTGATAAATTGGAGCAGATTGTTGACGACAGTGTTTGGCCTTTACCAAAATTCAGAGAATTATTATTCATGAAATAGATTTCAAGCCGTAAGGTTTAAGGTATAGGGCGTAAGGTTTTAACTTTACGCCCTTTTCTTTTGGTTCATTTATTTTATTGGTCATTAGTTCATTAGTTCATTGGCCATTAGTTCATTGGTAACTGCAAATTGCCAACTGTCAACTGGTTATTGTTCATTAGTTCATTGGGCATTAGTTCATTAGTGACTGCAAATTGCCAACTGCAAACTGTTAATTGGTTCATTGGTCATTAGTCATTAGTTCATTAGTAACTGCAAATTGCCAACTGTCAACTGGTTATTGGTCATTAGTCATTACTTCATTGGTAACTGTAAACTATCAACTGTAAATTGGTTCATTGGTAACTGCAAATTCCATCAGGTTTATTTAACAAAGGCCGGTGCAAAGGAAAAACCCGCTACAGAGAACAACCCTCAGTACCCTAAGCCCGATTGTACGAATGCCGTTTTAATAGACAGTTTTTTTAATCTCAGAAATTTAAAAACGGCAGCAGGAAAAGCGGGGCTGAAAGCCGCCATGGAATACGAACCTTCACTTCCCAAAAAGAATAAGCCGCAATCTCTTGCTGTTATATGAATATAAACCTTTGTGCATAATGCCTTTTGCTTAGCCCAACTTACCTACGCTTAGGTCCCTAAGGCGGTAAATCATCAGGTAAAACCCAACACCAAATTAATATTTTCATCATCAACTTTAGCCTTCTGCTACCAGACTTCGGACTTTCTATCAACCTTTTACCCTCTACCCTTTTACCTTCCACCTTAAAAAACTATCTTTGCGCAACATGAGTGATAACAGGTACAATCAACGCGGCGTTTCTGCCTCAAAAGAAGATGTGC
Source organism: Pedobacter vanadiisoli (assembly GCF_042684385.1). NCBI lineage: Bacteria > Pseudomonadati > Bacteroidota > Sphingobacteriia > Sphingobacteriales > Sphingobacteriaceae > Pedobacter > Pedobacter vanadiisoli. Next base: position 18,906 of record NZ_JBHULL010000037.1, on the reverse strand, counting down.
ACAATGCCATCAAAAACATTGATAAAGGAATTTTCCCAAAAGCATTCTGCAAGATCATCCCCGATATTTTGGGAGGTGACGAAACCTATTGCAACATCATGCATGCTGATGGTGCCGGCACCAAATCTTCTTTAGCTTATGTGTACTGGAAAGAAACCGGCGATATTTCGGTTTGGAAAGGTATTGCACAGGATGCCATTATCATGAATATCGACGATTTAATCTGCGTGGGTGCTACGGATAACATCCTGCTGTCTTCTACCATTGGCCGCAATAAAAACCTGGTACCAGGCGAAGTCATCGCTGCCGTAATTAACGGAACAGAAGAAATTCTGGCCGATTTACGCGAACAGGGCATTTCCATCTACTCAACCGGCGGCGAAACTGCCGATGTGGGCGATCTGGTACGTACCATTATTGTCGATTCTACCGTGACCTGCCGCTTAAAGCGCGAAGAGGTCATCAGCAACGATAACATTAAACCTGGCGACGTGATTATAGCTCTGGCATCATACGGACAAGCTACCTATGAAACCGAATACAACGGTGGCATGGGCTCAAACGGCTTAACCTCTGCCCGCCATGATGTTTTTGATAAATCTATTGCCCATAGCTACCCTGAAAGTTTTGATCCTGCAGTGCCTTTCGACCTGGTTTTCTCAGGTGGTAAAAAACTAACCGAAGAAATAGAAATCGAAGGTTTCGGCAAAACAACTGTTGGTAAGTTGGTGCTGTCACCTACCCGTACCTATGCACCGGTAATTAAAAAGATTTTAGAAAGCTACCGCAGCCAGATCAATGGTATTGTGCATTGCAGTGGTGGTGCACAAACTAAGGTGTTACATTTCATCAATGATGATATCCATGTGATCAAGAACGACCTGTTTCCTATTCCGCCGCTTTTTAAGCTGATACAGGAGCAATCAGGTACCGACTGGAAAGAAATGTACAAAGTGTTTAATATGGGGCACAGAATGGAGCTCTATGTACCACAGGAAATCGCAGATCAAATTATCGACATATCAAAAAGCTTTAATATCGATGCCAAAATTATCGGCCGCGTAGAAAAAGGTGGTCAGAAACAGGTAACGATAGAGAGTGATAAAGGAACATTTGTTTACCACTAAATTCGCACTTTGCGTTTCATATAAAGGCTTTGGATAAATTCCGAAGCCTTTCTTTTTTATCATCATATCGTATTTTATCTTCTATTGCAATAAACTCTTTACAATTGGTAAAAACCATTATTACAAGTCAAAAAAGTATATTCGTGACAATAAACTAACAAACCATGAACTATAAAAAGACCATTGTAATGGGCTTACTGGCCTGCCTTGTCATCAGCCTGAGTGCCTTTATGCCAAAAACCGAACCAGCGCCAAAAGCAAAAAACTTGAAGGTATTGCCTAAAAATATCAGCAAGGAAGAATTGGACAAAGTAATGGACGATTTTAAACTTGCTTTAGGTGTGCGCTGTAGCCATTGCCATGCCCCGATGAAAGATAACCCACGTAAAATGGATTTCGCCAGTGATGAGAAACCGGAGAAGGAAATCGCACGCGATATGATGCGTATGACAGCCAAGATCAATAAGAAATATTTTCACAAGGCTTTAGAGGAGGGCAAAACCATTACCCAAATTGCCTGTATCACCTGCCACAATGGTAAAACAGAGCCAGCTAAGTAACAATACGGATCCTGTTAAAATTACAAAAAGCAAGAAGCCTGATTTTCTGATCAGGCTTCTTGCTTTTAATCTCTTGCTACAAACTTGTGAAAGGCACTTTCATCTCCACTAGCTTTATTTTCCTGATACAAAAAATCGAGTTGATGCTCATCAAAGGTTTTAAAAAAAGTATCCCAATCAGTTTCTTTTAAGCCGGATGAGTTATTGCCCTAGATAGGGAAATGTATTCTTAAAAGACCGGCTCCTTTGCTTTTTGAGGTATCAGCAACTATGGTAGGTACGCCACCATGCGCCTCTGCCCATGCTTTAATGGTTGATGGTTATGTATCTGTTTCGAACTGCTCATTGTTTATAAATTTGTTTTTAGTCGACAGACTAATCATAGCATCATATTCGAAAGGAAATGGTTTTGATTTAATAAAAAAAGCGCCGATCAAATATGAACGGCGCTTTTAATAATATAAACTATTAAGTATTAGTTAAAGTTATAACGAACACCAAACTGCATGTAGTAAGTTGAAGAAATGGTCTGAGAAGTACCAAATGTTTCTCTAGTAATATCACCTTGACTGTTATTAAGTCTAAATGTAGGCTTTGTAGTATCACTTATAGCGCCAACATTTTGTGGAACTAAGATAGAAGAACTATTTACAAAGTTTACATTACCCCATTTACGGTTTAATAAATTACCTACGTTGAAGATATCCACTGTAAATTGGAAAGAATTTTTAGTGTTACCAAAGTTCTTGAAAACCTCTTGTGTTAACCTAAAATCAAACTGATTTCTCCATGGAGAAGTTGCTGCATTACGCTGAGCAAATTCACCCCTGTGTTTACTTAAATAGGCATCTTGCTGGATATAAGCTTCGAAAATATCTGCCTGGTCTTGAGCGCTATACGCTCCTTTATAATTGGTTGTTCCAGCAGGAATAGCAACGAATGATGAAGCTGTCATTTCTCCTGGTTTAGGAATATAAATTAAATCATTTCCCGATTGACCATCACGGTTAAAATCTGTACTATAAGTATAAGAGAATCTTCCTTGTTGAGTTCCCTCATAGAATAATGAGAACGAAGTTGCTAAATTTCCGAAATACTCTTTTCTGTAAGAAATGTTAGCAATAATACGATCAGGATTTAAGTTTTGAGAATAACTCAGAGTTGGTTTATTTGGGTTGCCAGAAGTTGCAGGAATTGACCACAAGTTCAATAACTGGTCACCACCACCATCGCCGTAATTACGCTGATCAGATCTGGTATAAGCGATCATTGCAGATAATCCGCTTTGGAATTGCTTCGTTAACTGTGCAGTAGCTAACCAGTTGTAACCACCTTTTGAATTTGTCATCTGAATTACGTTGAAACCAGATGAACTTGTGGTAGCTGCGGTAGATGCAACGGCACCGCCGTTTGTTAATGAAACAAATTGTCTGGCGAAAGCTCCTGCTGATGTTGTAGGCAATTGACCACCTGAAGGGAACATTAATCTATTATCGCCATAACCACTGATGTTTAATGCAGTTGGGTTAACCAAGTTTATGTTTTGAGCAACCGCAACGTTTAAGTCACGTCCATAAATACCTTCCAAAGTTCCAATAATACCCCAAGGTAATTTAATATCAAATGCAATGCTTGATTTCCATGTTTGTGGTAATTTCAGGTTAGGAGACATTACACTAATGCTGCTTGGAATTGAAGATCCTGCAGCAGGAGCAGCGCTTAGTAAATTTGGAGCTATGCTTGGATTAAAAAACGGTGTATTTGCTTGTCCTGAATAAGTTTGGGTATATTGTAATAACCCAGCGTCACCTGATTGAGAAACAATCCATACAAATGGAATACGACCGGTAAAGATACCAGTACCACCACGTACCTGGAACGAGCGATCACCAAATACATTCCAGTTAAAACCAAAACGTGGTGAATAAGAAATTCTATTTTCAGGTAAAACACCAGTATCTACTTTTTGTCCATTAAAACTTAAGCCAGCAACCAATGGGTGTGTTCTAATTTCACTTACATCAGGATATGTGGCTTGTTCAAGACGCAAACCAGCTGTTAGTTTTAAACGGTCAGATACAGTAAATTCATCTTGTAAATAGGCAGAATACTGATTAAATTTAAAACTTGGATAAGCTTGAGAACCATCCGCAGTTAAGGGATAAGTAACAGCGTAATTCGAAGGTTTAGCATTATTTACAAAATCAGCCCAAGAATTAAATACGTAGTAACCTGTACCAAAACGTTGGAAACCATTTTTGGTAGTGCTAAATTCAGCTTGTAAACCTAAACTAAGGTTGTGTTTTCCCAAAGCGATACTTAAATCATCAGAATAAGTATAACCTTTAACATCTCTTAAGTTTCCGTAAGTAAATGGCTCATAACCGAAAGTTGTTGCTACAGCCGGGCCATCTAAGATATCAACCAATGGAAATGGGCTACTATCCGATTTCCTTGGATCATTTTGATGAGAATAAGTTGCCCTTGCTACGTTCGTTACTTTACTACCAAAAGATGAAGTTAATTCTGCCACAGCAGAGTATAGATTTGCCGCTTGGTAATAGTTAGAATTTGCAAATGATAATGCAGTACTTGCTGCTCTATTATTGGCACTTGAAAAAGTTACACCAGAACCAGTTGTAGAAGTACTTAAAGACGATGGTGATTGACTTTCTACCTGATTATATCTTACACTAAAACGGTGATTTTTTGTAATGTTCCAATCTAAACGGGCAAACATTTTCTCGTTATCACTTATATTAGAATAACCCTGATAAGGACCTGTTTCATAACCATACTTAGATTGCAGATAAGATGAAACTGTATTTAAGAAATCTACGGTTGGTTTTGCAACAAATGATGGTGTATTTGCACCGCCAAAAGGAAGTTGAGGTGTTGATGCAATTTTGTTGGTTCCTGGTTGAATAGTATGTTTCTTTTCGTAGTTTACAAAGAAGAATAACTTATCTTTTACAATTGGGCCACCTAAGCTAAAACCGTAATTTTTCTCATCAAGTTTTTGTAAAACAGGGATTCTATAAGTTTCGCCTATTCTTTTTCCTTGCTGCTCTTCTCCTCGCATAGTATAAAAAGCATTACCAGAAAAAGTATTGGTACCAGAACGGGTTACGGCTGTAACAGAACCTCCCGTAAAACCAGTTTGACGAACGTCAAATGGAGTCACGTTAATCGAAATCTGCTCTAACGCATCGATTGAAATTGGAGAACCGCCCGCAGGAATGTTCTGACCAATACCAAATTGGTTGTTAAAATTAGCCCCATCTACAGTGAAGTTGTTTGAACGGTAATTACCGCCACCAATTGATGTACCGTTAGCCTGTGGTGTTAAACGGGTTAAGTCGTTAACACTTCTGCTGATAGTTGGTTGACTTTGGATCTGCTGTTTACTGATCACCGTAGAAGTACCATTCCTACTTGAATTCATGATTGAATTGGTACTTTGACCAACCACTTTAACCTCTGCAAGTGTAGAACTGTTGTCTGTTAACACTAAATTTAAAAGATAAGGCTCACCTAATTTCAAATAAACTTCAGTTTGTTTCTCTGGCCTGTAACCAACAAAACTTACTTCAATGGTGTAAGGACCGCCAACACGCATACCACCGATGGTAAAACGGCCATCGTTATTTGTAGATACCGAATAAACAGTCCCGGTTGGTGTGTGCGTTGCTTTAACACTCGCACCAGGCAAGGCGCCTTTGGCATCCTTAATTGTTCCTGTCATTGATGAAGTGGTTACCTGTGCGTTAACGCCGAAAGTAATACCTACAAATGCAACAATAACCAGTACTAATCTTAAAAGTAAAGATTTCTTCATACTTTGTTCTTTAAATGTTTTTTGTTGTTGAATAATAATCTAATAGGGATTTTATTGTTGCAAATGTCTTAATAAAATTTAACACATTTTAACATCCAATGTTAAAAAATTATTAAGTCGGCCAAAACTTTTCAACATTTAACACATATTACCCAAAATATAACTTTCAGTTTATCAATACATTGTCATTAAAGCTAAATTTTTAATAACGAAACATTCAGTTGATTATAATTTAAACATAAAACTGATGTTAACTTTGGTATTATTTAAATTATATATATTAACACCATTTTTTTACCCCGAACATCCTGATTATTTAACTTTTTATTACCTATACCATATATTATTCTGCCAATCAACCGGATAATAACGATTATTTTCAAACAGAACTTTCTGAACAATAACCCTCCAATGTAATTTTTAAAGGCTATATTAACATTGCCCTATTCAATTGACATTTTTTTTTTAGTTTTGAGCGATTATTAAAGGGATAAAGCCTTTAACTTTTGTAGTGTACAGAATTAGATGAACAGATAACCGTGACCTTTGGATTACCGGTTAATGCAGAACAATTAAAAACAAATCTCTTTAAAATAGATATGAACCGTCCATAATTATGGTTAAATTATGGTAAGCTCCGTCTGACGGATAAAAAACAAATTAGAAAAAACAGATGAATTACGACGTTATTGTTTTAGGCAGCGGCCCAGGTGGTTACGTAGCTGCGATCAGAGCTTCTCAATTGGGACTAAAAGTTGCAATTGTTGAGCGTGAATCATTAGGTGGTATTTGTTTAAACTGGGGCTGTATCCCTACCAAAGCACTTTTAAAAAGCGCTCAGGTTTTCGAATATATCAATCATGCTGCTGATTACGGAATTACTACTTCGGGTGCTACTGCCGATTTTGCTGCTGTGGTAAAACGTAGCCGTGGTGTTGCCGATGGCATGAGTAAAGGCGTTCAGTTTTTAATGAAGAAAAATAAAATTGACGTGATTATGGGTACGGGTAAAGTTAAACCCGGCAATAAATTAGAAGTTAAAGGTGCTGATGGTTCGCAAAAAGAACTTACCGCTAAAAATATCATCATAGCTACAGGTGCACGTTCAAGAGAATTGCCTAACCTGAAACAGGATGGCAAAAAAATTATCGGTTACCGCCAGGCCATGGTACTTCCTGAATTACCAAAAAGCATGGTAGTAGTAGGTTCAGGTGCTATCGGTGTCGAGTTTGCTTATTTCTATGCCACCATGGGCACCAAAGTAACCATTGTTGAGTTCATGGAAAACGTTGTTCCGGTTGAGGATGAAGACGTTTCAAAACAACTGCTGCGCAGCTTAAAGAAAACCGGTATCGATGTAATGACCTCAGCCAGTGTTGAATCTGTTGATACCAGTGGTGCAGGTTGCAAAGTTTCGGTTAAAACAGCTTCAGGTATGCAAACCATCGAAGCCGATATCGTACTTTCTGCGGCGGGCATTGTGGCCAACATCGAAAACATTGGTTTAGAAGAAGTAGGAATCAAAACCGAAAAAGGTAAAATTGTTACCGACGAGTTCTACAACACTTCGGTAAAAGGATACTATGCTATTGGCGATGTGGTTGGCGGACAAGCCCTCGCTCACGTTGCTTCTGCAGAAGGTATTATCTGTGTAGAGAAAATTGCGGGTCAGCATGTAGAGCCTTTAGATTACAATAATATTCCGGGATGTACTTATTGCACGCCAGAAATTGCTTCGGTTGGTTACACCGAAAAAGCAGCCAAGGCAGCAGGTTATGAGTTAAAAATCGGTAAATTCCCATTCTCGGCCTCAGGTAAAGCGAGTGCTGCCGGTGCTAAAGATGGTTTTGTAAAACTAATTTTCGATGCAAAATACGGCGAATTATTGGGCGCACACATGATCGGTGCCAACGTAACCGAAATGATTGCCGAAATTGTTGTGGCCCGTAAATTAGAAACAACCGGACACGAAATCATTAAATCGGTTCACCCTCACCCAACCATGAGCGAAGCCATTATGGAAGCTGCTGCCGATGCTTATGGAGAAGTGATACATTTGTAAGGTTTAAAGGTAGAAGGCATAAGGCCCAAACCATAAGCGAAATCAATATTATTATAAAACCCTTTAGCTAATTCTAAAGGGTTTTTTGTTATGATATATGCTGCAAACGCCCAACCAATCCTCCCCTTCAGGCCATTTATCACTTTTTTTATTTGCCGGTAGCACCTGTATTTCATATATTTAGCCCGGCCGCCAAAGATTTACATCGGGCCATAAACCAAATATTTTATTATAAGTACTGATAAAGGCTACATGCACCTTTATATCATTTATTTTTTGCCTAAATCAAATTATGAGTGTAAACCGTTATTACAAACCCGAACTTGATGTACTGTGTTTTTGCGCATTCCTTTTTGTCTTCTTTGTGCACCGGCTGGATTTAGCACCTGTTGATACAGGCAAATACTTTTGGGCTTACCACCTAAGCCTCTTAGGCAATTACGGTGTACCACTTTTTTTCTTTTTGAGTTCTTTTCTGATTACGGAACTCCTCCGGCGGGAGGATATGCATTTTGGAAAAATAGAGGTTAAATCATTTTACATCAGACGTATTTTACGCATCTGGCCTTTGTATTTTACATTTTTCTTCACCATGGTACTGCTAACCCATACCACTCATATTTTCTCATCAGCTATCCCCGCAAAAGCACAGCTGGCCTTTACCTTTTTTGCCGGCAACTGGTATATTACCTTTAACGAATGGCAGTCGTACTGTATTAACCCTTTATGGAGCGTGTCTGTCGAAGAACAGTTATACATCCTGTTGCCACTGATCCTGCTTTTTACTGGAAAGAAAGGTACCATTGCTTTTTCGATCCTATCAATTTTAGCCGCCTACATCACCATTGTGTATTATGCGCTAAGGCCCACAAGTGGATTTAATGGTCAATGGACCAATAGTTTCGTTCAGTTTCAGTTTTTTGCTGCAGGGATCCTGTTATCCATATTTTTAAAGGGCAGGTTACCCAAATGGAACGCTGCCGTACGTATCGGTCTTTTTATTACCGGAATCGTTTGCTGGCTAATGGCCTCAATGGTTTGCCAAGTAACAGCCGATGCCCCTCATCTCAATACCGTAATGCAATCGGTAAGCGGCTGGTTTCTTATTCTTATCGGGGTAACATCAATGTTTTTATCGTTTTACGGAGCATCATCAAAATATATGCCTGGCGCACTTGTTTACCTCGGCCGCATCTCTTATGGAATGTATATATTCCACATCACTATTTACTGGATAACCTATGTCATCTTCAAAAATGAATTGGCAGCATTCAGCAAAACGATAGGCCTGGCCGAGTGGAAAAACAGCATCGGTTTTATCATTGCATTTATTATAACCGTAGTGTTGGCATCACTATCTTACCGTTATTTTGAAAAACCTTTCCTTAAATTAAAGAACCGCTATACACTGATTCCTTCGAGGGATTAAAAAACAGTAACTTACCAGTCCAACATAACCCGATCAATCAAACCGAAAAGATTTGTGTAATTTTACCAATCACATTCCTTACTCTACAGATGAAACTCCATACCATAAACACAGGCTTTTTTAAACTCGACGGCGGTGCCATGTTTGGCGTAGTGCCCAAAGCAATCTGGCAAAAAACCAATCCGGCCGATGCCAATAACCTCTGTACCTGGGCCATGCGCTGTTTACTGATCGAAGAAGGCAATCAACTGATTTTGGTGGATACCGGAATTGGAAATAAACAGGATGAGAAGTTTTTCAGCCATTATTACCTCCATGGCGATGATAGCATGGAAAAATCGCTGGCACAATTGGGATTCAGGACCAGCGATATTACTGATGTTTTTTTAACACACCTTCATTTCGATCATGTGGGTGGTGCAGTAGTAAGGGACGGGGATAAACTGAAACCTGCTTTTGGCAATGCCACCTACTGGAGCAATGAAAAGCACTGGCAATGGGCAATAGCGCCCAATGCACGTGAAAAGGCATCATTTTTAAAGGAGAATATTTTACCCTTACAGGAAAGCGGCCAGCTTAAATTTATTGCCGAACAGGAAAACATAGCCTGGCAAAAAGACATCAACATCAGCTTTGCTTATGGACATACCGATGCCATGATGCTGCCGAAAATTAACTATAAAGGCAAAACCATCGTTTACATGGCCGATCTTTTACCCTCAGTTGGTCACCTGCCCCTGCCCTATGTAATGGCTTATGATATGTTCCCATTAAAAACACTGACCGAAAAGCAGGCCTTTTTAGAAGAAGCTGTTAACAACAATTATATCTTATACCTGGAACACGATCCCCTTAACGAATGCTGTACCCTACAACGCACAGAAAAAGGTATCCGTGTAGCAGAAACCTTTAAACTCAGCGAAGTTTAACAGGATCATTACTTTATTATTGGACTTTCCATGGGGTACCACACAAATTTATTTTGGATTTTATTTGTATTTAATCTAAATAATCACAATTTTTGTAACCAATGGAAAAAGCATGTGTCGATATCAACCAACTGGTTAACGTATTCTCAAACAACCATGGTTCTGTTTATCAATCAGATAAACTAAATTGCTTTTATGTAGATTTTGGAGGCAAATTTGCCCGCTTCAACTGCTTATCTCTTCAAAAATTAAAAAAGGTAGTAGAAGAGATCAATATCGACGCCCTCCTGTTAAATACCCAAAAAGCCAATTTTGAACTCGTTACCTTTAACGGCTGCGAACATATCTATTTATTAAGCGCACTAGAAATCATTGCTTTAAAAGATTTACTGCAAGGAACATTTACCATGTTTAAGCTAAACCACATTATAAGCGACTGTCTTTATAGGTTGGTTTACTAGATCTGGTTCATAGGGCATTAGTTTATTCGTCATTAGTCATTGGTTCATTGGTCATTAGTCATCGGTCTATTGGGCATTAGTTCAATGGTTCATTAGTTATTTGTTCGTCGGTGCAGCAAATTGGTTAACTGCAATTACTCACAGCCGTCCTCCTGAACTTGATTCAGGATCTGAAACGAGTGGTTTAACAATGATTAATAGCCACATCCCTTATAACCATTACTAAAACCTTAATTTTCTTAACTTCTTAATGGTCAGAATAATCGGTTAGCTGTATAAACCGGTTAATTACTAACTCCAAATTGCAAACCGCTAACCGAATCGTCATTTGACCGGAGTGTAACGCCATAGAGAAACCTTTCTCCGTATACCTGCATTATAAAAGATCCTTCATTGCATTCAGGATGACAGATTATTGGAAAGAGATAGTCAGGTGCTAAAAACTGCCAACTGAAAACTGTCAACTTCCAACTGAAAACTACTCACTATACACCTGATCCTCAACTACAATCCGTATCGCGTTATTCTAACATTACCACCGCCCTCCCGTCTTATTTAAACTGATTACAAATAACTAATTATCAGCAATTTAGACTAATTTCATATTGTAAATAAATTATAAAGCCGAACAAATTCATTTTACATTTGTATTGTTATTAAAGCACAGAATTATGAAAGACTTAATGCGTATCCAATGTTTAATATCGCAGGATATTGAAGCATTGTTAAATCAACAAATCAAGAAAGAGGCACACTCTTCATCACTATATTTATCTATGTCATCTTGGTGCGATCAAAATGGCTTCGACTATTCGGCAGATTACTTCTTAAAACAATCTGAAGAAGAAAGGGTACACCAGCTTAAATTGTTTAAATATGTATTAGACATGGGTGGAAATGCCATCTCTCCTGAAGTAAGCGGAATCAAAACAGACTTCTCCAGTTTCAGAGAAGTTTTTGAAGATGCCCTGGAAGCAGAAATCGCAATTACCCAAAGCTTCAAAAACATTGCAGCTAAATGCCACAAAGAGCAGGATTTTGTAACCATGGAATTCTTAAACTGGTTCCTGAAAGAGCAACGCGAAGAAGAATACAAAGCACGCAGGGCCTTAGAATTGTTCGAAGTAATTGGCGAAGAAGGTACCGGAAGATGGGAAATCGACAAACACGTGAACAAAATCAATTATTCCGAAGAATAAACAACAACAAAACATAGCTTAAAGCTACTCCTAACCGGGTAGCTTTTTTTTTGCCTTTTTTTGATACCGTATTAGTACCTAAGTGATATGATTCAATAAAACTCCCAGGCTTACAAAAATGTCTTTCGTATAGAAAAGGAGGACATTTATGAAAGAGCAGAATAATGCAGATGTAAACATTGTTCCGCAGTTGGACAAAGCGTTCGGCCTGAATATGCACAAAGACAAGATCGTTGGCTTTATTTCTTACAGGCAAAAGCTGCGTTGTATTATCGGATAAAGCAGCAGTGGCCATCTACTGAATCATAACATATACAATATTAAAAGGACGGATAAGGTTTTAGAGAAAATAGTCTGTAACCTAAGTTGCCTAACTATTAAATAGCACCCAGGCTTGCTCCATGAGAACGCAGAGGAAACTTATTTTTTAAGCTATATACTTGTCGAGCTTAAAAATTCTAGCACAGTCTTAACATTGTGATCTTGTGGCACAATTGTGTCAATCAAAAGTTCACCTTCATCAGGTTGGAGTTGCATCACCTTGTATCTACTTTTAAACTCTTCAAAGTCAGTGATAAGCTGATTAGGTGCTGGATTTATTACACGCTCTTTAAACCGTTCTGACCATATCCGCTCATCACTACAAGTCACAAGAATTGTTTTCAAGTGTACTTGATGAGTTCTGCACCACGCTCTAAATGAGGTTATATCCTCTTCAAATTGAAAAGGACAGTCTATGATTAATGTCGATGAATTATGAATGTTACTGGTAACGAGGCTATAAATGATATTAAAGGTTATTTTATTCCGTAGATCATGGTTGCCTGATAAGGAAACAAGTTGATCGTAAATGTCATCTTTCCTAATAATTGGTACGCTCATTTTAGCAGAGACCAAATTTGACATCGTTGTCTTACCTGTTCCAGGTCGGCCTCTAAAGAGTATTAATAGCATAAATTCTTTTATCAAAGCTACTTATTCTAAATAAATTACGCGTTAAGAATAGAAGATTTTTAGAGGAACCTTAACTTAATCATCTTTTAATCCGCGTTACTTATCTTTTTTAAATCTGCGGGAAAAAGCTCAACCAAATCCCTTTGTTTCCTGCAGATCATCCGGAAAAGAGCCGAAGACCCAAAAGGATTTTATTAAATCATTAATTGGGAAATCGTAAGACATATAGCATCAGGCCGGGCCAGATGCGAGAATGACGACTATTCTAATCCCAAAGCATCTTAATTTCACTGTGTTTCAGTCGAAATAACGATACTGCTTACCTTTCCAGCTTCACTTCATCTGATCATTATCGTATAACGCGGGCAACATTCTAAAAAAGAAAAGCTCCAGTTTTTCTGGAGCTTTCTTGGTTTGGATTGTTTGGTTTATGTTGATTATGAATAAGTCTTAAGAGTTTTATAAAAAAAGCGCTATCACAGCGCTTTTTTTAAACCAAATATATAATAATAATTAACGAGCACTACAAAAGTACGAACTTTATTAATATTTGCAAGTATTTTTCTTAAAAAAATTAAATATTTCAATAAAAAATATAAAAAACACAAATAATAGCACATAAATAACCATACAAAACATTAAAAATCAGTATAAATATTAATTTTATAGATAAAAAACATCATTATTTACTTATAAAAACATATTTTAAGGAAATATTTAAGAAAAATGATAGAAGATTTTATTAAAAGCTATTCAAATCATCCTAAAACCTACGACGAAATGTTTTTAAATGGTGATCATTACCGTGATCATTACACAAACTTTATCAACAATTTCTCTAAAGAATCGCTCGAAAACCTAAACAAAAAGGAAGAACTCGCCAAAAAGCTGTTCATGAGCCAGGGAATTACCTTTACCGTATACGATAGCGGCGAAGGAATCGAAAAAATCTTTCCTTTTGATATTATCCCCCGTATTATCACCTCTTCTGAATGGAATTTTATAGAAAAGGGAATAAAACAACGTTTAAAAGCACTTAACCTTTTCTTAAAAGATGTTTATAGCAATCAATTTATCTTAAAAGATAAAATTGTACCTATAAATGTCATTTATTCCTGTCCGCATTTCCTTAGGGAGATGCATAATGTAAATGTACTGCACGATATCTATATCCATATTGCCGGAATAGACCTGATCAGGGATCACGACGGTACATTTTACGTACTGGAAGATAATTTGCGCACGCCATCTGGCGTAAGTTATATGCTCGAAAACAGGGAAATTACCAAAAGGTTATTCCCTGATCTTATCCCCCAGTGCGGCGTAAGGAGCGTAACCGAATATCCGGCTATCCTGTATAAAAATTTAATGGCCCTTTCGCCAAGGGCAGTTTCCAATCCAACCATTGTACTGCTAAGTCCGGGCATGTATAATTCTGCTTATTACGAACATACCACATTGGCCCGTTTAATGGGTGTAGAACTGGTAGAAGGACGCGACCTGGTAGTTAAAAACCAAAAGGTATTCATGAAAACCACTACAGGCCTGCAGCAGGTAGATGTGATTTACCGCCGTGTAGACGACGACTATCTCGATCCTTTGGTGTTTAACCCAAACAGTGTACTGGGTGTAGCCGGCCTGATGGGTGCTTACCGTAAAGGCAATGTAGCCATTATTAATGCCGTAGGCAATGGTGTAGCCGACGACAAAGCCGTTTATACCTATGTGCCGGATATGATCAGGTATTACCTGAACGAAGATCCCATCTTAAAAAATGTACCCACCTACCAGCTCAGCAATAAAGAAGAGCTCGATTATGTTTTTGCAAACATCAATACCATGGTCATAAAAAAAACCAATGGCAGTGGCGGTTATGGCATGCTGATGGGGCATGCATCAAGCGAACAGGAAACGGAAGAATATAAAATTGAGGTATTGAAAGATCCGCGCAATTTTATTGCCCAACCCACCATCAGCCTGTCGTCTGCACCGTGCTTTATCAACGGAAAACTGGCACCGCGGCGGATCGACCTTCGCCCGTTCGCTTTAAATGGCCCTGATGGCATTTCAATTGTTCCCGGAGGCTTAACCAGGGTAGCGCTAAAAGAAGGTTCGCTGGTGGTAAACAGTTCGCAGGGCGGCGGCAGTAAAGATACATGGGTTTTAACTTCTTAGAATACAGAATAATATGTTAAGTAGAGTTGCTTCAAGTTTATATTGGTTAAGCAGATATGTTGAGCGCAGCGACGGTATGCTGCGCATGTTAAAAATAAATTATGCTTCCTCACAAGATACCATACAGGAATTTACCTGGAAACCCGTCATCAGGATTTTTTCTTCAGACGATGAAAACGAATTATTGAACATCCAGCATGATAGCCGTGCGGTAATCGAATACCTGCTGTTAAACCGTGAAAATCCAAATTCGATTTTAAACATTGTTACCCTGGCCCGCGAAAATGCAAGGAGTGTGCAGGAGCACATCCCCAAAGATTTATGGCAATGCCTGAACGAATACTACCATACTGTTAAAGATGAAAAGCTGTTATGGTACGTGCAAAAAGACGACCCCATTACTGCCCTGGATATTTTAATCAAACAGATAATGCTCTATAACGGGACAGCTGATAGCGCAATGGAACGTGGCGAAAGCAGGAGTTTTATGAATATTGGCAAGCACCTGGAGCGGGGCATACAGTCAGTCGACATCCTGGATATTAAATTCAGTTCGATCAGCAGCAATCCCGATTTATTAACCGATATTTCCTATTGGAAACATTTATTATTATCGTTAGGCGGTTATGAATTATACCTGAAGACTTACAGGCAAGGCTTTGATGCGAAAAACATCATCGAACTGGTGATGCTCAACAACGATTTTCCGCGTTCGGCATTATATGCCATGAACAACATAGAAAGGTATTTCAAACGGCTAAAGAGCGAAAGTAATATCGAGCACTACAACAGTTTATCTTTTAAAATAGGTCGTTTAAAAAGTATGATTACCTATAGCTCCGTTAACACCATGAACGAAGGGCAGTTGCATCATTACCTTACCGAGATCAGGGCTGAACTCTTCGGCATCGGAAATCTTTTAAATGAATATTATTTTGCAAATTCATAAACAATTCAATATTTAAGCACAAATGGGCACAAATTAACACAGATACTATTTTTTACCGATTATCCGGTGGTGTTTATCCTTATTAACTGTGGTAACCTATAAATAACAATAACCCTTATGCCAATTTTTAAAATCAAACATATTACCAATTACAAATACGAATCGCCCGTTCGGGATAGCGCGAACCAGATTATTTTATTTCCGATTAAAGATGAGTTCCAAAAAGTGGTTAAACACGACCTGAATATTTCCGGGAGTCCTGAAATTGAAATCTTTATCGATTATTATGGCAACGAGGTGGGTACTTTCACTCAAAACGAACCCCACACCCAGCTCAAAATCTTCTCGAAGGTAAGTGTAGAAACTTTTGCAAAGCCATTACCGCAAGACGATATGTTTAGTAGCGAGCAATGGAACAGCCTGGATGCGCTTAAATATGAAGTACCTTATATTGATTATTTACGACAGGAAAGTTTCGATGGGATTAGCCAACTTAAGGCAACAGCTTTGGGCATTAAGGAGGCTGATGATACCCCCTACCAAACTGCCATAAAATATTGCGCTTACGTTTTTAATAACTTCGAATATATTAAAGGCGTAACGGCTGTCGATACTACCATTGAAGAGATTTTGAAGCTGAAGGCCGGTGTATGTCAGGATTTTGCACATATACTTACTACCATGTTGCGCTTAACCGGAATACCGGCAAGGTACGTAAGCGGGTACATCTGCCCCAACAGAGACGGCATGCGCGGCGAAGGCGCTACCCACGCCTGGGCAGAGGCTTACCTGCCTGCATACGGCTGGCTGGGTTTAGACCCCACCAATAATTGCATCGTAAACGAAAACCATGTACGTTTGGCGGTAGGCCGTAATTTTGCAGACTGCTCACCTGTAAAAGGTGTTTATAAAGGCAGTTTTGAGCACATTATGGAAGTGAATGTTTCGGTTGGCTATAACGATGAAGATTTTAACGACAACGAAACCTATTTCCAGCCAAAGGAAGTGAATTACAGCAAACCCACTGGAACAATCACTACTGCAAGAACCAAAAACAGCTATCAGCAGTATATGGAAGCGATGCAGCAGCAGCAACAACAACAACAGTAGGCTGTTTTCAGTTGGCAGTTTGCAGTTACTAATGAACTAATGACCAATAATCAATTTGCAATTACTAATGACCAATGACCAATAATCAATTTGCAGTTACCAATGAACTAATGACCAATGAACTAATGACCAATAATCAATTTGCAATTACCAATGAACTAATAACCAATAACCAATGTACAGTTGGCAGTTTAAACCAAGCTTATGCAAAAAACTGAAAACTGTATACCGAAAACTGCCAACTGATAAACTTTTTTTCTAAATTTGCGCCTTTTACAAATAACAATATGATTAAGAGACAGCAAATTAAAGATTTATTAAAGTCGACAGCATTTGACACAGAAGTAACGGTTATGGGATGGGTTAGAACTTTCCGTAATAATCAGTTTATTGCCTTAAATGACGGATCTTGCATGAGTAATATCCAGGTTGTGATCGATTTTAATAATCTGCCTGATGAGCTGTTAAAAAGAATCACTACCGGAGCCGCCATTTCTGCAACGGGTAAACTGATCGAATCGCTTGGTAAAGGCCAAACCGTTGAGATTAAAGCCACCAGTGTTGAAATTTTAGGCGACAGCGATCCGGAGAAATTCCCTTTGCAACCTAAAAAACACAGCCTGGAGTTTTTACGCGAAATTGCACACCTGCGTTTCCGTACCAATACTTTTAACGCCGTTTTTAAGGTTCGCCATGCATTAGCATTCGCCATCCACCAGTTTTACAACGAACGCGGCTTTGTGTACATGCACACCCCGGTAATTACGGCCAGTGATGCTGAAGGTGCCGGCGAAATGTTTAAAGTTACCACTTTAGATTTCGACAACCCGCCACGCACTGACGAAGGTAAAGTTGATTTCTCGCAGGATTTCTTTGCCCGTGCTACCAACTTAACCGTATCGGGCCAGTTAGAGGGCGAATTGGCTGCCATGGCTTTTGGTAAGATATATACTTTCGGACCTACCTTCAGGGCCGAGAACTCAAATACCACCCGCCATTTGGCCGAGTTCTGGATGATTGAGCCTGAGTTTGCTTTTGCCGACCTGGAAGACAACATGCAGCTTGCCGAAGACATGATGAAGTATGTAATTAAATATGCTTTAGACAACTGCAAAGAGGAACTGGAATTTTTAAATAACCGCCTGGCTGAAGAAGATAAACAAAAGCCGCAAAACGAGCGCAGCGAATTGAGTTTATTGGAAAAACTGGATTTCTGCCTGGCCAACGATTTTGAACGTTTAACCTATACAGAGGCCATCAGGATATTAAAATCTTCTAAACCTAACCAGAAGAAACAATTTAAATACCTGATTGATGAGTGGGGAGCTGATTTACAAAGCGAGCACGAACGTTACCTGGTAGAAAAACATTTTAAAAAGCCGGTAATCTTAACCGATTACCCTGCAGATATTAAATCGTTCTACATGCGCCAGAACGAACCGGATGCCGAAGGCAGGCAAACTGTTGCCGCTATGGATATCCTGTTCCCGGGCATTGGCGAAATGATTGGCGGATCGCAGCGTGAAGAGCGTTTAGATCGCTTAATCCAACGCATGGAAACCTTAAATATCCCGCAGGAGGAATTGTGGTGGTATTTAGATACCCGCCGCTTTGGTACCGCACCGCACGCTGGTTTCGGTTTAGGTTTTGAACGTTTGGTATTGTTCGTAACCGGCATGACCAATATCCGCGATGTAATTGCGTTCCCAAGATTCCCTAAAAACGCAGAGTTTTAAGGGTGGCTAGGGTTAGCGCCAGGCGATCAGCGTAAAGCGATTAGCGATCAGCGTTTGGCGATAAAAGAACAAGCCCTGTAAATAAAAAAGCGGTCAGGTTAAAAAATCTGACCGCTTTTTTTATTTCCTCCCATCGTGACGATTCAGGGGTAGCCAATTGTAAAATGGGCGTTGTCGTTCCGTAGGAACGGTTGGTCATTCCCTCCCTTAACCCTTCTTCTGTTGCAGCCACCTAAACCTGATTGAAGCAAAAAGCCCACAGCGCTGGACTGCCCCCAAAAAGTTGGACAAACTTATTAATTATTTAAGACTTGTGCCCGGTATTCAACCGGGCTCATTCCATTTAAGTTCAATCTTATCCTTTTATTGTTATAATA
>NZ_JBHULL010000036.1:0-39802 GCF_042684385.1 Pedobacter vanadiisoli | reverse complement strand
AAGAAGAAGCGGTAAATAGTTGGGAGCCCGGAGTTTGAAGTCGATTAACGGTTTAAATAATTAAACCGTTAATCGACTTTTTTATTAGGATGTTTTCGTATATTTACGATATATTCGTAATAATGGAAAAATTAACATTACAGGAAGAAGAGGCTATGCTGGCCGTTTGGCAGCTGGGTAAAGGGTTTATCAAAGATTTTATGGATGCGCTACCTGAGCCTAAGCCACCCTATACCACACTCGCTTCTACCATAAAAAACCTCGAACGTAAAGGATATTTAGTAAGTGAAAGGTTTGCCAATGCCAATCGCTACAGTGCAAAGATTAAGGAAGCCGATTATAAAAAACGTTTTATGAATGGTTTCGTAAATAATTATTTCAAAAGTTCCTATAAAGAACTGGTGGCATTTTTTGCCAAAGACAAAAAGATAAGTGCAGAAGAATTAAAAGAGATAATCAACCTGATCGAGAACCCTGAAAAGTAAACGCCATGCCAGCTATCTTTATCATTCTTTTAAAGATTAATCTTGTGCTGATTTTATTTTCAGCAACCTATTACCTCGTGTTGCGCAGGTTAACATTTTATTCCATTAACAGGATGTTTCTGCTGTTTGGGATATTGTTTTCTTCAGCTTACCCGTTTATTAACCTTACTGAGTTTTTTGCTGACCAGAAAGCAGTTCC
The DNA here is from genome assembly GCF_042684385.1 of Pedobacter vanadiisoli. Classification (NCBI taxonomy): domain Bacteria; kingdom Pseudomonadati; phylum Bacteroidota; class Sphingobacteriia; order Sphingobacteriales; family Sphingobacteriaceae; genus Pedobacter; species Pedobacter vanadiisoli. The sequence goes on along the minus strand of NZ_JBHULL010000036.1, from coordinate 39,118 downwards.
GGCATTTGTGCCCCGGTTAAATCAACAGGTAAGCCAACTGGTGCAACAAGATGCTGTTTCGGTATTCTGGCAAATAATAACCATACTTTTTTATATAGGTGTGCTGGTAATGGCTTTAAGGTTATTGGTGCAGTTTATTTCGCTCTACAGGGTGCATAAAAATTCTTCACCCGATCGTCTGGCCGACTATAAGGTGAGGATATTAAATGATCAGGTAAGCCCTTTTAGTTTTTGGCAAACCATTTATATTAATCCTACCCTGCATAAAAAGGAGGATTTAAATAATATCCTCGAACACGAAAAAGTACACGTAGATGATTGGCATACAATAGATATTATCCTGGCCGAATTCTGCATCGTTTTTTATTGGTTTAACCCTGGGGTCTGGCTGATGAAAAAAGCGGTAAGAGAAAATATTGAGTTTATTACCGATGCCAAGATTTTAAAAAAAGGGGTAGATAAAAAGGCATATCAATATAGTCTGCTAGATGTGGGTACCTTACAGCCATCAGTAGCAATTGTAAATAATTTCAATCTGTCTGACCTTAAAAAACGCATTAAAATGATGAATGCCAAACGGTCATCGAAAGTGAATTTAACGCGTTATTTATTTGTACTGCCGGTATTACTTTGTGTTACCCTGGCATTTACAATCGATAAAAAAGAGATAAAAACGCATTTAGCGCCTCTAACCACCATAGTAAACAATATTTTACCTCAAAAAGTATCCGCCAAAGTAGCGCTAAAACCAAAAACTGTTCTTAAACCCAGGGTAAAAAAGAAAACATTTATTGACACGCTTAAGGTACCGGATACCACTGCAAAAATGACTTTTATCTTCAAAAGCATTGCCGGTGGGGTAGATTCTTCCAGGAAATCAATTGAAGAAATGTTAAGTACACTGGGTAGAAAAGTAAAGATTACGGGATTCAAAACAGATGGTAATTTTAAAGGTAAAACCTTCGTACAGCATTTTAGCTTTACGGATACCACGAAAGCAGGAGATAAAAATATTGATGTAAAGGTTCTGGCAAAAAGCGGCGAAGACTTACCGGAATTGCCGGTACCGAAGAAAAAGGGCGTCAGCTTTATGTATATTGTAAAGTCAATCGCCACAATATCTGATGCAAAAGACGGAAATCAGCAACCAATGGGTGAAAGAACCAAGGTTGCCGAAAACACATCGTATTTTCTTAACGGAAATAAGGTTACGAAAGAAGAACTTGACAAACTTAACCCCAATAAAGTTTTTGACATGAAATTTGATCGTAATAATCAAATAATCCAGATTACGACAAAACCGTAATCTGGCGTTTAGCGAATTAATACTCCTTAAATTGCTGTCATTTTGAGCAGTGCAGCTTAGTCAAGAACCACGCAGTGCTCAGCTGAGCTAAATATGTCTCTATAGGTTTCTCTCTGCCTGTACGGGCAGGCACTGCATTTCGGTCGGGAGACGAATTCGGTACTTAAAAACTAAAAGTAGCCTTTAACATCGCCACTCTTCCCGGAATATAATAGGTTCCTGTAGTAAGTGAATTTGCAGAAAGGTAAACGGCATCAAAGCTTTTGATATTTGCCAGGTTGGTGATGCCAAATTCAAAATCTGTTTTCATTTTCAGGTATTTGTATTTAATATTCATATCAGCAAAAAGATATTTTAAATTGGGCTGAGTAGATTGGTGTGTAAATAAATGTTCGGCAGATAAGTTTAAATATACATTTTTAAAAGTTGCAATGGCCAGGGTAGACTGTTGCCTGAGCTGCTGAAAACTTGTTTTGATGGCATCAGCCACTTTAGCTTTATTGTCGGTTACTGAAAAATTTGCCAGATAAGACCAATTGATAAAGTTGGTGAGTTTTGCTTCTATTCCAAGTTTGTATGAGGTGGTTTGGGCATTAAATGCAAACAGTTCATTGTTCTGTAATTGGTCATATCGGCTCTGCGAATAAGTAATACCCCCACTAATGGTACTTTTCAGCGCAAAAAGATATTTGCTGGCGTTTGTGTTAAAAGATAAGGTACGGATATGGTTGCTCAGTGGTAACACAACTCTTTGCTGAATGTTGTTGCTTAAACTGTAAGAAGAAATGGTATTCAGTTCGACATCATTGTAGCTTACCATCAAATTTACAAACAACATCTGCATGGCTTTTCTAAAATTAAAGCCAGCAGCAACGTTATGGGCTTTCGACTCAGAAACGGGTGCATTATTGGCAAAAAGCGAGCGGTAGTTTTTTAATACTGTACCGCGGTAAACGTCATCAATTCCGCCTAAATCGTTTCTAAAACTATAATTTGCCGTTACATAATTTTCGACGCTGGTTTGGTATTTTATATTCAGAGAAGGGTTTAGGAACAATTTATCCAGGCGCTTATCCAACTGGTTGATTTCATCGCTGTATTTAATCAGGTTATAACTCAAAGGCAAACTTAATCCGGCTTTTAATTTATCGTTGGTAAATTCGTATGTGGCATCGGCATATACCTTGGTTTTTAGCCAGTCGAGGTCATTTACAGTATGGCCTGAAACGGCTTCGGTTAGCCCGTTGTTCTGCGTGCGGTATAGTTCTGAATTAAGCTTTTGTTGCTGCACATTAAAACCTGCCTTGTAAGTTTGAACGAAATGATTGTTTACAAAAGCAAATGAAGCATAGTTATTGGTGTACCAGGTCGGTATTTTGATATACTGGCTTAAACCAAGATAACTGTTTCCATTGTTTAAGATATCGGCATTAAGCCCCGGGGTTATATTTAAGTTTTCGGGTTGGGTAGTGCGGTTTAAATAGGAGTAAAGGTTAATTACATCTTCCGATTTTAACTTTTTACGATAATTAAACTCATTCGAGATATCAAGCGTTTCCTGCCGCAATACCTGGTTGGCTGCCACACCGTTGATTACAAAACCCGACGATGTTTTAAAAGGTGCATAATCGAGTACGAAATTATTGTTCAGGTAATATTTCTCGGCGTTTCCGTTAAGGTTAAATTGCGTTCTTAATTTTTGTGGATTAATGATATTGTTCTGCGATTCTGAATAACTGATGGTCTGGTCTGAAAGATAGGTTTGCGAAAATTTATTGTATTGCTGATTGCGCTGATCGTAGAGATAAGAAAGATTTGCCCTTAGCTGTAAATCCTGGTTAAACTTGTATAAGTTATTCAGGTTAAGTAATCCCGCTTTATTAAGGAGGTACCTGCTTTGTGGTAGTGAAGGCACGCCGGCGGCCCCGGCAGAAAGCAGGGCATTTGGCCTGTCGTTATCCAGCTTTTTTAAGTAATCAGATAAGTTGTGCGAGGTGAGGTCAATACCCGGGTCATTACCTATGTTATTACCCTTAAGATTATTGATGAATTTGAGCTTTTTATTGAACAGCATGGCCGTTAAGTTTTCATCAAAACGCGCTGGCATACCTGCTCCAACAGTGGCATCGCCCATTACTTTAAGTTTAGCTTCGTCTTTAAGTACCAGGTTCAGGGCTACATCATCGCTCATGTTGTTTTTGCGCATCATTTTAATCGGCTGATCATTCTGGATAACCTGTACCTTATCTACAGCACCCTGCGGGATACTTTTGGTGCCAATATTGTACTTATCGTCCAAAAGGTTGTCGCCATCCACATACAGGTTAGAAATAGACTTTCCGTTATAACTGATTTTTCCATCTTCGGCTACTTCGATACCCGGCATTTTTTTGAGCACATCGCCAATACTTCTGTCTTGTTTATCTGCAAAATCAGATGGCCTGTAATTTAAGGTATCGCCGCGGGCCGTTAACGATGGCCGGTTCTTAACAGTAACGGTTTCCAATGTGGTTTCGCTAGGCTGTAAAGTCAGGTCGTAGCTTTTAGCTGCATCAGTTACCGTGGTAATCAGCTTTTTATAGCCAATACTCGAAGCTTCAATTTTGTAACCTGCAATCTGGTCATTTTTGAGCTCCATACTAAAAGCACCGGTTTTGTTTGTACGGGTAAAATTAATGATGTTGCCTTCAGCATCCTTTAAGGTTACGTTAACCGATTCGACCCCTTTACCGCTAACATCTTTTACCAGGCCTTTAAGTGGCTTTTGGGCAAAAACAGAAAAAGAAGCCAGCAGCAGCCAGCAGGTTAAAGTGAGCTTTTTCATTTTTTGTTTTCAATTTCAATCGGGTTGTTTACTTCGGCCTTAGCTGGAGCTGCACCTTTAGGGCGTGGCGCCTGATTCATTCTGAATGAGCCTTGCATACCATTTGCTGCCATTTGTGCCTGCATAAAGCCTTGCGGGTCCTTATCGCGGGCAGCTTTAAGTTTATCCAGCTCTTTCCGGGTGGTTTTTATTGCATCGGTAGGTAACTTAATTTCAGGTCCTAGGTAGCTTGTGTTTACATCTATTCCCATAATTTTTACCGAACCCACGCCGCCTGGAGCTGCAATTTTAACATCACCGTCGGCATTGGTAGTAGCATCCGCATCTTTTACATTTTCGAGTCCAGCAAATTCAAATTTCACTTCTTTTTTGTCGTCATAAGCTTCTATAATTAAGCCAGGGAGGCCGTTTAATTTCCATGGACCGCTTTGAAAAGGAATCTCGGTTGCAAACCAGGCGATCCAGTTACGGCCTTTAAATTTGGCAGTGGCTTTCTGGCAAGCTACCCCTGAAAAGCTCATCGTATCTTTTAGTATTTTCCAGTCTATAGTAGCGGCAGGTTCTTCAACCAGGTAATTGTTAAACAGGCGTTCTTTGGTAATCATTTTGTGCTCGTTGGCAAAAAAGAAATAATCTTCTTGGGTAGGCTGGGTTTTCATTTCGCTTTTCACTTCTATTTTCACGTTGCCATTGCCGCTTTGGTTTTTGATCTGTTCCTGTATCTGCTTTTGCATGTTTAGCGCTTGGTTCATTTTATCGTAGCTGGTATAAACAGATGCATTTTTGCCGGTAACCAGGAGCATGTTTTCAGTCTTGGGCTTATCGCGTTGGGTCGTATCCTGTATATGGGTAAAAGTGTAACGTACTCTTGCCAGGGCTTTATCCGGGTTTTGAGCTTTGACAGATAGGGTTAGCGCTGTGGCTAAGCAGAAGGGTAATATTCGTTTCATAATAATTGTTTTAATATCTATTTATTTTTCGTAAATCTACGAATATTTCGTAGATAAGAAATTGATTTAACATTTTTTAACGAAAAGGAGATGGGAGTGCTAACACTATTGTTATTAGGAAAGGTGCGGGCAGTGGTTTTTGGCGACGTGTAGTCCCGCTTTTCATTTCAAGTCCTCGCTGCGCTCCGGGCTTTACATTGCAATCGGGTTTAAGAACAAGGGTTTGTACTCCCCGCAACCTCAAAAATGAAATACTGCTGGCCACCCAGCCCTGGTTGGAGCGTCGCTCAATGTCGTTAAGTTGAGCTCTCGATGCGTAGGCATAAGGATGCGCACAGATATAAAATCTGTGTTTATGTGTGTATATCTGTGGTTAAAACTCCAATTATATTAGTGTTTTCGTGGCAGGCTGTTGAGGAATTATCAGACGGTGGTTTTCGAAAAGTATAAATTTAAAATCGATCTTGAAATCCTAAAATCCTCCAAATGCTGATTGTGTACCATTTTAATGAAAAATATTTTCGATATGTGTTTGTGTGTTAATTGAATTTGTTCTATATTTGCACCTCGTTAAATAAAAAATTAAAAAACTAATATTTAAACAATGTACGCAATAGTAAATATAGCAGGGCAGCAATTTAAAGTTGCTAAAGACCAGCACCTTTTTGTACACAGATTGCAAGGAGATGAAGGCGCTAGTATTGAATTTGATAATGTATTGTTGGTTGATAACGGTGGTGCAATTACTGTAGGTGCTCCTGCGGTTAAAGGTGCTAAAGTTTCAGCTAAGATCGTATCTCATTTAAAAGGTGATAAAGTAATCGTTTTCCACAAAAAACGCAGAAAAGGTTACAAAAAGAAAAATGGTCACCGCCAGTTTTTCACTAAGATCCAAATCTCAGACATCACTTTATAATTAATTGTTAACCCAATAATCCGCATTTAGCGGGTTACAAAATATAAAATCATGGCACACAAAAAAGGAGCCGGTAGTTCGAAAAACGGACGTGAATCGCATAGTAAGCGTTTAGGTATTAAAGTTTTCGGTGGTCAGTTAGCTATTGCAGGAAACATTTTAGTACGTCAACGTGGTACAAAACACCATCCTGATAAAGGCGTTGGTATTGGTAAAGACCATACTTTATTTGCTTTAATTGATGGTACAGTTGTTTTCAAAAAGAAACAAGACAACAAATCTTATGTTTCTATTCTTCCTATTACTAACACTGAAGTTGAAGTAGTAGCTAAAGCACCAGTTGCTAAAAAAGCAGTTGCGAAGAAAGAAGTTGTGGCAGAAGCAGCTGTTGAAGCAGCTCCGGCTAAAAAAGCACCTGCTAAAAAAGCGGCTAAAAAAGATGAAACTACTGAAGAAGCTGCATCTGCAGAATAATTGGTAATAAGAATAACAAAAAAAGGTTCTGATGAAAATCAGGACCTTTTTTGTTATATGGGTGATTAGTTCATTAGCCATTGGTTCACTGGTCATTTGCTTGTATCATCATTTAACTGACTTACGACTCCCGACTCATTTGTTAAACCCTGTTAAATAACAAAAATTAACATTTCAGGCTTTTAGATTTGGGTATTGATTTTAAAACAAATCCCCATGAATCTGAAGAAAATATCCTTATTAATTGCATTACTTATTTCCAGCCGCTTATTATATGCACAAGAGGTAGAAGAAAATATCCGCATGGTAAAGCCGTTTAAGGCCGATGGCATATCGAACGAATGGAATGAACCGCTTAACCAGTATAATGATGCCACCCGGCTGGCTTTTGCCCTGGCTAATGACGATCAAAACCTTTACTTTATTATCGAATCTCTAGACCCGCAAACTACTTTTAGCATACTGAGTGGAGGCATTACCTTAAATATTAATACAGCAGGCAAAAAGAAGGACGGGATGAAATTAACCTTTCCACTGATGGAAAGACCGCCTGTGCTAAAAGATGTAGATGCATCGAAAGATCTCCATTCGCAGCATACTGATGAGGGTATGGGAATGATGCACGATCCTTCAACATTGAATAAAAGTATTCGCGTATCGGATTTCAAAAACATTGCTGATGGTGATTTACCAGCCGATAACCAGACCGGGATTGAAACGGGTATGAGTATACATCCTAATAAAGACCTGATTTATGAACTTAGCATTCCACTGGCACAACTGGGAGTGAATTTAGATTTGAAAAAACCATTGGTTTATAACATTAAAATTAATCAACCCAACAAAACCGCTGTGCATAAAGCAGGTAAGCCAGAAGGTGGGGGCAGAGCGGGCAGTTTTTCAGGTAGTGGAAAAGGTATGGGCGGAATGGGCAGTGGCCGTGGTGGTATGAGTGGAGGAAGACCAGGTGGTGGTATGGGGGGTGGCCGTGGTCAAAGACCTCAGGAGGGTGGAGAATTTACAACTAAACCAGCCGATTTTTGGATTAAGTATAAGCTGGTTAAGGGATAGAACTTAAACGTAAATCTGGAGCATAGCGGAATGGAGCGATCTATAAAGTAGATTTCTCTATTCCGCTCGAAATGATGGTTTGTGATTAGCCTTCCTTTTTAATACTCTCTGGCCATTAACTGGTTAGTAAGCGTTAACAGGTTTGCTTTTCTTTCATCGCTCACATTTATCTGCGCAAATAGGGCCAAAGCTTTATCACGGTAATGGTTCATGTGTTCTTTGGCAATTTCTTGTATATCTAGCGTATCGTATACGCCCCTAACGGTATTTACTTTCTCCTGCGCATTAAACTCTTTAGATGCGGTCAAGGCATTTAAAGCAGTTTTGGTATCACCTTCTGCGAGTTCAAAGGCTTTCAATAGCAGAAAGGTCTTTTTATTGGCGATAATGTCGCCACCAACCTGTTTTCCGAATTTTTCAGGATCGGCATATACATCCAGAATATCGTCCTGTAATTGAAATGCAATTCCAATGTTTTCGCCAAACTGTTCAATCAGATCCGCATCTTTTTCTGAAGCACCGGCAATAATAGCACCCAGTTTTAGCGCTCCTCCCAATAATACAGCCGTTTTCAGCCTGATCATGTTGATGTACTCATCAATACTTACATCATTGCGGCCTTCAAATTCCATATCAAGCTGCTGGCCTTCGCAAACACCCTGAGCAGTTGCATTAAAAGTATCTAAAACGCCTTTCAGGAAGATGGGATTTACTTTAGCCAGGTTTTTATTGGCTTCCACCATCATTACGTCGCCACTTAGTATGGCAACGTTGGTGCTCCATTTTTCGTGTACCGTAGCCTGTCCTCTGCGGAGCGGGGCATTATCCATAATATCATCATGAACAAGCGTAAAATTGTGGAAAATCTCAATGGCCATAGCTGCATGAACCGATAGGTTTGCATCTTCTCCAAATAATTCGGTAGCCATTAAAACCAGTAAGGGTCTTACCCGCTTTCCACCAAGGTTAATAATATAAGCGATCGGATCGTAAAGCTGTTTGGGATGATCCGGAAACTTTAAATTTTGTATTGCAGTATCTAAAATTTGCTGTAATTCTTCTGTAGTATGCATTGTTTGGTTTGAACATTGTGCTTTCGGACACAAATGTCTTAATTTTTAATCAGGAATTAAGGTAAAATCAATTTGACGTTTGGAAAGGTCTACTTTTTTAACCCTGATCATCACTTCATCACCTAATTGGTATTTTCTTTTTTTACGCTGGCCTATGATGCAGTAATTTTTTTCGTCAAGAACATAAAAATCGTCAGATATATCGCGTAAACGGATCATACCTTCACATTTGTTTTCTTCAATTTCTACATACATACCCCATTCGGTAACGCCCGAAATAATGCCTTTGTATGCTGTACCGATGTTATTTTCTAAATATTCGGCCTGTTTGTATTTAATCGAAGCCCTTTCTGCATCGGCAGCCCTTTTTTCCATTGCTGAAGCGTGTACTGAAGCCACTTCGTAAAACTCCATATCAGCCGATTTGCCACCATCTAAATAGATTTGCAGTAAACGGTGCGCCATTACATCGGGGTAGCGACGGATAGGTGAGGTAAAATGGGTATAATACTCGAAGGCCAGGCCGTAATGACTGGTTTTTTTAGTCGTATAAATGGCTTTGGCCATAGAACGGATGGCCAGCGAGGTTAAAATATTTTGTTCTTTTTTGCCTTCTACATCGGCCATTAAATGGTTCAGCGATTTGGCAATTTCCTTATCCGATTTTGTATTGATTTTATAGCCAAAACGGGAAGCAAAGTTGGCAAAAGTATTCAAGGTTTCCATGTTTGGCGAATCGTGCACCCGGTAAACAAAGGTCAGTTTTTGCTTACCCTTGCTTTTTTTGGCGATAAATTCGGCCACTTTGCGGTTGGCCAACAGCATGTAATCTTCAATAAGTTTGTGGGCATCTTTACGTTCTTTTACGTAAACGCCTATAGGTTTTCCAGCTTCATCGAGTTTAAATTTAACTTCGGCACTTTCAAAGCTGATGGCCCCGTTTTTAAACTTGCGTTCGCGTAAAATGTAAGCCAACTCATTCAGTTTCTGTATTTCGCTTGCATAATCGCCGGTTTTACTTTCAATTACTTCCTGTGCTTCTTCATAGGTGAATCTGCGGTCGGAGTGGATTACCGTACGGCCATACCATTCATTTTGGATGTTTGCCTGCTCATCGAGCTCAAAAACTGCAGCAAAGCACAATTTATCTTCATGTGGGCGGAGGGAGCATACCCCGTTACTCAAACGCTCGGGCAGCATCGGGATTACACGATCGACCAGGTAAACTGAGGTAGCACGGCTATATGCTTCTTTATCGAGTTCGCTTCCCTGAATTACATAGTGCGAAACATCGGCAATGTGGATCCCGATCTCGTGGTTGCCGTTAGGTAATTTCTGGTAGGAGATGGCATCGTCAAAATCTTTGGCATCAGCCGGATCGATGGTAAAGGTTAATACCTTTCTAAAATCCTTACGCTTAGCAATTTCGGCAGCCGAAATTTCTTCGGGAATGGCATTGGCTTCTCTTTCTACCTGTGGCGGAAACGCTAAAGGAAAACCGTACTGCGCCAGGATAGCATTCATTTCAGTATTGTTTTCGCCCTGGTTACCCAGTACATGTTTCACAATACCGATGGGGTTTTTGGCACTTTCAGGCCAATCTGATAAGGTAACCAGTACCCTTTGACCACTTTTTGCCCCATGCGTATCGGCCAGTGGTACAAAAATATCGTGCATCATTTTTTTATCGTCGGCAATTACGAAAGCAAAGCGGTCTGAAATTTTAATGACTCCTGTAAAGTCAGATTTTGCCCTCTTAATGATCTCAACTACCTCGCCATCATTTTTACGGCCACTCTTTTTCGCAAACACATAAGCTTTTACGGTATCGCCATGTAAAGCATTTTTAAGTTTGCGGGGTGCTACAAAAATGTCCTTTTCGAATTCATCTTCGGGAATGATATAAGCGGAACCATCGGCAGTCATATCAACAGTACCGATAATGAAATTCTGCAGTTCTTTAAGTTTAAATTTACCTTTTTCGGGTTCTAAGAAAATTCCGTTATTTTTTCCTTCTTTTAAAATTTCTAAAATCGTTTCTCTTGATTCCTGATCCTTTAGGTTCAATTTTGCCGAAACCTGTTTATAATTAAGCAGCTGATTGTTGTTTTTTTCAAAAATATCACTAACCAGCTGATTCAGAACCAATTTTATATTTGCCGACTTTTTCTTTGCCATACACTAAACTGAATTTACCGAAGATACAGAAAAGATGGCTACAATAGGTAAATATGAGGAATGAAAAGATAAAACTGCCTGAACAAAATCCTTAGCCTAAACACAAAGATCATGCAACCCGGCGGTTATTTCTTTGCCATCAGCATACGTTTTGCCCCAATCGCAAAGCATCTTTAATATCGGGATTAAATCTAAACCTTTATTTGTAAGCGTATATTCGATACCTTGCGGAATAGATCCGGGAATCTCTTTTTTAATTATGATGGCATGAGTTTCCAGTTCTTTTAACTGCCTACCCAATACTTGTTCCGAAATATTGATCAGTTCTTTTTTAAGGAGATGGAACCTGTTATTTCCTTCGTAAATGGAATATACAATCTGGGATTTCCAACGGCCTCCAATCATAGCAATAGCTGAGTTGAGTTCGCATACCTGAAAGAGGAACTGCTGATTTAATACATTGGTTGAATTTTCCTTACGCATAATCTAATTTATGGAGACTAACAATTTTGTTCGTTATTGTACATCTAAGAATGTATTATGATTTTTGAATCAAATTTACAACTATGAAAAATTTGATTATCACCGCAATTACATTTTTTATGTTTTTTAATGCATTTGGCCATGAGGTTTGGACGTTAAATTCGAAATATCTCAAATCTCCGGGTAAAGTAATGGTATTTAAACCTCAAAATTACCAGAAATCTAAATCTTATCCGCTTGTTTATCTATTACATGGTTACAGTGAAAATTATACCCAATGGTCAAAAACAACAGATTTGCAAAGATTGGCCAATCAATATCAATTTATTATTGTAACGCCTGAGGGTTTCACTTCTTATTATATTAATAGCCATCAGCCTGATGGAGACCAATATGAGGATTTTTTCTTCAAAGAATTGTTGCCGATGGTGCATCAATCTTTAAGCATAGATAAGCAAAATGTTTTTATTGGTGGTTTAAGTATGGGGGGGTATGGTGCTCTTCGCTATTTTATCCTTAATCAGGATTACTTCAACACTGCCGCTTCTACCAGTGGCGCATTGGAGATAGATTTTAATGAACTGGAAAAAGCAAGTAAACAGTTCTGGCAATCGAGCAGAATGACAAATGATTTAAAAAAAGTTTTTGGGCGTCCTGATGAAAATGATTGGCATCAGTATAGCATTTCAAATTTATTGACAGGAAATCAAAACTTTAAAAAGCCTTTCCTGATGGATTGTGGAACATCAGATATACTGTACCCTGCAAGTCTTACGGTTAAATTATCAGCAGAAAAGTTAGGTATTCCCATCAGCTTCATAAGCCAACCTGGCGATCATAATACCGAGTATTGGAATAAAGCTATTGAATATCATTTTATTTACTTTAAACAGCATTTAAGATAATACACTATCAGGTTATCTTATTTGAGTTTAATGCAAAAATATTTGATTTTTTTTCTGAGAGAAGTATAGGATAAATGGATCAAACCACTATCGCTTTGGATTATGGCCGGGTAACTGTATTCGCCCTGGTCATGATCCTCCAAGGTATAAATATCCTTCCAGTTTTTACCATCGGTTGATATGGCAAGTTTTAATACTGAGCGGCCTTCCCACCAGTTTTTACCTGCAGTTAACGGGTTGTAAATGAGTAACTGCCGTCTATCTTTTAGGGTTACAGCATCGCTGCCCGAATTGGGGTTTGGCAGTTGTGTGGGCTTAAGTGCAGACCAGGTTTCGCCCTTATCTTCCGACCAGCTTTCTACAATTACATTCTGCCTGCTTCTACACAGTAACTGTAATTTCCCGTTTGGATAGGAGAGAATAGAAGGCTGGATTACACCAAAGGTATCGCAGTTGATATTGATTTTTTTCCAGTTTCTGGCTTTTGCATCCGATTTTTCGATATGGATATGCCATGTTTTTTCATCCAGGCTTTCGGTGCTCGAAGGATATAAAATGCTACCGCTTGCCAGTTGGATGGGTTTGTTTTTAATTGGCCCTAAGAAATCTTTAGGTAGTTTGTGTGCTTCCGACCATGTTTTGCCGTTATTAACCGATGTTTTATATTCGGCCCACCAGGTACGCGGATTTAAGCCTACTTTATAATGTAAAAATAAAGTGCCGTCTTTGGTTTTAAAAAGAACAGGGTTCCAGCAAGCAAACCTGCTGGTGTCGTTTATTATTCCATTGGCTATTTCTACCGGTTTACTCCATTGTGTTCCGGTTTTAATTGACGACCATATCACCACGTCTTTACTTCCTTCGTGTTTACCTCCAAACCATGCGGCCATAATTTTCCCTTTACCTATATCAACAAGGGTAGAGGCATGGCAGGCCTCGAATGGAGCCTTTTCGAAAATAGAAGCCGACTGAATGATTTCTACTTTTTGTGCAAAAACGCTTAAAGCAAGAAAAATTAATATAAGAACAGTTGAAAAGTATTTAAGCATTTTTGATGATTAATGTCCTGGTATAGCTTCGATCAGTTTTTGGGTATAAGCAGCTTTTGGCTTATAAAATATCTGTTCCGGAAAACCTTCTTCTTCGATTTTTCCCTTATTCATTACTAAAATACGGTCAGAAATATGCTTTACCACAGCCAGATCGTGAGAAATGAAGATATAGGTGAGTCCGAATTCGCGTTGCAGATCTTTGATCAGGTTTAAAACCTGCGCCTGTACAGAAACATCTAAAGCAGATACTGATTCATCGCAGATAATAAATTGAGGTTGCAGGGCCAAAGCGCGGGCAATTACCACCCGCTGGCGCTGGCCGCCGCTAAACTCATGGGGGTACCGGTTAAAGTGTTCGGCTTTTAAACCAACTTTATCCAGCAGTTCCAATACCTTCTTTTTGCGTTCAGCATCGTTTTGATAAAGCCGGTGTACCTGAAGGGGTTCCAATATGGATTGACCAATGCTTAATTTAGGGTTTAGCGAAGCATAAGGGTCCTGGAAAATGATCTGGATATTTTTTCTAAGTTTCCGCAGTTCGTTTTTATCCAGGTGTGTAATGTTTTGACCGTTAAATATAACAGCACCTGAAGTGGGTTGGATTAACCTGAGAATGGTGCGGCCCAGGGTTGTTTTTCCACAACCCGATTCGCCTACAAGACCAAGGGTTTCGCCCGGAAAAACCTCAAAGTTAATCTGGTCAACCGCCTTAACGTAATCAGTCGTTTTTCCAAAAAGACCGCTTTTGATGGGGTACCAGGTACAGAGATTTTTTACCTGTAGTAAGGGTTGCCGGGCATATAATTTTTCCCTACGCGCTGCTATTTCGGCTGTAGTTAGCTGGTTTGAGGGCTGTAGATGTGCTGAGGCATCGTCGATTTTTCCCGTTAAAAAGTCGGCCACTACGGGCAATTTCTTTAATTGTAAACTGGGCGAGGGCCTGCAGGCGAGCAAACCTTTGGTGTAAGGGTGTTGCGGACTTTCGAATATCGATTTTGCTGGTCCCTGTTCTACAATTTCGCCTTTGTACATCACGGCAACCTCATCAGCAATTTCGTTTACCACACCTAAATCGTGCGAAATGAAGATCATGGCCATGTTGCGCTCTGTTTTGAGCTTAAGGAGCAATTGCAAAATGGTTTTTTGGACGGTTACATCCAATGCTGTTGTGGGTTCGTCGGCAATGAGGAGTTTAGGGTTACAGCTCAAAGCCATAGCAATCATTACCCGTTGTTTTTGTCCGCCTGAAATCTGGTGCGGATAACTGTCAAATATTTTTTCGGGACGGGGCAACTGCACTTCGTTAAAGAGGGCAATGGTCTGCTTTTTTGCTTCGGTTTTATCTACCTTTTGATGGAGGATAATGGCTTCAGCCACCTGGTCGCCACAGGTAAAAACGGGATTGAGCGAAGTCATTGGTTCTTGAAAAATCATCGAGATCTGATTGCCCCTGATCTGCCTGATTTCGTTGGTACTTAAGTTTAACAGGCTGATGTCTTCAAAATCAATATCGCCGGTAATTTTTGCAAGGCGTTCATCATGCAAACGCATAATGGAAAAAGAAGTGACCGATTTCCCTGAGCCCGATTCGCCCACAATACCTAAAACCGTACCTTTTTTTACGTTAAAGCTGATTTTTTTAACAGCTTTAAACCAGGATTTTTCTTCCTGGTTGTAGAAATCGATAGTTAAATTCTCAACGTTTAGCATCAGGTTACAATGGTAATATTTTCTTCCGGAATTATATCCATACCTTTAAATTTTAATAACACCTGTGCAGTAGTAATTACATCTTTCTGGCAATAGGTCACAATTCTATCCAGATTTCTTTCTTCATAATAAACCTGTCTTACCTGCGAGCCGTTAATATCGTCTTTTGGAGTAGGGATATTTAAAATGGCCGACAAAAGGTTTAAAGAGGTGTAATGTTTGTAATCGCCGAATTTCCAGAGTTCCATGGTATCAATATGGTTAACTTCCCAGGGTTTTTTACCCGAAAGTTGCAGTTGAACAGGTATCTCTATCCCATTTACCAATAACCGCCGGCATAAATAGGGAAAGTCGAATTCCTTTCCATTATGGGCGCAGAACATTAAGGCTGCAGGTTGTTTATTAAGCAATGCCGAAAATTGGGAGAGTATTTCGTTTTCATCATGACCGGCAAAGGATTTGATGCGCAATTTGCTTGTTTTTTCTTCCGTATAGAAAATACCGAGGCTAATGCAGATAATCTTACCAAATTCGGCCATAATGCCTGCTTTTTCATAAAATTCTTCAGCAGTTTGTTCTGAATTTCTTTGATAATGTGTTTTTTGTTCCCAAAGTTCCTGGAAATGCGGAGGCACATCCTGAAAAGACGGATATTGTGGAACGGTTTCAATATCGAGCACCATTACCTGGTTTAGATCTAGCGTTTTTAACATATAAAGAGTTTTCAAATATCAATTTACAGTTTTCTGTTCATAATTATAGCAGGTTGATTATATTTTATAAGTTTGGGTATGGCGAAAAGTAAATTCGAGCAGTCTTTAACAGATGGTGCTCATCAACAATTACAAATGCTGGTTGGCCGGTGGAGGGGCAATACAAAAACATGGTTTGAAAAAGATATCCTGGCAGATGAATCACCATCAGAAGGCGAGATCACTTCCATTTTAGGGGCACGGTTTATCTCTTTCGATTACCGTGGGAGTTTAGAAGGCAAATCTTTTGAAGGCAAAATGATTATCGGTTTCGATATTCCTTACCAAAAGTTCAGGGTAAGCTGGATTGATAGTTTCCATATGGGCACGCAGATTATGCTTTCAGGTGGCGAGGCAACAGGGAATGGCTTTTCTGTTTTTGGCGAATATGGCAGTCCGGAGTACGGTGAACAGCTTTGGGGCTGGCGTACGGTTTTAACGATAAACAGCGCCGATGAATTTGTGCTAACGGCCTATAATATTTCTCCTGAAGGGGAAGAAGCTAAAGCTACAGAAACGGTTTATAGGAGGATTTAAAGAATATTGTTAGTTTTTTAGTTGGGATGTTGGTCGGGATTTGCAATCCCGACGCGTAGTGGATTAAAGATCCTCAACTCATACAGCCGGGATTAAAAACTCCGACTAGCTGATTTCTATTCAGAATGTTATGCCGCTGTCAATTATTTTTTTTATTGGTTTTCTTGTTGTCGGATAATTGGTTACAATTACTGATTATGTTCGCACAGCTTTGTATTAAGGCAGATTTCGAGATGCAAATTTATAGCAGGTTAACCATTATTTCTGTCGCTGAAGGTTAATTATTTGGTCGTAAACATTTTTTACATCGTCAATAAACTCAAGACGAGCTGGCTGTTTTACGCCCGGCCATTCTATTCCCTGTATCATTGCAATTCTAAAATCACTTGGACCTAATGTAATTGTTCCGCTATTATCAGGTTTTTGATTAATGGTAATATCGGATAAGGTTCTGATGTTTAATGACTTGATTTCTCTGCTGAATATTCCGGTACTGATAATAATTCTGTCTGCAGTAATTCCATAAACGGTATTTGCCCGCTTTTTTGCATCGACGAAAAATCTTCCCAAGGTGATGTATAATCCAACTAGAACGAACGGAATCCCCCAAAGCTTAAAGAAAAAGGGAGCATCAGTTATAATCACACTTGTTTCCCAAAATATTGCAAAACCAGCCCAAAGAAAACTAAAGGGGATTAATAATGTATCTGTAGTTCTAAATAAAATTCCTTTTTTAGGTTTTCCTGTCCAGATCAATTTTTCATCTGAATTTAAAATTGGTTTTAGTTCGTTTTCGATCTCGTAATTTATCATTTTATATATTGACCGTTTGGTTTAGTTGCTTTTTATGTAAATTGTTGTTCTGTTTTTTGTTCAGTCCGATTTCACACGCAAAGCTGCAATTCAGTGTGGCTAAACCTGATGGGTTATAAATTAAAACAGACTTGGCGAAGCCTGGTTGGCCATTACCGGTATTTTTAAATCGGTTCCGACTGCTTTATTCAGTTTATCGGTAAAATAAGCCGAAAATAAAGGAGAAGATAGTTCTACATTCTGGTGTACAAAAAAGTAAAGGTTTTGTAAACCCTGTTCTTTCCAGGCCACAATTCTTTCAATCCAGTCATCCAAACGTTTTTTATCGATTTCATCATCATTGGCACCTACAAAACGTATAAAAGCCGTAGGGGTAGTTAAACGCATGTGCAACATGTCTCTTCTGCCCGCTGTATCAACAATGATGTTGGTAATGCCATTATCTTCGAAAAGTTTGGCAAATTCGTTTGCAATGGCCGGGTTGGTAAACCATTCTGTATTCCTCACCTCAATGCCAAGGGGAATTACCTTTGGAAATTCGCCGACAACGATTTTTAGCCTTTCAAAATCTTTGGGTTTAAAATTATCGTGAAGCTGTAGAAAAGCCATGCCCAGTTTATCTTCAAAATTACTAATGGCGTCGCAGTATTGTTCAACCGGTTCTTTAACGTTAATGAGCCTTTTAAAATGACTGATGGTATTGGTCAGTTTAGGGAAGAATTTAAAGTCTGCCGGGGTTTTTTGCGTCCAGGTAATCACCTGCTCGCGGGTAGGCATGCCATAAAATGTGGCATTCAATTCAATCGAATTAAACTGGGTGGCGTAATAAGTTAATTCGTCTTTTGTGCCTTTTGGGTAAAAACCTTTTAAATCGGTTTTATTCCATTTTGCACAGCCCACAAAGGCTTTAAAATGCTGTTTAGATTTATTGGCAGCTAAAATCGTTGCCGTTTCAGGGGCATCAGCCGGGAGGGTATAATCTATTATCGATGGGTCGTCTACTTTACCGAATTGCATTTTTTTATGGTTTAGATATTAGGTTTAAGGCAAAAAAATACCTTAGCTTATTCAACTAAGGTATTTATACATCGTAAAAATAAGAAACTTGTTCCTTGCTTTAGCCTATTGTGGAAAGTTTATGTTTAGCTATCTCCAAACTGTAAACCCCAACTGAAAAACTGAATTAGTAACCCAGGATCTTCAGTACCTGCTTACTGTTCTGTTCTTCACCAAAAACCTCAAAATTGAAACTTTCGTCGCGGTTTCTGCGTATCAGAACATGTTTAGGGCTAGGCAACAAACAATGATGTATACCGCCATAGCCGCTCAATACCTCCTGGTAAGCCCCGGTATGGAAGAAACCGAGGTACTGCACTTTACGGGTTTTAGGCATAAATACACTGTTCATGTGTGCTTCCTGGTTATAGTAATCCTGTCCGTCGCAAGTAATGCCACCTAAGTTAACCCGTTCATATTCAGCATCCCAGTTATTAATAGGCAGCAGGATGTATTTTTGGTTCAGCGCCCAAACATCAGGTAAATTGGTAATGAAAGAACCATCCAGCATCAACCAGCGCTCGCGGTCGTTCTGTTGTTTACGGCCCAATACTTTATAAAGGATACCCGATGCTTCAGCTACGGTATATTTACCAAATTCGGTAATAATATCAGGCTCCATTACATCGTGGATTGCGCAGATTTCTTTAATCCTTTTCACAATTTCGTTTACCATATATTCGTAATCGAAATCGAATACCAGCGAATCTTTAAATGGCATACCACCACCAATATCGAGCGTATCCAAATCAGGATTAATTTTTTTGAACTTGCAATAAAGGGTTACATACTTCTCTAACTCGTTCCAGTAATATGGCGAATCGGTAATACCCGAATTAATGAAAAAATGCAATAACTTAACCCTGAAATTTGGGTTGTGCACGATTTTATTGTTGTAAAAATCGATAATATCTTCCATACGCACACCCAAACGCGAAGTGTAAAACTGCGAGTCTGGCTGCTCTTCTGCCGCAATACGGATACCCAGGTTGCAAGGCGTATCAATATCCACTTCATCATCAAAAAGGTTAAATTCCTCTTTGTTATCTAAAACCGGAATAATGTTGGTGTAACCATCGTGCAGCATATCGATAATATACTGCTTGTACTGGTAGGTTTTAAAACCGTTGCAGATAATGGTGGTTTCTTTTGTCAATACCCCTTTTTTCTCCAGGGCATCAACCATTGGCATATCAAAAGCCGAAGAAGTTTCCAGGTGGATATTGTTTTTTAAAGCTTCTTCTACAATGTGCTTAAAATGCGAGCTTTTTGTGCAGTAACAATATTTATAATCGCCACGGTAATTGTTCTTTAAAATAGCGGTCTGGAAAAGAATCTTCGCCTGCTGAATTTTCTTACTTACCATTGGTAAATACGTGAAACGTAAGGGAGTACCGTAAGTTTCAATCATTTCCATCAGGTTTAAATCCTGAAAATATAATTCATCTTCTATCACATCGAAACCCTCCTGAGGGAAACCAACGCTTAGATCAAGAAATTCTGAGTAACTCTGCATTTACTTTTAAATAATTTCTGCAAAAATGTAATTTTAAATTGAGAATTAATCTTTAATAAAAATATTTTTACTGTGAGGAAACGCTTGGCCTGACTGCAAAAAATGCCGGCAAATTGTTTTCAATAGAAAGAGAATAGTTCTGTTTTGTTAATGATCTGAAAAACAGGTGGTAATAATGTGTTTATGTTTTAAGATTTGGAAAGCAGGTTCCTGTTTCTATGGGGTAGAGTTAGCCCTGCTCTCCACTTTACTCGTTGCACTCGTGCCCGTTCCGATCAGGTTTATTTAAATTAGGCCAGTGCAGCTATTAGGGATTTAATAGCGGTTGCTTTTATGCGAAGGTTTTTTGTGTGTTCAGTGTTTCTGTGGCAAAAATAAAAATGAGGCAGTATCATTCTCTTAAAGTTTGTCACGTTGAGCTTGTCGAAACGCCTTAAACAAAATCGTATCAAGTCCTTCGACAGGCTCAGGATGACAATTCTATATCTGTGATATACCTAATGTCAATGGGAGGATCAGCTTTGAATGATTTTCATTCCGATCAGGTTTATTTAAATTAGGCCGGTGCAGCTATTAGGGGTTTAATAGCAGTTGCTTTTGTGCGAAGATCTTTCTGTGTGTTCCGTGTATCCGTGGCAAAGTAAATTGGTTCGTGAGACATGAATCAGAGTGGGCTAAGTTTTATTAGCCTTTAATAACAGCTTTCTTTTTTTTAAGGTCAATTTTAAACTTTTTCATCCATTCTTTTAAGCTTAAAGCAGTTTCCTCTTTTTTATTGTCAAATACAATCCATGCATTTGCATCTGCTGAAAGTTTAATTAATGTTGCGATATCATCTTCAGTGATGTATGATTGCCCATATTTTCTTTCTCCATTTATTGCGGCGTGCCATAAAACATATTCCAAGTTTTGCATCCATCCAGCAGCATAACAACGTTCTGAAATTTCACTCATAAAGTGAGCAAGTTTCAATTCCTTTTCTGTTAAATGAGATTTCATTCAAGTGTAAATTTAGGTTTTTCCGTGTGCTCCGCGCATCCGTGGAAAAATAAAAATGTTTCTTGGAGCACGAAGGGGGCACAAGCAATGGATCTGTTTAATCATTTGGAAAGCAGGTTTCTGTTTCTATAGGGTAGGGTTAGCCCTGCTCTCCACTTTACTCGTTGCACTCGTGCCCGTTCCCATCAGGTTTGTTTAAATTAGGCCGGTGTAGCTATTAGGGGTTTAATAGCAGTTGCCTTTATGCGAAGGTTTTTCCGTTTGTTCAGTGTTTCTGTGGCAAAAATAAAAATGAGGCAGTATCATTCTCTTAAAGTTTGTCACGTTGAGCTTGTCGAAACGCCTTAAACAAAATCGTATCAAGTCCTTCGACAGGCTCATGATGACAATTCTATATCGGTGATATACCTAATGTCAATGGAAGGATCAGCTTTGAATGATTTTCATTCTGATCAGGTTTATTTAAATCAGGCCGGTGCTACTATTTGAGGTTTTAATAGCGAGTACCTTTATGCAAAGGTTTTTCCGTTTGTTCAGTGTCTCCGTGGCAAAAATAAGAAGGGTTCATAGATACAGACAAAGGCGTAGAATATGGTTTATCACGATACAGTCGTTAGGTTATTTATGCACGCGTTAGAAACGCGCGCCAGCACTAATGAGATATGAAAGGTAAATTAACCTTTCCTTAAATATTTGGTTAAGATCACAATGGTTTGGCCTTCTACTTTACCCTCAATCTGTTCGGTATTATCGTGCACTAAACGGATGTTTTTAACCACGGTACCCAATTTGGCACTCAGTGTTGAACCTTTAACATCGAGTGTTTTAATCAAAACTACGGTATCGCCTTCAAATAAACGGGCACCATTACTGTCCTGGTGAAACTCTACAGTACCTTCCTGTTCATGGTCACCGGTTTTTTTAGCCCATTCCAAAATTTCATCGTCAAGGTATAAAATGTCAAGACTATCCGCTGCCCAACCTTCATTTCTCAGGCGGCTTAACATGCGCCAGGCCACTACCTGAACGGGCGCAAATTCCGACCACATGGTTTCTGTTAAAATTTTCCAATGGCCGGCATCAAGCTGCTCATTTTTTTCAATCTGGTCTAAACAGGTCTTACAAACTAAAATGCTGTTATCGCTATTGGCATTGCTGGTTGGTGGAACTTCGTATACTGATAAGCTGGTTTCAGCGGTGCATAATTCGCATTTATTTCCTGAGCGGGTTTGTAATACTTGTAGTAAAGACATGGATTTTTAAATTTTCGGCGAAAGTAATAAAACTTTTGGGAATAACCTGTTTTGGTTTCAGGTTACTTTTCTGGTAAATGAATCTCTGCCAGCATACACCTGGCGCTACCACCACCATTTTTTTCGATGGTGTAAAGTGGTGCATAGATAATCCGGCTATATTGTTCAAGTGCAGCCACCTGTTCAGGATTTAAGGATAAATAAGCCTGCTCTGACATTACCAGTAAACTTTCGCCTTCAGCATTGCTTACCTGCAGCATATTGCCTGCAAATTTGTTCATCTGCTCCAGGCTGATTTCGATGATTTCTTTTCCGGTGCTTTTTAAACTGATGGTAACATTTAGTTTCTCTTCAGGATCGCGAATCGAATCCAGGCAGATTACCGCAAAACGATCGCCAATGCACATCATCACGTTGGTATGGTAAATCGGAAAATTTGTGGCATCAACCGCCTGGAAAGCCACCGGTTCGTATCCGGTAAGCATGCAAAAATTGTCAAGCACTTCTTCATCGGTACGCACACTCAGGCAGGCATAGGCAATTTTATTGGTGCGGTCTAAAACCATGCTGCCTGTTCCTTCTAAAAAAGCATGCTGATGTTCGTAGAAGCTTAAATCGCTAATGTGGTTTACTTCAAAGCTGTCTTTTAATCCGTCCAATATTTCTTTCCGACGTTCTAACCTTCGGTTTTCCGAAAACATGGGGTAGAGGTAAACCGATCCATCTTCATGAAAGGAAACCCAGTTATTCGGGAAAATCGAATCGGGAGTTTCCGGCTGCAGGGTATCGTCTACTACAGTAACATCGATATCATTTTTGCGCAAAAGGTCAACAAAAGCATCAAACTCTTTCAACGCCTGTACCTGTACATTGCTTTCGGTAGAAGCAACCTGGAACTTGTTATTTCCGGCCGTTTGCTCGTTAAATTTGAAATCAACAGGGCGGATCATTAAAATATGATTGGTCATCTGCATAGTGGTTAAAGGTAAAAGGCGTAAGGTTTAAGGTTGCATACCGCCTAGAATTTTCATTAAATCAGGCGTTTGTATATAGGCGAAATAAACCTTAAACCCTATACCTTACGCCTTAAACCTTAAATGTTGTCTCTAAATATCGGCAAGCTCATACAGTGGAAACCACCACGCGCACGCGATAATTCTGCCGAAGGCATCAAAATTAACGTATCGGTTAGGGTTTCGGTATTTACTTTGCCACTTTCTAAATCCTGGATCAGGTCTTTTACATCTACTACATCAAATCCGGCTGCTTTAAAAGCTTCAACAGTTTTATCATTTCTGTCGTAACCTAAAACTACACCTTCTTTAATGGCTAAGAGGTTGCACGAGTCGGTCCATTGTTCTCTCGAATCGTAAGGGAACTGGTTATTCCCGCTGTAAATAATTTTAGTGGGTTCGGTGCTTTTTAAATCATTTTGGCTAATATCATTCAAAAGGGCTTCTACATGTTCGAAATGTTTTGGTTCCTGCGGATTGGCTTTCGTAAACTGAATGGCCGTGGTGGCTTCGAGTTTTTCGGGTTCTTTTAAAAAGTTAATCGGCTCGTAAGGGTTGTATTTTGGCGTGTGTGCAATCGAATTTAAAATTACCCAGGTATTGCGTTTAACCTGTGTAAAAACAGTATCGAGGTGCATATAATCTCGTTTACTCGGTATTTTTACCACTGTTACTTTTTCTACCACATTCTGCTCAAACAAGAGTTTAATGGCTTCGTTGGCACCGTGTTCTGACGTCCGTTCGCTGCACCCGATTAATACGTGGTTAGGGCTTACCATCATCACATCGCCACCCTCTAAAGTGGTGCTAAAGGCAGGCTCGTCGCCGGGGCGTAAAAAGTGCATCGTTACATCCGGTATTTCTAGAATGTTGTTGCGGTAGGCTTCGAATAAGGGGTGGTTAAAGAAAATATAACGCATTAAAAGCGTTTCACGCACACGGGCTTTTTTTGCCGGTTTATTTAACAGGATGTGGTTGTTGATCGTGGTACCTACATCCCTGGTGAAGATTAAATTGGGTATGGGCGCAAAAATCATCGTATCGTTGGCCAGTGTACCGGAGATGAAAATCTCGGCCAGCTGTTTGGGGTCGGTATTGGTTAATTCCAATTGTACTTTATAGGTACAGCCTTCAATGGCACAAACGGCCGCCACCAGTTTTTTGCGGATGGATTCGTTCTCCAGCATTTCGCTTAACAGGTTCTGAATCTCTATAACCGATTTAGAGTTGTGAAAACCGGGGTGGTTGGGTTTGTAAAAATTACGGTTTGATGCTGCTGAATCTATTTCAGCAAGTTTTCCTTTAATCTTTTCAGGGTCTAGAAAATACAGCAGCAGTTTAATATAATAATCGTATTCGCCCTTACGGATGGTATCTAAATGCACAATATCTTCGAAAAGCCAATCCTGCGCCTTAGAGGGTACTACTTTGCCTAATCCACTATCCGGACTATGTATCAACAATTTACGCAACCTGCCTATTTCGGTGTTTACGCTCACTTTAAAATTTGGGTTCTGCTCGCTCATAAATAAATTAGTTGTTACAAATCTATTAGAATTTTTGAGAGTCCGAAAGTGGGGGGGGGCGAAAGTCCGAAGATATAGTTGAAAGTGGATAGTCTGAAAGCTTGAAGAATAATAAGTTTATGTTATAGACATCCTGTCTCCCAACTTTTTTATTGCACAGAACCAAGCTCTCTAAACCTTATTGTAGCGGCAGCTCCCGATTCCTTCAATCGGGACTATAGCGGAAAGAAGGACTACCGGTTCCGATAAGCACTACAGCACCTTTCCAAGCCTTTTAAAAACTTTAAGAATTAAGCCGAGAATCAAGAAACAAGCACTAATAAGCAAAACTATGTTTTACGGGTCGGGCTTTTATGCTATTTATTGTTCTTTCTGCTTTGGTCTTTCAGCTTTAGTCTTTAATCGCTATTTTTGGCGCATGAATTTTATTATTGCCGAAACACAGAAAGCCATTTTTGAACTTTATAACGAAGAAATAGCCGAAGGTGTAATCAACATACAAGAAACCCGTAAAGAATTCGAAGGACAGGCAACCATTGTTGTTTTCCCGGTTACCAAAATTTCGAAAAAATCGCCGGAACAAACGGCTACCGAGATTGGCGAATATTTGGTGGCACACGTAGCCGATATTACCAAATTTAACGTGGTAAAGGGTTTTTTAAACCTTAGCATTGCCGAAAGTTATTTTCTTAATCAATTTAACAACCAAATTTTGGCTCCAGGTTTTGGGCTGTATCCATCAAACGGTAAAAAGGTAATGGTAGAATATTCTTCGCCCAATACCAATAAACCGCTTCACCTGGGGCATGTGCGTAATAACCTGTTGGGCTATTCGGTTTCCGAACTGCTTAAAGCCTATGGTTACGATGTGGTAAAGGTAAACCTGGTTAACGATCGTGGTATCCACATCTGTAAATCGATGCTGGCCTGGCAAAAATGGGGCAATGGCGAAACTCCCGAAAGTACCGGTTTAAAAGGCGATCATTTAGTGGGGAAATATTACGTTATTTTCGATAAAGAGTACAAAAAGGAAATCGATGCGTTAAAGGCTGAAGGACAAAGCGAAGAAGAAGCCAAAAAAAATGCCCCTTTAATTAAGGAAGCGCAACACATGCTTTTAAAATGGGAGCAGGGTGATGAGGAAGTGGTTTCGCTATGGAAAACCATGAACGAGTGGGTTTATGCCGGTTTTAATATTACCTATAAAAACCTCGGTGTCGATTTTGATAAGTTTTATTACGAAAGCAACACCTATTTGTTGGGAAAAGACACGGTTGAGGAGGGTTTAGCCAAAGGTGTTTTCTTTAAAAAGGAAGATGGCTCGGTATGGATTGATTTAACCGCCGATGGTTTAGATCAAAAACTGGTTTTACGTGCCGATGGTACTTCGGTTTACATTACACAGGATCTGGGGACTGCAGAAATGAAACACGACGATTTCGGTATGGATGAGTCGATTTACGTGGTGGGCAATGAGCAGGATTACCATTTTAAGGTATTGTTCCTCATTTTAGAGAAACTGGGCAAAAGCTGGGCAAAAGGTTTATACCATTTATCGTACGGCATGGTCGATCTGCCCAACGGCAAAATGAAAAGCCGCGAAGGTACGGTGGTTGATGCCGATGAGCTGATTGAAAGCATGGTAACCACTGCCCGCGAGAAAACTGAAGAATTGGGTAAAACGAACGATTTTGCACAAGAAGATAAAGACGAGCTTTACAAGAACATCGGTTTGGGTGCGTTAAAATATTTCCTGTTAAAAGTAGAACCTAAAAAACGTTTATTATTCAATCCTGCAGAGAGTATCGATTTTCAAGGCAATACCGGTCCGTTTATTCAGTATACCCACGCCAGGATCAAATCGTTGCTGGCAAAAGCAAACTACCAGTTAAAGGCGAGCCAACCTGCCCAGGTTTTACCTGTAGAACTCGAAATGATTTTGCAACTGGCCAAATACCCTGCAGAAATTGCCATTGCTGCCAAAGCTTACAGCCCGGCCAGTTTGGCCAACTATTTATATGAACTGGCCAAACTGTTCAATAAATTTTACCACGAGGTTCCCCAGATTCTTAAAATGGAAGAAGGAGAGGAAAAACAATTCCGATTAAACCTGAGCAAAAAAACGGCCGATATTATACATGCCGGTATGTTAATTTTGGGTATTACTTCTCCGGAGAGGATGTAGGGATGGAGAATGTGAAATGGAAGATGTAAAATGGAAGATGAAAAATGGAAAATGTAGGATTGGAAATAACCTGTACCGTGGCAGATGGCAACTGAGTTGATATTCCGGGCAAAGTACAACAGTAAAAGGCAATGAATATCTAAATTAAATGATAATTCCCTTCATCTAATTTAGATATTCAGGAAAATACTCGCATCTGATATTTAAGCTAAGGCTATGTGGAGCCATTAAATCGGCAATGCAGCACTGGATGATTGTTGGTTGCGCCAGTTAACTAAATGACTTAGCTTTGCAAAGCTCAACAGTCTCAAATGATAAAATTAATCCATCATAGAATACAATTACTCCTCGTTGCACTAGTTATATCGCTAGGTGGATGTTATTATCATTATTATAAAAAGAATAGGGAAATTGATGCATACCGGTTACAATTGTTTGCCAAATTAAAAAGCCACTCCATCACCACGGAAGAATATTACCGCAAGTGGGAACCCCAGGTAGTGGAATGGGAAAAAACGTTCGAAAAATGTGAGTTACTTGAACTATCCACAGTGGCTGTGTTTTTGCTCAGCGGTGCGAACTTAATCTTATATTTAAAGAATAAAAAGCGTATTTCAACATTAGAGTCTTAAGAGTTAAATTATGATGCGGCAGGTTGGAGTCCCATCTGTGCGTAGTGTTAAGCCTTAGGCTGGGCAGAAATAATGGTTAGCTGTTTATTTTGTTTACAATATCATAAATTTTCCCGTTTTATGGCAATCCGAATTTGCCTAATATTGTAACATGTTCAAACGTTCAACACCGATATTAGCCTCACTCAACCGTGCAGAAACGATAGCTTTCTATACAGAAAAACTGGGCTTTCATTTCACTACAGAAAACAACGGTTACCTCATCTTCGAGCGGGAGGATATTCATATCCATTTATTTCCCTGTTCTGATCCTGCCGAATGCCGTAATATGGGCTGTTATTTGTATGTAACTGATATAGAACAGCTCTATGCGCATTATCAGACTTTAGGCATTGTTCACCCTAATGGCCTACTTAAGCTAATGCCCTGGGGTTTACGCCAGTTCGCCGTGGTAGATAATAATGGCAACATTATTTATATTGCGGATGACAGGCCAGCGCTTAAAGCCGAAGTTTAGCATCAGCATTTTTTTTATTTGCAGGTAGGATAATATGGTAGAAGAATACACGTAGCATCGGAGTAATAGATGAACGATAAAAAATACATCGGACTAACCGTAAATGAGCGGCTTTATGCAGCTAGATAAGCTGATAAATTTGATAAGGCGGTAAGGGAGAAGAATGTTAAAGAAATTATCTCATTACTTAAAAAAGTTGAACTTACCGAATCATCGATATGCCCAATTTAAAAAAGTGTTGGGTTAAATAAATAAGCTATCCTTTTTTAATGTTATTATTACGATATGTTTGGATTATTTAGAAGAACTAAAATTCAACCTTGGGAGCTTGAACTTTTAAAAAATGTTTTAAAAAGGTTACCAACAGAATTCCGTTTGTATATAAGTCATATTAATAAAGGGTTATTTAGAGGCGTTTTAATTGGCTTGAGCGATATACCCGGTTATGTAGGATTGTCTTATCATTCTGAGATCTACAAGAAGTTGTATCATTCAGATGGTAAAAATTTTAGATTAGAGGGAATAACTGTATTTGATACCATCTCTGCCGAATATTTACAGTATACAATTTATTTCTCTCACGGGCTTATCAATGGATATTCATTGACGGAGAAAAAGAAGGTCAAAATTGATATTGAGAAAATTGATACTACTAATGTGAAATTGATATTTCGGGAGAATGTTGACTTCAATAGATTAAAAAAGGTATTGAGTTCAAAGGAATTAAAGTTAATTAACCCGGGCGATGTTTATGTTGTTGTTTTAGAGGATAAAGAATATTTTCATTTAACAGATATAGAAGATGGAAATTTCTATGCTCTGGATATGGGAAAAAATCTTTATAAAATCACTCACAATCCTCATTATATAGAGAAAGTAGAAGTTAGTCTAACAGATTTACTAGCTGTGGATTAATTTATGTACTAATTCCAGGCCTAAACATAAAATTTCACTTAATATTCATAGTTAATTAATGAGAAAGTTGAAAAAACCAGCTGTCCGTAGCCTTGAGCCTTAGGTTTGAGCGTAAGTAGACTACAGATGAAGTTAATTGCGATGGTCTTGAAGTGCCACTACGCAATGATTATTTAACACTATTAATACCCAAAAGAATGTCCAAAACCAAACTAACAGGAAAAAAATATGATCTAAAGGTGATGAAAAACAGGATAATAGCTTTTTCCCTGTCGGTAATTATTGCTGGATTATTTTTGTACTTTACTTTAGGAAAACATAGTATGTTTAACATCATCCCATTTGCTGTTCATGAGGCGATTAATGCAGGCGGCGATTTTGAAAATCAGTTCATTATATGCTTTGATTTCGTTATTGCATTGTTATTAATAATATTCAGTTATAAAATAATATACAAATTACTAAACTAATAAGTAGTTAAATCCCCATCGTCCTCACTCATAGTCAGTGATGGATTACCATTCATTAATACTGCTTTTAGCGGCTACCTAAAATTCCTGCCGCCATGAAAAGCGGCTTCGGTTTCCTGGTTTACCTCTTCCCGAACCTGGGTTCGTTTATTTTGCGCGGGGTAAGGCGCTGTTTTTTCGTCACTGCGCGATGAAGTGAATACCGGCAAATCATCCACCTCGCGCTGTAATAGTTTACCCAGCATCTTGGTAAAATCAAAACATTTGCTCACAATTACATGCACCACCTGGCCTTCGCGTTGTAAACGCCCTTCCACCATTAACAACCTCGAATGCAGAATCTCTTTTCTATAGGTTTCAAAAAGCTTTTCAAATACCACCAGGTTGGTATAACCGGTTTCATCTTCGATCGTAATGAAACACACGCCACCGGCAGTGCCCGGCCGCTGCCTTACCAGCACCAAACCGGCAACCTTTACCAGCTGCCCATCGGTAGCGTTATGGTTAATGGTATGGCAACTGCGAATATGAAGCAGCTCCAGTTGGTCCCTTACAAAGCTTACCGGATGGGCCTTTAACGATAACCCGGTGGTGGCATAATCCTGCACCACATGTTCTCCTTTTCCCATAAATGGTAATGCTACCTGTGTTTCAAGCACGGTTTCTGATGGCTGGCCTTTAAACAAGGCTACGGGCACATCCTGCAGGGCTGAAACTTCCCATAACGCTTTTCTGCGGTCAAAGCCCATTGAGCGGAATGCATCGGCATCGGCCAGTTTTTCAAGCGTAGCAAGCGAAATCCCTGCATCCCTGAGGCTGGTAATGCTGCGGTAACCACCGGCCCTGCACGATACCAAAAGCTCCATTTCCTCTTCGCGTATACCTTTAACCTGCCTAAAACCCAGTCTTATGGCAAAATACCGGCCTGCTTTTTCTTCTAAAAGGTTGTTCCACGATGAAAAATTTACATCCACTTCCCTTACTTCAACACCGTGTTTCTGGGCATCAATTACAATTTGTGCAGGCTGGTAAAATCCCATGGGCATACTGTTTAACAAGGCAGCTGCAAAGGCATCCGGGTAATAATGTTTTAACCAGCACGATACATATACCAGCAGGGCAAAACTTGCGGCGTGGCTTTCCGGAAAACCATAGCTGCCAAATCCTTCCAGCTGCTTAAAAATCCTTTGGGCAAACTCCAAAGAATAACCTTTGGCCAGCATGCCATCAATAAGTTTCTTTTCGTACTGGTTTACCAGGCCTTTAAACTTAAAGGTGGCCATGCTTCGCCTTAACCCATCTGCTTCGGCAGGGCTAAAGCCAGCAGCAACGATGGCAATTTTCATGGCCTGTTCCTGAAACAGCGGCACACCGAGTGTACGGCCTAATATGGTTTCGAGTTCGGGCGAAGGGCACACCACCGGCTCTTCGCCGTTTCGCCTGCGTAAGTAGGGGTGTACCATATCGCCCTGTATGGGCCCCGGCCTCACTATAGCCACCTCTATTATCAGGTCGTAAAAACATTTTGGCCGTAAGCGGAAAAGCGGGTAAAAAACGGGTTATGCAGCAGCAACAGCAAGCTGGCCGTCAGCTCCAACACCAAACCACCGGAACGGAAAGCACAGCATTAAAAACGAAGGCAAAACAGGTGGGAAAAAGCAGAAAGCCGCGTTTGGGGCTGTTAACCATAGGGCTGGTTGTTGTGCTTAGCTTGGTTTACTGGTTAATGAGGAAATGGTGCTTTATTTGAATGTGAATATGCTCCCTTAACCTGGGTTTGGGGAGCATATTTATTTTGGTGTTAAATGCTGTTATGATTGGTGATTTTTCGAGTTTGTTCTCATTAACTTTATACCAATTTAAAAAGCCGATAATTGTTTTTTATCTTCAGATCATCAACAGATATTTTTTGTCTGTGCACACAAATATTAAGATAGAACAAGCAAATGGTTGTAAGAATTACTTTTTCATGCTGGTTTTCTTATTTATACTTTTTTATTTACGGATTTCTTTTAGCCAGTTAAAGAGTTTAAATGGCATGCTTTTCCGACTATTAGTGTGAGTCGTTTTTCTAAACAATGTTTGCGACGACATTAGAGAGATTGTGGTATTTTTTTAGATAATCTTAGAAGTATTTATATTATCTCACGGCCGGCAATTGTGATATACATTAACTATTAAATATTGAACAAAGAAGAATCATCGATTTATGGCCTATCAAAGGGGAAATTACCATTATGAAAAACAGGAAGAACCCTTTAAAGAATACGAAGATAATATGTTGATTTTTTCTCTATAAGATCCAACTATCAAGTTTGTTCATAAAAACGGATAGGTTCGTTTATTTTTTTGCTTTTGTTTTTTTTAATTGTATGTTCGTAACATCTAAAATAATAAACAAATACAGATATGTCTTTCGAAGCTTTCACTACCATTCCCGCCTATTCAGGTATTACTTTCTGTCGAAAATTTCTAAACAGGAATAACATTTCATAAATCTTTTTATTAATTGCTTGGAACAATCGATCAATAAAGTATAGTCGCGTTAGTTTGTCCTAAAAAAGACGGATTAATTTGTTTTGAGCGATTTTATCAATTGACCACCATTCTGTCTCATCTAAATCTAACTAACATGAATTTGTTTTATTCTACCTTTCGTAGGTATTCGTATTGTCGACTATTATTGCCGTTTTCGACAAATCAGCCTGTCTTGTATTTTTCTTCTTTTTATTTAAGCAAAATTATTTTTAATCAGATCATAAATTAATATATGAATAATAGTTATAAATTGTCGCGAATCTTTATTTGTAGTCTGCTGCTTTCAAACATTATCAAGTGCTCAATTTGTTTTTTTCAGCAATTTCAGAAAACTTTTTTTGCTTTTCTTCTTCTATTATCGCTGCAATTAACGAGAAATAATAACATTTATGCGCAAAATGGTATACTCGAAGACACTAACAGGATTCCAACTTCAAGCTTTTCTGCATTAAAACCCACCTTTAATCAGGTAAATCCCTTTACAGGAGTAAATAATATTTCAATCCCGTTGTATGAAATAAAAGAAAAGGAAATTAACATCCCAATTTCATTAAATTACTCTTCTGGTGGAGTTTTAGTAGATGAGGAACCAGGGCTAGTTGGATTATCCTGGGAGCTTAATGCCGGAGGCTTAATCAGACGCAAAATTAATAATATTCCTGACGAAAGTTGTGGTGGACAGCTAGTAGGGCCTGGTACATCAGTTCCTTATAAACCCGATTACGCTAACAGTGATTGGGAGTATTATACAACTACTGATACTTATGGATTATATAAGCCTGGGTATTTCTTTGCTACTTCAAATCCACCGGGAACGGTAAGAAATCTTCCCAAAGATTTAAACCCTGATGAGTTCTTTTTTAATATCAATGGAATTTCAGGAAGCTTTTTTATGGGACAAGATGGTACCTGGAAAATAAAAGGCGATTCGGGCATGTCGATAAAAGTTAACTCGACTTTCGGTACTCTTCCTGGTTTGTTTGTCACAATTAAGGAATTTCAGATTATTGATCAAAATGGCATTGTTTATATTTTCGGGGGGGATGAAAGTAATATTGAACGTGCTTGGAGCGTAGTCGATTATTCAGGCTTCTTAATGAGCTATGGTACCTACATGAGTGATTTTAATGGTCAAGCTGCAACATTATTGCCGACAGGAAGAGAAGATCTAGAATCATTCCCGATCACTTGGCGGATAAAAAAAATTCAGAGTCCAAATGGGGCAACGATAAAATTCAATTATGTTCAGCACGGGATGAGGGGCACCGGTAGTACTAGTTATATCAGAAATATGTATACACAGGGAAGTGTAGATGAGATACATTCCGGAAGTAACACTAAGTATAGTTACTTAACCAGTATTGAAACAGATAATGAACTTATAACGTTCACTAAATCTGTTTCAAACGGATATTATCAAAAATATATCCAACACTATGACCCAGATTATAATAATGATGGATACTATAAATTAGACGGCATAGAGGTTATAAAAAAAGGGACAAATGAAAGTTTAAAAAAGATTGATTTTAGCTACATTGAGAGCCCCAGCGAGAGGCTTAAACTACAAACAGTTTTATTTAAGTCAAATGGGCTCTCAGGTGAGAAATTTTCTTTTGCCTACAACCCTATGTTATTGCAAAACTATGGTTCCAATACGGATCATTGGGGTTTTAATAGCACAAAAAGCAGGGCGCCAGTCTATTTAGAGCAACAATATTTTAATTCAAAAGAAGCTGACTTGAATGTCTTACAGGCGGAGGTGTTGACCTCTGTCCAAACACCACACAGCGGATTGATTTCTTTTTTTTACGAATCAAATTCATTCTCGAAAGTTGCTAAGCATTATCCTTTTACAATTGAAAACTATAATGGTTTCGGTGGTGGAATTCGTGTTAAAAAAATCGTCGCCAATCCTTTGTATGGTCCAAATAATGAAACAGAATATTTTTATGTGGGTTCTGGGTTTAGTGAGGGAGAATCAAGTGGTGTTTTAAGTGTTATACCAAAATATACGTTCACAGATATCGGAGGTTTTAATTCTTATCAAAGCTCAATGGTCAATGTTCCCAGCCAAACTCTTGGTCGTGATGTTACCTATACGCGTGTTGTAGAGAAAGCAAATAACGGTTACAGAGTATATACTTATTCCAATCTTGACAATGGTTACATGGATATTGCAGGGGTTCCAATTGTTTCGTCAACTCCCTCAACGCCTTACACAAGCAGAGAGTTAATGAGAGGAAAAGTGATTAAAGAAGAATATTTTACATCTGACATAAATCCCCTAATCAAATATCAAAAAGAAAATTTTTACAATGAGGATTACAACATTTCTTTACCAGCTTCAGGATTTGGGCCAAGTCAAGGGCTTGCTACTCCTAATAATTCTCCAAGCGCTAGTTTTTTAAATTATTATTTTACGCCGTATCTAAAAAGAAGTATAGAAACAACATTTGCAAACAGTCAACAAATTGTAAATACCGTCAATTATAGTTATAATTCGAAAAATATGATTTCTTCTCAATCATATTTGAGCTCTGATAATCTTCTGACGGAGATAAAATATAACTATCCTGCGGATATGATAAATCTGGGAAATGATCCGTACCAAATCTATTCTCAAATGATTTCGAAAAATATTGTTGCCCCTGTGATCGAAAAAATCGTAAATATCGATGATACACAGGTTTCTCTTGAGAGAACGAATTATGATATTTTTCAGAATAATATTTTCTTGCCAAAGTCTCTTAACATTAAAGTAAGTAATAATCCAATTGATACGAGTCGACTGTTTAATAAATATGATCTTAAGGGAAATTTGCTTGAAGAACAAGAACCGAGGGGGGTAAAAAACTGTTATTTATGGGGATACAACACCCAATATCCAGTTGCTAAAGTGTTGGGTGCAGATTACAATACCGTTAGTGCATTAATAAACCAGTCGGTTCTTGATAATCCTTCAAGCGATCAACAGCTAAGGAATGAGTTAAATAACATCAGGACTAATCTTCCTAGTGTTATGGTTACCACATACACTTATAAACCACTCACTGGTATGACCAGCCAGACGGATGCGAAAGGTATGACTACATATTATGAGTATGATGCTCTTCAGCGGTTGAAACTGATTAGGGACCAGAACTATAATATCATTAAAACCTACTGTTACAACTATGCAGGGCAGGTTACCGACTGTAACGCTGGAGGAGGGACAAGCCCTTCCGGTCCGGTGCAGATTTACGCTCGGATTGAGGTACTAAACCCGAGCTGGGGTGCCCCGATAGACGGAAGTACGACAGAGGCCGATATCTATCTAGCCCTTTACAGTGATGCTGGCTGTACCCAACCGGTTTCCCGTCTACAGGGCTTTGATGTTAATGTAAGTACTACGGGTACTTACTCTTACAACAACAGTTCTTCGGTTTCGAGCTGGACCAATACCTATAATGTTCCTGCAAATACCACGCGGGTACTTTTGGGTCGTTATGTAACCGATTCGTGGTACTCTTATTACGACCCTTATTACGGACAGGTGATCAACTCAGAGAGCTACACCTATCAGGTTGAAGACAACGGCTTAAATGTTTATATCCCATCACCAACTTATTAGAAAATCATGAACAGATATTTATATTTTCCTTTAGTGGCCCTGTTACTGGCCATAACCGGGATATCAGAAACATTTGGCCAGGAAGCCGGCAATAGCAAAAAAGAGAAAGTAGAAGCGGTAGGTAGAGAACTGGGCCTTGATAAAGATAAATCTGCCAGATTGGTGGAACGGCAGGAGAAATACCGTGTGCAGGTAATCGCTGTGCTGCAGGATACCAGCCTGCGCCCACAGCAGCGCAGTGCCAGGTTAAAGGCCCTTGCCCAGGAGCAGAGCGCTGCACTTAATATACTTCTGAGTCCCCAGCAGCGGGAAAAGATGTCTGCCGCGATCGGGGCCCGGAATGGAGCCAGAGTTGCAGCACACCGGAAAGAAATCGAATCTAAACTTCCAGGAAAAAACGGTAAAAAACCGGCCGTAGACAGCACTAAAGTAAAAATGAAGAATTAATGCCCTCTCCAGATGAAAACAGGAATAAAGATTACCAGCATATTTACAGGGCTCTTTGCCCTCTGTGCGGGCTTGCAAGGCCATGCGCAGCTTTCAGTGAGCTATTCGCCTTCGAGCCAAAGCTATAGTACGGGCAGCACTATCACTACGCTTTCCCCGACAGTTAGCGGGGGGACGGCATCAGCCAGTGGACAGACAACCACTACTTTTGTCAGTAGTGGACTTTATAATCCATTGAACACAGCTGTGGATGCGGCAGGAAATGTGTACATCGCCGATTCGGACAATAACCAGATTAAAAAAGTGACGGCACTGGGTGTAGTTACAACACTTGCGGGGTCTTACTCTCCAGGCTCCATGGATGGTACGGGTGCCTCTGCCAGCTTTCAGCACCCTTCGGCACTGGCAGTTGATGCCGCAGGTAACGTATTCGTATCCGACCAGCAGAACCATAAGATACGCAAAATTACCCCGGCAGGTGTAGTAACGACCTTTGCGGGGAGCGGATCACCTGGCTTTGCAAACGGGACAGGGGCTAGCGCAAGTTTTTACAGCCCGATAGGATTAGCCTTTGATGCTTCTGGTAACCTTTATGTGGCTGACTATTCGAACCATAGGATCCGTGTGATCAGCCCTGCGGGTGTGGTAAGCACCTTTGCAGGTACAGGCAGTGCTGGGTCTTCCAATGGCAGCGCTTTATCGGCTACTTTCCGAAACCCGATGGGGATAGCAGTGGATGCTTCGGGCAATATATATGTGGCCGATCGTCTCAACCATATGATCCGCAAAATCAGTGGAGGGACGGTGAGCACGGTTGCGGGTAACGGATCGATGGGCTCGGCCAATGGTTATGGCACTTCTGCCACCTTCCAGTACCCCAACAACCTGGCAGTAGATGCATCGGGTAATATCTACGTAGCCGACCAGCAGAACCATACGATCCGCAAGATCGATGCTTCAGGTTATGTTTCGGCTTTTGCGGGTACTACTTCTGCAGGTTCGGTAAACGGTACAGGCTCAGGCGTAAGGTTGAATTCACCTTATGGATTGAGTATCGACAGCCAGGGTACACTTTATGTAGCAGAGACCGGTAATCAAGATTTGCGCAAAATAGCTACGGCTGCTTTTGTGGTGGCCCCGATGCTGCCAGCAGGCCTGAACTTTAACAATTCGAACGGGAATATCAGCGGAGTACCGACCACGGCAACAGCGGCTGCTGATTACTATATCACCGCTTACAACAGCGCTTATGCCAGTTCGGCCTTTGCGCTCAATATTACGGTAACCGGTGGCAGTGCTACCAGTATTCAGCCGAGTAACAGTCAGAACTATGTAATGGAGACCACGGTACGGGCGCCGGGTGCAACAACGCTTGCCCAGGTAGGGAGTCTTTCCATTGCGCAGGCCAACCGGACGGTTAGTTACTTTGACGGGTTGGGCAGGGCGATGCAAAATGTGCTGGTACAGGCGAGCCCCACGGGAAAGGATATTGTGCAGCCCATCGCCTATGATGCTTACGGAAGGGAGGCGGTAAAATACCTGCCTTATGGTGCGAAGAGTGAAACAAACGGGGCTTACAAAGCGGATGCTTTGACCCAACAGTCGAACTACTATACAGCAACGAACGGCAGCACAACGGGTTGGGATGCGAATGTGGTAAAAACGCCGGTACCTTATGGTGTAACTGTTTTTGAACCTTCACCGTTGAATCGGGTGGAACAACAGGGCGCACCAGGTGCTGACTGGCAGCCGGGTACGGGCCATACGGTGGTGAATGAATATGGGACCAATGTGGCCGGGGACATAAGGAGATGGGCGGTAAATGGCTCGGGTGCAAGTTCTGTAAATAGCTATTATGATGCTGGGAAACTTTATAAATCCACGATAAAAGATGAGAACTGGGTGCCGGGTTCCGGGAATATTGGCACTACTGATGAATACAAAGACCTGGAAGGAAAAGTGGTCTTGAAACGGGTTTGGGAAACGGCAACCAAAAGCCTTTCTACCTATTATGTTTATGATAATCTGGGCAACCTTCGCTATGTGCTGCCTCCGGCGGTAAACCTGAATACAGACAGGTTACCCGGTGAGATTGATAGTTTTAGCGAATCTGATGATGTATTCAAAGATTTTATCTATGGTTATCATTATGATGGCCGCAAACGGTTAACAGAGAAGAAGATTCCGGGCAAG
This sequence comes from Pedobacter vanadiisoli, assembly GCF_042684385.1. Classification (NCBI taxonomy): domain Bacteria; kingdom Pseudomonadati; phylum Bacteroidota; class Sphingobacteriia; order Sphingobacteriales; family Sphingobacteriaceae; genus Pedobacter; species Pedobacter vanadiisoli. The sequence goes on along the minus strand of NZ_JBHULL010000036.1, from coordinate 1,201 downwards.
GAATGGGAATACATGGTGTACAATACCCGGGACCAGGTGGTACTAACCCAGGATAAAATACAGCGTAGTTCGGGCCAATGGCTTTTTAATAAATATGATGCCTTTGGGCGGGTAATCATTACAGGTTTGTATAACGATTCGAGGTCACGGCCGGATATGCAAAACTATGTTGATGGCCTGCTGAATGATCCTAGTTATAAATTATGGGAGGTGCGTAATAACAATAATGAAAGCGGTGCCTATACAGGTTACAGTAACGATGCTTTTCCCAAAAATGTAGCTTATTACCATGGTATCAGTTATTATGATGATTATGACTTTTATAACAATACCTTTGGCCTGCCAGTGTTGCCACAGGTGGGAAATGCCCAGGTAAAGACCCTGCTGACCGGCACGCGTACAACGGTACTGGGAACTGGGACGATGCTGTTGAGTGTAAATTATTATGATGCTGATGGCAGGATCATCACAGCAAAGAATGAGAACCATATTGGGGGCAGCGATATGGTGAACAACGAGTGGAATTTTGACGGGAGCTTAAAAAACAGTACCCGGGTGCATGTCGGAAATGGGGTTGAGACCACAATTGCAGAAAATTATGTTTATGACCATGTAGGACGGAAGAAAAGTACCAAGTCCAGCATCAACGGCGGAACACCGGTTACGCTCTCGAATTTAACATATAATGAGATCGGGCAATTGATAGATAAAGGGCAGCATAGTACGGATGATGTAAATTTTTCGCAGCACACTGCTTACACCTATAACGAGCGTGGGTGGCTCACCAGCCAGAGCAGCGGGTTGTTCACATTCAGTCTCGGTTATAATAGCGGTAGCAGCCCGCAGTACAATGGCAATATCTCCAGCCAAACTTATACCAATGGTGGAGCATCGAATACTTTTAATTACACTTATGACAGGCTGAACCGTTTAACGGTTTCAACCGCTGGCAACAGTTTGGGTGAAAGCCTAAGTTACGATGTGATGGGCAATATCAAGAGCCTCTACAGGGATGGTTACGGTACCAATACCTATAGTAATTATGCCGGTAACCAGCTTAAAACCATCAATGGCTTCACTAATGGAAACTATACCTACAACGAAAATGGTAACCTGATTATTGATGGCCCTAACGGGAACAATATCAGCTATAACTACCTGAACTTGCCTGTGCAGGTGAGTGGTAACCAGAGTGTTGATT
>NZ_JBHULL010000035.1:0-38128 GCF_042684385.1 Pedobacter vanadiisoli | reverse complement strand
GGATAAGATTGAACTTAAATGGAATGAGCCCGGTTGAATACCGGGCACAAGTCTTAAATAATTAATAAGTTTGTCCAACTTTTTGGGGGCAGTCCAGTGCTGCGGGCTCCCACTTCAATCGGGTTTAAGAACAAGGGTTTGTGCACCTACCCAAAATGAAATGCTGCTGCTTTAATCATAATGACACCATGCTTATCATATTTTTTGCCCTACAAACTCCTTTTTGTTTATCTTCAAGGCCAAATAATATCAATGGATTTACCCGTTTATACCAAACAGCAACTGGCCCTAAGGAACGGGCAGGATAAGCCGCAGATTTGGGTGGCTTATAAAGGGCTGATTTACGACATGACCGACAGCAGGCTATGGCGTAACGGTAAACATTATGAACATTGGGCAGGCCAGGATTTAACTGACGAATTGCCTGATGCACCACATACCGAGGCTGTTTTTGAAAAGTTTACTCCAATTGCCATGCTGGTTAAACCAGGTTAATTTTAGTAAGGGTTGATTGTTTTAGCTCCTTAAACTCTGACGGCCTTTTACCTACCATTTTATAAAAAGTATTACTGAAAGAAGAAATGCTGTTATAGCCCACCTGGTATGCCACTTCGCTAATGGTGGCATCGCTTTCCAATAATTTTTCCATCGCCTTAATCATTCTGGCAAGTTTCAGGTACTGGAAAAAAGAAGTATCTAAAGCCGATTGAAACAGTCTTGAGAGCGTACGCTCACTAAAGCCCATGGCCTTGCCCACGCTTTCCAAGCTCATGTTATCGTTGCCTAATCCATCTACAATATACCTTAACACCGGTCTTAAGCGCATGTTTTCAGTGGTTGGCAGCGCAATAGGCAGGGGATGTTCGCTCACCACAGGCAGAATGTTTTTAAGTGTATTTAAAAAATCGTATTCGTGTGTTTTGGGTAAAATATTCCCATTCCAGCGCTCCGAAAAGAGGAACATCTCTAGTAAGAGGTTGTTTACCGGATAAATGCCAATCTGTTTGTAAAATGGACTTTCATCATCTGTAGTGGTATCAAAATAAATATTCCGAACAATGGCAGCATGGTAGCGGTGCTGCAAATGGTGCTCAACCCCAGCGGGGATCCAGACATAATGCCGGGCAGGCAAAAAGTAAGATTTCTCTTTGGTGTAAAGAAAAATAATACCACCCTCTACATAAGTAAGCTGTCCTTTTAAATGCTTATGGTCTTGAAATCGGTCTTCAAACCTGCTATGCCAAACGTACATGGTTTCTGGTTTTTCGTCGATTGCAAATAAAAGATCTTCGTTCTTAACTTTTATCATTTGGCTGGTTTGAATAAATATATGTCAGTTTAGATAAAACAAAGTAACAAATCTGTAGCGAAATTTGCATCATTAATTAACAGATATGATTTTTTTAAAGCATAAAGGGTTGTTTTGGGCGTGCATGCCCTTTCTTTTATTATCAATTTTTGTGCATGCACAAACTTTTCCGGATCAAAGCAATTTTACCATCAACCAGGTTTGGGAAATGGCTGACAGCAATAATAAAAGGATCCAGGTGCAGGACCTAAATGTGCAGGCGGCAGATGCCCACGTAAAAGTGAGTAAAGCAGAACGATTGCCCGAGGTTGCTGCCGATGGGGTTTACGCACATGTTTTGCCTTTGCCTATTTATGAAAATGGATTGTTTCATAGCCCGGGTCAGTTTCCGGTTGCACCTACTTACTATAAAGCCAGTGCTGATGCTTATTTCAATATTTATAATGGCGGGAAAACCAATACTGAAATCAATGCTTCGAAAGTAGAAAGCGAATTGAGCAGGGTACAAAAAGGACAGCACAAACAGGAAATCCATTATGTGGCGGCGGTTTATTTTTACGATGTATTCCGCAATATTTCGTACCGTGGATTATTGGAACAGGATATCCGCGACCGCGAAAAGCAACTGGCTGAAATTAACCAGCTATATAAAAACGGTACGATATTAAAAAGTGATGTGCTGAGGGCCGAATTACGCCTGTCTAAACAACGTATGCTGCTTACCGAAATCGAAAACAGTATCAGGATAGCTAAGCAGAAGTTAAATATTTTAATTGGCAGGGCAGATGATGCACCTTTAAATCCGCAGATTTCGGATCAGGAAACGGATGCAATTGCATTAAAACAGGTTGATGAATATTTTAACGATGCCAAAACATCTTCTTACAAAATCCAGATTTCGGAAAAGGAACAGGCACTCGCGAAATTGAAACTTAAAAATGTAAAATCGAACGTGATGCCTTCTCTGGGTTTCTTCGGTGAATATGCATTTGCCTATCCGCAGATCCAGTTTTATCCTTATGCACTTTCGCTTTACAGTACAGGTATGGTGGGGTTAAAACTTAAGATCCCGATTTCTTCCTGGTATACCAATCAGCACAAAGTGAAAGAAGCAGAACTTAAAGTACATCAGCAGGAAGTAGAAGATGAAGATGTAAAGGATCATATCCGCCAGGAAGTGCAGGAAAATTATATCCGGTATAAAGAATCGGTACAGCGTATCACATTGGCCGAAGAAAACATTAAACAGGCTACAGAAAGTTATCGCATTGTGCAGAATACCTATTTCAATCAGCTATCGCTTTTAACCGATCTGTTGGATGCTGAAACACAATTATTGCAATCGAAATTCGAGCTGACCACCGCAAAGGTGAATGCGAAAATACAATACTATCAATTACAAAAAGCCGTAGGAAACTTATAAAATGAACATACAGAAACAAAGCAAAGCCGATAAAATTATCAGTAGAATTACCACCATAATTGCACTCATCGTGTTGGTGGTATTGGTAATATGGGGTGGGAAAACCCTTTTTGGCTATATGAAATACGAAGAAACCAACGATGCACAGGTAGATGAATATATTAACCCGGTAACAGCAAGGGTGAGCGGTTATATTAAAGCTGTAAAGTTTGAAGAAAACCAGGAAGTGAAAAAGGGCGATACACTGGTGCTGATTGATGATGATGATTATACCGTTCAACAAGATGAGGCTTCGGCTTCTTTGTTAAATGCAAAAGCACAGGTTTCGGTACAACAAAGTAATATTAAAACAGCACAAAGCACCGCTTTGGTTGCCGAGGCTAAAATTGCCGCTGCAAAGGCCAAACTTTGGAAACAGCAAACGGAATATAATCGCTATAAAAAACTGTTCGATGCAGAATCGGCTACCCGGCAACAGTTGGAAACAATTGAAAGCTTATTGCAAGTGGCACAGGCAGAGTACCTGGGGGCCAAAGAAGATTATGCAACAGCTATTTCTAGAACGAATGATATTAAAGCGCAGAGCAGCGTGCTGGAATCTGAAATAAAAAGAAGAGAGGCTGTAGTGAAAAGAAATAACCTGAATACCTCTTACACGGTTATTGTAGCCCCTTATGATGGCAAAATGGGTAGAAGGACCATACAGGTAGGTCAATTGGTTCAAACCGGCCAAACCATCGCCTATTTAGTAGACAGAAGTGCAGGAAAATGGGTGGTAGCTAATTTTAAGGAAACACAGATTGCTAAAATGCATATTGGCGAAAAGGTTGATGTTGAGGTAGATGCTTTCCCCGGGCAATCGTTTAGAGGTGAAATTGAATCGCTATCTGGTGCAACCGGTTCGAGGTTTTCATTGTTGCCACCCGATAATTCGACAGGGAATTTTGTGAAAATTGCGCAACGAATTCCGGTTCGTATCCGTTTAGATAAGCAGGAAAAAGGGATCGATGCATTAAGTGCAGGAATGAGTGCCATTGTTAAAGTGAAAAAAAATGACTGATCAACTGCCTGTATTTAAAGCGAGGGTCCCTGAATGGCTGATCATACTGAGCATTTTTGCAGTGCTTTTATCATCTGTATTGCTTTTTGCATTGTCGACCGCCGATGGTACTGCTGCGGCAGGTTATTACGGGGCAAATGCTTCCGATGTTCAGTTTTCGTTACTGATGTTTTATGCTGCGGTAGCCAGTTTTGCTGTGGTTGAACGGCGTTTTTTTGCCAGGGTAGTTACTAAAGATTATTTATTGATCTGTATTATTTTAGAGGTCCTGATTGCTTATTGGTGTTATCATACGCGCGAAATCTGGCTGATTTTTGCCTTAAGATTTTTGCAGGGCATTGTAAACTGTGGTTTAACCAGTATTTCACTAAACCTGCTTTTCAGCAGGTTAAAGTCGGAACATGCAAAAGAAACAGGTTACACTATTTTTTATGGAATGATTTTGTGTGTATCGCCGGTTACCGCCCTGTTCTCTGTGCCTATAGTAGAGAATTTTGAGTATAATGTGGTGTATAAGGCAATTATATTTTGTTTTTTGCCTAGTGCTGCACTGCTTTTTTGCATCATGAACAGGGTACATGTTTTACGCAAAACACCACTGTACAAAATAGACTGGATGAGTTTTGTACTCTTTGCTACAATGCTGGTCTTAATTGCCTATGTACTTGTTTATGGGCAACAGTACGATTGGCTTGATGATTCGAGTATTCAGCTTTGTATTTTTGCTATCCTGTTTTTGTTTCTGGTTTCTGTAGCGAGGCAAAGCACTTTAAAAAGGCCGGCTGTTGATCTGAGTGTATTTAAATCAAGAAATTTTGCCATCGGCATTGTCTTTTTGGTGATTCTGTATGTAATCCGCGGTGCTTTCAGCCTTACCTCATCCTACTTTATTACTGTTTTGGGAATGGATTCACTCCATGCCAACGAAATCATGATTTTTAATATTGGTGGGGTGGTTACAGGCTCTGTCATTGCAATTCGTTTTCTCATCCGTCAGAAACATTTAAGGGTGCTTTGGGTAACGGGTTTTATATTCCTTTTTGTGTTTTTCTTATGGATGTGCCAGTTATTTGCAACTGAAGCGGGAACCAGGAATTTTTACCTGCCTTTATTTATACAGGGTGTGGGGGCTGGGATGGTGATGTCGCCGATTGTGATGTTTATCATGTCTTCTGTTCCGGAGAAACTGAGTCAATCGGCATCTTCCGTTGGTATTTTTGTTCGTTTTTCTACCTTTAGCCTGAGTTTAGCCTTTATTAATTTCTATCAGTTATATTTTAAAGGAAAACATAATGATGATTTACGGAGTAGCTTGACTTTGCTCGATTTTAACTTGCCGGATAGATTGAAAATGTATCAAGCGGCATTAAGCAATAGGGGAATGCCCAGCGATGAAGCCGGGAAAGCAGCAATTGGTTTATTAAACAAAGCCGTGCAAAAACAGACCTTCCTGCAGTTCTGTGTAAGCTATTACGAGTGGATTGCGGTTCTTTGTCTGTTATCGATTATGCTCATTGCCTTGCAGCCGGTAATTAGCAGAACAGTAATTAACCTCAGGAATAAACAACCCGCAGCTGCCGGGTTTTGATATGGTTGTTTGACGCAAACGTTTTACGAGCGCCGATAAGATGGGTCATGTTGAGCTTGCCGAAATGGCTGGTATAACGCCAACCGACAAGCTCAGAATGACCATTTTTTTTATACTTCTATTGTAAAAGCACTTAAGTTTACAAATTCCTGGATTCTTGCTGCAACTTCCTGTTCAGTTAAATTCAATAATTTTTCAGTTCCAAATTTCTCTACACAGAAAGAAGCGAGGGCTGAGCCGTAAATGATCGCGTTTTTCATGTTATTGAAGTTGATTGTACCCACTTTCGCCAGATAACCGATAAAACCTCCTGCAAAGGTATCGCCAGCTCCTGTAGGATCAAATACTTCTGCCAAAGGTAATGCCGGAGCAGAAAAAATCTGGTCTCCATGGAATAACAGTGCCCCATGTTCGCCCTTTTTAATGATCAGGTATTTCGGCCCCATGGCCAGGATTTTTTTAGCCGCTTTAACCAAAGAGTATTCGCCCGATAGCTGACGTGCTTCCGCATCATTAATGGTTAATACATCAACAAGTTTAATGGTTTCCAGTAAATCATCCATCATAATGTCCATCCAAAAATTCATGGTATCCATTACGATCAGTTTCGGACGATTTTTAAGACGTTTAATCACGGTTTGCTGTACCTGTGGCGTGAGGTTGCCCAACATCAGGTATTCGCAGTCCTGGTAGCTTTCCGGAATAACCGGATCGAAGTTTTCCAGTACATTTAATTCCGTTATTAAGGTGTCGCGGCTATTCATGTCATTATGGTATTTGCCTGACCAGAAAAACGATTTTTCGCCTGCTTTAATCTGTAATCCTTCGGTATCAATACCATGTTTAGTGAAGATATCGATGTCTGATTGATGAAAATCGTCGCCCACTACGGCTACAATTTTTGCTTTATTATAAAAGTAAGAAGCCGCTAAACTTGCGTATGTTGCTGCTCCACCTACAATTTTATCAGTTTTACCGAAAGGGGTTTCAATAGCGTCAAAAGCTACAGTACCTATGATTATCAGACTCATATATATGTATTAATTTTTTTTAAAAATTTTTCACTGCAAATATTGCATAAATAATTTAAAAGCCCTAATATTGCATTCCCAAAACGAACAAGCGGATTTTTGCTGAAAAGCTTAAAGAAACTGTTTTTTTGGATAGCCGGATTCCTTCTTAGCTCAGCCGGTTAGAGCATCTGACTGTTAATCAGAGGGTCGCTGGTTCGAGCCCAGCAGAAGGAGCAAATTTAAAAGCCTTGCAACGTTGTTGTGAGGCTTATTTATTTTATGCTGGGCGAGAAGTTTATCCTGAGCGTAGGTGAAGGGAGCCCAGCAGAAGGAGCAGATTTAAAAGCCTTGCAACGTTGTTGTGAGGCTTATTTATTTTATGCTCGGCGAGAAGTTTATCCTGAACACCGACGAAGGAAGCCAGGCAGAAGGGACAAAAAGCCAACTTTCTAATTGACTTTTTTATAACGGGGCGGGAAAATTATCTTCATATACTGCATATTGTCTGAATGAATTTAAATAGACCCTCCGAAAATCAAAACCGATTCATCAACAATACTCTGCACAAACGGCGTTCCTGCAATACAGGTCATCATACGGCTAAAGGCTAGTTTGCCCAGCTTGAAACCACTGGTTTCTGCATAGGTAATTTCAGGGTAATATAATTGCGGAACAGAGCCATCGCTTATTGCGATGATACCCAGCTCCTCTGGCACTTGAATTTTTAACATTTGTACTCTTTTCATCACGCCGGTAAGTATCTCATCACTCATGCAAAATACGGCGTCGGGTTTGTTCTTCTTTTGAAAAGCCAAATGCAGTTGCTCTGAAGCCTGTGCCGGACTATGGGCATAAACAATTTCAAATTTTTTCCCCCAATTATGTTGTTCCATAAACTCCTTAAAAGCCTGTACTCTTACCTGAGTGATGGACAGGTGCTGATTGCCAAACATCGCCAGTATTTTCTTTTTCTTCTTTTTGATCAGCAGATCGGCGACCAGCCTTGTCGCACCTGTGTCGGCGGTGCAGACTTTGTTGCAGGCCTCGTATGCCGGAACCTTGTCAAAAAATATCGTTGGGATATTTTGCTGATCAAGTTTTAACAATTCACTGATGTCTTCCGTTTCTGAGGTTATGGAAATGAAGATGCCCGAAAGCCTTGCGTTTTTACATTTAATTACATTCTCTAATTCTATTTTCGGGTCTTCTCCGGATTGAAGGATAACCAGTGAGTAACCGAAGCGTCTTGCCTCTTCCTCAATTGAACTGATAAAAGAGTGGTAGAAATAACTGGATATGGAAGGCACAATGATACCAAATTCCTTGCTGTTATTGGTACGCAAGCTTATGGCATGGGCGTTGGGAACATAATCGAGCATACCTGCCAGTTCCTGCACTTTGTTCCGTGTGGCTTCAGATATATCAGGATGGTTTTTTAGTGCCCTGGAAACAGTAGATATGCTAATATTTAGCATGTTAGAGATTTTCTTTAGCGTAACAGATGGCTTCATCACATGAAAATTAGTGCTGTAAATATATGAATTATCAACAACAAACGTTTCCGCAAATGTTTGCGGAAACGTTTGCGCTGAACAGGGGTAAAAAGTAAGGCAAAGTTCAGGGTACGGCCTATAGATTTGTGTCTACCAAATATAAACAAGTCATGAAAAAAGTAATTCTATTCAGCTTGATGCTTTTGTGTGTTTTGTACACTAACGCTCAAGAAACAGCTACGGTAAAGGGAAAAGTTACCGACAAAAGTAATGAGCCATTGGCTGGGGCTACTATACAGTGCCTCACGGTACCGCGTAATACGGCAACTGATGCAAATGGTACATTTATCTTGAGCAACCTTCCTAAAAGTATAATTAAGCTAAGGGTAAGCTACACCGGTTTTGCAGCGATTGAACGTACTATCGACCTCAGTCAGGGCAGCATAGATACCGTAAATGTGGTACTCTCGGGAAGTGATGCGATGGCCCTTACCGAAATTGTGGTAACCGCCGTTAATAATCCGGCAAATAAGTTAGGTACAAGTTTATCGGTGAGCAGTGTAAAACCCGGAGACATCCTAAAAGCAGCTCCGCGTACCACAGCAGAAATTTTTAAATTACTACCGGGCATCCGGGCGGAATCATCGGGTGGAGATGGAAATACCAATATCACTGTTAGGGGCGTTCCCTTGTCGTCAGGTGGTTCAAAATATTTGCAATTGCAAGAGGATGGCCTGCCCGTACTTCAATTCGGTGATATTGCCTTTGCTACAGCAGATATCTTTTTGCGCGCCGATCAGAATATTAATCGTATTGAAGCCATTAGGGGCGGCTCTGCTTCAACACTGGCCAGCAACTCTCCTGCAGGTGTAATCAACTTCATCAGTAAAAACGGAAATGTGGAGGGCGGAAGCCTATCTACATCAGTAGGACTGGATTACCAGAATTTCAGGACTGATTTTGATTACGGCGCCCCGATAGGAAATGGCTTTAGCTTCCATGTTGGTGGTTTTTTCAGACAGGGTGAGGGACCACGTACAGCAGGCTTCCAGGCAAACAATGGCGGGCAGTTTAAAGCCAACCTAACCAAGCAGTTTGCCAATGGTTATGCAAGAGTCTATTTTAAGTTTTTAGACGACCGTGCAGCAGCTTACCTTCCTATGCCGGTATCGGTTTCCGGAACCAATGGCAATCCCAGCTATTCTTCATTGCCAGAATTTGATATCAGGCGTGGGGCATTGCAAACCCCCTATCTTTTGCAAACGCAGGGTTTAGGCTCAAATGGTGCGCCGTATGTAAGCGATGTGCGTAATGGTATGCATCCCGTTTCAAAATCAATAGGCGCCGAGCTGCAGTTTGATCTGGGCAGTGGCTGGACAGTGGAAGACCGGGGCCGGGCATCATTCAATACCGGTCAGTTCATTGCGCCGTTTCCTGCATCAGCAGGTACGTTGAGCAGCATGCTTACGCAAATTGGAGCGGCTACCGGAAGAAACCTCACAGGAGCAACGGTAACTAATGCTATAACCGGGCAAGCTTATGCAGGTGATGCGATGCTCATACACATCTTCGATGCGAAACTCAATAACTTCAATAACTTTGTGAATGATTTTAAGCTGAAGAAAAAGTTCGATCTACTCTCCCTAAGTGCGGGTTACTATAAATCTAGCCAAAATATCAATATGGACTGGGTATTTAATTCTTATCTTACTACGTTGCAAGGAAAAAATTCGCAGCCCCTCAACATCACTAGTGCAGGCAATGTGCCGCAGAGTACGAATGGTCTTTTTGCCTATGGCGTTCCGGCATGGGGAAACCTGCACCGTAATTATAACGTGACTTATGATATTTCAGCGCCATACCTTGGAATTGGAGTAGATGTTAACGAAAAAATAAATATTGACGGCAGTATCAGGTATGATATCGGCCAGGTGAGAGGTAACTATTCCGGGAATGTTCAGCGAAGCTTTGATGTAAACAATGATGGTAGTATCGGAGCAAATGAGCAGAGTGTATCGGCTATCAATTATGCTGCCGCTAAACCGGTTAATTATAACTATGATTATGTTTCTTACTCTTTGGGTATCAATTATATGATGAATGCTTCGTCGGCAGTTTTTGCACGCTATAGCTCTGGTGCTTCAGCACAGGCAGATCGTATCCTGTTTACTCCAAGCGTATTTGCCGAGGGAGATGTAGCCACAAAGTTTAACCGCATTAACCAGGCTGAACTTGGGCTGAAGTATAAATACAACAAAGGAGGACTGTTCCTTACCGGTTTCTATGCCCATACAAACGAAGCTGGTGAATACGAAGTGACCACGCAACGGATTATACAGAACAGCTATCGCGCTTACGGCCTGGAACTGGAAGGAGTAGCGAATATTAATAGCTTTTTTGACCTGCGCGGTAACGTTACCTATACGCATGCCCGTATCATTGCCGGGGCATTCAAAGGTAACAAACCACGTCGTCAGGCCGATGTGATCTACAGTTTAACGCCCACATTCAATGTGAAGAAGTTTTCGTTTGGTGCAAGTATTTTAGGTACAACCAGCTCTTACAGCCAGGATGTAAATTCACTTAAGTTGCCTGCTTACGCATATGTAAATCCATTTGTGTTATACCAGGTTAACAAACGCTGGTCTGCGGCTGTAAATGCCAATAACGTATTCAATGCCTTAGGCTTTACCGAAGCAGAAGAAGGCTCCATTACCGATAATCAAAACAATATTGTACGTGCACGTTCTATTACAGGTAGAACGGTGTCAGGAACGGTATCATTTAGTTTCTAAATACAAAAGCTGATTGTCATTTCGTGGTGGCAATCAGCTTGTTTTTTCTGAAAAACTCATAATTTACATCACTTTATATGGAGAACAAGCACTTATATGAAAAAGCTGTCGGGGTTGTTAGTGGCGCTGTTCAAAATGGGGTGTTGCTCGCTTCGGCCGAGGCAAAGGATAACTATTCGCATGTTTGGGCCAGGGATAGCGTCGTTACCGGGTTAGGCATTTTGAGCAACGGATTGTCTGATCTTTACAGCGTTTTTTTAAAATCACTAAAAGTTTTGCAGCAGGCGGCGAGCGGATCTGGTCAAATACCATCTAATGTTGCCATCAATCAGCAGGGAGAAATCATCAAGATTAGTTTTGGCGGAACTGCCGGACGGACCGATGCCAGCTTTTGGTGGCTTATTGGCAGTATCAGTTACCTGCAACATCAGCAAGACCAGGATTTCTATCAAGTTGTAAAGGAACAGGCAAAGCTCATATTTGAGTTGGCAGATCATTGGGAGTTCAATGGCAAACACCTTATGTATGTGCCAATGAGCAGCAATTGGGCCGATGAGTACATCACTCATGGCTATGTGCTCTACGATCAGCTATTAAGATATTGGGCATTGAGCTTGGCCGGAAGTTTTTTTAACGAGGCAATCTACACGGAAAAAGCCGCCTTTGTAAAATCTGCCATCAAACGGCATTACCTGTTTGAGCAGCCTTTGGATAATAGTTTATATACGGTAGCACAACAGAAAACGCTGGCTACCTATCGGCTGGAAAACAATTTTATTGCTTCCTTTTCGCCTGGCGATCGGGTGGAACGTTATGATGGCTGGAGCATAGGTTTGTTATTATTGTTGAATATCCCATCTGCTGAAAGCCGGCAAAAATTGGCAGTTAAGTTAGAGCAGACACTTTCGCATTACGGCCATATCGGAATACCAGCATTCTGGCCTGAAATAGAAAACACTGATCCGTCTTATGCGCAGTTACTGAACAACTACAGTTTCAATTTTAAGAACAGGCCCGGCCATTTTCATAATGGAGGTATCTGGCCGGTAGTGAACGGTTTTATTGCGGCAGGTTTGGTGGTGGCAGGTTTCACCGATCTGGCCAAAAAGCTTCGGAATAGCATAGTTACCTGCCTGTCGTCATCCGAACAGGAACGGCCCTTTTCTGAGTATTACGATATACGGGCAGGTAAAGCCGGTGGGGTGAAAAATCTTTGCTTTAGTGCCTTGGGTTATTTGTTGGCAGATGTCTCAGTTAATCATCCTGAAATGCTGCATAAACTGTTACCCGCTTTGGTCAATCAGCATATTTACGCCCATCAAGCATTTAAAATGTGTGCAAGTCGCATACTTAAGGGGCTGCCCATTCCCAAAGATGGCGTGCTGGTGGTCAGTATAGCCGGCGAATCGGGCTGTGGAAAAACAACGCTTAGTTCAGCTTTAAAAGAAGTGCTGCAAAACCAAGGCTATGAAACAGTGCTCCTGCATCAAGACGATTATTTCAGGTTACCACCACGCAAAAACCACGAAGAACGGTTGCGTAATTTTGATCATATCGGTTATACTGAAGTAGATGCAGAAAAATTAAATCAGGATATTATTACCCTTCGCAGGGGGCAGGCCAGCCAGATTGAAGTTCCCTATATGAACTGGTTTACCGACGAATTGGAACATCAAGAATTACCCCTTCACAATTTACGTGTCGTTATTGTAGAGGGAACCTACACGTCCATGTTAAGCGAGGTCGACTATCGTATTTTCATCAATACCAGCTACCAGCAAACCCATGAGAACCGGCTGGAGCGAAGTCGTGAAGCCATTGATGATTTTACTGAAAAAGTATTGCAGAAGGAGAGTGTGCTTATCCAGGCACATGCAAACCTGGCAGACATTATCATAAACAAAAAGTTAGAAATTTTAAGTACAACACCCCATTGATATGCGTCACCTAAAAATAAAACTTTCCTTCTGGCAGATCATTAACATGAACTTCGGTTTCCTGGGGCTGCAATACAGTTTTGGTTTACAACAGGCCAATATGAGCCCTATTTATTCGTATTTGGGTGCTGAAGAAAAGAATTTGCCCTATCTATGGCTTGCAGGGCCTATAACTGGTCTTATACTTCAACCTATTGTGGGGGCAATGAGCGACAAAACCGTTACCCGTTGGGGAAGGCGCACGCCTTACTTTTTGGTAGGCGCTATATTTTGCAGCTTATGCCTTTTTGTTATGCCATTCAGCAGCTCAGTGTGGATGGCGGCCAGCATACTTTGGATCTTGGATGCAGCCAATAACATTACCCAGGAGCCATATCGGGCATTTGTCAGTGATAAATTGCCAGAGGAGCAGCACTCTGCCGGATTCCTGACCCAAAGTGCTTTTACCGGTTTGGGGCAAACCTTATCTTATCTGACGCCAACATTGCTGATCACCCTGGGTGTAAATAAGTATGCCGTAAACGCGCACCATATACCCATGACAACCATTATAGCTTTTATGGTGGGGGCCGTAATTTCCATTGGTTCGATCTTGTGGACACTCAAGACCACAAAGGAAAATCCGTTAACAGTTGAAGATCATAAAGCATTAGCTGATGCGAAAAATAGCCTAAAATCAATTTTCACCGATATTTACGTCGCATGTAAAAACATGCCTGCCGCAATGAAGCAAATGATCCCCATGATGTTTCTGAGCTGGTATGCCATGTTCATTTACTGGATATACATTGCCAAATGCCTAACGCATACAGTATACAATCCGGCTGACCCGACCGCCTTCAGACAATCTGATATATTAACAGGACAGATGGGTGCATACTATAATTTCGTTGCATTTTCCTCGGCATTTCTGCTTGTTAAGCTGGGCAGGCGTTGGGGGGCCAAGGTGGTACACGGCGGTTGCTTGTTTCTGGCAGGGCTGGGTTTGTTTACTTTGCCCTATTTTCATAGTCCCTACCTGGTTTTTATCCCCATAACCGGTTTGGGTTTGTGCTGGGCGAGTATGATGGGTAACCCTTATGTGATACTGGCAGGCAGCATCCCGGCAGAAAGGAGCGGAATATATATGGGTATCTTTAACATGTTTATCGTGGTACCCATGCTCCTGCAAAACGTTACGATGCCCCTGTATTACGAAACATGGCTTGGTGCTAATCCTGTAAATGCGATTATACTGGCCGGATTGCTACTGATGTTGTCGTCAGTTTCGACACTGTTAATTACGCGCAAAAACAGTGGGCGAAGAACTTACCCTCAACTGTAAATGTATGCAGTTTCAATCTTCTGGAAGCCTTAAGCATGGGAAGTAGATAACCGCCTTACAATATATTGTAAGGCGGTTTGGTTTTTAGCGTAGCCATCATCTTATTTCCTCAAATTCAATAAAATAGCCCTTGTAACATTATTAATAGTTAGTCTATAGATTTTGTAGATTAAATATTTATCAATATGTTTGCGCTGATCATGAATGCAACAGTAACACCCCAAATCTCCTCTACCTCTGATATTAATCTTAAACGCTCTGTTTTAAATATCTATTTTCATGGGAACATGTGCTGTTGTTGATTTTGATTTTTACCAAAGGCTGTAGACGAAACCTATGGCTACCTTAAAACCCGACCACCAATTCCTCCTTAAATATGTGTTAAAATTATTGCCAAAAAAGAACCGGCAAGGAAGCCTCGCCGGTTATCACGGAATATCAGTTCTGTAACGCCAATCACGCACTGATATCCATTCAGCTTTATCCAATGAATTGAATCATTAACATAAAACCCGTTAAATATGGAAATATTTCTCCATAAGAAAAAAACATTCTTATTGGCCAGCTTCGTTTTGCTCCTCACTGTGCTGGCCGTACCCCTTAAAATTTTTGCCCAGGTAGAGCCGCCGCCACTGATTAATTCCAAGTTGGCAGGTACAGTAATTGATTCTTTGACCAAACAGCCATTACCAGGTGTTGTAGTCAGAATTAAAGGTGTTACCCACGTGGTTTCGACTGATGGGGATGGAAAATTTGTTTTTGTAACCGGCCAAAAATTGCCCTATACCTTAATCTTAAGTTCAGTTGGTTATGAAACCAAAGAAATTGTGGTGGGTACAAGTCCTGTTACTATCCGCTTAAAAGAAGTAAACAGCCAGCTAAATGATGTAGTGGTGGTGGGTTACGGTACACAGACGAGAAAATCGTTAACCGGTTCGGTTTCTACCATTGCGGTAGATGAAGTAAGGGCCAAGCCAACCGCCACTTTTGCCGAACAATTGCAGGGAAAAGCACCGGGGCTGCAGGTAAGTACTTCTACAGGTGTTCCGGGCGATGGGATGTTTATCCGGATCCGGGGTACAACTTCAATCAACGCCAGCAACGATCCGCTGTATGTAATTGATGGTGTTTATGTAAATAGCGGATCGTTGCAAAAAATTACTACCCAGGGACAGGCAAATAACCCATTATCCGATATCAGTCCGGATGATATTGAAAGTGTAACCGTTTTAAAAGATGCCGATGCCACAGCCATTTATGGTGCACGCGCAGCCAATGGGGTAATCGTAATTACCACCAAACGCGGTAAATACAATACGGCACCAAAAGTAAGTTTAAGTGCTTATGTAGGAGTGGCAAAAGCACCAAAATTGTGGGATCTGGTAACCGGTCCGCAACACGCTGAACTGATCAACGAATTTTACCGCAATTCAAACGCCGATGCCATTGCCATTGCTGCTGCAAATGGAACACCGCTAGTTACTACCTATCGGTTTCAGCCATTTAGGGCATTAACCGATAATCCTACTGCTTCGCCAGCGCCACGTGGTTTGCCACAGGATCAAAATACTTACGACCGTTTAAGTAAAGCTTTCCGCACCGGACTTTTGCAGAACTATGATATTTCTGTTTCGGGCGGTAACGATAAAACGACTTATTATATCGGTGGTGGCTTGAATAAACAGGAAGCAACCCTTAAAACAAACGATTTTAGAAGGGGAAGTTTTAAACTGAACCTCGATCAGAAAATTAACGATTATGTAAAAATTGGAACCAGTAATATCCTTACCCAAACTTACCGCACCAATGCACGTGTAGGGGATGGGCCACAAGGAGGTATTTTACAATCAGCCTTGCACACGCCAACTTATCTGCCAGAGTTTAATGCCGATGGAACTCCAGGCAAGTGGGCAGGTTTTGATAATCTTGATGTTTTGTTGAACAATACCAATATGAACAGCACCAGTAACCGGCTGATCAGCAATTTGTATGGTGAAGTAAGTATTACCAAAGATTTAACCTTTAAGACCAGCTGGAGTGTTGATTATAACCAATACAAGGAGTTTCAGTATTGGAACAGCTTAACTAACCTGGGTATTGCGAACAAAAACCTCGGTACTTCGAGTGAAAGCAATAACACCATCTGGACCAACGAACAAACATTAAATTATAACCATGTTACCGGCAAACATACTTTTGGGGCTTTGATCGGTAATTCGTTACAGGGGTCGATTTCTAACCAGACGCTGGCGCAGGGAACCAATTTTCCGAACGATTCTTTTCAGCAGATTGCCTCAGCAGCTAATACCACTTCATCAGCATCAGAAACGCAATACAGGCTATCTTCATTTTTCGCCCGTTTAAATTACAACTATGGCGGCAAATATTATGTGGTTTTCAGTATACGCGCCGATGGCTCTTCGCGTTTTGGTGCCAACCACCAATGGGGATATTTCCCTTCAGCAGGTTTGGCATGGCGTGTTAAACAAGAAAATTTCTTAAAGGATGTTGCCGTAATTTCCGATTTAAAACTCCGCGGAAGTATCGGGGTAACCGGAAACCAGAATGGTATTAACGATTTTGCCTCGCGGGGTTTATGGGGTGCAGGTGCCAACTACCAGAACAATCCGGGTACGTCGCCTTCGCAATTGGCCAATCCCGATCTGAAATGGGAGAGCACCCGCCAGGCCAATATTGGTTTTGATGTAAATTTCTTTAAAGACCGGTTGACTTTAAGTGGTGATATTTATGATAAATACACCAGTAACCTGCTGCTTAATTTGCCGCTGGCTTCGAGTAAGGGATTTTCTTCTATCCTTACCAATGCCGGTGAAATGAGCAATAAAGGATTGGAGCTGAACATTAGCAGTGTTAACCTCGATGGTGCATTTAAGTGGAGTACCAATTTTAATATTTCGCGCAATATCAATAAAATCGAAAAGCTGCCTACCCCGGTAGTTGCCGCTTACGCTGCCGAGCGCATGGTACAGGGTTTATCGATGTACACTTTCTTTGTATATAACCAGCTTTATGTTGATCCACAGACTGGAAATGCAGTATACGAAGATGCCGACCATAATGGAGTAATCAACGCAAATGATATTGTTCCGGTTGGGAATGCATTACCGAAATTTAATGGTGGTTTAACCAATAACCTCAGCTATAAAGGGTTCGATTTATCGGTGTTCTTCAATTTTGTTTATGGCAACAAGGTTTACAACAATAATAACTATTTTCTTGAAGGTGGCGGTACCCGCGATGCCAACAGGGCAATGGATATATATCAGTTAGATCGCTGGCAGAAACCGGGCGATATTACCAATATGCCAAGGTTAACTGCTTACGGACAGAATTATACTTTAAGCCCAACCAGCCGCAACATTGAAGATGGGTCTTTCCTTCGCCTCAGCAATGTAACCCTGGGTTATAACCTGCCAAAAGATTTTATCAAAAAAGCAAGGATGAATTCTGTAAGGATATACGCCAGTGGATCAAACCTTTGGTTATGGACTAAATACAAAGGGCCTGATCCGGAGATCAATGTGTCTTCGTCGGCTACTGTATTGGGCTACGATTTGGGTACGCCGCCCGTGCCACGTACTTTCCAGATAGGTGCAAACATTACTTTTTAAACCGAATAATCAATCATGAAAAAAGTTATATATATACTCGCAGTCATATTCCTGTTTTCTTCCTGCAAAAAGTTTCTGGAAGTACAGCCCCAGTTGCAGGTAGACCAGGACCAGGCCATCATTAATGCCGGTACGGCAGCCACTGCAGCAAATGGTTTATTTAACCTGCTAGCTGCCAATGGTTATTATGGCTCAAATTTTCCGGCACTTTCCTATTTATCTGCCGGTGATATCCAATGGTCGGGCTCGCAGGCAGATCCTAACGAGATTACCAAACACCTTACTTCTGCTACCAATGGTTATGTGCAGTCGGCATGGACGGCCATTTACAAAACCATATCACAGGCCAATTATATTATCGATAAGGTACCAACCGTTAGTGATCCGCTGCTTACTACGGCGCTAAAGAACCAATACCTTGGCGAAGCTTATTTCGTACGCGCATTGGCTTATTTCGATCTGGCACGTGGCTGGGGCGGTGTACAGCTGATTTTAAAACCGACCAATAACTCTTCAGATAACAGTAATATTCCACGCAGCAGCCTAGCCGATACCTATGTACAGGTATTGAAAGATTTAAACTCGGCAGAAACGTTGGTACCAGCAGCAGTAAATCGTAACCGGGTAAGTTTGCGTACGGTGCAGGCGCTTAAAGCCAGGTTTTACCTCTACCAGAAAAACTGGGCACTGGCCGAGCAATTTGCTACGTTGGTAATTAACGATAATGGAAATTACTCTCTTGTGGCTCCCTACAGTGCATTTTTTGCTAATAATGCCGTTGCTACTAATGAATCGGTACTCGAACTGGCTTACACCACCTCGAATACCAACGGACACAGTAACTGGTGGTTGCCACCGGCTTTGGGCGGGCGCAGGGAGTGGTCGCCTAACGACGCGCTGGTTGCTTTGTTGAATAATCCGGCTATTGGCGGTAACCGGAATAGCCTGATCGCGCAAACGGCACCTCCGGGCAATTTATGGTACGGCAAGTTGTATTACCGCAATCCGTTGGGTACCGATCCTGCTTATGTCATCCGCATTGCCGAATTATACCTTATCCGTTCAGAAGCCAGAGCGCAACAGGGCAACCTGGTAGGCACTAACAGTGCACAAACCGATTTAAATGCAGTACGTAGCCGTGCAGGACTTAGCGCAACTACCGCCGCTACTTTGAGTGATATTTTATTGGCACTCGAAAAAGAACGCCAGGTAGAATTTCCATTCGAAGCCGATCGCTGGTTTAACCTGGTGCGCACAGACCGTGCACAGGCTGTACTGGCCCTCCCTGATAAACACCTTTATCTTTTTCCGATTCCTTATAACGAAACTTTGGTTGATCCGCAATTGGCAGGACCAAACCGTAACCCTGGTTATTAAAAAATTGATCATGAAAAAACTAAGCATTTTTCTTTTGGCCTTAACTGCGTTTGGTTATCCGGCCTTTGCCCAACCCTCGCCAATTACTGTTAAGAAATCTGATACCAGGCATGGTCCCGAAAAAGGCAGCCTGTTGATCATTGGTGGTAATGTAGGTTCGCAGCGCGATATCTGGGAGAAGTTTACCGAACTGGCCGGTGGTAAAGATAAGGCCGTATTGGTGGTGGTAACTACTGCATCGGGCGATTCGGCAGCTTACGATAAAAAAGGCGTTGAAGAGGTGAAACGTCAAACAGGGATCAAAAATGTAAGTCTTTTCCATACCAGTGATTTTAAGGAAGCCAATAGCGAGAAGTTTATTGCCCCTTTAAAAAATGCAACTGCCGTTTATTTTGAAGGTGGCCGCCAATGGCGTATTGCCGATTCTTACCTCAATACCCTTACCCATCAGGCATTTATCGATCTGCTCAACAGGGGTGGTGTAATTGCAGGTAGCTCGGCTGGCGCAAGTATTATGGGCTCTTTTTTGTGGCGTGGTGATACCAAAGGCGCACAGATCCTGGTTGGCGACCATACCCAGGGATTGGGTTTTCTTAAAAATTCGGCAATTGATCAGCATCTACTGGTGCGAAACCGCCAGTTCGACCTGGTCGATTTTATTCGTAAAGCACCCGATTTAATTGGTATTGGCCTGAATGAAGCTACAGCCGTTCTGGTACAGCGCGATACGCTGCAAGTGCTCGGACATTCTTTAGTGGCCATTTACGATTATAATACCATTACGAACAATGGCGAAAAACATGTGGTGAATGGCCGTGAAGATTTTACCGCTGCAAACGGGCCGTTTTTCTTCCTTGCTGCTGGGCAGAAATATGACCTGGCTAAAAGGCAGGTGATTAAAGAACCGCGTAAGCCAGCGGCTACCGCTTCCAATCGATAACCTTAAAAATAAATCAATGAGTAAAACGAATACATCATCGCCACCGCTATGGACGGACCGGGAAAAGCAGATATTCAGGTTCTTTTTCCTCTTTTTTATCCTTCAGGCCGCTCCTTTAAGTGTCGATTTTTTTAAAGTTGTTTTTAGCTTTAATTGGCTGCATATCAGCTACGGCGATATTTTTAACCTTACACGCTTATCTGCAAAATTTCTGCCGGGGGCCGATAGTTTCGTGAACTGGATCATTGTTGCAGGAATTGCCATAATCGGCGCAATAGGCTGGGGCAGAACGAAATATAAGGAAGTCGATTACAACCAGCTTTATTACTGGTTAAGGGTGGTGGTACGTTACCGCCTGGCCATTGGTATTATCGGGTACGGATTTATCAAGTTTTTTCCTTTGCAGGCACCTTTTCCTTCCATCAGTAATTTAAATACCAGTTATGGCGATTTTACCGACTGGAAAATATTCTCGATGAGTTTGGGCATTGTACCTGCCTACGAATCATTTTTAGGCGCAATAGAAATCCTTGCAGGCATGTTATTGTTCTTCCGCAAAACAGCCACCATTGGTGCAGCAATTATCCTGGTATTTACCGGAAACGTGTTTATCTCCAACCTGGCTTATGAAGGTGGTGAGTTTGTGTATGCCACTTACCTGATCACTTTTGCATTGTTCGTATTGTGGTTTGATGCACAACGGATTTATAAACTCGTTTCGCTAGAGCAGCCAACCGCACCTAATCGTTTTAAACCGCATTTCGCGGGCAAAACCAAAACCCTGCGCTGGGTACTTAAAACATTGGTGGTTTTCTTTTTTGTTTTCTTTTATGGCTTTAAAACCTATTCGGGTTTTCATCAAGATCCTTACCAGTTTCCGCGTACCAAAGGTTTAAGCAAAGCTGCCGGGATTTACAATGTGAGCGAGTTCAAAATTAATGGTCGCACATTGCCCTATGCTGCCGCTGATTCAGTACGTTGGAAAGATGTGGTGTTCGAGAAATGGGCCACCATCAGTGTGCGCTCGGACCGGGAGGTCGTTGTTGATTCGGCAAATTATGAGCAGGTATTTAAAAATGATAAAGACCGTGATTATGAACTGGCCGGAACCGCCGGAAGGCATTATTACAGCTATACTGTCGATTCAGTGAACCATGTACTGCTATTGGATAACAAGAACCCCCATTACAGAGGAGAACAGCTGCGGTTAAATTATAGCCGCCCTGACAGTGCCACGATAATCCTGAAAGGTACCGATCAGCACCACAATTCAATTGATGTGGTACTGAACAAAATCGATAAAAAATATCCATTAAAGCTTAGCCGCCGCAAAGCACTTAAACTATAAAAAAGCTTAATGTTATGTCTGAATTAAAACTGCAGGATATAGAAAACGAAAGCACAGCACAACAGGTCGCTGCCAAAAAGCCATGGTCGTGGCAGAAGAAATTTGGCTTTCGTGTGCTGTTTATTTTCTTTCTGGCCATGTCTATTCCTTTTTCTGCCAATTGGTATAAAAATGTCTTTACCCTGGATTGGTCGCGACCGCATTACCGTGACCTGTACGATATTGCTCGTTTCCAGCCCAGCTTTTTATCATTTTTCGGCGTACAGCGCCCACGTGATATTACCGATTCCCCGTCGGGTGATGGAACGGTTAAAAAAGACGGAGCCAAGAGGCGTAAAACAGAAAATGATGATGTTAAAAAAACTGAAACCAATAACGAAAATGGTGCAGCTTTACCTCCAAAAAGGAGTTTCCTGGCAGATTATGCAGATTGGGGCATCGCACTGGTATTTGCCCTTATTGGCGCATTGATCTGGACGGTCTTTGATCGCAAACGCAAATCTTATCACATTCTTTATTACTGGATCAGGGTGGTGGTGCGCTATCGTGCCGGTATCGGTATTATCGGCTTTGGTTTTACCAAACTTTTTCCCACGCAGATGCCTTACCCTTCATTGGGGTTGCTCAATAGTAATTTCGGCAATTTTACCGCCCAAAAAATATACTGGCTTTCAGTTGGTGTGGTGCCCTGGTACCAGGTTTTTGGTGGCGTGGTCGAAATTGTTGCCGGTGCCATGCTTTTCTTCCGGAAAACCAGCACATTTGGTGCCATTTTATTAGCAGCGGCATTGGGCGACATCACTTTCGTAAATTATGCTTACGACGGTGGTGTTCATGTCTATGCATTTTATTTTGTGCTGCTCGGCTTGTTTATTGCTGCCGACGATTTCCCTAAATTATACAACCTGCTCATTTTAGAACGCTATACCGTTCCGTTCAGGATTTATCCCGATTTTAAAAAACCATGGCTTAAATACACCCGTATTACGTTAAAGGTGCTCACTTTTGTGATTTTCTTCGGTGTGCTTACCTATACTGAGGTAATCAACTTTAAATACGACCCTTATAAACAGCCTGCAACCGCGGGTGTTAAAAAGCTAAGGGGAAACTACCACGTAACTGAGTTTAAAATTAATGGAGAAGTGATTCCATTTAATCCGCTCGATTCTACCAGATGGCAGGAAGCCACTTTCGAAAACTGGACCACGCTCACTTTCAAAATCAACCGCCCGGTGCTCATCGATCCATCAAACGGCGGGGGTAGTCCGATGCGCGATATCCAGCGTACTTTCGAAATCAGCGGTGTTGCCGGAGGCCAAAGGGCATTTCATTATTATGCCGATACGGTTGATAAAGTGCTTTACCTGCAGGATAAAAATGTAATGGCCTTAAGGGGTGGGCGCAAAGGTGCCGATAAAGCTAAAGAAGTCACACCAAAAGAAGATAACTGGATCAGTAAAACGGCCTGGCAGCACATAGGCGATGAAAATAAAATGATCGATAAAGCGGCATGGTCTACCCGTAGGGACCGCGAATTTGCAGAGAAACCAAGGGAAGTAAAACGCCATCGCATGGTACTGAAATACGATACCACTGATGGCTCGAGGGTTATTCTTTCCGGTATCAATGAGCGTAAAGATTCCATTTATGTGGTACTTGATCGTTACGACCGGCAGTATGTATTGCCAAAAAGCACTTTAAACGCGGGTAAATATTAAGGTGATGAACAAAAAAACGGCACTCATACTTTCATGTCCTGTAATGTTGTTATTGATGTCTCTTAAAACGGCATTTACACCGATGCAGGTTCAGCGGCCATTAATGGATAGTTTAAAACGGCCGGCTAAATTTGGTTTTGGCCGGCCTGCCAGCGCGCGGGAAATTGCGGCCTGGGATATCGATGTCCGTCCTGATGGGAAAGGTTTGCCGGCAGGGCAGGGCGACGTAAAAAGGGGCAGAATACTATATGTTCAAAAATGTGCAATGTGCCATGGCACTGATGGTACTGAAAAACCCGGTATTAAACTCCTGGGAAATGCTTTGGTTGGCGATACATTAGCCTCAAGCAAGCCCAAAACCATTGGCAACTATTGGCCTTATGCCACCACGTTGTTTGATTATATGCGCCGGGCTATGCCCTATAATCTTCCTGGCTCTTTAAGCAATGAGGAAGTATACAGCATCACCGCTTATCTGCTCAATGCCAATAAAATTATCAAAGCCGATGTGGTACTCGACGCCAAAAACCTGTACAAAGTGGTGATGCCGGCGAAAAAACTGTTTATTATGGACGACCGTAAAGGAGGACCTGAGGTAAAGTAATGAAAAAGCACAGGAACGATCGAAAGATAGCCTCAGGAAAAATCAGCAGGCGAACGTTATTGGGAGGGGTAATTGCAGCTGCAGTTTTACCTATACAATCGTTATTTGCAGGTGAAAGACCACCGGAGATACAGGTTCTGCCTGAAATTACTGACGATCCGACCAAAATAGTTGGGCCCGGACCGAGTCAGCTCGGAAAACGTTCGCCATTTGAGCAACCGGTACGCAAACCTTCTGATATTTCTTCGCGTACCCCCTTGCAGGATCTGCACAGCACCATTACACCTGCCGATCTGCATTTCGAACGTCATCATGCAGGTATTCCAAGTATTGATCCGGCAAAACACGAGCTGCTTATTCATGGTTTGGTCGAAAATCCGATGAAATTCACCCTTGCCGATATCAAAAGGTTTCCATCCATTACCCGGACCTGTTTTATCGAATGTGCCGGTAATTTTCGAACAGGCAAAGCCGAAATGACCCCGCAGGATATTTTAGGGCTTACCAGTCAGAGCGAGTGGACCGGTGTAATGCTTTCCACGCTATTCAACGAAGTGGGCATCAGTAATCAGGCCAAATGGTTTCTGGCCGAAGGTTCTGATGCAGCCGTGATGACGCGTACCATCCCCATAGCAAAAGCCTGGGATGATGCCATGATTGTTTATGCCCAGAATGGCGAAGCCATACGGCCTGAACAAGGTTATCCCATGAGGCTACTTTTACCCGGTTTTGAAAGCAACATGAATATCAAATGGTTAAGGCGGATCGAGCTTTCAGAAGAACCTTATATGACCAGGGAAGAAACGTCAAAATATACTTACCCTGTAAAAGATAAAATCAGAATGTTTAGCTTTGAGTTAGATGCGCGTTCCATCATCACCTATCCGTCTTATCCTCAAAAAGTAAATAAGGGCTGGGTAGAAATACGTGGAATTGCGTGGAGTGGCAGAGGTAAGGTAAAAACAGTAGAAGTAAGCACCGATGCCGGGAAAACATGGCAATTGGCTAACTTACAGGAACCGGTATTGAGTAAGGCACATACTTATTTCAGGTATTTGTGGGATTGGAAGGGCGAGGCTACAGAAATATTAAGTCGCGTTACTGACAAAACCGGTTATTTACAACCCACTTTGGCGCAATTGGCAGAAGCCCGTGGCCCAAACCTTGGCGGATACCACATGAATCCCATTACTGCATGGCAGATTAAAAACGACGGAACCGTTTTATTTAAACTGGAAACCATAAAATAACCAGATGAAATTAGAAAAACGGGATTACGATGCAATTGTTGTAGGGTCAGGGCCAAATGGACTGGCTGCAGCCATTCTTTTGCAGCAACAGGGGCTATCCGTTTTAATTATCGAAGGTAAAGATGTAATTGGGGGAGGGCTCAGTTCGGCCGAACTTACTTTACCAGGCTTCATGCACGATGTATGCTCGGCGATCCACCCGATGGCATTGGCTTCGCCCTTTTTTAGAACCCTGCCGCTAAAGGAGTATGGATTGGAATACCTGCAACCTGTTTTGGCTGCAGCACATCCTTTTGATG
The DNA here is from genome assembly GCF_042684385.1 of Pedobacter vanadiisoli. Lineage (NCBI taxonomy): Bacteria > Pseudomonadati > Bacteroidota > Sphingobacteriia > Sphingobacteriales > Sphingobacteriaceae > Pedobacter > Pedobacter vanadiisoli. The sequence continues at coordinate 13,018 of NZ_JBHULL010000035.1, read as the reverse complement.
ATGGTACAGCTGCCATACTGGATCATTCTATCGAAAAAACGGCTGAATGCCTGGGAAACGATGCTAAGACCTATATATCTTTAATGGAAAACCTCATTACTACCTGGCCATTAATTGATGAAGATGCTTTAGGACCTTTACATTTTCCTAAACATCCTTTGGCCATGGCGGGTTTTGGCTTAAAAGCATTGAGTAGTGCAACAGGTTTTGTTAAACGCTTTAAAGAAAAACACGCCCGCGGGCTTTTTGCCGGAATGGCTGCACATGCCATACAACCATTAAGTAATTTAAGCACCACAGCCATTGGTTTGGTATTAATGGCCAGCGGCCACCTTAAAGGCTGGCCGATACCAAAAGGCGGATCGAAATTTATTGCGGAAGCATTGGCAGGTTATTTTAAATCGCTTGGCGGAAAAATTGAAACCGGAACTTTCATTACTTCTTTAAACCAATTGCCTTCTGCCCATGCGGTGCTTTTTGATATTACCCCGAAACAGTTATTACAGATTGCCGGGCATAAATTCTCCAGTATTTACAAATGGCAGCTTGAGCGTTACCGTTATGGTATGGGCGTGTTTAAGGTAGATTGGGCACTGGATGGCCCGATTCCGTTTACCGCTGAAGCCTGCAGAAGTGCGGGAACTATACATTTGGGCAATACTTTCGAAGAAATAGCTGCAGGCGAAATGATGACCAGCAAAGGCCAGCAGGCAGACCAACCTTTTGTGCTTTTAGCGCAGCAGAGTTTGTTCGATCCGTCGCGCGCACCTGAAGGGAAACAAACAGCCTGGGCTTATTGCCACGTTCCTAACGGTTCGAAACAGGACATGACCGCACTGATCGAAAATCAGGTAGAGCGTTTCGCCCCGGGTTTTAAAGACCGGATTTTGGCTAAACATACCATGAACACTGAACAGATGGAAGCGCATAACCGCAACTATATTGGTGGCGATATTAATGGGGGGATATTAGACCTGGGGCAATTATTTACCCGTCCGGCTTTAAGATGGTCGCCATATAAAACGGCTGCCAAAGGATTGTATATATGCTCGTCATCTACCCCTCCAGGAGGTGGCGTACACGGGATGTGCGGCTATAATGCCGCAAAAAGAGTATTAAAAGATATTTTCAAGCTAAAAATCAGATAACCACAAAGAAAAAACGATGTCAACACAGAACAATGCTTCAGAAACTACAGGAGCTTTAACCGATGCGGGAATTGCGCCCGACAAAAAAACATTTTTACAATCGCTTACCGAAGATTGGTGGGCGGTAATTTTAGGGACTATCATAATTGCCACTGTACTATATCTAACCAATAGCGGTACAACAATTACTTTACCTGCATATAAATGGGCTACCAGCGAAGATCTATTTGGTAAAATCCTTTCCGGCCAGAATTTATTGCTCATTTTAGAAACCGGTGTGGTTTTTCTTGCACTTGCAGCCATCGCCATTGGCCTTTCGGGCGGAAATGTAGCCAGATTTGCTGCAGGCTTTTTGTTTATTTATTTTTTCGCCATTATATCATTCATTATAGCGGGTAATAAAAGCGTTTCTTATTTCGGATTGGAATATGTGGTTTTTGCCTTACTGATCGGTATCCTGTTGGGTAATGTGCTAACACTTCCCGATTGGTTAAAAGAAGCTGTCCGATCTGAGTTTTACATTAAAACCGGCCTGGTTATTTTAGGAACCACCATTTTATCAGCCGATTTAATCAAAGCAGGTCTGCCGGGAATTGTACAGGCGGTTATTGTAGTAACAGCCGTTTGGTTTTTCTCCTTATGGTTAAGCCGCAGGTTAAAAGTGGATGATGAATTCGGTGTGATTTTGGCGTCTGCTGTATCTATCTGCGGTGTTTCTGCAGCGATTGTTGCCGCAGGAGCAATTAATGGCGATAAAAGGAAGTTATCTTACGTAACTACGTTGGTATTGATTATGGCCATCCCGATGATGATCATCCAGCCCTGGGCGGTGAAGTACTTTCACATCCCTGATGTAATCGGCGGTGCCTGGCTGGGCGGAACGTTAGATACCACCGCAACGGTTACCGCAGCTGGCGATCTGGTTGGGCCGGTTGCCGTTAAAGCCGGGGTAATTGCTAAATTTTCGCAGAATGTATTTATCGGCGTTGCGGCATTTTTTATCGCTATCTGGTGGGCCTATAAAAAACCAAAAGGAGAAAAGGGCGAGAGTTTAATTAAAGCAGAAAGCCCCGGACTTAAAATTGTATGGGAGCGCTTCCCAAAATTTGTATTGGGATTTGTTGGGGCGTCGCTCGTGTTTTCTTTCTTATTATCGCCTGCAACTGCAAAGAGTGTTGCGCCAACCTTAAACGGCTTACGTACAGTTTGGTTTGCCATTGCCTTTATCTCGATCGGTATGGAAGCTAAATTTTCGTCCTTGGTTAAATTGCAAGGCGGCAGGCCGGCATTTACGTTTGTAACCGCCCAGATTTTCAATATCTTTTGGACATTACTGTGGGCATACATCCTTTTTGGCGGGTATTTGTTCCCGGTGCCCGATTTTAAATAAATATACCTGGAAAAATGCTTGGCTTTTATATAATAGCGCTCCAAATCATCAGGGGCGCTATTATCATTATCCTATCCGGCAGAAGACCTCATGGGCTATAATTTTTCTATCCCCAGGAAACAGTGATATACCTGGTTATGCATCCGGAATGTCAGGTTCTACCAGCCTGATCAACTTCTCGATAGATTCCTGCCAACCCAGGTAACACATTTCTGCCGGTATAACTTCCGGGATATTTTCCTGTACCACGCTCAGTTCCGTGCCAACGGATGTTTTCTTGAACCAGACAGAAGTGACCATTCCGCCCGGAAGGTTTGGATCATCAAATCTGTCGGTATATTTTAAAAATGTGCTGGGTTTTATCTCTAGAAATTCGCCGGTCCAGCTATGGCTGTTTCCTGTGGTGAAATTTTGGAACGACATTTTGTAAGTAACACCTTCCTGTATTTCGCGGTGTTGAACAGTGCAGGTAAAACCGTAAGGAGGCAACCAGGCAGCAATGGCGGTGTTATCAGTAAAGGCACGGTATAATTTTTCCGGCGACGCCTTTATCACCCTGTGTAATGAAACTTTGTTGTCAGACATAAAAATGTTTTTTTTGTTTTTTACTAATATGGCTTTCAGTTTGCCCATTTCCATTTGGTAACCGCTAAGCCTTTGCATATAACAAATATGGAGGTAATCAAATCATTTTGAGATGGCATAAAACGACTTTATGGAGGTCTGTTTGCGACAAGGTTGGTATACCTTTTATGATTTGATTTTTTATAAACTTCTGGGTGCAGTTTATTTTATATCCTTATTCTGCTAAATCCTGACTTTTTTGAGGATTTTACCACTTTCAAAGAAAGTTTTTTACTATCATTTGCTACCTGTTTATTTCCTGACTTTCCATTCATATTACGCGAGGCTTTGGTAATCTCAAAAAAAATATCCAAAAATTTGCGTAGTTAAATGACTACATTGACATTTGTAGTCAAATAGCTACATAATGAATTTAAGAAGAGATGTATTTCAGGCCATAGCCGATCCAACCCGCAGGGCCATTTTATTGTTGGTAGCCACACAATCAATGACAGCAGGCGCCATTGCTGCCAATTTCGATACGGCCAGGCCAACGGTTTCTAAACACTTGCAGATCTTAACCGAATGTGAGCTCTTAGAGCAAAAGCAGAATGGGAGGGAAGTACACTACCATACAAATGCCAGGAAGATGAAAGAAATAGCCGATTTTATTGAACCCTTCCGTAAAATGTGGGATGACAGGTTTAACAAACTGGAAGATATTATGAAAAATTACAAACCGAGATAGAACCAATGGAGCAGAAAACAAAAATAGATGCCGAAAACGGTAAACAGGAAATTGTAATCACCAGGGAATTCGATCTTCCTGTTGAATTGCTTTTTAAAGCTTATGTAGAACCCGAAATCGTAGCGCAATGGATGGGTACCAGGGTACTGAAGCTCGAAAATAAAAAACACGGCAGTTATGCTTTCGAAACTTCAGATAACAAGGGGAATGTGGCGTTTATAGCCAGTGGAGTAATACACGAGTTTGTACCGGACGAAAAAATTACGCGGACATTCGAAATGGAGAATACGCCTTTTGCCGCGCAGCTCGAGTTTTTAACTTTCGAAAAGATAGGAGACGAAAGAAGTAAGCTTACCATGCATGTGATATATAAATCGGTTGGGTTAAGAGACCAGATTTTATCACTGCCGTTTGCAAAAGGCATTAACATGGCACATAACCGTTTGCAGGATATTGTAAGTCAATTAAAATAACAGGTCATGACAAAGAGAAACAAAATTATATATTGGATCGCCACAGCGTGGCTTTCTTTAGGTATGCTGTCAACCGGTATTGTACAGGTATTAAAAACAAAAGAAGAAGTAGCTCTTTTTAACCAATTGGGCTATCCGGTCTATTTCCTTACTTTATTGGGTACCTGGAAAATTCTGGGTGTTATTGCTGTGCTTATTCCTAAATTTACTTTAGTAAAAGAGTGGGCTTATGCAGGTTTTTTCTTTGCCATGTCTGGTGCTGTTTTTTCGCATATTGTGGTAGCCGATCATAGTTTTTCGGCATATTTCGGGCCGGTGCTGCTGCTGGTTTTAACTGTGCTCTCATGGTATTTCAGGCCAACGGAAAGGAAAATTGCCTCAAATTAGGTATAAACAAAGTTAAAGATGGAACAGCACAAAAATAGAACTGAACCAGATAACACAGCTGTTAGGACAGCATTGTGGAGGGCTTTACACGTACAGGTAGATGCTCTGCAGCATATCCTCAATGATGAAATTGGTTTGCTGCTCGTTGCACCGCCTGATGATTGGATGGAACGGCCTGATATGAAATATACCAAACGTCTCAGGGCATCAGTTGTTGCGCGCAGCCGTTTTATTGAAGACCTGGTTATTGAACAGGCCGAAAAAGGTATTGGTCGATATGTTATCCTTGGTGCGGGGCTCGATACTTTTGCACAACGTAGATCTGATGTGGTTCCTAATCTTCAGATTTATGAAATCGACCAACCCGATACCCTTGCCTGGAAATACCAGCGCCTGATAGAACTTGGTTTTGGTAAACCCGAAAACCTACATTTTGTTCCTATCGATTTTGAAGTCTCATCCTGGTGGGAAGAGCTATTAAAAACAGGGTTCGATACAACTAAACCTGCTGTTGTAGTATGTACAGGCGTAACTTTGTACCTTAGCAAAGAAGCGATTGCAGATAGTTTAACTCAAATTGCAAAACTTTCTGCCGGGTCAATGCTTGCCATGGCATTTTACCTGCCGATTGAGCTTTTGGATGAAGAAGATCAACCCATGCAGGAAATGGCCGATAAGGGAGCCCGTGCAGCCGGAACACCATTTGTTAGTTTTTTTAGCCCGGAGGAAGTACTGAAGCTGGCCCGTTCTGCGGGGTTTAAAGAAGCAAAGACCATTTCAACAAAAGAAATGAAGCAATATTATTTCGCTGATAGAACCGATGGTCTTTTGCCGGCTAGCGGAGAAGTATTTTTATTGGCCACTACCTAAATGCATCCAAAGATGAACACAAACACTAAAGTTGATTTTTATTTTAATAAGGCCAAAAAATGGCAGGAGGCAGTAAACTTATTAAGAACAATTGCCCTTGATTGCGGACTTACCGAAGAGTTAAAATGGGGTTGTCCATGTTATACTTTTAAAGGTAATAACATCGTTTTAATTCACGATTTTAAAGAATATTGTGCCTTTTTATTTTTCAAGGGCGTTTTGTTAAAAGACAATGAAGGCATATTGGTCCAGCAAACAGAGAATGTGCAATCGGCAAGGCAGATCCGTTTTACCTCTGCATTGCAGATCGTAGAAATGAAAGCAATTTTAAAAGCTTATATTTTTGAAGCCATTGAAATAGAAAAGGCGGGTTTAAAAGTAGAACTGAAGAAAACGGCCGAATATAATATTCCTGCAGAGTTTCAGAGTAAACTGGATCATATTCCCGATTTAAAAGAGGCTTTCGAAAGCTTAACCCCTGGAAGACAAAGAGGCTATCTGTTATATTTTTCGGCGCCTAAGCAATCCAAAACCCGCGAAGCGAGGGTTGAAAAATTTATGCCGCAGATTTTGAATGGAAAAGGATTGGAAGATTAATTTTGAAGCATCGTCATTTCGACCGTAGTGGAGAAATCTGTGCGTTTAATTCGCTCCAAATTTTATCCCATTGGTTGGTGCCCTACTGGCTGAAACAGGATTGGGAAATGAATGGTACGTGGTTCTTGGCGGTTTGCAGTCCCGCTTTCGCTTATAGTCCTCTCCCGATGAAACCTGTGGAACAAGCAAGCATACCGATAAACAAAATTATGAATGCTTAAATCGGGATGCGGGCTATTCCGCTCAATCAGGTTTAGGAACAAAGGTTTCTGCACCCTACAAACCCCAAAAATGAAATGCTGTTTTGCCATCTAGCCCCGGTTGGAGCGTTACCCTGCAGCAACGAGGAACGAGGCAGCGAAGCGTAAAAACAGAAAACGGGAAGAAATGGCGTGTTTTGTACAGGTACTGCGCTCCAAATGGAAATTGGGCATTCTTTTTAAAAAAAGAAATAAACCTGTTTAAAAAAGAGGTATCTTCTTGAATAACTAAATTTAATACGAGCATGAGTAAAGGAAATACTAAAAAAGAATTGTCTCCAGAACAGACAGCGGAGCTGCTCCATATTTTAAAAAGCCGTTTTGAGAAAAATATGAGCAGGCATAAAGGTTTGGAATGGAATAAAGTGCTGGAAAGATTAACCAACAAACCTGAAAAATTATGGATACTTGATGAAATGGAAATTACTGGTGGCGAGCCTGATGTGGTAGATTACGATCAGGCAAGCGGTGAATATATTTTTTACGATTGTTCGGCTGAAAGTCCGAAAGGCCGCCGAAGCGTTTGTTACGATCGCGAAGCTCTTGAATCCAGAAAAGAACATCAGCCCGAAAATAATGCAGTTGATATGGCCGCCTCGATGGGTATAGCTTTATTAACCGAAGAACAATACCGTGCCTTGCAACAACTCGGAAAGTTCGATACCAAAACTTCGAGCTGGATTGCCACACCACCTGCTATCAGAAAACTTGGCGGTGCCCTATTTGGCGATCGTCGCTATGATCATGTATTTATATATCATAACGGTGCGCAATCTTATTATGCCGCAAGGGCTTTCCGTGGTTCGTTAATGGTGTAGGATTATAACAATTTTTCGTAACAGAAAAACCTCAGTCCAGGACGTTTGGCCAGGCCAATTTCGCCGCTAAAGGTATAACCAAGTTTAGGGAAAAGCGCCTGTGTGGCTTTATTTTCACTATTGGTATCGACTCTTAAAATGTTAATGCCTGCCGCCTGGGCTACAACCTCTGCCTGTTGCATTAAAGCCTTGGCAATGCCCTTGCCCTGCCGATCGGGGTCTACAGCCAAACGGTGCGTAACAATGGCTTTTTCGGTAATATCCCAGCCCGCATCGGCATATTCAGGATCCTGATCTGTGGTAATTGCAGAAACACCAACAATTTCATTTTCCAGCTCTGTTACCCATAACTGACCGATTTTAATGTCGTTGGCAAATACTTCGGGGTTCGGATAATCGTGTCCCCACTGAAAATTTCCTGCAGCACGCATTAAGGGAACAACTTTGTGTACCAATTGCATAATTAATGGTATATCTTCGGTAAGAGCTAATCTTATGGTCATGGATGCAAAGATAGGTAAAATAGGTTCATTCGTTCATTGGTCATTGGTTCATTAGTCATTAGTTCATTATAGTTCATTGGTTATTGGTCATTAGCCATTGGTTCATTAGCCATTGGTTCATTGGTCATTGGTTCATTATAGTTCATTGGTTATTGGTCATTAGCCATTGGTTCATTGGTCATTGGTTAATTGGTTATTGGTCATTGGTTCATTAGTCATTAGTTAATTGGTTATTGGTCATTAGTCATTGGTTATTGGTTCATTTTTAAGCGGGATGCGGGTTTTGAAGAATTGCTTAACTGTTAAACCGGTTAACAACCCCAGCCCTTCCAATTAATGACGTAAACTAAAGACTAACCCGATCTTCATAAAATCTTCATCTTTAAATTTGATATTTGAGCATATCGCTCATATCATATTCCGCCTTCTCAAAAGGCTGTTAAGGAATTGTTTTGCCATTATTTAATTCTCATTTTCATAATGTTAATTCATGGTTAAAGTTAATCTGTTGTTAATATTGAATTAACATTAAGGCTGTTGTTTTGTACCAAAATAAAATAACAGAAAATGAAATCACGTTTACTATCCCTAGTAAGTATCCTTGTATTCCTGGTCACATTTGTTCAGGCGCAGGTTACAACATCTAGTATTAATGGAAAGATTAAGGATAACAAAGGTATCATCCCGGGAGCAACGATCGTTTTGGTTCACGTTCCAACAGGTACGGTATCTAAAGGTTCATCAAACGAATCTGGTATTTACCGGATCGGTAACCTAAACCCGGGCGGACCGTACAAAATCACGGTAACATTTGTTGGTTACAGCCCCGTGGTAAAAGAGAATATTTATCTAACCTTAGGTTCTGATGTAAAGCTTGATCTTGATCTTCAGGAGCAAGGTAACCAATTGGCCGAAGTAAGTGTTAAAGGTCAAAAAGGCGGAACAAAATCTGGTGCAGGTACCAGCATTGGCGAGGGGCAGATTAAAACCCTTCCAACCATGAACCGCAGCTTACAGGATGTTACCCGTGTAACTCCCCAGGGCAGTAAAGACAATACTTTTGGTGGTACCAACTTTAGGTATAATAACGTAACCATTGATGGTGCTATTAATAATGATGCCATTGGTTTCAGTCCATCATTGGGCGGTCAGAGTGGAAGTTCGGGTATGCCAGGAAGCAGTACTCGTACCAACCCGGTTTCGCTTGATGCGATCCAGGATGTTACTGTTCTACTTTCTCCTTACGACGTTAAAGTGGGTAACTTTTTAGGCGGTAGTATCAATGCCGTAACACGTGGTGGTACAAACGAAGTAGTAGGATCGGTTTACGGTTATGGCCGTAATGCTTCGTTAATCGGAAGAAACAAAATAGGCGATAACAGTAAAGAGCCTTCGGCTTTTCACGATTACCAGACTGGTTTCCGTGTAGGTTTCCCTATTATTAAAGATAAATTATTCTTCTTTACGAACGAGGAGATTACCCGCCGTCAGGATCCGGTAATTTTAGGTGCGGGATCATCTGATATGAAATTACTTACCGCAACCGATGCACAACAGATTTCTGATTACATGAAAACCAATTATGGTGTAGATGCGGGTTCGTTCGGCAATTATAATATTTATTCGCAATCAAATAAATTCTTTAACCGTTTAGATTGGAATATCAGTGAAAATACCCAATTAACCATCAGAAACAATACCATCATTTCGAAAGCGACCAACTTAGAAAGGGATCAGCTTAACTTTAGATTTGGCAGCATCGATTTCAGACAAAACAATAACCAAACCTCAACCGTTGCTGATTTGAAAACCCGTTTCGGGAATTCGGCCACCAACAACCTGATTGTGGGTTATTCTACTATTCATGATTACCGTGATCCGCTTTCTAACCCGGCTTTGCCACAGATTGAGATTGCTTCGAACGGGGGAACACTATTTTTAGGTACCGACCGTGAGGCGAGTATCTTCAACATGAAACAGAATACTTTCGAATTTACCGATAACTATACTTATAGCAAGGGTATCCATACCTTTACTGTTGGTACACACAACGAGTTTTACAGCATCAACTATGGTTTTGTAAACTCTTGGAACGGTCGTGTGGCTTATAGCAGTATTGCAGATTTTCTGGCTAACAGGCCGAACAGGGTACGTACAAGTTATAACTACGACGATAATACGCGCGATAATATTATTGCTAACCCTACTGCGAAATTTAACGTGAACATGTACAGTGTTTATGGTCAGGATGAAATCCGCATTGGCGACCGTTTTAAATTAACGCCGGGTTTACGTTTTGATATGGCGAACTTGCCAGATATGCCATCATTAAGTCCAAAAACAACCAACTCTCCGGTTGATCCGAATTATGGTACAACTTATACTTATACAAAGCCATCGTCAATTACCGGAAAATTCCTGAACAAAATCCAGGTTTCTCCGCGTATCGGTTTTAACTTCGATGTGCTGGGTAACCAAAGTTTGGTTATGCGTGGTGGTACTGGTTTGTTTACCAGCCGTGTGCCTTTCGCATGGATCGGTTATGCTTATTATAACAATGGTGTAAACTACGGTGCTTTCGATAAATCGTACGTTTATGCAAATGCAGATCCTAGTAAAATTGTTGTGCCGGCAGCAGGTTCAGATCCGATTAAAGATGCTTTAACCGGTAATGGCGAAGCAGGTTATGTAACCAAACAAGGTGTTAATGTTAAAGATGCAAACGGTGCTACGCAGGTAGATTTGGTTGATAACAACTTTAAAATGCCAAAAGCATGGAGAAGTAACCTGGCTTTCGATTATAAAACCGACGACCAGTGGAAATTTACAGTTGAAGGAATTTTTAGCCAGGTAATTAAAGATGTGCAGTTCCAGCAAATTAACTATGTAGATAATCCTACGTACATGGTTTACGATACGCAGAAACAACAGCCTATTTATTCTGGTGCTAAAATCAATCCATTATACACTAACGCATATTTGTTATCGAACACTGATAAAGGATATAAATACAGTGTAACTGCTCAGGCTAGTAAGTCACTTCCTTTCGGTTTGGACATGATGGTTGCTTATACTTATGGAAGATCTAAGGATATTGCCAACGGTATCCGTAACTCAATGGAATCTAACTGGCAGTTAAACCAGTCGCTTAGCCCGAACAATGCAGGTTTGGCTTATTCTAACTTTGATATTCGTAATAGGATCATCTCAACCATCAATTACAGATGGGATTGGGCTAAAAACGGTAAATATGTATCTAACTTCTCGTTGTTCTTCAGCGGTCAGTCGGGTTCACCATATTCATTAGGTTTAGTAAATACCAGGATCAACGGAACCGGACAAACGGTAAGTTTAATGTATGTGCCTGCAGCAGGCGAAACACCGAAATTCTTCGCCAATACTCCTGATGGAATTGCGCAGGCAGCGGCATTCGATAGTTATATCAATGGCGATAAATACCTGAGCAGCCGCCGTGGCAACTTTACCGAGCGTAACGGCGCCCGCACCCCTTGGAATGTTCAGGCTGATTTCCGTTTCGCTCAGGATATCCAGGTGGCAAAAGGGAAACACCCACATGTGGTTACAATAACTTATGATATCATCAACCTAACCAATTTGGTGAATAAAGATTGGGGAATCCAGTATTTCTCTCCTAATACTTATAACTCTATGGCTAGTATGGGTATCAAAGTGGCAACTGCAGGAACACCAACTACCTATCCGGTTTATACCTTTAAACAAAGTGATGTAACATCTTATTCAAGAGATTTCTTTGCATCACGTTACCAGATGCAACTGGGATTGAGATATAGTTTCTAATCTTTTTTAAACTCATACAAAACGGTCTGATCTTATAAGATCAGGCCGTTTTTTGTTTGGCTTACGATAAATCGTCATTTCGACCGCGGTGAAGAAATCTACTAAATAGGTTCACGTTAGGAATCGTCATCGCAATGACGTCCCTTTCTATTGGAATACAGATTCAAAGGATATTTGCCTATCTGGAAGTACTTAAAATACAGAAAATCTTTATGATATATTCAATTAAACCTTTTCTATTCTCCCTGTGTCCAAATTATACACACAGCGTAAAGCTTGATTTATTTTTCACTTAAAAAGGTTAGGTTATGAAAAAGATTGTAAATGCGTTGCTCTTATTGGTTTTGGCCTTAAATTTTAGTGCATGCGTAGTCAGTGCACGTGCACCACGTGCCCACTACTGGGTACGTGGATATTATGTAATTGACCCTTACGGCGGCCGTCATTGGGTACCTGGCCATTACCGCTAAGTAGGTTATTGCCCGCGGTCAAAATTGCCTATTAATTTCCATTGATGCCGATTTGCGATTACAGCTAACTGTACCTGACAATTGTTCTTGAATGGAAGATTTTTATCTGGCTAATTATTAGTCGGTTTTAATAATTCTTTGATGTTTTATTTGCATAAATAATTTAAAAGCCCTAATATTGCACTCCCAAAACGAACAAGCGGATATTTGCTGAAAAGCTTAAAGAAGCTGTTTTTTTGGATAGCCGGATTCCTTCTTAGCTCAGCCGGTTAGAGCATCTGACTGTTAATCAGAGGGTCGCTGGTTCGAGCCCAGCAGAAGGAGCAGATCAAAAGTCTTACAGCATTGTTGTAAGGCTTTTTTGTTTTATAGCCCTGCTGGGCGAGAAGTTTACCCTGAGCATAGTCGAAGGGAGCCCAGCAGAAGGAGCAATTTCAAAGAATAAGCCTTACCAGATATGGTAAGGCTTTCTTGTTTTTAATATTTTTATGTTTTACTTATATATTTTATATTCCAGTTCTTCTGATAAATACTATGTTGGCTATACAGAAGATGTTGAGAAACGATTAAGTGAGCATAACAATGGTAAAAGAACAACCTATACTTCAAAACACCGTCCATGGATTTTGAAGAAATCTATTGCTTTAGGAGAGAATCGCGGTTTCGCTATGAAGATTGAGAAAGCGGTTAAAAAGACAAAGAGCCGATTAATAATTGAAAAAAATGTTTTAGAAATTAATGATTTAGGTGAATTGGCTCAGCTGGTTAGAGTCCCGATACATCGGGATTAATCAGAGGGTCGCTGGTTCGAGCCCAGCAGAAGGAGCCAAAACCCGCAACGAAAGTGGACTGCCCCCAAAAAGTTGGACAAACTTATTAATTATTTAAGACTTGTGCCCGGTATTCAACCGGGCTCATTCCATTTAAGTTCAATCTTATCCTTTTATTGTTATAATAACTAATATACTCAT
>NZ_JBHULL010000034.1:0-24088 GCF_042684385.1 Pedobacter vanadiisoli | reverse complement strand
CTCTCTACTTAAGACCTGACCGATGATAGCCAGTTTAAATTCCAGACTATACTTAATTTTTCTGCTCATAAAATGCTCCTATTAAAGTGTCCAACTTTTTGGGGGCAGTCCACGCAGCGAGGACTTGCAGCAAAAAGCAGGACTACCCAAACCCAAGCACCACTGCCCCTGCTTTCCAAAAAACTAATCAGTTGCCATATGCCAGACTTCCGAAGTTCTACCTACGCTTAGCCTCTTTTTAAACTTCGTAAGTTATCCCCGGCTGTTATCGCCCATCATCATGCATGGTATCTCCATACGGATTGGCATGCGCATAATCAACTGCCGAAACCTTATAATCGGTAGGTGCAAAACTTTGCGAAGTACTTAGGGCCATACCCAGTTCGTAACGGGTTGGATAAGGTGTTTGCAGCAAGCTACCTGCGGGGATATATGGGAAAGTTTCCAAATAACTCTGCATTACACTTGGGCTTACACGCCTGTTGATATACGCCCTGCTGAGCTGATGCGGCTCCCTTAATCCGGCAGCGCCCAGTAATTCTACCGCACTGGCCACGGTAAGGTTATGAAAGTTTTTCACACGAACGGTTTTATCTTCTACCACCAAACCTTTCATCAGGCTTGGATCTTGCGTGGCCACGCCCGTTGGACAGGTATTGCTGTTACACTCTAGTGCCTGGATACAGCCCAGGGCAAACATCATTCCGCGGGCGGCATTACACATATCGGCGCCCAATGCTATATTTTTAACCAGGTCAAATCCGGTAGCTACTTTACCTGAAGCAATAATTTTGATGTGTTTCTTCAGGTCGAAGCCATTTAATACATCATATACAAAGGCCACCCCTTCGCGCAGCGGCATCCCTACTGAGTTCGAAAATTCCTGTGGCGCAGCACCTGTTCCGCCCTCGCCCCCATCAACGGTAATAAAATCGGGATAAATTTTTGTTTCTACCATTGCCTTGCAAATGGCATAAAACTCGCTTTTACGGCCGATGCAGAGCTTAAATCCAACGGGCTTACCGCCTGATAAATCGCGCAGTTTTTTCACAAATTCGAGCAGGCCTATTGGCGTATTGAAAGCGGAGTGTGCCGGCGGCGACAGTACATCTTTACCTTCGGGCACCAAACGGATACGCGCCACCTCTGGCGTTACCTTTTTAGCCGGCAACATGCCACCATGGCCTGGCTTGGCACCCTGCGAAAGCTTAATCTCGATCATTTTTACCTGATCTGACTGGGCGCGCTCGGCATAAGCATCGTAATTAAAGGTACCATCGGCATTACGGCAGCCAAAATAGCCGGTACCAATTTGCCATATTAAATCGCCACCCGGCTGCCTGTGGTAATCGCTGATCCCCCCTTCGCCGGTATTGTGTGCAAAATTACCCAGTTTGGCCCCTCCGTTTAACGCCAGGATGGCATTCTGGCTTAATGAACCAAAGCTCATGGCCGAAATGTTATAAATACTGGCCGAATAAGGCTTTTTACAATCCGGACCGCCAACCAGCACCCGCGGATCTAAATTCAGCTCGTGGTGAGAAATAGCAGCAATACTGTGGCTTAACCATTCGTAACCATTTTCGTACACGTTTAACTGCGTTCCGAAGGGAATGGTATCGTTATCGGTTTTAGCACGCTGGTAAATGAGCGAGCGGTTTAAGCGGTTATAAGGCGTTCCGTTGGTATCGCTCTCCACAAAATACTGGTATACCTTAGGCCTTAACTCTTCCATAAAATAGCGTAAACGCCCAAAAACGGGGTAATTACGTACAATACTGTGTTTGGGTTGATACAAATCGTAAATCCCAAGCAGCACAAAGGGGCCGGTAAAAATAAATGTCCACCATAAAAACGGGTGATAAAGCCCCAGCATAATGGTTAGGGCGACTAAAAATGCGGCGATTGCGACGAAAGCTTTTCTCATAAAATCAGATTAGCGGTGTTTTGTTGTTACAAAGATTAGGATTATTAAACAACTGACACCATTAAATTGTTATTTTTACGCTATGCTTATTAAGATTTATCCTGAAAACCCCAACGAAAAAGCCATCGAACAGGTTGTAGAGGTGCTGAAAAAAGGCGGCCTCATTATTTATCCAACCGATACGATTTATGGTTTGGGCTGCGATATTACCAACCAGAAAGCCATTGAAAAAATTTGCCGTATCCGTGGCATAAAGCCCGAAAAAGCTAATTTTTCGTTCATCTGCCAAGACTTGAAGCATATATCAGATTACATTAAACCGATAGACAATACTACTTTCAGGGTGCTTAAAAAAGCCCTACCAGGTCCGTTTACCTTTATTTTTAATGCCAACAACAATGTACCCAAATTATTGAGTTCTAATAAAAAAACGGTAGGTATCCGTGTACCCGACAATAACATTGCCCGCTGCATTGTTAAAGAACTGGGCAACCCGATCCTTTCTACCTCCATTAGAGACGATGATGATGTGATTGAATATTCGACCGATCCTGAACTGATCCACGAAAAATATGAAGACCTGGTTGACCTGGTGATTGATGGTGGTTATGGAGATAACGAGGCTTCTACAGTTATTGATTGTACCCAGGGCGAGTTCGAAGTGATTAGGGAAGGTAAGGGCGATATTGCAGAGTTTTTATAACCGTATGCTTACCCCCCAGAGAAATCCGTCATTTCTGGAAAAACACAGCAAAACTGGGAAATATATTCAAGCTGTTACCCTGACCCGGTAACTATCTGATTTATTTTCATGGTCTCTCCGGGGTTTACATCAACACAAAAAAGAGATGCTGATCCCGATGAATCGGGACAGCATGACGCAAAAAGTTACTTCACCAAAAAGAAAGGGGTCAGGAGGAATATTTAACACTATCCTCTTAATCGTAAGCCGCCAAAATCTTCACCCTGAACCGAGCTCACCTAAGGTAATTTATTTCAGGGCCTATTGTATAGTAAAACAAAATAAGGCTACTGAAACGGTTTAGCATAATGATTAAGGGAAAAGAAAGGCTCTAAACGCCTTTCCAGCTCAAAAATTACATCATATTACATTTATTTTTCCACAATCAGTGGAATTAACACTAAATTAATCTGACTATTAAGCTTTTGCACATACATTTGCTATAAACTAACAAACTTATATGATCTTTCATTAAATCCTTATCTCGCCCAATATGGTAAAAACTTTACTCTTATTAACTTAGTCCTTTTCAGAACAATTCTGAAAACTATCCGGATATAGTATACCAACAATGTACTACCCTTCAACTATTCATCATCCTTTCATATCCCTAACAAACTTATATGAAAAAACTTTTACTATTATGTTTTACAATGCTTTTGGTAACTTCGTTATTTGCCCAAAGTTTTAACGGAACCTACAATTTTAGTGGCGTTTCTACCAGCACAGGTAAAACCGACCCCACTGCGGTTCCAACTGCAACAGGATTAACCTTTGGTTCTTTTACAGCTAATGGGGCTGTTTCTGCAAACCCTAACGCAACCGGAAGGTTTTCTTTCACCAATCAGCCTACGGGGGCAACCAATGCCAGTGATGTTTTTACCGGCACAATAGATTTAACCAAGTATTACGAAGTAACCATTACGCCCGTTGCAGGTTACACCCTAAACATTACCGGGATTAAATTTACCCTGCAGCGTTCAGGAACCGGAATCAGGCAGTATAGTGTACGATCGAGCAAAGATAGCTATGCAGCTAACTTACCAGCCTCCGTATCTCCTGCTAATGCAGATCTCCAGGTAGTAACAGGAAATATATTTCAGGTTGTGGATGCTGCAACAGCTGCCGAGGTGGGCAGTACCATTACCTTAACAGGTTTTACCAACATTTCTACAGCAACAACTTTCCGTTTTTATGGTTATAATGCCGAGGCTGCCGGCGGTACATTTAGTATAGATGATGTCGTGATTTCTGGATCTGCAATTTCTGGCACAGACAATACCCCGCCAGTAAATACAGCCTCATACCCAAAAACATCAAATATTACCTCAACTTCATTTAGCCTTACCCATAATATCGATGAGCCGGGTAAAACTTATTACGTGGTTACCACATCAGGCAGTCCGGCACCAACACCTGCACAGGTAAAAGCTGGCTTGAACGGAAGCGGTATCGCAGCCATTAAATCTGGCACCTTGACCAATGCAGCCAATACAGATATTAGTGCATCAATTACCGGCTTAACTGCAACTACAAATTATGCAGTTTATGTGGTGGCAGAAGATGCTGCTACCACGCCTAATTTACAAACAACTGTAGCCCAGCTTAATGTAACAACACTGGGTTTGGCAGATGTTACCCCACCGGTAACGGCCACTACCTACCCTAAAACAACAACGGTTACCACCACTTCAGTTGATTTTGTAAACAACATTAACGAGGCAGGTACCACCTATTATGTTCTGGCCCTTTCAGGGGGCACCGCTCCAACCCCAGCACAGGTGAAAGCCGCACAGGATGGAACGGGAGCTCCAGCCCTAAAATCAGGCTCCTTTGTTAATACCGCCAATACCGATGCGGGTGCTTCGATAACAGGATTGAGCACAGGTACGGCTTATACCTTATATGTAGTTGCCCAGGATAATGCCGCCAATTTACAAAGCACGGTTGCCGCCATTGATGCCAGCACCGCCAACCCTCCTTTGGTGAGCGCACCTGTAATCATCAGTCAATATTATGAAGGCTCTTCTGTAAATAAATGGATTGAACTGACCAACCTGAGCAATGCCCCAATCAATACCGCTTCACCACAGCTAAAATTAGCTTTATACAATATTTCTGGCGATGCCGGCAACATCAACATCACAGGCGCACCTTCGCAAACAGTGAATTTAAACTTTATCATCCCTGCCCATGGATCAGTACTTTTGGGCAATACGGGTAATGGTACCGAAGTTCCTTATTTAACCCCTGCCAGTGCCATTTTAAACAGCAATACCGTAATCAACTTTAATGGTAATGACGGTGTAGCCCTCTTAGATGCCAATAACAATATTATCGATGCTTTTGGACAGGGCGTTAACGCCAAAGATGTTTCTTATGTAAGGAGTTTGAATGTAACTGCACCAAGCCCTGCCTACATAGATAACGATTGGACCAGGACACCCCTGGCTACGGTTCAGAATGCCATTGACGATGACGATGCCAACAGATTGGGCGTACATTTCCCACCCAACTTACCTGCCTGTGCCGCGCCAACCAGCCCTGCAACGGCTTTAACCTTTAGTGCAGTAACTACCGGCAGCATTAGCGCCAGCTTTACCAAATCGGCCGATGCCAACGAATACCTCATTATCAGAAGCTTAAACAACACCTTAAGCGCCCTGCCTGTTGATGGCACTGCCTATGCCATTGGTACTCCTCTGGGTGGCGGTACCGTAATTAATAAAATTGTAAGTAATGCCTTTACCGATAACAATTTAAACAGTTCTACCACCTACAATTATTTTATTGTTCCATTAAACAACCTTTCTTGTACAGGCGGACCAAAATATTTAACCACCAATATTTTAACGGCCTCACAAACCACCAAAACCCTGCTGCCTTGTGCCACTCCAACCGCACAGCCTACCGGATTTACCATTACTTCTTCTAACTACAACTTTATTCAGGCTTCTTTCACAGCCGCAAGCGCAGCCGACGAATATCTTGTTGTAATGAGCACCACCAACACCTTAACCGCAGCACCGGTTAACCAAACCGTTTATAACGTTGGCGATATGCTGGGCGGTGGTATTGTAGTAAAAAGGGGAACAGGAACTTCATTTGTCAGAAATGGCTTAACGCAAAACACCAACTATTACTTTTTCACCTATGCGGTAAACAGTGCATGTAGCGGTGGCCCTTTATATTTAACTGCGCAGCCCCTTTTAGGAAACTTTAAAACGGGTATCCTTGATGTAAATAAACTGAATTTCTATTATGGCAACCTGCATAGCCACAGTAGCTATTCAGACGGGAATAAAGACGATTTAACCAAAAAGCCAGAAGATGACTATGCTTTCGCCAAAACAGCCATGAACCTCGATTTCCTGGGTATATCAGAGCATAACCATACCCAGGCCGGCATGTCATTGGCCAACTGGCAACCCGGTATTATTGCAGCCAAAAATGCCACTACTTCTACTTTCGTAGCTATGCATGGTATGGAATGGGGCGTAATCAGCGGTGGCGGACACGTAATTGTATACGGCATTGATTCATTAATCGGCTGGGAGCCCGGCGAAAACCAGATTTATGTACCAAAAAGCACTTATACAGGTCCGGCAGGTTTGTTCAGGATCATTAACCGCCATGGTTTAAATGCCGTAGCTACCTTGGCCCACCCTAACACCACAGACTTTAACAATATCTCGGCCACTTACGATTTAAGTGCCGACAGCGCCATTGTAGGTGCAGCCCTGGAAAGCGGTCCTGCATTTTCGACGAATGTTACCTATTCCGATCCTGCCAGCTCAATGAGTTATTTAAGTTATTACAACCGAATGCTGGCAAAAGGATACCACCTCGGCGCCAGCATCGATCATGATAACCACAACATGACCTTTGGCAAGCACACCCGTTCGAGGCTGGTGGTCTTGGCCCCTGCCCTTACCGAGAACGATTTATTGGATGCCATTAAAAAGATGCGCTTTTACGCCTCACAAGATTCGGCAGCTAAAATTGTTTTTACCATTAACAATCAACCCGTTGGCAGCATATTCAAAACTGCAGGCGCACCGCAGATAAATGTAAGTTCAATTACCACCAGTCCTGTAACCAGTATTAAAATTTTATATGGTACACCAGGCAGCGGTATTAATCCGGTAGAATTAACCAATAGTGCAACAGCAAGTTTAACCTATACCGATAATGCCTTGGCCAACCTGGCCACGGGTTATTATTATGCTGATATTGTAGAAGCAGATGGAAGCAGAATCATTACTTCTCCTATCTGGTATACCAGAGATGACGCAACCGTTAAAAAAGACCAGAACATTACTTTTGCCTCAACACGTACCGCAACCTA
The DNA here is from genome assembly GCF_042684385.1 of Pedobacter vanadiisoli. Lineage (NCBI taxonomy): Bacteria > Pseudomonadati > Bacteroidota > Sphingobacteriia > Sphingobacteriales > Sphingobacteriaceae > Pedobacter > Pedobacter vanadiisoli. The sequence continues at coordinate 17,071 of NZ_JBHULL010000034.1, read as the reverse complement.
TGGCGATCCTGATCTGGCAGCAGGTGCCACCAGCGACAATACCACCATCAATATTACCTACACCAGCAGCGATACCAATATTGCAACCATCATCAATAACGATATCCATATTGTAAAAGCAGGTACGGTAACCATTACGGCCAATCAACCGGGCGACACTTTCTTTAATCCGGCAGTAGCCAAACAACAGGTGTTAACTATTGCCCCTAAAGTGATTACGGTAACTGCTGATGCCAAGACCAAGGTTGAGGGCACTGCAGATCCTGCATTAAGTTATGCTTCTACTCCTGCGCTGTTAGGTACAGATGCCTTTACCGGCACTTTAACGCGTGTGGCGGGCGAAACGGCCGGCGATTATGCCATCCAACAGGGAACATTGGCTTTAAGCAGCAATTATACCATCAGTTACAATCCGGCCAACCTTCGCATTTATGCTAAACCTGCTGCTGCTTTAAGCGGTAATATTTCTGTTCCGGCCAATGCCACATCGCCGGTCATTACTTTTACCGCAACAGCGGGCAACGCTCCTTTTACCTTTACCTATAACATTAACGGTGCTGCACCTCAAACCTTAACATCGGCAACCGCTACGGCAACACTTAGTGTACCAACCAATACTGTGGGTACTTTTGTTTATACCGTTACCAGCATAACCGATGCTTACAGTACACAGGTACAGAACGTTTCTACCACTGTTAAAATTAACCCTATCCCTGTGGCCAGCATTTCTGGCACTACTGCGCTATGCTTAAACGGTACTGCACCAACAGTTACTTTTACAGGAGGCAATGGTACCGGCCCCTATGTGTTTACTTACAACATTAACGGCGGGGCAAACCAAACGGTTAGCACCACAGGCACCAATACAACCGCTACGGTAACTGCACCATCAAACCTTGCCGGAACTTTTAACTACAACCTCATCAGTGTATCTGATGTAAATGCAGGTCAAAACCAATCCGGAACTGCCGTTATTACCGTCAGGGCACTTGCTACCGCAACCATATCCGGTTCTACCGCGGTACCTAATTTAGCTGCGGCACCTAACATTACCTTTACGGGTGCAAACGGCACAGCGCCTTACACTTTTACCTATAACATTAACGGTGGCAGCAACCGTACTGTAACATCTACAGGAAATACGGCAACAGTAGCAGCTCCGACCAATGCGGTAGGTACTTTTGTGTACAACCTGGTGAGCGTGGCCGATGTAAACTGTGGTCAGGCCCAAACCGGTTCGGCAACTGTAATTATCCGTCCTTTACCTGTAGCCACAATAGCGGGTAGTACTGCCGTATGTAACTTTGGTCCGTCGCCAAACATTACCTTTACCGGCTCGGCAGGCACAGGCCCATACACCTTCACTTACACCCTTAACGGTGGCAGCAACCGTACAGTAAGCACCAGTACGGGTTCAAATACGGTAACCGTAAGTGTACCAACCGGTACAACCGGAAGCTTTGCCTATACTTTGGTTAGTGTAGCCGATAGCTATGCCAGCCAGGCACAGACCGGCACAGCCACCGTAACCGTAAATGCTTTACCAGTAGTTTCCATCAGCAGCAATAAAGGACTTTCCATTTCAAAAGGCGAAGCCCTTGTTTTAACCGCAACCGGTGGTACGCAATACAACTGGTCGGGTGCCGAAATCGTTAGCGGGCAAGCCAGCGCAGCGGTAACCATCAGGCCAAAACAGAGCGGCACCTATAAAGTAACCGTAACCAATGCCAGTGGTTGCGTAAGTGAGCAAAGCATTGCCATCACTGTAATTGAAGATTTTAAACTCGAAGCCAGTACCGTAGTTACGCCTAACGGCGACGGTTATAACGATAAGTTCATCATCAAAAACATCGACTATTACCCGAATAATACGCTGAAAATTTTTGATAAAACCGGACGTATCCTATACACCAAACACATTTATGCCAACGATTGGGATGGCACCATAAATGGTAGTCCGCTGGCCGAAGGCACCTATTACTACATTATCGACCTGGGAACAGGCACCGGTACTTTTAAAGGTTTTATCAACATCATTAGAGACTAATTACAGACATGAAAGCAATCATTAAAAACATAAAGCAAATAAGTCGCGTAACGTTTCTATTTGCAGCAGGATTATCCTTATTTCAAAGCGCAAAGGCACAGCTTCTGCCTTTAAATGCACAGTATTTCCAGAACCGCTACCTGGTTAACCCCTCTATGGCCGGTATTAACGAAGGCTTTAACATCAACGGCAGTTTCCGCAAGCAGTGGTCTAACATTCCAGGCGCGCCGCTTACGCAAAGCGTTACGCTCGATCAGCAGGTAAACAAAGTGGGCTGGGGTGTAAATTTCTACAACGAAAAATCGGGCGGTATCCAGCGCACCAAAGCCGTGGGTACCTTTGCCTATCACCTGCCCCTGAGCAATAACGACCAACAGCTGAACTTCGGGATCTCTTTCGGCGCCAGCCAGGACAGGCTCGATTTAAGCAGTGTAAAAAACAGCGACATCAACGACCCTTCTATTGCCCGCTTTAACGACAGGGGTTACTACCTCGATGGCGATTTCGGGGTATCATACACCTCGAAAAACCTGAGCATAGAAGGTGCCGTGCCCAATATGCGCTCCGTATTCCGGAAAGATGATTTAAACTTTGCCGATAAACCGACCTTTTACTCGGCGGTGAGTTATAAATTTAACCTGGGCTCGGGTATGGATGCCGTTAGCCTGGAGCCGAAAGGTGTGTTCAGGGGCATTAAAAACTACAAGAACTTGTGGGATGCCGGCTTAAACGCCAATTTTGCCAACGATAAGCTGTACCTGATGGCCATGTACCACAATACTCAAAATGCAACCGTGGGCCTGGGCATGAACTATAAATCTACCTTGTATTTTATGGCCTATTACAACACAGCTACTTCGGCCATCAGCGGTTATACCGGCGGCGATTTCGAAGTGAATGTACGCGTAAACATCGGCAGGAAACCTTAAGGCACCAGGCTGCACAGCTTCTGAAACAAGTTCAGAATGACGATTAAAAAAAGCCGTAGGTCGAAAGATCTGCGGCTTTGTTGTTTTGTCATCCTTCGCTGCGCTACCATTGACGTTATTTTACAGTGTCTATTAATGAGCAGATTGCGGCATTATGCATTTCCGTATTGCTAGGCCATAGCACAGTATCCCCGTTCTACTTAAAACCGGCCTAACAAATTTTTCGGGCTGCACAGTTCTGGCCGAACAACTGACTTCAAAAGAAAACGGCGTAGCCCTCATGAATGCTGCTGAAGGCTACAAAAAACAGATGAATAAATTTTCAGCCGGCATTGTATTAATGATTTTCTTATTGTTTTCATTTGTATTAATGAGCTCGGCAATGCCTCGGTTTTGTTTCTTTTTGATGCCAAAAAGAAAGAGCCCCTCGGCGGCGGTGAGCCGAAGCAAGACAGCGCGAAGGATCCAAGCCTTGATTTACGCCCTCTTTGTTGTTGTTTTCATCGGCGGGCATGCTTTCGCTACGCTCAGGTTTTGTTTCTTTTCTATCAAGAGACCTGCGAAGCAAGCTTGAAGCCCCATGAAAGTATAAACGACCACTGAAAAAAAGAAAGAGCCCTTCGGTGGCTAACCGAGGCAAGCCCGAGCCAGGGGGAAGAAAACCTTTAATGGCATGCTGAACGCAGTAAAGAATCTTTCAATAAAAAGATCCTTCGTTCCTCAGGATGACAGAAAATAATGAGGCAAAGAATAGCGAGCGCCTTAAACCCCTATCCGCCTATCGGCACCGTTCCCCTCAAAGGGAAAGGCCTAAAGACAAATTACTGCACCCTGCAATATGCAACATGCTATCGGCATCATGCTATCCGGCCTAGGAGATTTTCGCCGGAAAAAGCACGGAAATCTTTGCACTTCCCAGTTACAACACCACAGCCCAAGGCGGGATCAAAGCGGGAGCGTTGGGCAAAACCAGGGTAAGCGCCTCGATGCTGCCGCAATAAAGATTTCCGTAGGTTTTTACAAGAATTGCGCAGCAATCTTTTATACCTATAAAAACAACATTATCACATAAAAAACGATCCAAGCCTTTCAGTTATGCCTTGTTTATTATTGTTGTTTAAGGTAGGCATGCTTTCGCTACGCTCAGGTTTGTTACTTTTGGATCAAGCCAACCTGCGAAGCAAGCTTGAAGACCGATAAAAGCATAAACGACCACTGAAAAAAGAAAGAGCCCTTCGGCGGTGGCTAACCGAGGCAAGGCAGAGCCTAGGACCAAAACCTACATTGTCATGCTGAACGCAGTGAAGAATCTTTCAATAAAAAGATCCTTCGTCCCTCATGATGACAGCAATACTTAAACAACACCAACCAAAGTATCAAAATCCTCGCTACGCAAGAATAACAGATTGGCCAAAATCGCACCAAACCTTCCTTTATCCTCTCCATTTTCACTACTTTTACCCTATGGCCAAAACCATCAACCTCGAAATATTCAAAAGATTTTTCCGTACCGAGCAAACCGGTGGCGTACTCCTCTTAATCTGCGTAGCCATTTCGCTCCTCATTGCCAACACCAGTGCTAAAGACAGCTTTATCCGGTTCCTCGAAACCCAGGTAGGCTTTGGCCCGGTTAACTACAGCATTTTAGCCTGGATTAACGATGCCCTGATGGCCATCTTCTTTTTACTGGTAGGCCTCGAAATCAAACGCGAACTCATAGAAGGCGAGCTTTCTTCGGTTAAAAGCGCAGCCTTACCCGTAATTGCCGCCCTTGGTGGCATGCTGGTACCTGCTGTAATTTATAGCCTGTTGAATAAAGGCACGGAAACTGCCGGTGGCTGGGGCATCCCCATGGCTACCGATATTGCCTTTGCTCTGGCCATTATGGCCATGCTCGGTAAAAACGTACCGCCCAGTTTAAAAATTTTCCTGGCCGCACTGGCCATTGTCGACGATTTAGGGGCCATTTTAGTCATTGCCATTTTCTACACCAGCCAGATCCATTTCGAATACCTGGCCATGGCTGCAGGCATTTTGCTACTGCTCGGCCTCCTGAATTATTTCGGCGTAAAGCGGCTCGTCTTTTACCTCATCCCCGGTGTGTTGCTCTGGTATTGCATCCACCATTCGGGCATCCATGCCACCATTGCAGGGGTGTTACTGGCTTTTACCATTCCTACCAACGAAACCGATATCGAATCGCCTTTAGAAAAGCTGGAACACGCTTTAACCACACCTGTTAATTACCTCATTATGCCCGTTTTCGCCCTGGCCAATACCAATATCACTTTCCAAAAAGAAATGCTTACAGGGCTGGTTTCGCCTTTAGGCCTGGGCATTATCATCGGTTTGTTTGCAGGTAAAACCATTGGGGTTAGCCTTTTTAGCTGGCTGGCCGTAAAACTGAAATGGGCCGAATTACCCACCGGGGCAGGCTGGAAACACCTGTTAGGTTTGGGCATGCTCGCCGGTATCGGCTTTACCATGTCTATTTTTATTGCCCTGCTTTCTTTTAACGAAGCCACGCATATTGCAGAAGCAAAGTTTGCGATTTTAACGGCATCGGTGTTATCGGGGGTGCTGGGGTATGTGTTTCTGAGGGTGATGAAAGTTAAGGGTTAACCACAGAGTGCACAAAGAAAGGCACAGAGGGCTACAGGGCTCTTTCCGTCCATGAAGATAAGTCAAATTGCATTACCATACTTCAAACACATTGGTTCTTTAGGCACTGCGCCAATAACCTTTCACCACCCCACAAGCTTAACCGAAGTACGACCGTCAATCCCAAGGGCCAGAGAAATCGGAAAAACAGTTGCAGACCAGCACAACCAGCACTTCCAAACCTCAACGCAGTGAGTTTTGTGCTTCATGTTTGCAGTCATCGGATGACGACCATACTAGAAACTATCCTTATGCTCCGCGCGATCTGCACCTTGCTATCGGCCTCGCAGATTTCCGCCGGAAAAAGCACGGATATCTTTACACTCCCCCTTCATACCCCACAGCCCAAGGCAGGATCAAAGCGAGCGTGTTGGGACAAAGCCAAGGTAAGAGCCTCGATGCTGCCGCAATAAAGATTTCCGTAGCTTTTTACAAGGAAGGATGCAAGCCTTGATTTTTGGTTACCTTTTTATCAAGAAAAAGGTAAGAGCCCCTCGGCGGCGGTGAGCCGAGGCAAGCCTGTGCCCAGGGCAGATAATAGCAAACGCTTTAAGATTCCCGCCTGCGCGGGATCCGATAGCTATCGGATGACGACCATATTAGTAACACCCCTTTACCCCCTCTTCACCTCATACCACCTCTCCACCCCCTCTACAAAGCCCTCAAAAAACTCCCTGTAATACCCTTTCGGTACCTGTACCCTAAAATTTACCCGGCTAAAAAACCATACCAGTTTATAATCCATTTCAGCCTCAAGCAAATACCACAAATACGGTTTAGATCTTTCGCAAACTAAAAAAAGCCCAGGCTGATCCGTATTTAGCTGCAGCAATTTACCTTTTACTCTAAGCTTAAGCTGCAGTTCGTAATAATCGCCCTCATCTTTTAACACGAAACTTAAAACAGGCACCTCCATCGCAAATTCAACCAGTTTCATATCGCGCATTACCGGTTTGCCCGTAACATTGCGCAGGCCATAAGTATAAAAGTAATGGGCAAAACGTTGCTGCATTAATAGCGGTAAAGCTTTATTCCATAACTTAAAAAGGGCGAGCTGGTTGGCCTCATTAACCGCATTGGTTTTAGCCGCGGTTTCGGACTGGTGACTATTGGCACTAAAGCGTATAGCCGTCAGCGGTTTCATAGCGAAGCAAATGCTGTTCAGCTCCTCCTGTTGTGGCGAGAGGCTTATGCCATCCACATCATGCGGGTTAAACACGAAACGTTTAAAAGATTTTACCGTTTTAAGGTAAGCCGTGGCCGCAAAAACGTAAGGAACTAAAAAAGGATAATGGTTGCTGTGGAAATGCTGCAGATCGGTATTGGCGAAACAATAGCCAATGCTCACCGGTGCCAGGCGTGCCGTAACCTGCTTACCCGAAAGCCTTTCGCGTGGTATTACCGTGCGTTCCGTAACATCCGGCAAATCATCACCAGGCCTAAATAAACCGATAAACTTTTTCTTTAAGGCAATGGTAAAACCGCCAGGTTTTTTAACTACATCTAGATAGCCCGACCGCTTGTTACCCAAAGCAAAACATGCCGGCCAGTAATATTCCTGAAAATCGCAGTAACCACTCCGCATCATGGCGCGCAAAGTAAGGTAAGCATAATGCCCCAGGTAGCTTTCATCCGTATCAACGCTACAGCTCACCAACAGATGATCGTATTCTACTGCGATGTAAACCCTTGCCTCTTCCCCTTCTGATTTAACATGAACAATTAACAAACCCTGATCAAAAGAAAGCGATGTGATGGCCAAGGGCTCAGGCTTTTTGCCTACACTGAATATGCTGTGCCATCCGCTAGCAACCTGATCCAGCACCGCTAACCTTAACACCCTGCTCCCCTTTTCTAAAGGCAGTTGATAAAACCGCGAAAACGGTTTTCCTGCAATGGTAATGGATTTTGTCATCATACTCGTATGGTTTTACGAGTCTTGTTGGGCAGCAAAGTCCCTAAATAATAAATGTGGGACTGCCGACCATGGTTACAATAAAGCTCTGACCCCTTACGCTAACATGGATTTACAGCAGTCCCACATCTATTTCGATGTACAAATATATACATCTACGCATAGATATGGGCATTAATCTGCTGTCTTGCGTTAGCGGGGTCAGAGATGCAACCACAAGACTTTTATTAATACCTAATTATAATACCCTAAATATAGCAACTTATTTCTTTTGTTACAAGATCTTATAACAAAAAATGTATTTTATTTTAGTGTATTTATCGAATGAATGAAGAAAGAGATAGAAAACGTTTACAAAAATTTGGACAGAACTTAAGGACAATTAGAGAGAAACTAGATTTAAGCCAGGATCAGGTAGTGGCAAATTGTGACTTGACGAAAGGAAACCTAAGTAATATAGAGAATGGAAATAAAGATTTCACGTTTACAACGCTTTTAGAAATAGCAAAAGGATTAGGAATACCCCCAAAAGAATTATTGGATTTCTAGGAATTTTAATGTATTTGATAAAATGATTGAGACAAAAGATCTATTTTATATTATAGGAATCTCATCAACAATGCTTATTGGCTTGTTGAATTATTTTATCTCAATTAAAAACCGTAGAAATAGCTTAAGCGAGCATCTATATAGTTTTAAAATTGCGAATAGAATATTCAAGAAATAACTATAAAAGTAAAAGCCCAATCAGCAACGATTGGGCTTTTTGGTTTTTGATCAAAAATTTAGATTTCGATAAATTAGTAAATTATAAATTGTACCCTCTATCAAAATCAACATGATATTGTTGAGGAATTGTCGCCCTGATTTGAACTAAATTTTGAATTTGGGAAAGACTAAAACCATGGTTATTCACTAAATCTTCAAAAAATTCATTACAATTTATTCTATGCTTTACTTTTTTACCTCTTCCCTTGGTAAATTTATTTTTAAGAGGAGCAGGAAATTTTTGAAGATTGCTATAACAATTCATTCTCACTTCATGAGACCATGCTCCCTGGTTTTGGTTATCCTCACGATAAATTTCAAATGAACCATCTGACTTTGCAATAAAACCTAAAGTTTCATAATACTGCTCAGGTGATACAAATTTCATTTGTTTTCGTTTTCCGAACGTTGATTTAAACATATTTTTTTAGTTTTGATTATAAATTTTAATTAATTCTTTCTTTATTGTTTTGAAATCCAAGTTATATTCCATTGCTTTGGATAATCCTTTGTTTATCACAGTAATAAATGATTCTTTTCTATAAACAAACTCACCTCTATTTAAAGAAGATTCAATGCTATCCGATTTTGCAAGTAAACAAGTTAATTGATAATCTTTATTTATTTGTTGAGTTTTATTACTAGGATGTGCTTTTGTATTATGCTGGGTAGCTGTCAATAAGATCAAGTTTTCTATATAATGTGCTAACTCGGGGAATTCTGCACGTGAAAAAATGTGATGTACCTGTGTTGCCTCACCAACTCCCCATTGATCTTTAACTTCACTTTCTTTATGAATTTTACGTATTAGTTTAATTGCTTTTTGTACATAATATGCATTTATTATTTCTTGTTTCTCCTCATCCCCTTTTGTATCTAGTAATTCTTTCCTTGTTATTGATTTTTCCTTATAAATGTCACGCCAGTTCTTTTTGTTATACATCATTTCAGAATATGTCGCTGAAAATTTGCCATTGCTACCCGGAATATTATGTTCAACAGCATATACATTTATAATTTTATGAAACATTCTTTGAATATCAAGTCTGGATTGGGTAGGTGTATTTCCAGAAATCAGATGGAAATATTTCTCATAAAGATTCGAACGTGCTTCATTCAATCCATTAGCATAATCACCTTTATAAAGTTCTAAATATTTTAGGAAACCGCTGTCTTCAAGAACTTTTTTAAAATAGCAATAAAGAAAATTATATGCATACCTATCCTTTATTGATATATACTCTAATAAATCTTCGTTATTTACAGAAAAAATTAGAGTGCCTTTAATTTTTTCCACATTTAATATACGTGCATATGCTAAGAGCTTTAGTGGTTGTGAAAGAACTTTATTGTATTCATTATAGGCTTTTTTGTCATTTGCCCAGGGCTTATTAAAAATAACCCTACTGTTTTGAATAAAATATTGGGTTTCCCAAATATCGTTTATAGCAAAAGTTGGATTTGTGGCTATCATGTTTAGAACACAATCAGCCATAAAACATACAATATCAGGTGTACATTTCTGATCTACGAATCGAGCATCCTTTGATTTTCTGATATCAAAATCGAATTGTAAAAAAAATTCTTTGATCTTTTCTCTCATTTATATTCCTTTTAAAAGCCCAAAAAAGAAAACTGAATTATTATCAATATTTAAGGAACGAGTACCGTAGTTACGTGCTATTCGATAGAATTTTTCAAACTCTTTTGAACTGTAGTAATCCAAGTCTATTTTGGTTGGAAGTCTACTTCCATTTTTCAAAGTTAGTAAAGCAACTGAACCATCAGTAATTGTATTTTCAGGTAAAAAACTGGCTCTTGGGTAGTAGGTCAGGTTTGGAATCATTACAACATCTTCACGATTAAGAAATTTAGCCACAGCTAACTTTTCCATATCATCAATATAACAATCGTAATTTTCTAATTCCAATATCTGATTATTTCCAATATTCCTAGATTTTAATACTCTGTATTTACCACTGTCTCTAGTAATTTGTTTTGTTATTTGTCTATCTCTAAAACTCTGAAAAATGTCAAACTGGAGCTTTTCAGAAATTTGATCGAATTCCCGATTCCTGTATATCAGCCAATATGGAAATTTATCAGAAAATAAATAATTTTTCGACTTTTCTTCCATAGTCGCGGTTATATAACTTTCTATCTGGATCGTTTCCGAATGTTTTTTTGATGAAGTCTCTAGCAAGAAACTAATAGTCTCAATTTTTACGCCTTTAAATCCTTTTTCACCATAATCACATATCTTCAAAAGATTTTGTTCTTTTAAAATCTCTCTGGTAACATTAAATTCTGGTGAATTTATAAGGCTCTTTGGGACAATCAATGAAACAAAATTACCTAAAGAAATTGCCCTTTCAATGAAGAATGCAAACAAGTTGTTTGTTTCATTATTCCTTGAATTAACTTTGTATTTTGATAAAAGTTCCTGGTTGTTTGCTAACTTTTTGTAAGGTGGGTTTCCAACGACAACATCATATTTCTCATTGAATTTGTAAGTAAGAAAATCAGCATTAATAAAATTAAATTTAAATTTTTTAGGTAATTTCATTTTATCCAAAATATTCTTCAGGATAATGAAAGAATTACTATCTATATCAACAAGATCAAAAATCACTTCTTCTTTATCTTCGTATTTTTCAATCAGTAAAGGAATAAAGTTACCAATGCCTACAGATGGTTCTAAAATCCGAATCTTTCTTTTTGCTTTTAGATCTGGTAAATCTTTTACAGTAGAAAATGCAATATCTTTCCTTGTAAAAAATGCTGAGTTCTCCTGACGACTTGAATTTGAGTATTCCGCGATTTGATAGATGTTTTCAAGACCAATTTTCTTAAATTCAGAATTAATGAAAGAAATTAAATTTTCTATATTATTTAATTCTTTTTTCTTAATAATGTTATTTATTTCAGTTGCCGTAAGTACTTTTTCATTAAGAACCTGTTTTATTCTCTTTGCGATGTTTCCAAAGACACCAGTCGGCACAGCTTCGCCAATACAATGCCTAATATTAAGCTCTTCTTTTTTCAAGAACATCTTCTTTTCAAGAACATTAATATTATTTAACTTTTCAGTTGATTGATTTGTCCATCGAAAATTTTCAGGAATACTCATCATAAGCATTAGCTCCCTAATGCTAAAAACCCTATTTTCGGAAGGATGAATAGTATTTTGACTTGATAAGATATCATTTCTTGTATGTACACAAGGTCCCTCTCTATCCCAATACCAACGAGCATACTTATCTCCGTTTTTACTCTCATTAAAAACAACTTTTCCATCTATAATTTGGTGAGGTATTCTTGCCGGCTCTATATTTTCAAATGCAGATTCCCCTTCTTTTAAATTTTCGATCCAAGGAAGCATTTTTACATCATATTTTCGGTATGAATGAAAAATATCTGAAATCGAGATATCCCCCATTTCATTAAGTGGCTCTAATTCTGCAAATAGCTTTCTTAATGTTTTCGGATTATTTTTTTGAGGAAAAATATCGTAAGGGCTTACATTATTTAAATTTTTTCTAACCCCTATAACTAAGGTTCTTGTTCTACTTGAATGAGAACCATAATCTTTAAAGTTTACAACCTTGAAAAGGATGTTATAATGTCCACCTAAATTTAAATTTATGGCATCTTTAATTGTTTTTTCCGTTCCATCAACATCTGTACAAGTTGTATTCAAAAACGATCTTACATTTTCAAAAACAAAAAACTTTGGATTGACTTCCTTAGTAATTTTTATAGATTCAACTACCAGAGAATTTCTTACAAGTTCTTGGTTCTTCTTATGATTAGCGACAGACATTCCTTGGCAAGGTGGAGTAGCAATAATTACATCTGGCTCAGATATCTTATGTTCGGTTCGCCATCTATTTATTTCGGCAAAAAGCTTATTTTTAATTTCTTTTGTTGAGATATCTCCGTCCAAATAACCTGTATCATACTTGCATTTATTATTAAACAACTGAATTTTTAGTCTTCTCGGAAGAATCTCATTTGTTGCAATGCACTCAAAACCGTTTTGTTTAAAGCCATAACAACCAACTCCTGCACTGCTGAATAAACTTATATATGTCAATGGTTTGTTCATAGTTTTATAACTTTATTTCAGCTTATTTAAGATTCATACTTTTCAAATAGTTCATTTTTTCTTCAGCAACAATAAGTGTTTCAGATGAGCAATTATAGCGATGCATTTTTTTTGCAAATTGGTCACCAAAATACTCCGTTTTCAGATTGTTAAGATCAAGATTAAAAGCAGCAGATAATTTATCCAGCCGTTTTTCGTCGAATTCTCGCTTTCCATTTTCAATTTTACTCAAATTTGCAGAATCAAGTTTAAGAAGAGCTGCCAGTTCAGCCAAAGTTAAACCTTTGTTCGTTCTTAAATGCCGGATATATTCGCCAAATGTTATTTTCATTAATTTGTGATTTTAAACTTGTCAATATTTGACAAAATTAACTAAAAAAATTAGCAAACAAACTATCTTATTTTAAAAAAATATAACATATTAACCTTAAACATTTTATACATAAAAATAATTTTCCAGACTTATTATTCCCAATTTCTTCATCTAAAAAATCTTGAGTATTTCATCTTCGTTAATTATCATCTGTCATATTAAAATTGAAAAGCAATATCCAAAAGAACTAAAGAAGTCTAAGAATTTAAAAAGATAAGTATGTATTCTCTGTTCAAAAGGCTACAAATCTACCGTTACCAAATTAAATGGTGAAGACTTTAGGAATGAAGAACTAAGAGAAAAAAAGTATCATACAAGACTATCAGGTACATTTTAGGTGTAAATAGACTAATACTTTCAAGCGTTGTAAAAGGCGATAAAACAACAAATTAAATTATGGGTGTCTATGACAGCCGGTAGACACCCTTTAAGTGACGAAGTGAAAGTGGATAGGAAATGTTAATTAATTGAAATTACATAACTAAAAACTATCGTTAATTCCATATTATTTTTACCATTTCAAAAAGTAATTTATGTCGTTCCTCTAATTCTTCAGGACCAAAAACATCTATAGGTCTAAAAGTAAGCGCATACTTCTTTATCATATTCGTAAAATCCAATTTCGATTTATAACTATCTTCCCTCAATGTTTCATTCCAGTATAGTGTATTTGAATAAGATTTTAGCTTTTTCTTGTAAGATTCATTATTACTTGAAATATTGTCGGCACCTTTAAGAAGTAACAATCCCCCTAGTCTATTTCTTTCCCTTTCAAATAACTCTTCATCATTATTAAATAACTGATAGTTATCATCATTATATGACAGAATATGCTCTATGTGAAATCCGTTTTTCCATCCAGTATTTTGGACCAAATCGTATAAACTGTGCTTCATATTCATATTCGTATTATCAGCAATAAATTTCTCAATTCTAGCAAAAAAGTATCTTTTAAATCTTTTGTCTAATTCAATCCCCGTTTCCTTAAAAAAGCTATAGTTAAATACGTTTTCGACCTGTATTCCCCTTGCATCACTTAACAATTGCAATAAACTATCGTCGAAAGCTTTTAATATTTCGGGTATGCTTTTTTCTCTAATTTTACTGCTTAATTTGTAAATTTCTACAGCAAAAAGATTACTATTATAACTTCTCTGCAATTGAAGGAGGCAGAACATTCTATCTAATGACCTACTAATTATTCTAATCTTCTCATCTTCGTCACTATCATTTATCTTACATGCAGATAAAATAAGTAAGAACTGAGTATTCATATCAGTTAAGCTATTAAAATATATATAACATTGTGCTTCATTGTAAACACGAATACTCTCGTAAATTCTTGAATAAAGATTAGTGTAATAGACAAAATCATTAACTAAAAAGCTCTTAACTCCTTTTTCATTATGTTTTAATTTTAAGACCTTATCATATTCGTCTTCAAACATTACTCTATGGTATTCATTATCGAATTTTTGGGCAACTGCCCGCGTATCTGCCAATTTTGCTTTTAAGAAATATGTGAAGAATTCGTCAATTTCATCTTCCCAATATGAATTTACCTTAATTACTTGGTGCTCCCATACTTCATTTAATTCTAGTACTTTTAATTCATCTTTATCTATCTGACCAAGTAATTTACCTTTAAGTATTTCATATGGCTTAAGTTTTACCCCCCTATCGTTAATAACTTCAAATACCATCGGCACATCTGTTTGATCAACATTTAGATTTATTAGTACCAATCTGTTTAGAAAAAAGAACACAAACGTTTCGAACTTATCCTTATCTAAAAGTTCTTTATCTAACCATTTTGAAATGACTTGGAAGTTAGCCAACATGTTTTGAGCAGTAATTCCGGTAGATACATCTATTTTATCATAAGGTAACCCGTCAAGTAAACCTTGCATACAAGGCTTGTGATTTTCATGATTCATCCAAAATTCTTTTTTAAATCCAGAATGACCTGTAATCTTGTTTTTTATCCAGTCTGTTAATACCGAACTATACCCTTCTGCTTGCTGTTTAAGTTTAATTAATATTAATGTAATTGTAGTTAATCTTTGTTGCCCATCAACGATATATATTTTGCCATCAACTAAGTTGGTTACATATGTGTTAAGATAGTACCATCCATACTTGGAAATTAATTGTTCAAGAGGGATATCCGAATTCTCATAAAGTTTGAATTCTTCATTAAATCTGTAAAAAACATCTTCAAGTAAACGTTCTACAGGTTCTTGATTCCATTTATATTGTCTTTGATAGAAATCTATGTAATAAGTTGTATTTGAGAATACACGGTCTATGTTTTGCTTGTCTGGTGAAATTTCCATTTTTTAGAGTGTCAATTTGAATGCATTAAAGTAAATAATATTAACAATTATAGTATAATTTTTCATCACATTAAACTTGTATTTTAAAAGATGTAATTAAGATTTTTAAATTCTTTCCTTGAAGTCGTTTCGCTTTAATAGTACTCCTATAAACGATAAATTTTGGCTTAATTTAGTAACATTAAAACTACTTAACCTTAACTTTTTTGATTATTGATCCTTGCCTACTTTTAACCATACATAAAATTCGATTTTGACTAATAACTCGCTCAAACATCCACTATTCAATTCACTATCCCCTACGGTTTCCCGTACCTCCTCCCCAAAAAAATCAACCTATCTTTTTAGTTGTAAAATAAATAATACTATATTACAACCAATTAATAAATTTTTATTTACTTTTTAAAACTACAAGTTATGTCTAAAACAAATGAAACTGGGCACGCCAAAAACGTAGCCAATTTCGAAACCCTCATCAGCTATGTAACCGGTTACGGTGCGGTGTACAACCCCAGCAATGTAAACATTCAGTTAAACAGTTTAACCGAGAAAGCCACCGCAGCCAAAACCGTTAACGAGCAAGTACACGATGCAGCCGCTAAAAACAGTAATGCCGTAGCCCTGCGCGATCTGGCATTTACCCCATTGAAAAAGTTGAGTACCCGAGTGCTGAGCGCCGTTAAAGCAAACAGTGTACCCCAACAGGTATTAGATAATGCCGTAAGCCACCACCGCAAAATACAGGGGCAAAGGGCAACGGCCAAACTAACAGCCGAAGAAAAGAATAGCCTGGCCGCCGACGGGACAGTGGTTAACCAGATTTCGGCCTCGCAACAGAGTTACGATAACCTGCTCGATACACTCGACAAGCAGATTAAACTTTTAGCCACTATACCACAATATGTACCTAACGAGGTAGATTTGCAGTTGGCTACGCTTACCGGTTTATATAACGATTTATTGCAGAAAAACCGCGATGTGGTGGCCAACAACTCGCAGTTAAGCACCTTACGCCTTAACCGCAATAATACCTTGTACCATGCAGAAACAGGCATAGTTGCCCTGGCTCAGGATGTGAAAAACTATGTAAAATCTGTTTTCGGCTCAACCAGCCCCCAATACAAACAGATTTCGGGCATTCCATTTCGAATGCTGAACTAACAACCCCATAATATAATACCCTCAAAAAAATCATCCCTAATTTATTCCCTCATTCCAACATAACAGGCACCTAAACGGGTTACTGTTTCTCCTTTTAGGCAATGCTGAACCGCAAACGGCACATTGCATCTCCTCAACCCTCTACGATAACCGCTAAACTACCTCCTGCAACACCTGAACTGTCGACTGAAAAGCTTGAACTATCGACTTAAAATTCTGAACTGCCAACTGCAAAGTCTGAACTGTCGACTGCAAAGCCTGAACTAACGACTGCAACCTCTGAACTAACGACCGCAAAACCTGAACTAACGACTGTAACCTCTGAACTGTCGACCGCAACGCCTGAACTATCAACTGCAACACCTGAACTACCGACTAAAAAACCTGAACTGCCTACTGCAAAGTCTGAACTATCGATTGCAACATCCGAACTGCCTACTGCAATGTCTGAACTGCCGACTGCAACTCTGAGCTACGCATTAAGATTCCCGCCTGCGCGGGAATGACGGATTTATTGGTTAAACAACTATCACAGGCATCATGCTATAAGCACCCTGCTGACTGGCCCCGCAGATTTTTGCAGGAAAAAACATAAAAAATTGCGTGCTGACTTTTATGAAACAGATTTCTCCGTTTCGCTGCGCTTCAGTCGAAATGATTGTTATGATAAAAACAAATTTTACGCAGCTATATTATAGTTATTTTTATAGCTGACTTGATTTTTAATAACTGCAGCAATTCTCAATGCTATTTTGTTTCTAACGGCATTAATT
>NZ_JBHULL010000033.1:0-17569 GCF_042684385.1 Pedobacter vanadiisoli | reverse complement strand
TTCTCTCTACTTAAGACCTGACCGATGATAGCCAGTTTAAATTCCAGACTATACTTAATTTTTCTGCTCATAAAATGCTCCTATTAAAGTGTCCAACTTTTTGGGGGCAGTCCACGTAGCGAGGACTATAAGCGAAAGCGGGACTGCACACCACCAAGAATCACAAGCTGATCATTTCCCAATTCTAAAATTATTTTATATATGGAGCGCAATGCTGGTGCACAACACTCCGTTTCTTCCCGTTTTACGCTTATACGCTTCGCTGCCTCGTGCCTCGTTGCTGCAGGGTAATGCTTCAACCGGGGCTAGGTGGCCAAAGCAGTATTTCATTTTTGGGGTTTGTAGGATGCAGAAACCCTTGTTCCTAAACCAGATTGAGCGGAATAGCCCGGAGCGCAGCGAGGACTATAAGCGAAAGCGGGACTGTAAACCGCCAATAACCACTGAATGCTCATTTCCAAATTCTATTTCGGTCGGTGAGACACCAACCGATGGAATAAAAGTTTATATGGAACGCAGTGCTTCTGCAACACGAAGAGTTTGCTCCCGTTTTGCGCTTATACGCTTTCCCGAAAGTTCGGGATACCTCGTTGCTGCAGGGTAACGCTTCAACCGGGGCTGCAAACCGCCAATAACCAGAAACCAATCGTTTCCTGATTTAAAAAAAAACTCTTTCATTGGAGCGTAGCTGTCACTTTAGCGTAATGCTTATACCTTATATGCTACTCTTTCCTTACCAATCCGTGTTCTTTTAAGGCTGCAACGGCGAGTTCAATTAACCTCAAATTTTCTTCCTGATGTCCGTGCTGTACTTCTACATTGATATAAGGAATATTATTTTGCATGGCATAAACAGATAGTGAACCATCGTTGGTTGCGAATTTAGACTGAAGGATAACGTTTACGTTAGCCTTTTTTAAGCTCGTAAATAACCTGGCTTCGGTTACATAAATTAGGTCATCGCCATCCATCTGGAAATTGATGTAAACAGAATCAGCCGTGCTTGACAGGTCGTACCCGGGTAAATAAGAGGAGATGCCAAAACCTCCGTCGGCATTATTATGTAAGGTTAAAAAATAGCCTGTGGTTTTGGGATCGTAAAAATCAACAATTTGCTTTCCTGCGTTCAATATGGCTTTTTCAACTTCGTTAGAGCTGAACTGGCTTTTTTTTAACCTGGTGTTAACACCTAATTGAGTATATATCGCATTAGGATCTATGCGATATTGATCGTCCATATAGTTAAAATAATAATCCCTCACCGCTCCATACTGACTGTCGATGAGTTCACCTCCGTTCCAGCGGATATAATCAAAACCTGCTTTTACGCCGGTATCTTCATTATCGTGTACCACTAAAAACCTTACCCCATTGGGTTTATAGCTGTATTTAACCAGGGTAATATCCAAATCGTAGAGTTTAATAAAGCTCGAATCAGTGCTCATTGCGGCAAAAACTGGGGGATGTTGAGCTTTTACAATCAGTGCAGAACAGATCAGGAACAGGCTAAAAATGATTTTGAACATAATCCATAATATACAAAATGGATACATAATTTGTTTGAAGACGACCTTGTATAATTATCTGTGCATGCCCGGAATGGACGGTTTACATATTGTCCCGCTTTCTGAATTTCAGCTGGCAAAACGGAATTGATTCCGACAAACCAAGAGCAGGTTGATAAATAAAACTTATTATCAGCAGCCAAATTAATACTTTTTGATAGTATTTTGGCTGCTGATAATTTTTTATCAGCAGCCAAAATTGTATATTTGAGGTATATTTTGGCTGCAGATAAGTTTTACTGTTAATGTTAAAAGAAGAAAAAATGGAATTGCTCATTGGAAGAATAGCTGAGAAAAAAATACTGTCAGAGGCGCTTGTCTCACCTTCATCAGAGCTGTTGGCGGTATTTGGCAGGAGAAGGGTCGGAAAAACTTTCCTGATTCGTTCGGTTTTTCAGAAACAGCTCATTTTCGAACTTTCGGGAGTTCATGATGCGAACGCCGCCGAGCAACTGCTCAATTTCAGTAAGGCGATGGCAGATGCATTGGGTTCCCCGTTAGCTCTTGCAGTTCCTAAGAACTGGACAGAAGCTTTTTGGCAACTCAGAGAATTTGCAGCCCCTATACTTAAAAAAAGAAAAGCTGTAATTTTCTTTGACGAGTTCCCTTGGCTAAGTTCGCATAAATCAGGCTTTCTTTCCGCATTTGAATATTTTTGGAATCAATGGGCCTCACAACAGCCAAATCTGATTGTTGCGATCTGTGGATCTGCTGCCACCTGGATGATCAAAAAGGTTGTAAACAGCAAAGGAGGTCTGCACAATCGGTTAACACGTAAAATACGCCTGTTGCCTTTCACCCTGAACGAGACAGAACAGTATCTAAAAAGTAATAATATCAATATTGACCGCTACCAGGTGCTGACTATTTTTATGGCAATGGGTGGTGTACCACATTATCTAAAAGAACTAAAAAAAGGAGAAAGTGCTGCGCAGGCCATTGATAGGCTTTGCTTCACTAAGGATGGCCTCCTTTCAACAGAATTTGCAAACCTTTACCGCTCGCTGTTCGAAAATGCCGACAGGCACATTTCCGTAGTCAAGGCACTCGCAGATAAACCGTCGGGCTTAACCAGAAACGAAATCATTGCGGTATGTAACCTGAAGAGTGGTGGGACTACCAGTCTTTTACTCGAGGAGCTTGTGGAGTCTGGCTTTATTACTCCGAACCTGCCTTTCCAAAAAAATGCTAATGACAGCATTTACAAGCTCAGTGACGAATACAGCCTTTTTTATCTTAAATTTATTGAACATTCCCGGGCCACCGGTACAGGCACATGGTTAAAAAAATCATCAACGCCTTCCTGGAGGAGTTGGAGTGGTTATGCCTTTGAAGGGATTTGTATGAAACATACAAGTAATATTAAGCAGGCGCTGGGCATTTCCGGAGTGTTTACTGAAACATCGGCCTGGAGATATACTCCAAAAGATGGAAACGGAGCACAGGTCGATCTATTGTTAGACAGGCAAGATAATGTGATCAGCATCTGTGAAATGAAGTTTTCGAATACTGAGTTTGTAATAGATAAGGCTTATGCTGCTGATTTACAGGGCAAACTTGAGGTGTTTCGCCGGCAGAGCAAAACTAAAAAGGCATTATTTCTGGCCATGGTTACAACTTATGGCGTTAAAAACAATATGTATTCTATTGGTCTCGTGCAAAATGAGGTTACCATGGATGATTTGTTTTTGCCATAGTATAGTATAGCAAGAGGATTTAAAGCGTTATTTTTATCAATTTTTGAGGCTGCCAAATGTATCGGTTTCAAGAGCATTAAATTCGATAAATCTGTAGTTTTACTGCACCACGAGGATTTTTGCTTTAAAAATCCCACTAAAAAGCCCCGATTTTGTGGTCGGGGCTTTTCATTGTTAATATGGGTGTTTATTAATGTCCGTGATCTAAATCGTATTCATTAACATCTTTATGATCATAAGGTTCTACCATTAACTCATCAATGCTTTTCCCTTTTTTGTTGAAGCCAAAGCGTTCCAGCATTCTATCAAAGATTAAATACACTACTGGTACAACAATCAGGGTTAAGAATAAAGAACTGGTTAATCCACCAACGATAACCCATGCCAAACCATTTTTCCATTCGGCACCGGCACCACTTGCCAATGCAATTGGAAGCATACCGAACACCATGGCGATGGTTGTCATCAGGATCGGTCTTAAACGTGCGTGGTTAGCCAATACAAGCGCCTCTTTGGTTTCTTTACCTTCGGCCTTTAAGTGGTTGGTAAAATCGACCAGGATAATCGCGTTTTTCGCTACCAGACCCATCAACATAATTAAACCTAAAATGGTAAATATACCGATTGAGTTATTGGTTAATGCCAGCGCCAACAATGCCCCGATAACCGCTAAAGGAAGTGAGAACATTACCACCAACGGATAGATAAAGCTATCGTACAAGGCTACCATGATCAGGTACACTAGAATGATCGAGGCCAATAAGGCTATACCTAATGTACCAAAACCTTCACTTTGGTTCTCCTGATCGCCCGCCCAGCTATAGCTTACGCCGATAGGTGCTTTTAGCTTACCATTTTCCTGCAATTCTTTCAGTTTTGCCTGGAATTCTGCAACCACTGTTCCGGTTGGTCTTCCGATAGACTGTGCTTTGACTGATACAGACGTAGATTTATTTAAACGCTCTAACTGACTTGGTCCTGAACCTTCAGTAATGGTGGCAAACTGCGATAATTTAATCTGCGCACCAGCACTGTTTACAAAAATCAGGTTACGTACATCATCGATATTTTTACGGTTAAAGTTCTGATACTGGATATTGATATCGTACTCGTATTCACCTTTTCTGTATTTACCATCGGTATTACCTGCAAAAGCGGTTTGCATGGTAGAACCAACGGTTTGTAAGGTTAAGCCAACTGCCGACATCTTGTCGCGGTCTACCTGAACGTTAATCTCAGGAGTTCCTTTTTCTACCGATAATTTAATCTCTGTAGCTCCCGGAATCGATGCAAGTACTTTTTGTGCGCCTTCAGCATATTTTAAAGCACTATCCAAATCCGATCCCATTACCACCAACTGGATTGGTGCGTTTTCTGCAATACCCAAAATACTGATCGGAACTGTTTTTACTTTTGCTCCAACCAGTTCTTTCGCCAATGCCCGACTCATTTTGGTAGCGAAAATATCTGATGAAACCCCTTTACGCTGATCGCGTTCAACCAGTTTCACATTAATTTCCGATTTGTAGGCGGTAGCCTGTGTACCTCCAAAATCACCGGTCGATTGTCCAACGGTAGTAATTAACTGTGTAATTTCTGGCTGTTTATCCAAGAAAGCCTCTGCTTTTTGGGTTAAAAAGTTGGTTTGCTCTAAAGAAGCATCCTTAGGTAGTTCCAGTTGTACCAGGAATTCGCCTTTATCTGATTTAGGGAAGAACTCCGAACCGATAAAACCTCCTGCTAACAGTCCGCATGAACTAAAGAACATTACCACCACAATAACTAATGTAAGCGCTTTATGGTTTAAAGACCAGGTTAAGATACTGGTAATCCAAAGGGTAAATCTCTTTAACTGTTTTTCAAACCAAAGAATGAAACGGCCGAACAGGTTTTTACCTTCAATACGTTCAAGTTTACCAAAACGCGAGAAAATTAAAGGCACAATGGTAAATGAAGCCACCAATGAAAGGAGGGTCGCGATAATTACCACGATACAGAACTGGCGCAGGATGTTTGATACCAAACCTGTACTTACCGCGATTGGGAAGAACACTACCACAATTACAAAAGTGATGGATACAACTGTAAAACCGATCTCCCTGGTTGCATCAGAAGCCGCTCTCACTTTGTTTTTACCCATCTCCATGTGCCTTTGGATGTTTTCCAGTACCACAATCGCATCATCCACGAGGATACCTACCACAAGCGATAATCCAAGCAGCGACATTAAGTTTAAGGTAAAGCCGAACAGGCCGATCCCGATAAAGGTCGCAATTAACGATACAGGGATAGATACCATTACGATGATTGCGTTACGTAAACTGTGCAGGAAGAAAAGCATTACGAATGCCACCAGGATAACTGCAAGAATCAAATCGTGGATTACCGCATCGGCTGATTCCAATGTGAAAATCGAACTGTCATTTACAATCCTGATATCGAGTTTGTTTGCTGCATATTCATTTTTAAGCTTAGCAATAATGGCATGCACACCTTTACTTACTTCTACCGCGTTCGCATCACTTTGTTTGATGATCTGGATGGCGATAGAGGCCTTGCGGTCTATACGGGCCAGCTTTTCGGTTTCTTTTTGCGAATCCTGAACATCGGCTACATCACCTAAACGGATCTGGGTACCGGTTTTAGAAGTGGTTAACACTAGGTTTCTTAACTCATCCATGCTTTTGTATTTACCCGATAAACGGATTAATACATCCTGGTTCTGCGTTTTAACACTTCCGGTAGGAAAATCCAGGTTTGATGAAAGGATCATCTGCTGTACCTGCGGAACTGATAAATTGTAACCCTGTAATTTATCGGCATCTAACGATACCTGGATCTCACGTTCTGAACCACCTACAAGGTTAACCTGGGCGATACCGTTTACCCTTGAAATTACAGGGGCAATACGTTTATCGATCAGGTCGTAAAAAGAAATGTCATCCATGTTTGCAGAGGCCGACATGGTGATCACCGGAAGGTCATCAAGGGAGAACTTACTTAAAGACGGCGTTTTTACATCCTCAGGTAGTTGAGAAAGAATGGCGTTTACCTTTCTTTGTGCATCATTTAAGGAAATATCGATGTTTGCCGCATCGGTTAAAGTGATGGTAACCGTTGATAAACTCTCAAATGATACAGAGTTGATCTTTTTGATGTTCTCCATCGATGATACCGCATCCTCGATCTTTTTAGTTACGGTATTTTCAACCTCATTTGGCGAAGCACCAGGGTAGATGGTCGAAATAGATACTACGTTGTTAGAGAATTTTGGAAGTAATTCATAACCCAACGAAAAGTAACTTAACAGCCCGAGCAAGGTAAGTGCGGTAAATACCACAATTACCAGCGAGGGCCTTTTTATTGATATATCTGTTATCTTCATTTTTATTGGTATTGCGTTTTGCGTAAATATTGACCCTTCACTTCGACTTCGCTCAGTGCGAGCGAGCTCAGGGTGACAAACTGTAAACTAAAAACAGCCAACTGGGCTATTTTACGATACTTACCGGAGTACCTTCAGCTAGGTTGATTTGTCCGCTGGTGATTACAGTTTCACCTTCTTTTAGGCCTTCAATAATTTCAACATTGTCGCCCAAAATGCGGCCTGTAACTACATTGCGCACTTTAGCAACATTAGCTGCCCTATCGTATACAAACACCTGGTTGCTGCTTACACTGCCCACAAACGAAGTACGTGGAATCAGGATGCTTGGCGCCTGTTTAGGGAAATTGAATACTGCTGTTCCGTACATACCTGCCCTTAAGCTGTTTTTGGTATTGTTGCTTACTTCAATTTCAACCGGGAAATTTAAGCTGGCATCGGCTTTTGGAGCAATAAAGGTAATTTTGCCGGAGAATTTCTCATCAGGGAAAATCGTCGATTTAATGTCGATATTATCGCCGATTTTTAAGCTGGCCACCTGCGATTCGTTTACGTTAACTTTAAGTTTCAGCTTAGAAACATCAACCAATTCGAACAACTGGGTACCCTGTGCTGTTACAAAAGCACCAACTTCAATGTATCTTTTATTCACGATACCGTTAATCGGCGATTTAATGTTGGCATCACTCAGTCTACGTTGCGAAGCCTGTAAGCGCAATTTTGCGTTTCTGGTAGCCAATTTAGCTTGGTCTAACTGCTGTTGTGTTACGCCGCCTGTTTCATACGAACTTTGGTATCTGGCTTCATCTCTTTTTGCATTTTCGTAAGCAGCCTGTGCAGTTTCCCTGTCGGTGTTAATAATTTCTGCATCAATACGGGCCAATACCTGGCCTTTGCTTACACGGTCACCTTCATCAACATTAATGGCGGTAATACGACCGGCATTTTCTGATAAAAAATTAAGCTCCTGTTTTGGAGCAAAGTTTCCGTTTGCAACGAAATCCATGTCTACAACCTTTTTTTCTACTGTAGCAACACGAACGGCAACCGCTCCTCCACCTTTAGCAATGAAAGCAGTTTTCTCTTCGTTTTTCTTTTTATTGTTGTTTAAAATATAGGCTATTGCGCCCAGGGCAACAACAACTACGATAATGATGGTAATTACTCTTTTCATTTCTCTTGTACTAGCGATTTAATATTTCCGTTTGATTTAATTAGTTGTATTTCGGCTATCTTATAATTTAATAAAGCCTGTGTATAGCTGTTCTGTGCTTCGGTTAACGAATTTTCGGTTTCTAAAAGATCGGTTAACGAGGCTAAGCCATTGTTATAGTTATTTTGTGTGCTTTTATAGATCTCCTGTGCCAGATCTGCATTTTTACGTTGCGACTTAATGGTGTTTAAGTTATTACGGAGTTGGATCTTGGCATTCTCGTAAGCTAAGTTTAACGAGTTTACAGATTCTTTTCTGCTCTCTCTCGCTTTTTTGATATCTACATCTGCCTGGCGGATTTTTGAACGCGTTAAAAAGCCGTTAAAAATGGGCACTTTTAAGGTCAGGCCGATTGCAGATGCACCATACCCGATTGCAGCCGCATTGGATTTTAAGAAATCAAAACCGTCGCTTTGGCTCGAGTAAGTATAGTTGCCCGTTAAAGCCAGTGATGGATAATACTCGGAAACATAAGCTTTTCTCTGTAGCGATAAAAGTTTATCCTGGTTATCCAAAAGTTTTACCTCTGTTCTGTTTGCCAGATCAATAGAATCTGTAAACAAAGGGAGAGTGGTTACTTCGGTTAATTCGGTTGCAGGCAGGCTTATTGGTGTAGAAACCGGCATGCCCATTGAGAATTTTAATTGGTTTTCCAATTGTGTAATCGCATTGATCACCTGCTCGCGCTGTGTATTCAGGTTGGTTAGGTTTACCGTAATACGGTCTACATCGATTTTTCTGGCCAAACCGTTTTTAAACTGGTTACCGATTACTTTTTCAATGATTTTAACGTTTTTGATGTTGGTATCGATTACGTTTAACTGTTGCCTGTTTACCAGAACCTGGTAATAATTGTTGGCAACTAACTCAATAATCTGTTCTTCAGTTAATTTAGAAGTAAGGTTGTAATACTCTTCACTCGATTTTGCAGCCTGGAGGCCTGTAAAAACCTGCTGGTTGAATAATTGTTGCGAAAGTTGAACACCTGCAGTTGAATTCCAGTTCTGGCCTAATTTGATTGCCTGTGTCTGTCCGCCGAAATTAGCAACCAGTTGACCGATAATCGGGTTGTAGGTTAAACCAACGTTACCCGTAATCTGGGGTAAGGCCTGTGCCCTAACTTCCTCTACCTTATATCTTCCTCCCTCAATATCCAGTTTCGCATTGCGCACCTTGGTATTGTTTTGGAGCGCATAGGTTAGCGCCTCTTTTAAGGTAATCTGCTGCTGAGCTACTACCAGTTGTGGTAAAAACGAACCGATCAGGAGTATGAGCATTAACCTTAGCATTTTTACTTTAAGCATAATGTATTGTTTTTTGTTTTTGGGTTCTTATCTATTTAAATTATCTCAAGGCTGCAGATATTTGATGCATTCTGCCCGCTATTTAATCAGCACACCTTAAACCCCGTACAAATATGGTTGTGAGGTTTTTCTGCTTCATTGTCATTTTATTTAATGTCTTTTTATCAGGAAAAAGGTCTTTCCCGGTTTCCATAATGCACATGGTACTAAGCCCCATCAGGCTTTCGAGATAAAGCTCTGCAATGTGTGCGCAGTCATCATGTTCGATTTCTTTTTTATCTCTTGCCCGGCTAAAAATCTCGGAGAAAAAGTCTTTTTCCGTTTGTTTTAATGTTTGTAACTTCCCCTTTATTACCTCATCGTTCAACAGATCTGGAATACCTTCAGTAATCCTTAACATGTAATACTTTTGAAAAAAAGTGTTTCTTACATCAATGGCACTAAAAAGGATTTCCTCTACCGGCAAATCAGGATTGTATTTCTTTTTGATGAGTTCAAAGAAATCGTTAAACACCCTTTCTATTACCCCAATAATCAAATGCTTTTTGTCCGGGAAATAATAATAAAGCGACGGTTTGGAAACGGAGAGGTCTTCGGCAATATCATTCATCGTGGTTTTACCAATACCAAAATGGATAAAGCGTTTTATCGCACCATCAATAATTTGCTCTCTCTTTTTATCGGCTACAATCATTTTACTTTTCTACTTTCTGACTTTTTTAATATTTTAGTCAAAAATAGTGCTAAAAAATCATTTGTCATGAAAGCTTTGTTCAAAAGCATGTTAAGCTTACAATTCTGTGACATAATTTTGTGCGTTTGGCTGTTTATATACCTTTACAAACCAATCATTTAAGCATTTTGTCAGTATTCAACAGTGTATTTATTGTACTCTTCACCATCGTGGCAATGGAGTGTTTTTCGTGGTTTATACACAAGTACCTGTTCCATGGCGTACTGTGGTTTCTGCATAAAAGCCATCATCAAAAAACTCATTCTTTTTTTGAATGGAATGATCTTTTTGCGGTATTGTTCGCAGCAGCTTCACTGTATTTAATGTATAAGGGCAAAGAAGATTTTGATTATCGATTTTTTATCGGTTTGGGCATTACCTTATACGGTTTAATTTATTTTGTAATACACGATTGGTTTGTACACCGTCGTTTTAAAACCTTTAAAAGCAATAATGCCTATTTGAAAGCAGTGCGGAGAGCGCATAAAATACACCATAAAAATAGGAAAAGGGAAAAAGGGAGGGCTTTCGGGCTGTTGTTTGTAAGGAAAGACTTAATAAAAAATGATTAAAATATTTTTTAACTAATTAATTAGTTTTATATTTAATGTTATAAATATAAAACCGATGAAAAAACTAATTATTTGCATCTCTTTGCTTTTTGTGGGCTCGTTGCATGCACAAACGATCAAATTTACCATCGAAGGGGTGGTTCAAAATCCAAAAAATGCGAAATTCTTACCTGGTAAGTGATGCAACTGTTGCAGGAAAACCAGATCTGTTTTTGGTGAGGCCAATGGAGGGTAATCATTTTCAGCTTTCAGCAACTTCTAATCTGGATGGAAAACTTTTGAGAAACGGTTTCATTTTTATTGATGAACGCGGAGATATTACTTTAGCCGAAGTGAAATCGAAGTTGAAACAGAAGGTTTGGTTTTTAGGTGGAAGTGCCAATCTTAAAAGTATTTATCTCGAAGATGTTAAATTAGAAATCGAAAACCCTTATAATTTAGCATCGGCAAAGATAATTAGCGGAGGGATTTATCTTCAGCAAACCGAAGATGCCACAAAAGCATTAAAAGAACGAAAGTTTTTAAATTTTGTTAAGCAAAATGCCGATTCGCCGGTGGCACTTGTGGAGCTGGGTTACCTTATGCGCTATATCAGTATACCAGGTTTTTTTAAAGATTCTGGTTTCGGTTCGCCTGCAGAAATGTACGGTGCACTTTCGAGCCGGTTACGGCAGACTTCTGAAGCAAAGGCGATTAAAAAGAAGATAGATGGGGCATTAAAAAAATAAGGGCTACCGGCCTTGTCTTTCTTGATCCATTGTTTGGCAGGATGCTTGCTCTTTTTTATTAAAGCTATGCCATGAGAAAAATTTACCATGCCTTTGTGCTTTTGCTACTGGTTGTTATTATATCCTGCGGCAAAAAGACTAATCAGGACCGTGCTATTGCACTTGTTGAAGCTCAGTATGAAAACGGTAACCAGGATTTGAATTTTGATAGTTCAAAACTGGATAGCCTCTATAATATTTCTCCGGCAGCTTATGCCGATAGCCTGAAAAAAGGAAATGAATTGGATGTTACCCTTGCTGAATTAGAGGGCCAGATTGAACATCTGAGCCAGGCGGAGTCGGATAGCGTAGGATTGATCAGTGCTAAATTAACCAAAGAGCGTTACCGTTTGCTTGAACTTACTAAAACAAAACCTGTATTTATTGGCTGGAAACTTTCTGGTGTTGCTATAGAAGGAGATAAGCACGAGGTTTTAAGTTTTAATTTTGATAAGGGGATTACCAAAATCGTTCCTTAAACTATTTTTTATTTTACTTTTGCAGCATAACATAAAATCAACATGCTTCAGATCCAGGAAAATATCTCGTTAAAACCATATAACTCATTTGGCATAGAGGTTAAGGCCGCTTATTTTGCCGAAATATTTGCAGAGGAGGATTTGACTGAGCTGTTTCAGAATGATTTGATAAAATCTCAGAAATTATTTGTTATTGGTGGAGGAAGTAATGTGCTGTTTACCAGTGATTACGAGGGGCTGGTAATTAAAATAAGTATAAAGGGAGTTGCTGCCGAAATGATAGATAAGCGGGTGATGGTAACTGCCGGTGCAGGGGAGGTTTGGAACGACTTTGTACAGTATTGCGTAACCCGTGGTTTTGCCGGGGTAGAAAATTTAAGCCTCATACCCGGGACGGTAGGCGCTTCGCCCATACAGAATATCGGTGCTTATGGGGTAGAACTAAAAGATGTTTTCGAAAGCTGTACCGCTTTTGATATAGAAACCGGCAATATTAAGACCTTTACTTATGCCGATTGTCATTTCGGTTACCGTGAAAGTGTTTTTAAAGGTACGTTAAAAGGAAGGTACATTATAACATCGGTTACTTTTCATTTATCGGCCGAAGCAAAAATAAATACCTCATACGGCGCTATTGAAACCGAGCTGTTAAACAAGGGAATCGAAAAGCCGAATATTGCCGATGTTTCTGCTGCTGTATCTCATATCCGTGTAAGCAAATTGCCCGATCCATCTACGATTGGTAACGCAGGTAGTTTCTTTAAAAATCCGGTTATTGAAAAACATGAATTTGCCGATATTGTGTCAAAACACCCCGATGTGGTACATTATCCTACAGCGGATGATAAAATTAAATTAGCAGCAGGCTGGCTTATCGAACAGTGCGGCTGGAAAGGGAAAAAAGTGGGTAATACAGGTACCTGGAAAAACCAGGCCCTGGTTTTGGTTAACCACGGAGGTGCAACTGGCATGGAAGTTTATGACTTATCTGAACAGATTATAGACAGTGTAAAGTCTACTTTTGGAGTCACTTTAGAAAGAGAAGTAAATATTCTGTGACGAAAACCCATCAAGAAGTAGTTCTGCGGTTTTAGTGCTGTGCCATAAATTTTTGGTACTAAGTTTGTTTGGTTTTAAGGGAATATGCAATAATTCATTTGTTTTAATTTACCTAAAGCTAAACATCATGACAAAATTTGAATTCAATCATCTGGTTAATCATCACTCGGTATCGCTTAGATCTTATGCATTAAATTTTACTAAAGATGCAGAAGATGCAAATGATTTGGTTCAAGATACCATGCTGAAAGCGATCACTTATTACAATAAGTTTAAAGAAGGTACGAATTTAAAAGGTTGGTTGTTTACTATCATGAAAAATACTTTCATTAACAACTATCGCCGGTTGGTGAAAACCAATACGTTGATTACACAGAGCGAGGATATTTCTTCTGCGAATCTGTCGTATAGCGCAACCAAAAATCAGGCTGAGGGTAAATTTGTGCTTGGAGATATTGATAAAGCCCTTTCACAATTGCCCGAAGAGTATTATGTACCTTTTATCCGTTATTTTGAAGGATATAAATATCACGAAATTGCTGATATGTTAGCTATTCCGATCGGAACTGTAAAAACCCGTATCCATGTAGCAAGAGGAATTCTGAAAAAATATTTAAAAACATATTCGAAAGAAATTGCCACAACAGAATTGGCTTAAGACACATCAATCGAAAAACTATGGGCTCAGATATCATCTGGGCCTTTTTTATTTAAAGTAATTCACCGTATTTGAGCGGGATGTGACTTAATCGACAACCAAGAAGTACTCAGCTGAGCGGATCTGCCGGTATAAATCTCTCCAGAATATGATCAACGTGAATTTGTTTCAGGGCCATGCATGCGAAACAGGTTCCTTCGCTCTACGATGTTTTGGTAGAGATGATGTTTCTTTATTTCCAAAATTTCCTAAAAAGCAAAAGGCCTGAAACTTCAGGCCTTTTTGCTTATCATATATTTGGTTAGTTGATTCTTATTTTTTCTTTCAACAATTCGCCTTCTCTATTATTTCGAAACAAATTAAAACCCCAACAATTATGTTGTTTTGAGCTTTAAATGCTGTGTTTTTGTTTTGTGGTTATAAAGATAAGGGAAATTTTAAATTTGTCAAGCTTTTTTTAACTTTTTTTTTATTTCTTTTGCTGCCACTTGCCCTGAGATGATGGCAGGAGGTACACCAGGGCCGGGAACGGTTAATTGTCCGGTGTATAAAAAATTTGTTACCTTACTTTTCATCCTGGGTTTTAAAAAAGCAGTCTGTTTCAAAGTGTTTGCTAATCCATAAGCGTTTCCTTTAAAGGCGTGATAATCTGCTACAAAATCGTTCATGGCGTAACTGCGTTTAAACAAAATGTGCTCATTAATATCGTTTCCGGTTAATTTTTTAAAACGTTCGACCAATAAATTAAAATATTCTTCCCTTTTGCTTTCGTTATCTTTTAAATCGGGTGCTACGGGAATTAAAAAGAAAAGATTCTCGCATCCTTCAGGTGCTATGCTTTTATCGGTTACCGAAGGACAGCATACATAAAACAACGGTTTTGACGGCCATTGCGGATGGCTGTAGATTTCTTCGGCATGTTGATCAAAATTCTCATCAAAGAATAAATTGTGGTGTAATATATTGTCCAGTTTTTTATTCAGGCCGATATAGAATAAAAGGCAAGAAGGTGCCATTGTCCTTTTTTCCCAATACTTTTTACTGTAATTACGGTAAGGTTTATCAAAAAGATGCTGATCAATGTGGTGATAATCTGCATTTCCTACCACAAAATCGCTTTTAAAACTTCCTTTGCTGGTGATTACGTACTCCGCAAGGTTGTTTTTTACTTCAATTTTGGTTACTTCCGTGCCGAAAATAAATTTTACACCCTGGCTTTCCGCAATATGCTGCATGGCAGCTACAATTTTGTGCATTCCACCTATGGGGTACCAGGTGCCCAATACAAGATCAGCATAGTTCATCAGGCTATATAAAGCAGGCGTATTCTGAGGTGTGGCGCCTAAAAACAGAACCGGGAATTCTAAAAGTTTCCGTAGCCGCTCATTTTTAAACAAGTGCTGTACATGTTTTCGCATGTTGCCCAAAAGCTGCAGTTTAATGCCGCTCATGGCCAGCCTGGGGTCGAAATATTCCATTACGCTGTGTGAGGGCTTAAACACATACTCTTTCATGCCTACATCATATTTGTATTTCGCCTGGTCGAGAAAATGCTTTAGGTTTTTACTGCTTCCAGGTTCCAGTTTTTCAAATAAGGCATATAAATCATCCAACGTGGCCGGAACATCAATAGTATCGTTTTTACCGAAATAAACCCGGTAAGACGGGTTTAATCTTTTTAACGTGTAAAAATCAGAAGCAGTTTTGCCGAATAAGGCATAATAGTTCTCGAAAACATCTGGCATCCAGTACCAACTCGGGCCCATATCGAAAAGAAAGCCATCTTTTTGCCAGGTTCTGGCCCTGCCGCCAGCCATTTCGTTTTTTTCGATAACGGTAACCTCAAAACCGTCTTTAGCCAATAAAGCTGCAGCAGCCAAGCCTGCAAAACCAGCACCTATAACGGTAACCGTTGGTTTTTTCTCCATGGTGTAAATAAAGGAATTTTATGCCGTTTTGTTTTCGTTTTTTTATTATTCTGCGGTTGTCATTCTGAACGCAGTAAAGAATCTTTTCTTAGAAGTAATCTTTATGAGACTTACTTTGTTTAAATGTTTTGGGTTCTGTTTTCATCGGTTAGGGATCCTTCGCTGCGCTCAGGATGATAGCAAGGGGAAATAATTTGTTCTGCTGAACGTATTGGAGAATCTTTCTTTTATTGTTAGTAATTCTTAACTGTTTTAAATGTAATGAAGAATCCTTAAGCATGTTTTACCATTAAGGAGTTAAGAAAAGGTATCTTAATTTCTTAATGTTGAAGAATGAATATCTGCGAAGAGAACTCTTGATAGATTTCTTACATTTGCCAATATCTTATGATTAGACTACGCATTATATTTTTTCTGCTATTTGCAGTAAGCCATATTACTTACGCTCAGTTATCTACCGAAGAAATTGCGATATTAAAAACTAATATGGTGAAGGCGGTAGAAAACTCAAAGCTGACCGACTCGTTGTTTAACAAGTTGAATAAACTTCCAAATAAAACCGCCCTGATAACTGGCTATACCGGTACTTTGGAGGCGCTTAAAGCCAAACATTCGTGGAATCCCTACAACAAGATCAGGTATGTAAGCAGATCGCTCAAAACCATGCAAAAGGCCATTGATATGGACAAGGAAAACCTGGAAATCCGTTTTATGCGGTTTTCAATTGAATTTTATACCCCTTCCTTTCTTGGTTTCAGTAAAGATTTAGCCCTTGACAAAAAAGAGATCGTAAAACATTATCAAAATGAAAATTTTGGCCTTGCCGATCGCGAACTGGTTAAAAACGTAGCCAAATTTATGATCGACAGTAAAAAATGCAATGCTGCTGAAGTTAAAATCTTGACAAAATACCTCTAGAATGAATTATATCTATCTGCTTATTAATCTTGCCGTAATTTTTTTTCCGCTGGTTTTATCGTTCGATAAAAAGGTTCATTTTTTTAGTAAATGGAAGTTTGTATTCCCTGCAATATTGCTTACCGGTATGGTGTTTTTAGTTTGGGATGTGCTGTTTACCAAACTCAATGTGTGGTCTTTTAATCCCCGATACCTAATCGGCATAAACCTTCTAGGACTGCCTTTAGAAGAGATTTTATTCTTTTTAACTGTTCCTTATGCCTGCATATTTATTTATGAGTGTTTAAACGCCTATTTCCCTAAAAATGGCCTGCAAAAGTATAGCCTTGCACTAAGTAACCTGTTTCTGGGACTTTGTATAGCCATTTTATTTTTTGGTTATAACAGGTGGTATACGTTAATTAATTTCGGCTTTTTATTGATCGTGCTGGCCTATGTAGAATATGTAAACGTGGAGTTCAGGTTTATGTACCGGTTTTACAGGGCCTACCTGGTTTCGCTTGTCCCTTTTTATATTGTAAACGGTTTTTTAACTGCTATCCCTGTCGTGATATACAATAACAAAGAAAATATGGGTTTCAGAGTAGGTACTATACCTTTCGAAGACCATTTTTATTTAATGAGTTTATTGTTGATGAATATTTTCCTCTATGAGCTTTTTAAAGGCAGGGCCGCTAAACTGATAAATAAGGGAGATTATTAATTAAAATAAAATACCATGGCCATGGTTCGTCTCTCTACGTGCCATAAACTTTATCCCATCATAAAGCCTTACCGGTTGTGTTTCACCAGAATAGAATTAGGAAATGAGCATTCACTGGTTCTTGGCGGTATGCAGCCCCGCTTTCGCTTATAGTCCTTGCTGCGCTCCGGGCTATTCCGCTCAATCAGGTTTAGGAACAAAGGTATCTGCACCCTGCAAAGCCCAAAAATGGATGCTGCTGTAGCCATTTAGCCCCCCGGTTGTAGCGTACCCTGCAGCAACGAGGTATCCCGAACTTTCGGGAAAGAGTATAAGCGCAAAACGGGAGCAAACTCTTCGTGTTGCAGAAGCACTGCGTTCCATATAAAACTTTTATTCCATCGGTTGGTGTCTCACCGACCGAAATAGAATTTGGAAATGAATGGTACGTGGTTCTTGGCTGTTTGCAGTCCCGCTTTTTATTTCAAGTCCTCGCTGCGTGGACTGCCCCCAAAAAGTTGGACACTTTAATAGGAGCATTTTATGAGCAGAAAAATTAAGTATAGTCTGGAATTTAAACTGGCTATCATCGGTCAGGTCTTAAGTAGA
>NZ_JBHULL010000032.1:0-16375 GCF_042684385.1 Pedobacter vanadiisoli | reverse complement strand
TTAGGCATAAAAACCTTGACGATATATTAATGTGCCGCTACCGTTTTAGGTAATCTGATTTATAATTTAAGAAAAGTAATCGTTCTTTGCCTTAAATAAAATATCAAAACAAATCTAAAGGACGATTCTTCTACAGGGACTGTCAATGGTGGCCTGTCGAAGGACATTTCTCTTCTGTTCTTAGAGTTAAGCGTAGCGTCTCTACTGATGGTGAATAAGATTGAGTTGCTAACTCAATACTTACGAATGAGTCACAGACTCTTTTCTATTCTTTAATCCTTAGAGCCCTTCGGA
The DNA here is from genome assembly GCF_042684385.1 of Pedobacter vanadiisoli. Classification (NCBI taxonomy): domain Bacteria; kingdom Pseudomonadati; phylum Bacteroidota; class Sphingobacteriia; order Sphingobacteriales; family Sphingobacteriaceae; genus Pedobacter; species Pedobacter vanadiisoli. The sequence continues at coordinate 16,081 of NZ_JBHULL010000032.1, read as the reverse complement.
ACTCTAAGGACAGATTACTCTTTTCAGTTAAATGAAATTGAATTATTTCAGCCCTTCAATTCCTAATTTCTCTGCCAGTTCATTCAGGTCGTTAACCACTACATCAATCAGAGGGATACCACTAATTTTCCTTTCCTGCTCAAATTCGTGCTCAGGCTCACCCGGAATAATTACTTTTTTATCCGGATCGATGGTTTTTGCACTTTTAAAACGTTCTACCCAATTATCGAGGTGGTTTTTAAAGTCCGCTGCCTGCCTGAAACCATCTACGCGCATGGCACCTAAAAAGTGGCCTAAGCCTTCGCCAACCGGATTTGCCGAAGGTTCTAAAAAAGCAACAAATGGGGGTACCCATGGGCCGTAATTGGCTCCTGATAGGACTGCCGATAAAATATCAACTGTTGCACTTAAACCATAACCCTTGTGGCTTCCGTGGTCTTTATCGCTACCCAGGGGTAACAGCGAACCGCCATTTTTTAATTCGTTTGGATTAGTGGAGTTTTCGCCTGTTTTATCCTGTACCCAGCCATCGGGAATGCTTTTATTAGCTCTTTGAGCAATTTCGAGTTTGCCATTGGCTGCTGCTGCGGTGGCCATATCAACAATAACCGGCGGATATTTGCCTGCAGGGAAAGCATAACACATAGGGTTGGTACCCAACAAACGCTCGTTGGCATAGGTAGGAGCAACCAACGGACTGGCGTTGGTCATACTAATGCCAATCATATCTTTTTCTACTGCCATTAAAGCATGGTAACCTGCAATGCCGTAATGGTTCGAATTTTTTACCGATACCCATCCACTACCATATTTTTCGGCCTTTTCTATGGCTACCTGCATGGCAAAGGGCGCCACAACCAGACCTAATCCGGCATCGCCATCTATGGTTGCCGTAGTTGGCGTTTCGTGCACAATTTTAATGTCGGGAGTAGCATTAATCCGTTTCTTTTCCCAAAGCCTGACGTAACCGCTTAAGCGGGCCACACCATGCGAATCGATACCACGTAAATCAGAACGGATCAAAACATCGGTGGCCAGTTCGGCATGTGCATCAGAGCAGCCCATTTTTTTAAATACGCTGTAGGTAAATGCTCTCAGTTTGGTTTCAGAAAAGGTGATGAAGTTCATTATTTTTAAAGTATCAAGAATCAGGTAGCAAGTATAGGTTTCAAATAAACCGGACTTCGGACTTCCGACTCCGGACTAATTTTATGGTAGCAACACAGTAAAATCACCGCCCAAAGGTTCAAAGTTTTCGATGCACGAGGATAGAAAATCTTCTCCGTAATTTACATACATCGGTGCAATATTCAGTATGCGCTCCTGCAATGTACCATTCGGGAAAAGCCGTTTTTTAACATTGTCTATCTGTAAAAGTGCCATTTCGTGTTTTCTTTTTTCGGCCCTGAACAGTTTTTTTTCAAGATTGGCCAGCAGATGGTTGGTACGTTGTTTGGCTGTATCTGTCGATACCGATAACGTTTTATCTATTTTGTAGGCGTTCAGCTTAATCTGGTCGAAAATGCTGTTAATAGCGCGGGTTTCATCGGCTAAGCTGAGTTGGGCTGTGGTATTCCGCTTTACCCAAATATTTTTCAGTTCTTCAACCGGCAGGAAAATATCTTCCAAAGAAAAGCCTAGCTTATATAAATTCTCCGCACTGCGTTTGTCGATCACTAAAGCTGAATTACGTAACAATAAAACCGGAAAATCTACCTTGTAATAATCAAAATTGGCTTTCAGCTGCATCCAGTAAGCCACCTCAGCGCCACCACCAATGTAGGCAATGTTAGGTAAAATTACTTCCTGGTACATGGGGCGCATCACCACATTCGGGCTAAAACGCTCCGGGTGAGATTCTATTTCAGCTAAAAGCTCCGATTCAGTGAAGCTGATATCGGTGTGGTTTACCACGTATTTGCCCTGCTCAAAAATCAAGCGTTCGCGCAGGTTATCGTTCAGGTAAAAGAAATTGATATCGCGGCCATTAACCTGCGTTTTATAACCTAAATCCTCCAGGTTTTGAGAACTTGTTTCAATATTGCGGGCACTGTTGTGGTGTATAATGTCTTCGGCAATAATATTGACAAATTGTTTTTTCAGGCGGGCATCATCAGCATTTACAATTACCAGCCCATATTTTTCGAAGAGGTTATTGACTAAAAAACGGGTGGCATCGGCAAGGTTATCGTGGTGCAGGTAAGCCTGCTCAACCAGTTTGGCAATGCGTTTTCCGTTTTTAGAAATGCCTAAATAACCTTTGTAAGCCGTTACCGCCGCGGCAACGGTTTTGGTGCTTAACCTGCCTGTTGCTCCATTGGTTTGCTGTATCCAACTGATGTTTTTCTCATCAACACTTACGTGATTAATTTCATCAAAATCATGATCCTCTGTAGCCATCCAGTAAATGGGTACAAAGTTTTTATCCGGATGCGCAATCTGTAGCTCTATGGCTAAATTGATGGTGGTTACAATTTTGTAAATAAAATAAAGTGGGCCGGTAAATAAGTTTAACTGATGACCAGTAGTTACAGTAAAGGTATTATCGAGACCCAAAAGTTCTATATTTTTGGTAACCGATTTATTAGGCTGTAAATGCTGGTACTGATCCTGTAATACTTCTACCAAAGTAGTACGGTTACCCAGAAAATTGCGATGCTCCATTGCGCTGGCTAAACCTGCCATATCAGGACGGTAACTGTAAAAATCCTTAAGCTGTTCTTTGTTGTTAATATAATCTAAAACCAGTTTTGAAAATGATCCGGTTTCCTGATATGAGATATATTTTGCCTGCATGATGTGCGAAAGTAATGCAATTTAAGGATAATCGTAAAGTACGCTAACTATTTTACATTCGTTAAATAAATTATAAATTGCTTTCTATTGCCCCAACTTTTTCGCGGTACAAATCAATCGGGCCATCAAGCAATACTGCAATTACCGTTAATTCGCTATCTAATTTATCTTCCGGTACCGGGATGTAAACAATGCCGGGTATTTTGCTCCAGTACAGTTTGTTATAAATTTCGTGGTTAAGCATAGTACCCTCACCAACTACCCTGATGCGGCTGATGTTGTTTTTTAAACCTTTAATGGTGATAGGGCCCGTTGGTTTCCCTTCAACAAAAAGATAGAGGGTTTGTTTATCGGCAGAAAGTGTTGTGTTGCCCTGGTAATGGCCAGCAGGGATACCTTTTCCCGTTTTGTAAAGGGCTTCGGCATTTTTGATTACCCAATTGCTGATTTTTTGATCAGCATTTTTGACGTTAGGCTTAAAGTCCAAACCATCTGCAGGTAAGCTGGTATTTTGAAATACATTTACACCGGCATTTAAATTACCGGCCAGTTTACTCAGGTTTAAGTTAGTTAAACCGCGCTGTTTGGGGGCAGCATACAGGTCTGCCAGCGAAAGGGTTTCCTGTTTATCGTTGGCGAGCTCGATAGGGCTATTTAATGATACTTTTATAACCGTTACATCGCTATCGAAATCAGTATCTTTTAAATTAAGCAGGTAATCGGTTTCATTTAATTTAATGGTATAGGGTTGTGCTTTGTTGCCAACTACTTCAATCTTGTTGATTTTAGATTTAATTCCCGATAGTAAAATGCCATTTTTGGTTTTATAATCGAGGTATAGGTACAATACATCTTTGTTTTTGGATAAAGTCGTTTTTCCGTCAATGTGCCCGCCTGGGATTCCTGCCTGTGTACCATAAATGGCTTCAGCGTGTTTTTGAGTCCAGCGGCCTAAGCCTTTTAAAATTTCAACTTGCTCGGCTGCAATGGTTCCATCGGCTTTGGGACCAATATCGAGCAATAAATTGCCTCCCATACTAATGCAATCAACCAAAGTGCGGATAATCATATTCGGCGATTTGTAGTGCTTATCATAAGGCTGATAGCCCCACGAGTCGTTCATGGTATAACACAATTCCCACTCTGGCGAAGCAGGCCTAACCACCGGTACGCCTTGTTCGGGGGTATCATAATCGCCATGGCCATTTAAACGCGAATTGATGATGACGTTTGGATTCACTTTATGCAGGTTTTCCAATATATTTTTGGCCTGCCACTCTTCGCCGCTATGTTCCCAATCGCCATCAAACCAAATTAAATCCGGGTTGTATTGATTAGAAAGTTCATTAAGCTGTCCCTGAAAGTAATTCTGGAATTTTTTAAAGCGAGTAGGATCCTGTTTGTAATCGTAACGCCTGCGGTCTCGTGTAAAACCATCATAATCAATATAACTCCAGTCGGGTAGGGAAAAATATAAACCGGTTTTAAGCCCCGATTTTTTAAGGTCGGCTACAAATGGTGTAATTAGATCTTTTTTAGCTGCACTGTGTTTCACCGTTGTGGTGGCATTCGGCATTTTACTGTCCCAAAGCGCTACGCCATCATGATGTTTCGTGGTAATTACCGCATATTTTGCGCCACTTTCTTTAATCAGATTTACCCATTCTGCAGGCTGGTATTTGGCTGCGTTAAAACCATTAAGCTGTTTCATGTAAGCATCGTGGTTAATGTAGTTATTAAAAAACGACCACGATTCGGAAATACCATTTACCGAATAAATACCCCAATGGATAAAAATACCCAGTTTGGCATCGGCAAACCATTGCATTTTTGGATTTGAAGCAGCTTGCTGAGCGGATAAATTAAGACTAGCTGATAACAGGAAAAAAATAATAAAAAGCTTTAAATAACGCATAATATTTGGTTGTGCAATAAGCGTTAAATATAAGGCTTTATGGGTTGATTTTACAGGGGAAACAGGGTTTATTTGCACTAAAAACACTAATAATTGCATGTGCCGGCCAAAAAAAAGCCGCCCCGAAAAATCGGGACGGCTTGTCAAAATATTTGGTTTAGTGATTTACCATTTTTTACGGCGCTCACCGCTTCCGCCTTCTCTGCGTCCGCTGCCACCTTTATCTTCACGGCTACGACCAGAAAAATCTCTGAAACCGCCACTGCTGTTTCCGCCTTCACGTCTTCCACCGCCTGATCTTCTGTCGCCACCACGGTAACCACCGCCACCGCCTCTGCGTTCACCGCCGAAACCACCACGTCTGTCACCGCCACCGCGTCTTTCACCACCGCCTTCGCCGCTTCTTTCGATGCGAACCTGACGACCGTTAAATTCAACTGATTTAAAGCCTTCAAAAACTTTATCCGCAACAGCATCTTCTACTTCAAAGAAAGAGAAAACACCTTTTAAATCAATTTTACCAACGCTTTTGCCGCTAATTTTTCCGTTGTTACAGATAAATGATAACATATCGCCGCGGGTAAATTCATCTACCGAACCTAAGTTGATAAATAAACGGGTATAGCCCTCGCTGCCGCGTCCACGTCTTTCGCCACGTTCTCCTCTTTCACCACGATCATCACCAGCCGGAGCATTTAAATCAGGTGCTTTCGAGTAGTATTCGAGGAAACGGTTAAACTCTAAAGAAGCAAAACGTTTAATTACGTCTTCTTTGCTTAGATCGGCAAATTCATCCATAATACGCGGAATGTACTGATCGATCTGTTCGTTGTTAACCTCTACATTATGTACTTTATGTACCAAAGAGAACAATTGTTTTTCGCAAACATCGAAACCGGTAGGCAGTTCGGCTTTGGTAAATTGTTTACCAATAATGCGCTCTAACTGACGGATTTTGCCCAGTTCTTTAGAGTTGATGATACAGATAGAAACACCTGTTTTACCCGCACGACCGGTACGGCCTGAACGGTGGGTATAACTTTCAATCTCATCAGGTAAAGAATAGTTAATTACGTGGGTTACATTGTTTACATCGATACCACGTGCAGCAACATCGGTAGCAATCAGCAACTGCATGTTACGCTCGCGGAAACGTTGCATTACCTTATCACGTTGTTGTTGCGATAAATCGCCGTGTAAGGCATCTGCATTGTAACCATCTTTAATTAAATGCTCAGCAATATCCTGGGTGTCTAATTTCGTTTTACAGAAAACAACCCCAAAAATATCAGGGTTAAAATCTACAATACGTTTTAAGGCTGCGTATTTATCGCGTGCACGAACAATGTAGTATTCGTGATCGATGTTTACGTTACCGGTATTTTTGGTGCCCATGGTTAATTCGATCGGGTTATCCATATAGTTTTTAGCGATACGGCGAACTTCCGACGGCATGGTAGCCGAGAATAACCAGGTTTTTTTGTCATCAGGAGTAGTTGATAAAATATCGTTGATGTCGTCCTGGAAACCCATGTTCAACATCTCGTCAGCTTCATCAAGCACAACATATTTAACATTTGAAAAATCGATGGCTTTACGGCCAATGATATCCAACATACGGCCGGGCGTGGCCACTACGATCTGAACGCCTTGGCGTATTTCGCGTAGTTGTTGCATAATGTTCGCACCACCGTAAACGGCAACTACGTGAGCATTAGCAATGTTTTTAGAAAAGTTTTTAAGGTCGTTAGCGATTTGTAAACATAACTCACGGGTAGGGCATAAAATCAATGCCTGTGGTTTAGTTAATTTAAAATCGATTAGTTCTAACAGCGGCAAACCAAATGCGGCTGTTTTTCCTGTTCCTGTTTGGGCCAAACCAACAAAATCGTTAGTGCCCTCTAACAGTACAGGAATACTTTGCTCCTGAATCGGCGTTGGATTTTCGAATCCAAGGTCCTTTACGGCATTAACGACGTCATCACTTATCCCCAATAATTGAAATGGGTTTGTCATTCGTCTTTTATTTTTTAATTGAGCCGCAAAGGTACGGTTAATATTCCGTATTTCACAGGTAATCAAGTAAATAGTTTTTAAGCTTAATTATTTGGTAATAAGGGGGTAATGAATGATGGGGATGGAAGATGGAAAATGGATGAAGGAAGGAGAGGCAGAAAGGCGCATTCCAGTTGTTAGATTTTGAAAAATAGTGGGTTTGCAATATAGCTTTCCTTCAATATCATCATTTCGAGAAGTCAGTTTTAGAAAAACAAAGGAACTGGAATGACAGGTAGAATTGTAATGGTTTACTTGTGAAGCCCACGCCAAATCCGTCATTTCGAGCGGAGCGCAGCGAGTCGAGAAATCTAACTTGAAAAGATTTCTCCGTTTCACCACCGCGAAAAACGGTTGGCTTCAGTTGAAATGACGATTCTGTTTAGGAAGTTATCAACTGGTTGCGTTGAGCGGTATTTATATATAGCTAGCTACCTCAACCGTTCGGCCGACCTGATTAATCTTTCATCTTTATTGATTCCGAAAATGGCCAGAACAACAAAGAAGATAGCAACAGCTGGTAAATAAGCCCCAATACCGAAACTTGCTCCTTCTATGCCACCCGGAAGTTCTTTTACATAAATGCTGCACCAAAAAGCAAAACCACCGATTAGTACAATAGAAAGCATGGCAAGCCTTTTTTGAAGGTTGCGCTTTCTGAAATTGAAGATGTTAATGAAACAGATAAGGGCTATGGGAATATAGATAATGATTAAAGGTAAAGATAAGGCTACTTTGTATCCAGACCCACTTGCTGATTGAAATTCGGTTTTTAAACCAAGCGCATAAACAACAGATTCAGATCCGTCAAACTCTTTTGTTGCAAGAGGTAAGAAAGTCATTAATACTAAAATAAAAAATGCTAAGAAAAGCCATATCGATTGTATTCTTTGTATCATTTTGATTTATCTCAACCTTTCTGCCGACCTGATTAATCTTTCGTCTTTATTGATTCCGAAAATGGCCAGTACAACAAAGAGGATAGCAACAGCTGGTAAATAAGCCCCAATACCGAAACTGGCTCCTTCTATGCCACCCGGAAGTTCTTTTGCATAAACGCTGCACCAAAAAGCAAAACCAACAATCAATATGATCGAAACAATGGCAAAGCGTTTTTGGAAACTTCTCTTTTTGTAATTGAAAATATTAATGAAACAGATAAGGGCAACCGCAATATTGGTGATCAATAATGGTAAAAACACCTCAATATTTAATGTTTTTCCATTTTTGCCGTCAAGGAAATGATGTAAGCCATTTGTATAAATCTTGGCCTCCGAACCATCAACTGTTTTTGTTGCAATTGGCAAGAAGAACATTAAAACCAAGGCTAAAGCCGCTAAAAAAAGCCATATCGATTGTATTCTCTGTATCATGAATGTAAATATATGGGAACAAATCTAGCCTTTTTTGAGAAAAGAAAGAAAGGTTAAAGTTACCAGATAGGAGTATGGATGGATAAAAAACACCAATTGTGGTTTGCCCAAAACGTTTCGGGCCAAAAGCCCAACTCCAAATGCTTACTGATGCACTTTGCCCTTTGGCCGTTAAACTGTACTTTTGCATCGCTTTGAGTAAAAAAAGATATTTCATCCAAATCGCTTACGATGGCAGCTTATACCATGGCTGGCAAACCCAACCTAATGCAATAACCGTTCAGGAGTTGTTAGATAAGGCCATGTCTGTTTTTTTTCGGCAACCCATCGAAACGCTGGGTTGTGGGCGTACCGATACAGGCGTACATGCTAAAGATTTTTATGCACATTTTGACATCGAAGGAATGGATGAAAACAAGGTTTTAAATGCTTTGGGAGGAATTAATGCCCTTTTACCATACCAAATTGCCGCAAAGCGGATTATCCCGGTACATAACGAGGCGCATGCACGGTTTGATGCTACGGCACGTGCCTATAAATATTATATCCATTTCGAAAAAGATCCTTTTAAACTTAACCGGTCATGGCTGGTTAAAGACAAACTGGATATAGAAGCAATGAATAGTGCTGCAGCATTGTTATTGAACTATACCGATTTTTCATGCTTCAGCAAATCGCACACACAAACCTTTACAAACAACTGTAAAGTAACCCAAGCTGTTTTTGAACAACAGGAAGGCGGACTGGTTTTTACCATTCAGGCTGATCGTTTTTTACGCAATATGGTGAGGGCCATTATGGGTACTTTGGTGTCGATTGGTAAAAAAGAAATAGATTTAACAGCTTTTAAAGCAATAATAGAAAGTAAAAACCGAAGCAATGCCGGTCAATCGGTACCCGCCTGCGGTTTATATTTAGTAAAGGTAGAATACCCTTATTTAAGGTAAAAGGCGGAAGGTTTAAGGTAAAAGGTACCAGCCGTTATAGAGTGGTAGAAGTCTTAAGGCAGAAGTGTGGCATAGGCACGGTAAATAAGATCCGAAACCATTATTAGAAGAAATATAATATTATTTAATTTTTAAGATGATGTAAGCTTAAACCCTAAGCCTTACACCCTAAACCCTAAAAATGGCAGTTACAGGCGACGTATACAACACCGGACTACTGAAGCGTATTTTTCAATACGTAAAGCCTTATCGTACCATCTTTATATGGTCGGTTATTTTAACCATTCTGTTGGCGGCCATTTCGCCTGTACGTCCGTTCCTGATTAAATACACACTCGATCATTATATTCTGAGCGGAAATTATCCTGGCCTGGTGAATATGACCATGCTGATGATTTTTATGCTCATTTTACAGAGTTTAATCCAATACAACCACACGCTTTTAACCAATACTTTAGGTCAGTCTGTTATCCGCGATCTGCGAATCAATGTTTTTAATCACATTACCAAACTCCGCCTGAAATTTTTTGATAAAACACCCATTGGGCAGCTGATTACCAGGACCGTTTCCGATCTGGAAACCATTGCCGATATCTTTTCGGAAGGTTTAATCTCCATGATTGGCGACAGTTTGCAGGTGGTGGTCATTGTTGGCGTAATGTTATACACCGACTGGCAGTTAAGTTTGGTGGTGCTTTTGCCTATTCCACTGCTGATTATGGCTACCCGCAAATTTCAGAAAGCGATTAAAGTTGCCTTTCAGGAAATCAGGAATGAGGTTTCTAACCTGAATACCTTTTTGCAGGAGCACATTTCGGGTGTTTCTATTGTACAGTATTTTGCCAGGGAGAAACAGGAGTACAGAAAATTTTACGCCATTAACAAACGTTACCGCGATGCCAATATTCGTTCTAACTGGTATTATTCAATCTTTTTTCCTGTAGTGGAGTTGATTTCGGCTATGTCTTTGGGATTATTGATATGGTATGGCGCAAAAAGTATCCTTTCTAAACCCTTGGATGTAACTCCTGGAACCATTACCCAGTTTATCATGTACCTGGGTATGGTGTTTACGCCAATTCGCCAGCTGGCAGATAAGTTTAATACGCTGCAGATGGGAATGGTGGGCGCCGAGCGCGTTTTTAAAGTTTTGGATACCGATGAAACTACGCCTAATAACGGGATACAAAAACCAGCAAAATTGATTGGTAATATCAAGTTCCAAAACGTTTGGTTTGCTTATAATGATGAAAATTATGTGCTTAAAGACCTCAGCTTTGAGGTAAAAACCGGCGAGACTGTTGCTTTGGTTGGAGCAACCGGTGCAGGGAAATCTTCTACCATCAACATTCTAAACCGCTTCTACGAAGTAAAAAAGGGAGATATTACAGTAGATGGCATCCGCATTGAAGATTTTGAACTCAACTATTTACGCAGTCACATTGCTACTGTATTGCAAGATGTTTTCCTTTTTTCGGATACAATTCTGAACAACATTACCCTCAATAATCCCGAAATTACGCTTGAGCAGGTCATTAATGCTGCAAAAAAAGTCGGTGCACACGAATTTATTGAGCGCTTGCCCGGCGGTTACCAGTATGATGTAATGGAAAGGGGAGCAACGCTTTCGGCCGGACAGGCGCAGCTTATTTCATTTATCCGTGCATTGGTGCATAACCCTGCCATTTTGGTATTGGATGAAGCCACTTCATCAGTTGATACCGAAACCGAACTGCTGATCCAGAAAGCCATTGATAACCTGATGGAAGGCCGCACCTCAATTGTAATTGCACACCGTTTATCAACCATTCAGAAAGCCGATCAGATTATTGTGCTCGATAAAGGGGAGATCAAAGAAAAGGGTACACACCAGCAATTGCTCAAATTAAACGGCTATTACAAAAAGCTTTACGACCTGCAATTTTCTTCAAAAGGGATTGCTAAAGTTTAAAACTCATTTATTTTTCAAGTATTTTACTAATTTAACATCTTCTTAAACCAATAGGAAGATGAAACTGTTAAAATTACTTACTCTATTCTTGTTTCTAGCTTTAAGCCTGCAAGTTTCGGCCCAGCAGAAAAAATACATAATGGTTATTCATGGTGGCGCTGGTACTATCCTCAAAAAAAACATGACCCCTGAAAAAGAAGCGGCCTATATAGCTGTTTTAACACAGGCTTTACAGGCCGGTTATGCCGAAATTAAAGCAGGAAAAACCAGCCTGGATGCTGTAGAAGCTACCATTCATGTCATGGAAAACGATCCGCATTTTAATGCCGGAAAAGGTGCGGTTTTTACGCACGATGGTAAAAACGAGCTTGATGCCGCCATAATGGACGGAAAAACTTTAATGGCTGGCTCGGTTGCAGGGGTAACCACCATTAAAAACCCGATTTCTGCAGCAAGGGCCGTGATGGAAAAATCAGAGCATGTGATGATGGTGGGGGCAGGTGCAGAGCAGTTTGCCAAAGAAGCAGGGCTGGAAATTGTAGATCCGAAATATTTCTGGACAAAAGAGCGCTGGGATGGTCTGCAAAAAGCGATTAAAGAAGATTCAACAAAAGCAGTTCTTGATCATGGAAATAAAAAATCTGAACTTTTAGGCATAAAAAACCACGATTATAAATTTGGTACAGTAGGCTGTGTGGCGCTCGATAAAGCTGGTAATTTAGCCGCAGGAACTTCAACCGGAGGCATGACGAACAAAAAATATGGCCGTGTGGGCGATGCACCTGTTATAGGTGCAGGTACCTATTGCAATAACGAAACAGCAGGGATTTCCTGTACAGGTTGGGGTGAGTTTTACATCCGCAATGTTGTAGCTAAAACCATTTCCGATTTAATGGAGTATAAAGGATTACCGGTTGCAGAAGCTTCTAAAATTGCATTAGATAAAGTAGGCAAAATGGGAGGTGATGGAGGTTTAATTGCTTTGGACAGGCAAGGCAATATGACTATGCCTTTTAATACCGAAGGGATGTACCGTGGTGCCATAACCGCTGATGGTAAAATTGAAGTAAGTATTTATAAATAGTGGAAAATTAGCTAACCAATGAAAAAGATATTTTCCAATTTAACTTTTCAGGTAATTGTTGCCATTATAATAGGGATCAATGTTGGTGTTTATTTCCCGGGTTTTGCATCAACAGCTAAATTAATCAGTGAGGGTTTTATCAACCTGATTAGTATGTTAATTGCCCCGATCATATTCTTTACCATTGTTTTAGGCATCGCACACATGGGCGACATGAAAAAAGTAGGGCGCGTGGGCGGTAAGGCACTGTTATATTTTGAAATTGTAAGCACAGTTGCCATTGCCATTGGTTTGCTGGTGGCCAATCTGTTAAAGCCTGGCGCCAATACGGTAGCCAAAGGTGGAGATGCTACTAAAATTGCCGGTTATGCCGAACAAGCCAAGGATATGAACTGGGCAGAATTTTTTCTTCACATTATTCCTCACAATGTATTTGCTGCCTTTTCGGAAGGAAATATCCTGCAGATCTTGCTTTTTGCCATTCTTTTTGGTTACGGGCTCAATAAATTGGGAGATGAAGGAACAAGTGTTTTAAACGCCTTTGATAAAATATCGAAAGTGCTTTTTAAAATTATGAAAGTGATCATGCGTTTGGCGCCTATAGGTGCTTTTGGCGGCATGGCCTTTAGCATCGGTACGCATGGTTTGCAAAGTATAGTTGGCATGGCCAAATTAATGGGCTCAGTTTACCTTACCTGCATATTGTTCATTTTTGTGGTCTTAAATGGTATTTGCAGGTATTTCAACTTTAGCCTATGGGCTTATCTGAAGTATATCCGTCAGGAGATATTAATTGTACTGGGTACCTCTTCTTCCGAATCGGCCCTACCGAGTATGATGCAGAAAATGGAAAGCATTGGTTGTGATAAATCGGTAGTTGGTTTGGTGATCCCTACTGGTTATTCATTTAACCTTGACGGAACAGCCATTTACCTGGCCATGGCCGTGATATTTCTTTGCCAGGTTTTTCATGTCGATTTAACCCTGGGGCAGCAGATAACCATTTTAGGCGTATTGATGGTAACCTCTAAAGGTGCCGCAGGCGTTACCGGAAGTGGTTTTATTGTATTGGTATCAACCCTTACGGCATTAAAAATTATGCCCATCGAACACATTTCGATCTTAATAGGCGTAGACCGCTTTATGAGCGAGGCCAGGGCCATTACCAACGTAATTGGCAATGGCGTTGCTACCATTGTGATTGCGAAAAGTGAAAACCAGTTCGACCAGGAGAAATATTTAAAAGCCATACAACCTGCAACGATCGAAAAAGGAGAAGATGCTTAGTTAGGAATTTGCAGTTGTCAGTTTGTTTAGTCCAAGGGGGGCTCCAACTAAAAACGCTTAACTCCAAACTATTTAAACTATCTTTGCAGCAGAAACAGGCAACACAGCATGTTTAGTTAAACCAGATTACATTGGCTCAGGAAGAACAAAATAACCGCAAAGAGAAAAGCGAGTTACATCCACGCAACAAACACCGTTCGCGTTACAATTTTAAACAACTTACCGCTACCTCAAAAGAATTAAAACGCTTTGTTTTTAAAAATGAACATAACGACGATTCTATTGATTTTGCCGATCAAAATGCAGTTAAAGCATTAAACAGGGCATTATTAAAGCATTATTACGATGTTTCGCAATGGGATATTCCAAAAGATTACCTTTGTCCGCCTATTCCGGGCAGGGCCGATTATATTCATTATGTTGCCGATCTTTTAGGCTCAAGCAATAAAGGGAAAAACCCGACCGGACCCAATATAAATGTGCTGGATATTGGTATTGGTGCCAATTGCATTTACCCGATTATTGGTCACAGGGAGTATGGCTGGAGCTTTGTAGGTTCCGATATCGATCCGCTTTCTGTTGAGGCTGCCAAAAGGATTGTGGAAGCCAATAAATCATTGCAGGGAGCTATAGAAGCACGTTTACAAGGTTCTAAAATGGGTATTTTTAGAGGTATTGTGGGCAGAACAGAGCGTTTTGATGCTGTGGTTTGTAATCCGCCTTTCCATTCTTCATTAAAAGAGGCCGAACAAGGTACCCGTCAAAAATGGCGTAACCTTGGTGGTGGCGAAAAGGAAGTGAAACACGTACTTAACTTTGGAGGGAACAAGGCCGAGCTTTGGTGCCCTGGAGGCGAACGTGCTTTTGTTGAGCAGATGATTATTCAGAGCGAACAGATTAAAAACCAGGTTTTGTGGTTTACCTCACTGGTTTCGAAAAGTGCTAACCTAAAGAGTATTTATAATGCTTTGATTAAGGTAAACGCTTTTGAAGTAAGAACGGTTCAAATGAGCCAGGGGCAAAAAATAAGCCGGTTTGTAGCCTGGACTTTTCATGATGAAGCTGCACAGGCCAGATGGGCAAAAGAATGGAAATAAGTTTGGAGTCAGTAGTCGTGGTTTTTAGTCGACAAGCGATCGTTTCAAATAAATAAGCGTAAAGCCGGATTAAAAATTAATCCGGCTTTTTCTTTTGAATTCCAGATTCACAGTACTTCAGGTGTAGAACTGTCTACTAAAAACTAATTAACCTGCTTTAGCCCCGAAAATATATCCTGCTAAAGCAGTTACTACCATTGCCACAGTTCCCCAGAAACAGATTCTAATTACTGCTTTAACCACATTTGAACCCCCTGCCTTGGCTGCAATGGCACCAGACAAAGCTAAAAATACAATCGCGAAACCATATTGATAAAACACCATTGATTTTATCGGGGCAAAAAAAGCAACCAAAAAAGGTAAAATAGCCCCGCTGATAAAAGATGCGCCTGAGGCAAAAGCCGCCTGGAGGGGTTTAGGCTGCGTAATTTCGTTAATGCCGAGTTCATCCCGGGCATGTGCGGTCAAAGCATCCTTGTCCGTAAGCTGTACTGCCACCTGCATGGCTAAATCTTCATCCAATCCCTGGGCTACGTATATTTTTGCGAGTTCTCGTAGTTCTATTTCGGGCATACTTTCGAGTTCCATTTTTTCACGCGCCAGATCTGCTTTTTCAATGTCGGCCTGAGAGCTTACCGAAACATATTCGCCGGCAGCCATAGATAATGAGCCTGCTACTATACCAGCCAGAGCAGCCAGTACGATGGGGCTTCTCGTATCACTTGCAGCAGCTATACCGATAACCAGACTGGTAGTAGAAATAATACCATCATTTGCCCCCAGTACGGCAGCCCTTAACCAACCTGTTCTATTTGTGTAATGCTTTTCCAGTTCCATCATAGGATCGAATAATTTTCATGTTGGATAAATCAGGTAAATGCCATCCTATATAGAAAGGCAATATCTATTTCTTTTCATAAACAATCAAAATGGTCAGGTCATTGCCGGCATTTGGCGCAATGCCATGCGAGCTGCCCGGACGGGTCAATATCGCATCACCAGGCTTCACTGCAAAGGTTTTTCCATTCATTTGCATGGTTCCATTCCCACTGATCACATAGTAAATCTCATCCTCTTTTTGCAGGTGGTAACCGATTGATGAGCCCGGTTTCAATATTCTTTTCCTAAAGGCTGTTTTCAGGTTTCGGGCATTTGCGAAAAAGTTAAAGCCTATGGTTTCGCCACCACCATTATGAGTACCTGGTTCGGTTTTAGCCACTTCAACATCGTTTTGCAAAATGTATTTACTGGTATCGGGTATTTGGGCTTTTGCGGCGATTGAAATAAAGAATGTAAAAAATAGTAGAGCCAATGCTTTGTTAATCATGCTTTTATTTTTATATCCGGCCATCTGTTTTAAACATTTTGCTTTAGTTCTTAAGCTTTGGCCTTCAAATATAAATTTAGGTGTTTTGTATTGATGTTGCCAAAAGCATCTGAACTTTGTTACTAAACCCGTATTCTATGGTTTTTGCAAATAAATTTTAAAATATTTAAGCAGCAATACCAAGATCTTTCTTATAAGGCCTTTCTTTCAATACTGCTGCAAAAGCCCTGCTGACAAGCTTATTCCTAA
>NZ_JBHULL010000031.1:0-15995 GCF_042684385.1 Pedobacter vanadiisoli | reverse complement strand
TTGATTACCTGGATGGGATAGTGTACAAACCCAATGGTACCATTGATTTCATCCAGACTGAAGAAGGGATTGCGCGTAACAGTAACGGAAGTTACAGTTATGAGTACAATCAGACAGATCATTTGGGGAATGTCCGCACCAGTTTCCAGAAGAATCCAGTATCTGGTACCGTGGAGCCGATCCAGCGGGACGATTATTACGCTTTCGGATTGAGAAAAGTTGCGAGTGGTGGAACAAATAAATATCTTTACAATGGTAAGGAGTTGCAGGAAGAATTGGGGACTCCAGGGCAAGGACAATATGATTATGGTGCTAGGTTCTATGATCCGGTGATAGGAAGGTGGAATGTTATTGATCCGTTGGCGGAAGGTATGAGAAGGTTTAGTCCTTACGTTTATTGTGGGAATAATCCGATTAGATTCGTTGATCCTGATGGAATGTTTTTTAACGAGTATGAAGTTGTTGTCCAAGGTGGCCAAGTGCAGAGCACGACTATGACTGGAACTAAGGGTGGTGATGTTACTGATTACGTAACAGTAGTAAATTTAGATGCAGCCCCATATGCAAGCGGAATATCCAATTATACTGTTGACGTACAAACAGGCTACACTTCGGGTGTTGCGGCTGATGAAGGAGCAGGTAGTCAAAAACGACACCCTACTCCAGGTGTTAGACAGTTGCATGGGAGTATGCCTGTTGATGTGCAAGGATACTTCTGGTTAACCGCAGGCCTTTTTGGTCGAGGGGCGGCCATTTTAAGGGGAGCAGGTGCTTTAGAGGGAGCAGCTACATTTGCTCCGGAGGCGGGAGTTAAACTTAGTCAAGCTTTATCAGAGGCTGGCGGCAGTAAATCGGTCGCAGCTTTTCTGGGATGGGGCGATAAAACTATAATAACGAAAACAGCAGGTGACTTTACAAAAAAACAATTGTTAGAGGCTGGTTATACGAAAGAAGTATTGCACAATATTTATTCGGGTCTTGTAAAAGCGGGTGAAAAAACGCTTACAAACGGCGGCTCAGGGGCATTGAATCCGGCATCTGTCGTAAGGGCCCGGCAAGTTTTAGAAATTTTAAAAACACACTTCTAATGAAAAAAATTAAAATCCAAATTCAGAATTGTAGCAATGGCTCTATGTCAATAACCAAGGAGCCAGAGGCAGTACAGGGATTTATTAGCGAGGGCGATATAATTGATGTTGAAACTAATGAAGAAGAGGACAACATTTTAATTAATGTTGGTAAGAATGATGATGGGTCAATTTATATCCAAATATGGGATGCCCGCAACACAAGGTACATAATATATCATAAAGGAAAAGATATGTTTGAAGAGTATCTTGAGTAGCGCATAATTGTTCTTGTGCCCCCTTCGCTAGCGCACGTCTGTGACGTGTGAGAAACGGATTACATCAAAGCCCATCAGGAATGTTGGGCTTTGTTATTTCTGTAGTAAACCAAGTTTAATAAGCCTTGCTTTGATGGCTCCGTAAGTTCTGGAGTGTAGTTTGGCTAGTTCTGTAATCTTGATGCCTTTAGCAAAGCGTTGTGTGAGCAATGCATCTTCTTGTTCACTCCATGCTAAACCCATCTATCCGTAGTCTTGAGCCTGAGAGTTGAGCATCAGGAGACTACAGATAAATTATTGAACACATATGCATGCTGTTTCGAATTTGGGTTCCAGATATTATGCTAGGAATTAAATACATTGGTTTTGTCTTTAATCGGGTAACCGAATGAAGGGCCACTTTCTTTAAAAATCCTGTAACCAATCGATCGGAGGTTTTACAGCAAGACAACTATTATGCCTTTGGATTGGGGAAAGAACCGGCTGCAAAAGCGCGCTTAACAAGTATCTTTACGATGGCAAGGAACTGCAAAGAGCTGGGACAGTACGATTACGGTGCAAGGTTCTATGATCCGGTAATTGGAAGGTGGAATGTGGTGGATCCAATGGCTGAACAGGACCGGAAGTCTACACCTTACAATTATGCTTTTAATAATCCAATTTTGTTCATTGATCCAGATGGAATGTTTAGAGATTATTATGGTACGGATGGAAAGTGGCTTGGGACCGATCATATCGATGACGATAAAGCATACGTCGCAAAAGATGGCTCTTATACAAAAAAGGGGGATGGATATGCCATAAAAAAAAGTGAAATTACCGAGTTAGAAATTGGTAATAAAGAACTTCTCAGTAAGTCCGCGACCGTATATGGTGAAAGTTCAGCTTTTAGACTTAATAAAATTACTGATAAACTAAAAAAAGAAATGTTTTCTATTGCAAGTGTACATGATAAAAATGATCTTGCTTATGGAAAAGATAGTGATCAGGCCAAAGCATTCAATAAATTGACACCTGGTCAGAGAAATGGTACAATGAAGCAACTTGCTATTGCTGCAGAAATAAATGCGCAGATGGGCGGTATTGATTATAGTTTTGGCGCAAGTCAATGGGACGGAGCTGAGCAGGCATTGTTTCCGGCTTCTGATAAAAGAAAATCTTCAGGAACTTGGGAGCTTCATAAAAATACGATGGGTTGGAATATTTCTGATGCACATTATTCGAAATGGAAAACTAGTGTGGGAAAGAATTTTGTTGCACCCCAGGTAAGCACAGCAAACACAGGACTGAACAAAGGTAAAATTAGATTGACATCGAGTGCAGTTTACAATTCAACTATTTTTTGGAAAGTCAATAAATAATACATTCTATATGAAATTTAAACTCGTAATGTTTCTACTTCTAATTTCTTGTAAATCAAACAATAATGGCTTTAAAATAGATAGGTTTTTAAATAGGCAAGGCATGCACTCGAAGTTAGTGAATAACAAAATACTTCAAACGAATATTTATGATCATAAATTAAATCTTATTCTAAAAAATGATTACAGTAGAACCGGTTGTAATCTAGTGGATTCAACCATTTATGTTTACTCAAATAAAAATAAACTACTCGAAGAAAGACACTATTCCGCAATAGATGTACTATCTAATTGCAAGAGTAAATTTATTTTAAAGGATCAAGTCTTATTTAAATATAATCCGAAGGCTGTATTAGTTAATATAAATGTATTAAAAGGTTTAGTTTTAGAAGACAGTGAAAAAAATAACAATATATTCAAAGACCTAAAGGATTCTTTATCTCTTCTTAAAACTTATATTTCAGATATAAAGTTTATAGCTAATAACACTGCAAATTCAAATTTGAAATACGAAAATACAAATAATAGTAATGTTTATACGTTCAAGGTTAACGCTATACCATCTATTCTCTTAGAGTACGGCATTCCGACAAACGAGCTATTATTGCAGGCTAAAATTTATATTACAAATAACCATTTAATTAAGGATGAGTTTAAGTTTCAAAACTATATACTCACTCGAAAATATGATTACAAGAATAACATACTTCAAAAAGTCACCATTGAAAATACGCAAATTGAGAATAAAGATAAATCAATTTCAATCGAATATTTTGTAAAAACAAAACTATAGTTATACTAATTAACTGGATTATGGGGCAAGGTTCTATAATCCAGTGATTGGTAGATGGAATGTAGTTGATCCTTTGGCAGAGAAGATGAGAAGGTATTCGACTTATAATTATGGACTCAATAATCCGATTAGATTTATTGACCCCGATGGGATGGCGCCAACATCAATCCATCTTGATAAGTATGGTAAGGTTTTGGGTAATTATAACGATGGGGATAATAGCATTTATCTGCACAAAGACGCTACCTCTTATAAAGATTACAAAAAGAATTATAACTCTAAAACTAATACATCTGCTGGGGGAGTAAAAATTGGAGAACTTGGTAAGAGAATAGATGCTAATGGAATATTAGATAACTTGCTTTCTGAAAATATTAAATATGCAGTAGGCATAGTAAATCCATTTACATTTAAAAATCTCGTTAGAGGGAAAGGAGATTGGGATTTGAAAAATAACAAAAATACAATATATGGGGTTGCTAATGCATTTGATAAAGCAAATGGAACCTCCACTGAATTTTCTTTTAACGGAGGAAAATATTCCGCACCAGATATAGGAAACTTCCATTATGGTGCCGTTGGTAGCGCAACTTGGTTTGGTGAAGAAGGATTTTTATTAAAAAATGCTGGTGCTGCACAAATGACCGCTGGTACTTCAAGATTGGAATGGCAAAAATACGTAACAAATACGACTGTAGATAGTTTCGGTAATACCAACACATCCAAGACTATGTTACCGCCCTACGGAGATGATCCTTATGATCAAAAGATGATAAAATTAGGTATTATATATCAAAAAAATCAATGAAAAAGCTCATTTTAATTAATTTTCTAATCGTAATGCTTTATAGTTGTGGTATTACAACTAAAGACGAAACATATATTTCATCTGCAAAAAGCTCTAGTGGCAAAATTGTTAAACTATATTATGTTGAAGTTGGTGCCACAGCTAATGATGTAATACAAGTTAGGAAAATTAATAAAGACAATGATGAAGAACTTTTAAACTCTTATGAACATAATTTCGTAAAAGAGTTTAAATTTATAAGTGCAGACTCTTTATTTCTGGTTTTAGCTGATACTACTTCATTTGGCTTAAGTAAAAAGTTGGATACGATTATTCTTAGCATTAAATAGCTCTCAAGTTTAACATTGTAGCTTTAATGTAGGCGTTCACTTATGCTTAAAAAGTGAAATTTAATAGCAAAGCCGAGTTATGAATGTTAAGCTTTGCTATTATTTGGCGAAAGTCTTTTTAGTCTTATATGAACTAATGCTATATTGATAAAATAATATATCTAGTCCTTTTCAGTTCAGCGGCAATTGCCATATTAAGCCAATGACATGAAATTTAATGGAATTAATAATGGAACTCTTCTAGAAGCAAAAAGTTCTTATGATAATTTTGTTAACAAAAATGGAGAATTCCAAGACTGGTTTATAGGGAAAGACCCTCTTGTTGATCAAGCTAGGAGACAATTAGAAGCTGCAAATGGTTCTGTAATTGAATGGAATTTTTCTAGTCAAAAAAGCCTAAATGCTACTAAAACTTTGTTTGAACAAAATAATATAAGAAGTATTTTACTAAAATATACACCAATAAATTGATATGGTAGATTCATTTTATTTAGGTGCCTACTGGGGATCTAGGCACCAAGATTTAGAAACAGTAGTCCAACTCACTATAAAAACCCTAATAGGGTTACAAAGTATTGATGAGCAATTTTCAAACTTATATGAATTGGGTAGAAGTAGAAAACAGGCATTGACATCTAAGATCAATCTAAATACAGTAGAGATCGAGCAACTGTATAAGAAAAGATTGAAAAAGACTGACATTGATGAGCAGGGTAAAAATCGAATTGGATATCGATTATCTTTATGGACCGGGCAGGCAGATGATGAGTCAATTGGTTTATCATTTGTGGCTGGTGCTTCATCAATGATTACTGGGAATCTGTGCCTAATTAATTTTCCCTATAAATTCGAAATTAAAGATAGATTGCTAAAATTTGAGAAAATTAAAAGTATAGTTGATTTATTGATTGATAATTGGCAACCAGATAAGTTAATCCTTACTTCAAAGAAAATATCCGGAGAATTAGCAGGAATGAATGATACCGGTTGGATAACGTATAAAAAAAATATTTCTAATGCACCAAAGTTAGGTCGTAATATTATTTACGATCCGAATTATAAAAAAGGACATCTTTTTCATTTGAGAACTGACAACGGAATGGTTTACGATTATGGATTAATTGAAGATTTAAAGCTTTTAGGTGGACTGTAATCAGGCAGTTATTAACAGGCTGTTGTTGTTATATTCAATTTTCTTTCCGTTGAATATAAACTGTAGTTATTTTAAATTGACCCAACCGCTTTATATAATGGAGATTCTTTCTAAGTTGCCATTTCTTATGACCATCAACAATGCTTGAGTGGTATTAAAATAGGTTGACATCTATTTAAGTCTAAATAATCCTTGTCACGTAGTAGTGGCAAGGATTATTTGTATGCCTGATCTGGGTTTTGTATACTAATGAAAAGTGGGGCTTTTAGTATTGTAAATACCTAAGACCTTCCTAATTATAATACCCTAACATTGATTGAGGTTTTTGGGTTTCGATAAAATAAACTAATACTCAAGTTTTTAGTATCAATAAGCGACATCATTTCATCCTTGATTTTTTGGTAAAATTTCAGCCGCATGAGCAACAAAAATGCAAAACCAGTGGCAAACCTCCAAGGAATTTAAGGGGGAGTATTAATATAAATTATTGATAATCGGTTGATTGATTATTTTAGATTGTCCTGATTGGTGGTTGGTTTTTGGTACTACTTCCCGATACAAAACTTCGAAAAGCCTTACTATCAGTTATTTATCGCCATTGAGGGACAAATGGGGGATAAATATCCACAAACCAATAATAACTAGTACAAAGGTAAAGTTATTATGAAATCAAACCAAAAATAACTGAATTAAAAATTCTTGCTTCCCTATGAAGTTCAATATGTTTTTTTAATTGTTTGTCGCAGCATTTGCATTTGGATATCTAAATTGTTCACCAGCAATGGTCTTCAATATTTCTCATCAGAAATGAAAGATTCAACATAGTAGTGACAAAGGTTTGGGTTATTTGATTTTATATGATCATAACTTCTTGTTTCCCATTTCCTTGCCTTACTTTGTTTTTATACTTCTGAAGATTTTATATTGAGTATCCACCACAGACTGGTTAAAACCGTGTGCTGCTTTAGGCAGTAAGAAATATTCTTTTTTAGGAGCTTTCAGGGTATCAAAATAGTTTCTGGACATTTCCTTAGGCGTCAGAATATCTTCTTCACCCTGGATCAGATAAACAGGAATTTTAAAATTCAGATTATCTCTCATCATATCAATGGAAGCTCCCATCGATTGTACACCCAGTTTCTGATCTCCGACAAAATTGACAAATGAGTAATCGTCACCATCTTCTCTGTTTTTACGGTCCTTTTCATTGTTGTATTCTGGAGCTACTACAAACCAGTTTTCCGGAGCGGGAGTAGAATTTGCTTTCTCATATTTTTTGATCACTCTGTAAAGCATGCCTGTGCTTTTTGCGCTGGAGTAGGGCGGCTTACCTATGGTGTTCAATATTTTCAGAGCGTCATTATCTTTTTGGTCTTCTGCTGTTTTGTAAAGCTTTGAATATCTTTCTGTACTGAAATTAGGATTCACAATCTGAGAATGTCCTACATACGCATAAAAAAGCTCAGGAGCTTTGGTGGCTATTTTTACACCAAGAGCAGATCCCCAGGATGTACCAGTAAGGATGATTTTTTTCTTTTCAAGGTGCTGTAGAAGATATTGGGAAAGCATAATGCCATCATTTGTCATTTGTTCCAGGGTGAGTGGGTGGGTTTTTAAATATTCTGGAGTCAGTTCATCAGGAGGATTATTATGTCCATATGTTCTTCCAGAACCGCGCTGGTCCCACTGCACAACAATGAAATCTTTTTCGAGATCTTTATACAGAACATCAATATATGGGGTAATGGGACTTCCCGGCCCACCATGCAGAAACAAAATAACAGGTTTGGAAGGATTCCCGTTAATAGTTACCCATTGTTCAATTCCATTGATGGGAATATATTGCTCTTCGTGAATCTGACGGGTAGAAATTGTGTTATTCAGGTTTTTTTTTGTTTGTGCAGAAGCCAGAAATGGAAGCATGAATGAAAACAGGAAAATAGATAATTTAATGTTCATAAGTGATGATGGACATTGAAATGGTTAGTTTAGAACGGTTCAAATTTACGTATAAATTCAGGAAAATATCAGAATTATTTACATTAAATATCGATAAAAGACTTCCGGCTTCTTTTTAATATATCACGAAATGCCCGTCAAAAAAACTAATTTCATTTTTTAGATTGGTAATATTAATCACTTCGGAAATTAACTCCAAGACAAGAATTATAATGATTGTTGAAGGCGGGATTTTTAGCCAAGGAAATCGATAAAATTTTATTTCGCAGTATTGAGAATTAAAATTTTATTTCTTAAGTTGAAGGTCTAAAAATTCTCTCTAGGGGATATTGACTATTCACTAAAAATTATTACCATGAAAAACCAGATTTACAAGGATGCTATTTCGAGCATCTTAAAGTACGAACAGAAAGTCAGCGGGGAATCACTGCGAATTATTGATGAAAGTTATCGAATGACCAAGTACCTTCGAAAATTACTTGGCGAATTGAAAGATCATGTGTTACAATTTGGGTTCTCGGATAAATCTGGGGATTATCCGAAAAGTGTCCACTCATTTCGCTCCAAAATGTGCACAGATTACCGATTAAAGTGTGCAGTCGGCTGATTTTTAGCGTTTTTAAACTTGATTTTTAGCCTACCGGAATCTTCTGTCATCCGGGTAATAAAACGCGCTGCAGATGCTTTAAAATTCTAATTCGTCTGATCGATAAATTAGCATAAGGAAGCCTGCCGGACTTAATTAATCTATAGATCGTCCTAGGGTCACATTTTAAAAGCTGGGCAGCTTCTTTTACAGATAAATAGTCGAGTGTTTTTAAAGAAAAATAAGATTGATCATTAATCCTATCGATGAGCTTTTCATTTGAGTTTTCAGTAATTAATTGGCTTTGTGCAATTTTTTGATCTCTTTTTCTTTTTTTGTAGTATCGTTTTGCACAAATGTCACTACAACATTTGGTAACTGTTGTTCTGGCAATAAATGCTGCCCCACAATAATCACAGATACTTTTGATTTTCATATTTGAACTCATAATATTTTATTTGTGGGAGAGAAAACATGCTTAAGGTGCAATAACCGACAATTAGTTGCAATAAGATACAATAAGGTACCTTAAGCGACAGAATTTCTCCCGGGTTTAAAAAAATAAAATATTATTGGTTTGAGGGACAAGTGAGGGACAAAAAAGAACAAAATAAACCAAATCCTGAAAAACCCTTACAAAATTTAAAATAATGTAAATGGTTAAATATCAGATATTTGGTTTGTTTGTATTTGTTTTACTTGTTGTGTTTATTTACCGATACAAAACTTCGTAAATATATTCTCCAACAGATCATCAGTGGTAACGGTACCGGTAATTTCGCCCAGGTAATGCAGGGCCTGTTTAATATCCATGGCTAAAAAATCGGAAGTGACCGGATTATCTACATTGGCTAAAACGCGTTGCAATGCATGTTCGGTTTGTTTTAAAGCCTCTACATGGCGGATATTGGTGACCAAGGTTTCGCTCGTATTAATGTGGTGCAGGTTTACCTGCTCCAGTAAGGTGTTTTTTAACTCATCAATCCCCTGTTTCTCTTTGGCCGAAATAAATACCACATTTAAGGCCTCTAAGGCTTTACGCTGTGCAGGACTAAGGAGTTCGGCTTTATTAACCAAAATTAAATAGGGGATGCCCAGTTGCGCTAAACCACTAATTTGTTCTTCTATTTCGGCTGCGCTTTGGTTGGCATCGGCCATGTAGATGATCAGTTTAGCCTGTTTCATTTTCTCTAAGGTACGTTCTACGCCCAGGGCTTCGATAATATCGGCGGTATCGCGTATGCCGGCCGTATCAATAAATCGAAACACCACACCACCAATGGTGAGTTCATCTTCAATGGTATCGCGCGTGGTTCCGGCAATGTCAGAAACGATGGCCCTTTCTTCGTTCAGTAAGGCGTTTAGCAGGGTAGATTTACCCACATTGGGTTTGCCGGCAATAACAATGGGAACCCCATTTTTAATTACATTTCCCATTTCGAAAGAGGAGATTAAGCGCTGTAAAACGTAATTGATCTTGTTCACCAGGTTTTTGAGCTGCTCGCGGTTGGCAAACTCTACATCTTCTTCGGCAAAATCGAGTTCGAGCTCAATCATGGAGGCAAAATGGATTAACTGTTCGCGTAAACCCTTTAATTCGTTGGCAAAACCGCCGCGCATCTGTTGCATGGCCACATCATGCGAGGCTTTGGAGTTGGAAGCAATTAAATCGGCAACGGCTTCTGCCTGGCTCAGATCGAAAGCGCCGTTTAAAAAGGCACGTAGGGTAAATTCGCCGGGTTTGGCCGCACGGGCACCTTTGCCAATTAACAGGTTAATAATCTGCTGGATAATGTAATTGGAGCCATGGCAGGAAATTTCTACCACATTTTCTTTGGTGTACGATTTTGGGGCAACAAATAAACCGGCTACCACTTCATCAACAATATGATCGCCATCTTTAATGAGGCCAAAATGTAAGGTATGCGAGGCCTGCTTTTCCAAATCTTTCCCTGCAAATACGGCATTGGTAAGCGAAATAGCCTCCGGGCCCGATAAACGGATAACGCCTATGGCGCCTGAACCTGAGGGGGTAGATAAAGCAATAATGGTATCCTGATTGTTCATGTGCAGTATTAAAGCTGCAAAAATAAGGCTAATATGCGGGGATATGGTGTAAGGGAAGTAATTTTTTTCTGGTTTGTTGGTTTATTGGTCATTGGTTCATTAGTTCATTGGTCATTAGTCATTAGTTCATTGATCATTGGTTCATTGGTCATTGATTTATTGGTCATTGATTTATTGGTTATTAGTCATTGGTTCATTAGTCATTGGTTCATTGGTCATTGGTTTATTGGTCATTGGTTTATTGGTCATTAGTTATTGGTCAATGGTTTGATGGTTCATAGCCAGGCGTAGATTCTTAGCCATAGCCACTAAAACATAATTGTTCTGTTGGGGTAGCTTATCGGTTTGCTACTGTCTGTCTTCGTATTGTGCAAAAATTATCCTTCGATATAACCCATGGCTGGGAAACCTGACTATCGACTCCTGATTTCAGACTCTGGATCGCCGACCTCTGACCAAAAAAAACAAAACTTTTTCACCACAATGGTGTTTAAATCTCAAAATCAGAATAAGCTTTTTATGACGAACAATTTACCCCTGACCGTTAAACGATCGATAGAGTTATTGGGACTGATGGCCATTGTGGCTGTTATGGTAATCGGGAGAGACATTATTATGCCCATATTGATGGCTTTTTTCATCAGCATTATGCTGCTGCCGGTGTACCGCTTTTTAAAAAGAAAAAGAATTCCCGAATCGTTAGCCATTATCTTATCCATTTTACTGGTAGCGCTTTTTATGGCATTGATCATTTGGTTTTTTTCGAACCAGATTGGCATTTTGGTTAAAGATTTTCCGCAGATAAAAGCGAATGTAACCCAGCATATCAATACATTAAGCGATTGGATAAGCCGCATTACGCATTATGATGATAAACAGCAAAAAGCATTTATACAGGCTAAAAGCGACGATTTGATGAACATGGGTACCTCGCTTGCCGGCGGTGCTGCCGTTACCCTGAGCGGCATTTTTGTGTTTATAGGTTTATTGCCCATTTACATTTACCTGATGCTTTTCTACAAAGACATTTTACTGCGCTTTATTTTTATGTGGTTTAAAGCAGATGATCATCCGAAAGTGAAAGAAGCCATTTATGAAACGGAATCGATTATTAAAAGTTACTTAATTGGCCTGTTGATCCAGATCACTTATATGACCATTTTACTGGGCGGGATATTGATGCTGGTTGGTATAAAACATGCGCTTTTGATTGGGGTAATTTTTGCCATATTAAACCTGATTCCTTACGTGGGGGCCTTAATTGGTAACGTAATTGGCGTGCTGCTTACCCTTACTTCTTCGCAGGAATTATGGCCTGTTATTACCGTTTTGGGTGTAATTGCATTTGTTCAGTTTTTGGATAATAATATCCTGATGCCACGTATTGTAGGCTCTAAAGTTAAAATTAATGCTTTGTTTTCCATCCTGGGGGTATTTATAGGTGGTAGCATAGCCGGGGTTTCGGGAATGTTCCTGGCATTGCCTATTGTGGCGGTGCTCAAAATTATTTTCGACCGTACAGAATCATTTAAGCAATGGGGCGTACTGCTCGGGGATGAACGCCCGGCTAAAAGCCCCATGACGTTTGCTAACTTTAGAAAAAAAAAACCGGTAGCTACCCGATCGGGCATACAAAAGGGATAGCTTGTTAGGATAGAAAATGTTATGGTTCTACGCTAATCAGCATAATCTGCGTGAAACCATTGGGATATAAGTTCCCCGCAGATTTTAAGAAGATAACACAGATGATATTGAATATCGGTTGGTATAAAAAATTGTAAGCTAATGTAACCAATGTATTTTAAGATTGAACGGTAATCTTAATTTCAGCGATTTGAGCTGGTGGTCACTTTCAGTTCTACGTTTCGACCAAGGGTTTTAAACTTAACGCCATTATCTTGTTCAACAGTAATGGTAATGTGGCCAGTTTTACTCGTATGTATATCGCTTACTTTACCCTGCTTGCCTTTGTGTGTTCCTTTAACCACCACACAATAATCGCCATCCTTTAAATTTGTTGTTTCCATTTTTGTTGTAAGCTTAACCTGTTTGCAGATAACGTAATTTATTCAGTACTAAATATTAGTAATAGGAAGTATTGAGGTTGCTGTTCTGCTTTTCTGCAGCTTCAATAGGAGCATAATTGGAAAGTATAAGTGCTTCTCCCTTTTTAACGCAGACATCGTGTTCAAAGTGTACCGACGGACTTCCATCAACCGTTCTGATGGTCCAGCCGTCATCATCCAGGAAGACATCTTTTTTGCCCATATTGATCATCGGTTCTATGGCCAGCACTAGG
Organism: Pedobacter vanadiisoli; assembly: GCF_042684385.1. Lineage (NCBI taxonomy): Bacteria > Pseudomonadati > Bacteroidota > Sphingobacteriia > Sphingobacteriales > Sphingobacteriaceae > Pedobacter > Pedobacter vanadiisoli. The sequence continues at coordinate 3,295 of NZ_JBHULL010000031.1, read as the reverse complement.
TTTTCCCTTAACAGTAAACCGTTGCCTTTTCTTCCATAATTTGGTACCTGCGGATCTTCGTGCATATCTCTACCCAAACCATGGCCAACGAGGTCTCTCACTACGCCGTAACCCTGTTTTTCGTTATGATTTTGGATAGCCGCACCGATATCGCCAATGCGCTTGCCTACAACAGCTTCTTTAATTCCGAGAAAAAGCGATTCTTTAGTGGTTTTTACCAGGTTTAACACCGCAGGCGATACTTCGCCAATAATAAAAGTATAGGCATGATCGCCATGGAAACCATTTTTAATTGTACCTACATCTACCGAGATGATGTCGCCATCTTTCAATTCATCCTTAGTGGGAAAACCGTGCACCACCACATCGTTTACCGAGGTAATGATATGAAACGGAAAGCCATTGTATTGGTAAAAGGAAGGTACGGCGCCGTTATCGAGTATAAATTCGTTTGCTAACTTATCAATTTCGAGGGTGGTAATGCCAGGCTTTAATACTTTAGCTACTTCAGCAAGGGTATTGCTCACCAGCAGGGCACTAATCTGCATCAGCTCTACTTCTTCGTTGGTTTTATATAAAATCATTACTGCAAATGTAGCAAAAGAAGCGAAAAGGGAAAAAGACGAAAAAGTGGCGGTGTAAAAGGATTTGAGTAACCTCACATGAACTTTGCATGTGCCATAAGTATATCTGTTTTGTGGTTAAAAACACTGCTGCGCAGAAAATACGACGGTTTAGGTGAATGACTGTTGTGAATCAAATGTTTGCCACAGCATTACTGTTATATTTTTTTGCCTTTTAAACCATAAGCAATAATGATTTATCATAAACGTTTGTTTAATTTATAAAAAGCAATAGTTTTGCGGCCCGTTTATTGTTAACGGAAAGGAATATTGTTTAATTAATGGATGAGTATCATCCTTATAAAAGAAAAATTATGGACAAATTTAAAAAAGTGCAAGATCTGATCTCTTCTGTTGAAGTAGACGTAACTAAATTTTATGAAGGTGGTAATGCTGCAGCAGGTACACGTGTACGTAAAGCCATGCAAGACCTGAAAGTTTTAGCCCAGGAGATTAGAGCTGAAATAACCGATAAAAAAAACAGCGCTAAATAATTTGTTTTCGCTTGAACAAAGAAAGCCCGCATTTTATACGGGCTTTCTTTATTTTGGAGCATAAGAAGACATTACTTTTGCATAAAGCGCTACCTGTTCGCTTTTAATAGTTTAATGGATACACCTTTCGTACCTAAGGCAGTGTTCTTTTTTAAATAAGCTAATTTTCTTTGGGATAAGGTTTTTGCTTACATTCGTAAACGGTCTTCGGGCTACAGATACGGATAAAGCAATTAGTTATGAATTTCAAAACCTTGGTTCTTTTGTGGAGTACAGTTTCTACTGCACTGATTAGCGGGCTGTTTTATGCCTATTCTTGTTCCGTTATGCCTGGCCTTGCACGTCTTTCTGATGCCTCTTTTTTGCAAGCCATGCAATCAATTAACCGGGCTATTTTAAATCCGCTTTTTTTTATTTCTTTTATGGGTACACTCCTCATATTGCCCATAAGCGTTTGGTTTTTTAGAGAACAGGCCACCGTGTTTTACCTGCTTTTAGGAGCAAGCTTACTGTACTTTGGTGGGGTTTTCCTGGTTACTTTAATGGGTAATGTACCCCTTAATAACCTGTTAGACGGGGCAGATTTGGATAAACTTGATGCAAGCGGGCTCAGTTCATTACGAGAAAAATTTGAACCCGGCTGGAATGCATACCATCGCATCAGAACCATCGCTTCGTTTGTCTGCATGGTATTGGTAGCCTATGCAGCAATAGTGAGCCGTAAGGCCTAAACCTGCTTTCCAAAAAGGAGGCCTTATATGTTTTTGGAGCGCAGTGTTAGGGGGCAATTATTAAAGTTTGTTCCCGTTCTCCGCTATATCCTTGCGCTGCGCTTCAGGGATGCCGCTACGCCCGGGGCTAAAAACATATTTGCTACAAGAAAACGATGCAAGATGGGATTTCCAAATTAATAAAGCCGTATCTTAAATAAAGATTTGTCGTCTTTGGGAGGTAATTTATTGTGTAAAATCAATATGACTGACATAAAAATTTAGGAAATAGCGCTCTCAAATTATCGTCATTTCGAGCGGAGTGTAACGCAGTCGAGAAATCTAATTAGGTAGATCTCTCCGTTTCGCTGCGCTTCAGTCGAGATGACGGTATTTTTTAATGAAATTTATCGATGATAGATTAATTCTATTGGTTGGTGTCTCACCGGCCAATACTTAATGTTTTAGGTAAAAGATTCTTCACTGCGTTCAGAATGACAGCTCTTTTTTTAACACCAATTTTTATTGCACTGCCCCCGGTTAACTAAACCTTATTGTAGCGGCTATCCTTTTTGCTGCACCATCCATCGTATGTGCAGCTGTTCTCACAAAAAGATAAAAGTGGAAAGAAGGACTGCCAGAACTGACTTGTACTGCACCTGCTTTCCAAAAAGAGGACTTTATATGTTTTTGGAGCGCAGTGTCGGGGGGACTATTAAAGTTTGTTCCCGTTCTCCGCTATATCCTTTCGCTGCGCTTCAGGGATGCCGCTACGCCCGGGGCTAAAAACACAGTTACTGCAAAGAACAAGGTACAAAATGCTATTTTTTCTATTGGTTAATGTCTCACCGGCCAATACTTAATGTTCTAGGTAAAAGATTCTTCACTGCGTTCAGAATGACAGCTCTTTTTTTAACACCATTTTTTATTGCACTGCCCCCGGTTAACTAAACCTTATTGTAGCGGCTATCCTTTTTGCTCTACCATCCATTGTATGTGCAGCTATTCTCACAAAAAGATAGAAGCGGAAAGAAGGACTGCTAGAACTGACTTGTACTGCACCTGCTTTCCAAAAAGGAGGCCTTATATGTTTTTGGAGCGCAGTGTCGGGGGCAATTATTAAAGTTTGTTCCCGTTCTCCGCTATATCCTTTCGCTGCGCTTCAGGGATGCCGCTACGCCCGGGGCTAAAAACATATTTGCTACAAGAAAACGATGCAAGGTGGGATTTCCAAATTAATAAAGCCGTATCTTAAATAAAGATTTGTCGTCTTTGGGAGGTAATTTATTGTGTAAAATCAATATGACTGACATAAAAATTTAGGAAATAGTGCTCTCAAATTATCGTCCTTTAGATTTGTTTTGATATTTTATTTAAGGCAAAGAACGATTACTTTTCTTAAATTATAAATCAGATTACCTAAAACGGTAGCGGCACATTAATATATCGTCAAGGTTTTTATGCCTAA
>NZ_JBHULL010000030.1:0-15177 GCF_042684385.1 Pedobacter vanadiisoli | reverse complement strand
TTAGGCATAAAAACCTTGACGATATATTAATGTGCCGCTACCGTTTTAGGTAATCTGATTTATAATTTAAGAAAAGTAATCGTTCTTTGCCTTAAATAAAATATCAAAACAAATCTAAAGGACGATATCGAAGTGAAACCAAAGCAGTATTAAAACTACCTAAACATCGAAACCCTTAAGCCAATTTGTATTTTTAAACCAAAAAGCGTTATAATTGTTAATTATAATCAGCGAATCAATTACGAGCATGCCACTAATTAACGAATTTTCAACTGTTCCTACCTTATTAAGGAATGTTGTAAAAAATATACATAAACCTGCGGAAACTTTCCTGATCCATAAGCAAGGTGCGGAATGGGCAGAAATTTCTTACGAAGATACCCTTAAAAGGGCCGATGCCGTGTCAGCGTTCTTTTTAGAAAAAGGAATAAAAAAAGGTGATCGCCTGGGCTTGATGATCGAAAATTCGCCTGAATATGTATACTATGATCAGGGCATTCAGCAGATCGGTGCCATCAATGTTTCCATTTATCCTACCCTTTCTGAGCAGGAAGTGGCTTATATCATCAACGATTCTGGCATAAAATCCATTCTTATCGGGAATAATTTCCTATACCGTAAAGTTTTAAAAGTTGCTCCAAACTGTAAGGAACTAAAATACATCATCCCGGCATTTAAGGATTTTGAAAAAGTGACTGTTCCGGCTGATGTTAACGTAGAAATAATTGCTTTTTCAGATATTCTTGCACTTAAACATCAGGTTACAGCTGCCGAAAGGGCCGAAATTGATCAGTGCAGGAGTTTAGTGTTGCCACAGGATGTTTCTTCATTAATTTATACCTCAGGCACCACCGGAACGCCCAAAGGCGTAATGCTTACGCATCATAATTTTGTTAAAAATGTTGAGGTTTGCCTGCAACAGATCCCTGTGATAGATCAAACTGAAACTTTTCTTTCTTTTTTACCATTATCGCATGTATTCGAGCGCACGGCTACCTATCATGTTTGCTGCGCACAGGGCTGTAAAATTGCATTTGCACAAAGTTTAGAGTTATTGGCGAAAAACATGGGCGAAGTACGCCCGACGGTGATGAGCTGCGTTCCGCGTTTATTGGAGCGGATACATGATAAAGCGATAAAAGGAGGAACTGCAGGAGGCGGTACCAGAGCCAGGATATTTACCTGGGCCTTAGAAATCGGTAATAAATACCGGGTAGCTAAAGAAGCAGGCGAAAAACCAGGTTTAATCTTATCGGCAAAAAAAGGAATTGCAGAGAAACTGGTATTCAGCAAAATTAAAGAAAAAACCGGGGGAAGATTAAAATTCATGATTTCTGGCGGAGCTGCCTTACCTAAAAATGTGGGGGAGTTTTTTGGCGATCTGGGCATTAAAATACTGGAAGGATTCGGTTTAACAGAAACCTCACCTGTAATGTCGGTAACGGAGTACCACCGGCAGGTTTATGGCACGGTAGGACGTGTTATACCAGGTATAGAAGTGGCTATACAGGATGTAGAAAGTAAAGAAATGCTGACCATACAAACGCATAATACTTTTGAAGAAAATTTTGAATGTGCAGAAGGGGAAGTAATTGTGCGTGGACACTGCGTAATGAAAGGTTATTTCAATAAACCTGCAGAAACTGCTGAAGCGATTGACAAAGATATGTGGTTCCACACGGGAGATATCGGCCGTTTTTATAAAGGAAATTTGCAGATTACAGATCGTTTAAAAAACATGATTGTTAATGCCTACGGCAAAAACGTATATCCTACGCCTGTAGAAAATATCTATCTGAAAAGCCCGAAGATTGATCAGTTATTCCTGATTGGTGATAAACGCGAATTTATTACCGCTATCATTATCCCGAACAGGGAAACTCTGGAAGAAACCTTTAAACTAAAACCTTCGTTTTTTGAAGAGGCTGATCCTTTTATCCGCAATCCCGAAATTGTTGATTGGATGGAGCAGGACATCAAAAAGATCTCAAACGAACTGGCCAAATTTGAACGTATCAAAAACTTTAAGATCAAACGCAACCCTTTCAATATCGATGAAGGTGAAATTACGCCAACCATGAAAGTTAAACGCCGCATTGTAGAAAAAAAATATGCCGAGGCCATTAACGAAATGTATGAGGAAGGCGTAGAAGCTGAATCATAATCGAAACCCGGCTTTCGAAAAAATCAATTTCTATCATATTATGACTACTTCGTTCCTCACAATGACGAAGTAAATTCTTACTTTTGCAAAAAATACCCGAAATGAGTATAGGATTATCAGAACAAGAGCAATTACGACGTGAGTCGTTAAAACAATTACGCCAGTTAGGCATTGAGCCTTACCCCGCAGAAGCTTATGAAATTAACGTAACTGCTGCAGATATTTTAGCCAATTACGAAAAAGATAAAACCGCTTATAAGACTGTTAGTTTAGCCGGTCGTATAATGGGACGCAATATAATGGGGGCCGCGTCTTTTGCTGAATTACAGGATTCAACCGGTCGTATCCAGATTTATTTAAAAAGAGATGAACTTTGTCCTGGCGATGATAAAACCCTTTACAATACGGTATTTAAGAAGCTTTTAGACATCGGCGATTTTATCGGTGTAAAAGGTTATGTTTTTACTACGCAAACCGGTGAAATATCTATTCACGTCACTGAATTTAAAGTTTTAGCTAAATCACTACGTCCCCTGCCGATTGTTAAACGTGATGATGAAGGAAACGTTTATGATGGCTTTACCAACCCAGAGTTGCGTTACCGCATGCGTTACGTAGATTTAACAGTAAATCCTGATTACAAACAGATTTTCATCAAACGCAGCAAGGTGATCAATACCATGCGCAGTTATTTTGACAACCAGGGCTGGATGGAAGTGGAAACCCCTATCCTGCAGCCTATTCATGGAGGCGCCGCCGCACGTCCGTTTGCTACGCACCACAATACCCTTGATATGCCGCTTTACCTGCGTATTGCCAATGAACTTTACCTGAAAAGGTTGATCGTTGCCGGTTTCGATGGTGTTTATGAGTTCGGCAAAATGTTCCGTAATGAAGGTATGGACCGTACACATAATCCTGAGTTTACTTCAATGGAAATCTATGTGGCCTATAAAGATTATATCTGGATGATGGCTATGGTAGAAGAATGTCTGGAGAAAGTGGCTGTTGCCACAACCGGTTCAGCCATAGTAAAAGTGGGCAATAACGAAATTAATTTCGAAGGGCCTTACGAGAAACTAACCATGTACGAATCGATCCAAAAATATACAGGCATTGATGTTTCTAGCATGACCGAAGATGAAATTGCCCAAACCTGTAAAGATTTAGACATTGAAATCGACTCGACCATGGGCCGTGGTAAACTGATTGATGAGATTTTCGGAACAAAAGTAGAAGCCAACTTAATTCAGCCAACTTACATTACTGATTATCCAATTGAGATGACACCATTGGCTAAAAAACACCGTAATGCTGAAGGTTTAGTGGAACGTTTTGAGTTATTTGTGAATGGAAAGGAAATCGCCAATGCGTATTCAGAATTAAACGATCCGATTGATCAGAAAGAGCGTTTAGAAGATCAATTGAAGTTAGCAGCGCGTGGCGATGATGAAGCGATGGCCATGGATGATGATTTTGTACGTGCTTTAGAATATGGTATGCCGCCTACTTCTGGTTTAGGTATTGGTATTGACCGTTTGGTGATGTTGATGACCAATCAAAGTACCATCCAGGAAGTTTTATTCTTCCCGCAAATGCGTCCGGAAAAAAAGAAGATAGAATTAACGCCAGAAGAAACTGAACTGTATTCGCTGGTTACTGAAGGAGAGCAATATCTTTTAGCCGACGTAAAAGCTAAATTGGCCGACTGGAGCAATAAAAAATGGGATACCACGCTAAAATCATTAACCAGTAAGGGTATTTTAAAAGTAGCTAAAACTGACGATGGCCTGTTTTTATCACAGAAATAGAAAGTTGAACGTATAAAACACCATTTTGGTGTTAACATAAACATAACAAAAACTTAAAAGGCTTGCTAACAATTGTTTAGCAGGCCTTTTCTATATTTACGCTCACCGACAATCAAATAATATACTATGAATACGTCAAGTTTAGAAATCAACGAAAGAGAATACTGCATCAAATTAAGTAAAGATGCCTTCGATTTAACTTTAGTACGCCAGTTGATCAAAAGAATCCAGGCAGAAGCTTTATTTTTCTCCAGAAAAGAAGCTGAAGAAGATGATATCTTAAGCAAAAGGGCACAAAGAGAAGAATTTGAAGGATTCGATTATTTAGGAGACAAGTAGTCAATTGTGAGTCTGCAATTTTCGGTTTGCAGTTAATTTAACGATTAACCAGTTAACCGCTTTAAACGGTTAACCAATTTAAACACTTGAGCCAACTAATCAACGTTTAAAGCTCCTTCTACCGAATCATCCATTGTTTTTCCTGTAATTACGGATGTCGCCATTTTTAAAAATGCAACAGCTGTACCATGTTTGGTATCCCAATAATACCCTTCAGATGGGATCACTTTAATCAGCGTGAGGTTTGGGTCGTCTTTCCCTCCCTGAAACCAGGTTTTAATAAACGGACTCCAAAGTTCGTCAATCTTATTTTGATCCCTGCTGATTTCCGAAATACCATAAATGTTTACAAAACCTGAATGCGCTCCTGCCTGAAATAGCAAATGTGTAAAGGGATCGGCAGAAACTTCATCATTTTTGCGGCTGTCTTTCATGCTCATAAACCAAATATTACCTTCATCATCAACCTGCTGAATAGCCATTGGCCTTACCGATAAGGGTACACCAGTTTTAATATTGGTACAGAAAAAGCAGCTTTCGGCTTTTTCTGCCAGTTCTTTAAGTTTTTCGATGGCTGCTTTGCCATCAAGATCTTTAATGTTGTTTTCTTCCTGAGTATTGTTTGTACTTCCTTCTTGTGATGTTGCCATAGTAATGAGTTTATATAAACTACAATGGAAAATTGAGTTTGGTTTTAACTTTCTGGCAAATGCCCTTAGATGAAGGGTGCAGAGGTACGCTACAGTGTTTGATTTATTGGCCAAAATTATGGAGTTTTGATCAAAGGCAATATCTTTAATAATGGACATCAAAAAACCGAAAGCTTTTCAGGCGGAGATTAAAATTATAGGCATTAACCCTTTTGTGTTTGTACCAGAAGATGTGCTGAACTATGTTTTTCATCAATCAGGAAAAAACAAAGGACAATTTCCGGTGAGGATGAAAATTGATGGTTACGAGTTTAAACAAACCTTAGTTAAATATGCCGGAGCCTGGCGTTTGTACCTAAACACGCCAATGCGAAAAGCAGCTGGAAAAGAAGTTGGTGATACTGCAATTTTCCAAATTGAATTTGACACAGAAGAACGGATAATAAATGCAAATCCTAAGTTTATAGCGGCTTTAACAGAAAATAAGCAGGCCAAGGATATATTTGATGGTTTGCCCCCCTATTTACAGAAGGAAATTATACGTTATATTGCCAACCTTAAAACGGAAGAATCGGTAGACCGAAATATAAAAAAGGCAATTCAGTTTCTTTTAGGCAAAGAACGGTTTATTGGTAGAGACGGGATTTAAAGCAATAATTTTCAGAACGTGAATTGGGGATTATAGTACAAAGGCCAATTGCTAACTGTCCTTTGTACTATATACTGCTGTTTATAATAATCCCCGCTTTTTAAGCATGGGTTTAATATCAGGATGATGCCCCCTGAAATCAAAAAACATCTTACCAAGATCTTCGGTATTTCCTTTAGATAAAATCATATCCCTAAACCGCTGACCATTTGCCCTGGTTAACCCTCCATTCTCCTGGAACCACGAAAAAGCATCATTTTCGAGCATAGAAGTCCAGCTGTAAGCATAATAACCTGCAGCATAGCCATTACTCCAGATGTGCAGAAAATAGCTGGAACGGTAACGTGGTGGCACGTAGGATAAATTTAAATTGGTTTTCTTTAAAGCCTCGGTTTCAAACTTGTCTACATCCTGCAATGGTGAGCCCGGAGCAATGGTATGCCATTGCATATCCAGATCGGCTGCTGCCAAAGCCTCAGTAAAAATATAGCCTTGATTAAACGAACTTGCTTTTTTAATCTTGTCTAATAGTGCTTGTGGCATTTGTGCACCTGTTTGGTAATGAAGGGCGTAATTCTTTAATATTTTTGGATCAGAAGCCCAATGCTCATTAAACTGGGAAGGAAATTCCACATAATCGCGGGCTACATTCGTACCTGAAAGACTAGGATATTGCTGATTGGCAAATAGCCCGTGTAAGCCATGTCCAAATTCATGGAACATCGTTGTCACATCATCAAAACTAATTAATGCAGGTTTCCCGGCTTCGGGTTTGGCAAAATTGCAGACATTATAAATTACCGGTATGGTACCGAACAGCTTAGACTGTGGAACAAGGTTGTCCATCCAGGCACCCCCATCTTTGTTATCACGTTTATAATAATCACAATAAAACAAACCTAATTGTTTCCCATTTTTGTCTATTACATCAAAAACACGAACATCTTCCTGGTAAACGGGTAAATCTTTACGTTCTTTAAAGGTAATGCCGTAAAGCTGTGTTGCAGCATAAAAAACGCCGTTAATGAGCACTTTATTCAGTTCAAAATAGGGTTTAACCTCGTTTTCATCCAAATCGAATTTTGCTTTACGAACTTGTTCTGCATAAAAATCCCAATCCCATGGTTCGAGTTTAAAACCTCCTTTTTGCTGATCGATTACTGCCTGTATATCTGCTGCTTCGCTTTTTGCCTTAGCCGTAGCAGCCGGAATAACTTTCTTAAAAAACTCTTCTACAGCTTCCGGCGTTTTAGCCATCTGATTCTGCAGTTTCCATGCAGCATAATTTTTAAAGCCAAGCAATGCAGCCTGGGCAGAACGGATTTGCGCAATTCTTGAGATTATTTTACGGGTATCATTCGCATCGCCTTTTTCTGCCCTGTTCCATGACTTTTTAAAAAGTTCTTCTCTTTTGGCGCGATCGGTCATTGATTGCAGTTCGGGCTGCTGGGTAGTATTTTTTAACCCTTTACCTGCCGCCTGTAACTGTGCGGTAAATTTAGCGCTCAATGTAGCTTCTTCTTTATTCAGCTCTTTAAGCTTGGCTTTGTCTACATCAGATAGCTTGGCTCCTGCCAGTTCAAACTTTTGGTAATAATATTCCAGCAAGCGTAAGGATTCGGCATCAAGTTTCAGTTGATCCTTCTGCTTATAAAGGGTTTCTACCCGGTTAAAAAGTTTGGTATTTAAATAAATTGCATCGCTATTTGCAGTTAATTTAGGTGCCTCTTCTTCTTTAACCTTTTGCAATTCAGGGTTTGTATTGGCACCTGTAAGCAGGTTAAAAACCATACTTGTGCGGCTTAAAAGTTGTCCGCTTTTTTCGATAGCCAAAATGGTATTTTCAAAACTAGGCGCATCAGCCTGTTCAGCAATTTTCCGGATTTCATCCATTTGCTGCTTCATGCCTTCTTCCAGGGCCGGTTTAAAATCGCCGTTTTTAATTTTATCGAAAGCTGGGGCATGAAAGGCAAGTTCGCTTACTTTAAAAAAAGGATTTGCAGGGGAAAAACTTCCAATGCTTTCTTCAGCCTCCTTTTTGTTATTGCAAGCACCAAAAACGGCCAAGAAGGCCAGCATGGGTAAATAAGATACTTTTTTCATGAATATTTAAAAGTTAAGTTATCCATAAAAATAGCAATTTATAAGCTGCAATTTCAAACAAACAAAATTGAGCTGAAATAATAAAGCCATTCCGGTTAAGAAATGGCTTTAAGTTTATCTGTAACGAACCTGCTGTTGCTTGTCCATCATGCCCATCTGATCTTTCATCTGTTTAATCTGATCTGCTAATAATTTGTTTTTATCTGCTTTTTTAGCTTCAGCAAGGTACATGGTGGCTTCGCGTTTATTACGTTTAGCCATGGCAATACCGGCTAAACTTAATTTTGCCAGTGCCACATTATGGTCCATCTGCATGCCTAGAGCAAGTGATTTTTTGAAATATTTTTCACTTTGCATCGGTGCTGTCCTACTTTCAATTAAACCGATCAATAAATTATAGTAACCGTGCTGAACTTTGATTAATTGAGTCTCGTAGTTGGTAATCCGATCCAAAAACATTTTTGCCATCGGCATGTTATCCTTTCTAAGGAACCATTGTGCTAAAAGCATATTCTCATTAAAGAAATAAGTTACGAGTACAATTATCCCCAATAAAATGGCAATAATGCCCCACGGCCAGAAACCGAAAACAAATAAAGCTACTGCGCCACCGAGTAAAGCAAACCCCGCAATTAATCTGATAATATTTGGCATAAATTTTAATCTAATATTTTTTTTTGCAAATATCGTGTTTAAATGGCAGAAATTAGATTTTAAAACAATAATTTCATTAAAAATTACAAAGCTCAAAAAAAACAGTTCATCGATATGAAAACCCTATTATCTATAACCTTAATCTTACTTGCAATGAACGTTTCTGCACAAGAAGTAAATAAAAAAATCCACGATCAGGTCCATAATAAAGATATTCTGATTAATGCCTGCACACGTGAAGGCATTACTACTTTTCCTGAATTTAAGGAAATGTACGATCCGCTTTATGCTGCTTATGTACCGGATGCCGCAACAATGATCGAACTTAAAAAACTGGTTAAAAACGAAAAGATCAAAATCATTTTAGGCACCTGGTGTGGCGACAGTAAGGCAAATATTCCGAACTTTTTTAAGATTTTAGACGCATTACATTTTAAAGAAAAAAACATAGAAATTATTTCAGTTGATGGCAATAAAAAAGCTGAAAATGGCATTTTAGATGGTCTTGACGTTTTGAGGGTGCCTACATTTATTGTTTTCGATAAAAAAGGAAAAGAACTGGGCAGAATTATTGAAGGTCCAAAGGCAAGCCTTGAAGGCGATTTATTAGCAATATACAAGAAGAAATCTTAAACTTTTTGAGCGTTGTTTTGATTCTTGGTCCATAGTCTAATGGTTCAATAGTTGATAGTCCATTGGTTTATATAACCTTACTAGTCATTAACCATGATCTATCAAACCATTGACTAAAAAATTCATTTACCAGGCATGCTCGAAATCCATTTTACATTATAAATCTTACATTTAATACATCTTACATCAATTATTATGTCTGCAGCATTAGAACCAGGTTGGTTAGCCGTTTTAGAGGAAGAATTTGAAAAAGACTACATGAAAAGCCTAAAGTCATTTTTATTGGAAGAGAAAAACAAGGGCGTAACAGTTTATCCAAAGGGCGCAGATATTTTTAATGCATTAAACACCACCCCTTTTGACCAGGTTAAGGTGGTGATATTGGGACAGGATCCATATCACGGTGCAGGTCAGGCACATGGATTATCTTTTTCAGTACAGCGTGGTGTGGCAGTTCCACCTTCATTAAAGAATATTTATAAGGAGTTGGAAAGCGATATTGAAGGTTTTAAAACACCAAATCACGGTCATTTGACCCACTGGGCAGAACAGGGGGTATTGTTGCTGAATGCAACATTAACGGTCCGTGCTTCGGAGGCCGGATCGCACCAAAACCGTGGTTGGGAAATTTTTACAGATGAAATTATTAAAGCATTATCCCAAAAACGCGAACACATAGTTTTCTTGTTATGGGGTAAATACGCTCAACAAAAGGCAGCATTAATTGATCAAAAAAAGCATTATGTACTCACTGCTGCGCATCCATCGCCATTTTCTGCCTATAATGGTTTTTTTGGATCTAAACACTTTTCAAAAGCCAACCAGCTTTTGGTGCAGAACAACTTAAAACCTATCGACTGGAACCTGCCGGCATAATGAATACTTACTTTATCAGTGGTTTAGGTGCCGATAAAAGAATCTTTTCAAAGCTTAAACTCGATGAAAAAATCAATATCATTCATATCGATTGGATTGATCCGGTTAAAAATGAATCGCTGGCCGCTTATGCAGAAAGGTTGGGCAAAGTTATAGACAGTTCTCAACCTTTTGCTTTGGTTGGCGTTTCTTTTGGCGGCATGATCGCAATAGAAATAGCGAAAGTCTTAAAACCAGTTACTACCGTTATTATTTCAAGCACCATGTTAAGTGCTCATCTGCCTGCTATATACCGCTTTGCAGGAAAACTTCGCTTATTAAAATTTATTCCGGCCAAGCTTTTAAAATCATCGAACAAACTCACACAGAATTATTATTTTGGTACAAGATCGGGCAGTGAGAAAACATTGCTGGGCAAAATTATTAAGGACACAGATCCCTATTTTTTGAAATGGGCCATAGGAAGTATATTAAGCTGGGACAATAAGATTAAACCAGAAAGAACTTTTCACATTCATGGTACGAATGATAAAATCCTATATTCTAAACAATCAAAGCCCGATTTTGTGATCCAAAAAGGAACACACTTTATGGTTTATCAAAATGCCACGGAAATCTCAGGAATTATTGATAAATTGCTTCTATAATTTTGCTGGTTAATTCAATCAACGAATGTATCAAATCATCCCCATAAAACATTATTAACTATTTAATGGATTTTATGATGATGAACAAAACTTTTCTGGACAATTTAGAATACAAGATTACAGGCGCTTGTATTGAAGTAAACAAAGTTCTAGGCCCCGGATTACTTGAAAGTGTATACCAAAAGTGTCTGATGAGAGAACTACAGCTTCAAAATATAAATTTTACCGCAGAACATTTAATTTTGCTTTCTTATAAAGATGCATTATTAGATACTGAGCTTAAAGTAGATTTAGTGATTGAGAATTGCATAGTACTGGAACTGAAAGCGATCGAGAAAATATTACCAATTCATGAAGCTCAGATTTTAACATATATGAAATTGCTCAAGATACCTAAGGGGCTATTGATAAATTTCAATTCAACCAATATTGTACATCATGGAAAAAAAAGCTTTGTTAATGAATTTATGTACGATATAGACTCTTAAGATAAAAGTATGAATACCCAACTTAGATGATCTCAGGTGGCTTAGGTGGTAAAAATTAGATAACCACCTAAGTCACCTGAGGACACCTTAGCTTTTTAATTGCTCCAACGCTTGGATTAATATTCCAACGGCACAATAGGCTCTTTTTTGGTAGTCGACATGATCATCATCGTTTGGAAAGTTTTAACCACCGAAATTTTACTGATCTTATCCATAATTAACCTTTCATAGGCCTTAATGTCTTTCACATACACTTTTAACAGAAAGTCAGCCTGTCCGGTTACGTGGTGGCACTCTGTAATTTCCTTGATCTGGTTTACCTCATCCAAAAAGATCTGGATGGTATTGTTTTTATGAAAATCGAGCTGGATCTGGATAAAAGTCTTAATCCCTAATCCCAGTTTTTCTTCATCCACTAAAGCATGATAACTTTTGATATATCCTGCCATTTCCAGTTTGCGCACACGTTCTAATGTTGGAGCAGGCGACAAACCTATTTCTTGAGACAAAAGTAAATTGGTAATTCTTCCGTTTTCTTGAAGGATTCTTAAAATTTTAAAGTCAATTTTATCTAATTCAGATGCCATAGGGTGTTAAAGGTATTTGAGATTACAAACATAACCAAATTATATTCTAAATTTTAACATAATTTATCATATATATTTTAAATAAAAATTTTTAGATTTACCTAAAAATTTAATTAGATAAATATAAATGCAAAGTTATACGGAAGAGAACTATCTGAAGATTATTTATCATCTCGCCGAGAAAACAACCAATGTACAAACCAATGCTATTGCAGAGCAGATGCAAACCAAACCCGCATCGGTTACCGACATGATCAAAAAATTAGCAGATAAAGGTTTGGTCGATTATATAAAATACCAGGGTGTAACTTTAACAGAGACCGGAAAAAATACAGCGATTGATATTGTACGCAAGCATAGGCTATGGGAAGTTTTTTTGGTAAACAAATTAAACTTTAAATGGGATGAGGTACATGATGTGGCCGAAGAATTAGAACATATTAAATCAATTGAGTTGATTGAGAGATTGGATGAATTTTTAGGTTTCCCAAAAGCAGATCCCCATGGTGACCCAATTCCCGATAAAAACGGAAGATTTGCCAAAACCCAGTTTATTAAACTCATCGAATTAAAAGTTGGCGACTCTGGCACCATTACCGGCGTTAGCCAGCACAGCTCAGCATTTTTAAAACATTTGGAAAAGCTGGGACTTACATTGGGCAAACAAATCCAAATCAGCGATATTACCGATTTCGATGGTTCAGTAGAAATCAAATTATCCGACAAACAGATAAATATAAGCAGAGAAGTTGCAAAACATATTTTAATCAGCAGTAATGGCAAAAACTGAATCGTTAAGTGAAGTACATCAGAGTGTAAATACAGATAAACGGAAAGGCTGGAGAAAGATTTTAGCGTTCATCGGTCCAGCCTATTTAATCAGTGTAGGCTATATGGATCCGGGCAATTGGGCCACCGACCTGGCCGGAGGCAGTAAATTCGGGTACCAATTGATATGGGTTTTGCTCATGTCGAACCTCATTGCACTGCTTTTACAATCATTAAGTGCCCGTTTGGGCATTGTACGTGGACTGGATTTAGCCCAGGCCTCAAAACAGGCTTATCCGCGCTGGGCAAACATTCCATTGTTTGCATTGGCACAAACAGCCATTATTGCCTGCGATCTGGCCGAAATTATTGGAATGGCCATCGGTTTACAGCTTTTATTTGGATTGCCGCTCATCTGGGGCATATCCATTACCATTTTCGATACCATTTTACTACTTTTCTTATTAAACAAGGGAATGAGGGCCATGGAAGGCTTTATTGTTTCGATGGTCTTTATCGTTGGGATTTCCTTTTTGGTCGAAATGTTTATTGTGGAGCCTTCTTTAAAAGAAATCGCAAAAGGGTTTGAACCTTCTATATTAAATGGCGATGCCCTTTATATTGCCATCGGGATTATCGGGGCAACTGTAATGCCACATAACCTATACCTTCATTCATCCCTGGTGCAAACGAGAAAGATTGAACGGAGCAACAAAGGGATAAAAGAAGCCTTAAAATTTAACCTGATTGATACTACGGTAGCGCTAAACCTCGCTTTTTTTGTTAACGCGGCGATATTGATCCTCGCTGCAGCAGCTTTCTATAAAAACGGCCTGCACGAAGTGGCCGAAATACAGGATGCGCATAAACTACTTTCGAATATTTTTGGCCATGTGGCCCCAACCCTATTTGCCATCGCACTAATTGCCGCCGGACAGAGCTCTACAGTAACGGGAACCTTAGCCGGACAGATTATTATGGAAGGGCATATCAATTTAAGAATTCAGCCCTGGTTGCGCCGCTTAATTACCCGTTTATTGGCCGTTATCCCTGCATTTTTTACTATTCTTCATTATGGAGACGATGCCCTTGGCGGATTATTGGTGTTAAGTCAGGTGGTGTTGAGCCTGCAACTGGGTTTTGCCATTATCCCACTGATCCATTTTACCTCAGATAAAAAACTGATGAAAGATTTTGCGATCAAACCATGGGTAAAGGTATTGGCCTGGGCAAGTGCCATTACCATTATTGCGCTTAATGTAAAACTGGTAATTGAAGAAATAAGCGGTTGGGCAAAAGAAGCAAACAACTGGTGGATTTACGTAATTGTACTACCTGTGCTGATCCTGATCGTACTGCTATTACTTTACATTTTTTTCCATCCTTTATTAGAGCGAAAAAAAGAAACCTGGAGGCAGCTTGTACCTCATGGAAATGCCCTGGATATCGGTAAAATTGATAAAATTAATTATAAACGGATCGGTATTGCTGTCGATTTTTCTAAAAACGATAAAAACACCATCCGTCATGCCTTAATCCAGGGAGGTAAAGACGCCCATTATTACCTGATCCATGTGGTAGAAACGGCTGCAGCACGCTACCTTGGAAAGGATGTAATGGACCATGAGACGAAAAGCGATGCCGAAAACCTCGAAAAATACCGCGCCAATCTTGAAGATCTGGGTTACGATTCTACCCCTTTTATCGGATTTGGAAGTACGGGCAAAGCTATTGCCGGTATCAGTAACCAGCATGAAATAGAACTTCTTGTGATGGGCGCGCACGGACACAAGGGTTTAAAAGACCTTATATTTGGCACAACAGTTGATTCCGTGAGGCACAAGGTAAATATTCCTGTATTGATTATCAGGTAAAATTGTTCAGCTATAAATTATGATTATTTATTCACAACCTTAATAAGCTTATTGATGCCTCCATCGCCCGATTGGTACATTAATAATTTACCTGCCGGTGAGTATAAATACATGGAAGGGTATTGTTTCGGTAAAAATGTTGGAATAAACATGCGTTTTTTATCCTGTAATACCAATACATTAGGTTTTGAATTTAAACCTTTGGCATAAGAATCGAAAAACTGTGGAATGATGTAACCTTCATCCATCGTAATCATATAGATATTTATATCCTTAAACTTGGCATAATTAGCATTCAGGATTTTGCTTTCACGCTGGCAATGCTCACAGGTACAATCGAATAGTATAAAGAGATTCTTTTTGCCTTGTTTAATATCGGTATTGGAAAAAGCTTTTCCATCCAGGCGGTAAAAAGTAAATTGGGGCAACAAAGTTGGCTGTTGTGCTTTTACCTGAAAAGTAAGGGCTAATAATAAGATTAAAAATAGGTTTCTGAACTTCATTTTAGGTATTTTATGTCCAAACTTAATTGAATAAATACGAACTTAATAATATATCCTTAGCTTTTACAAACTGATGAACATTTTTATCCAGGAGAAGTCAGGGTTAAATGCACATTTTCTGGAAACTTGCCCCTTCCTAATACAAGCATCATAATTAGAAAACGAATGTCAGTTTTTCATAGGTGCTGTTGTCCCGCCATCCGCTTTACTCCGTTGCACTGCGTGTTCGCTCCTGTCGGGTTTAAGGAACAAGGGGCTTGTAAGATGATGAAAGGTTTGTTTCCTTGCACCGGCCTACGTTAAATAAACCCGTATTCTATGGTTTTTGCAAATAAATTTTAAAATATTTAAGCAGCAATACCAAGATCTTTCTTATAAGGCCTTTCTTTCAATACTGCTGCAAAAGCCCTGCTGACAAGCTTATTCCTAAG
>NZ_JBHULL010000029.1:0-11250 GCF_042684385.1 Pedobacter vanadiisoli | reverse complement strand
GATCAAAAGAATTTGATGTACTACAGTGCAGCTTTTCATTAAATAGAGATGTTGACGCAAAAGGCCGTCCATCATCAGGAGTTTATGGTGGTACCATCCACATCGAAATCGAATCGACCGAAGATACATCGGTAATCGAATCAATGGTTAATAACCAATACAAACCGCTTTCAGGTAACATCGTTTTCAAAAAAGGCGAAGAAGACGCAAAGATGAAAGAGCTTTCTTTCGAAGATGGCTATATCATCCAATACAATGAGGGTATTGCGGTAAACGACAATACACCGATGACTTTAAGTTTCGTAGTATCGGCCCGTAAACTAAAACTGGGCAATGCAGAACACGAAAATGATTGGCCAAAAGCTTAATCATTATTAACGTATAATAATTATGGCGCCCTGATTTTTCAGGGCGCTTTTTAATCCGTTGATATTTTATTCCCTTAACATCTACCTATTTTCTAAAATTATGATTCTTATAGTGCCTTGATCTGTTTTCAAGGCACTAAATCATAAGTTAATGCTCAATTATGTCTAATCGCCTCCAATATATTGCAGTAAAAAAAAATTACTATTCTGGTAAGGCGTTTAATCCGGCGTCCGCATACATTACTTATCTGGACATGAATAATAGCGAAGGTGGCTTCATTTTTAATGGCCTGGCGCGTTATTTTTCCCAGAATTGGGTTTAGGTTTAGTTGTGATCAAGATAAATCAATATGGAAAAGAAACTCATTGCAGAAATCAATATAGAGGACAAGGAAATTACGCATTTTGCTTCCTTCAGCCTCCAACAGGCTTTTAACGAACACCACTATTTCGAACTCCGCTTTAACCACGATCGGATGGGTGCGCCCGGACTGATCAGTTTAGACGATAGCCGCGATTTTGTAGGAAAAACCTTAACCGCTTCTTTTGGTCATTCACCAAATGGAATGCAGAATTTTGTAGGATTGGTTTCGAAAGTGGAGCTGTCTCAAAGTCATGGTTATCATGGTGTTATAATCGTTAGCGGATATAGTCCTACCATTTTAATCGACCGCGGTCCTGATCTGGGTTCTTACCTTGATAAAGACCTGAATGAGATTGTAAAACTGGCAACCAAAGATACCCCGGCAAATGATTTAAAAGTTGTTGCCAATGCTGCAAGAACCAGTACCATCGATTATATTATTCAATACCGGGAAAGCGATTTCGCTTTTTTAAACCGCCTTTCGGCCGAATACCATGAATGGCTTTTTTACGACGGTAAGCAGCTTAATTTCGGTAAACCCAATACACAAAAGGAAATCTCGCTGTTTTATGGCAGGGATGTGCAGGAAATGCAGTATGCAATGGAAATTGCGCCGATAAAAAATAAACGCTTCTCCTACAATCCGAAGCAGAACGAAATGCTGCTGAGCGAGAGTACAGGTAAAGTAGATGGCACACCTGATTTATCTCATGCTATAAAAGCTTCTAACCTTACTTTCAGCAAAACCTTTAATCAACCGTCTTTAATCAGGGTTGATAATAACAACGATATTAAAAACCTGGTCGAAAACGAAGAGAAAGCCAATACCAGTGAGCTTTTAAAAGTAACGGCCAGGGGGGATAATGCAGGCTTAAGCATAGGCAGCATTGCAGAAATTACGATGAGCCTGCGTAAGGAACTTGCTTTTACCACCGAAAGTTTAGGCAAATTTCTGATTACCAGCATTACCCATCACATCGATGAAAATGGTAAATACCACAATACTTTTGAAGGGAAAATAGCCACAACTGAGCGTATCCTGGTTAAGAATTTTGAAAAGCCACAGCCCGATATGCAACTGGCCGATGTGATCGATAACAACGATCCACAAGGCCAGGGCCGTATTAAAGTTAGGTTTAAATGGGAATGTTTAACCAACGATGTAACCGAATGGCTACGTGTGGTTACACCTAGTGCAGGAGTTGGCGACAGGGGCAATAACCGCGGTTATTTTGCCATCCCAGAAATCGAAGACCAGGTAATGATCGCTTTCGAAGAAGGGAACATTGCAAGGCCGGTAGTAATAGGAAGCGTATACCACAGTTCGAGCGTAGATAGCAGTCCGCTTATTCAGAATCACCTTAAAAGTATCATCACCAGAAGTGGCCACCTGATCGAATTTGACGATAACCAGGAAACACAGGGTATTAAGATTACCGATATCCACAGCAACATTATCCATATTGATACGAAAGGTAATAACATTACCATTACCGCTTTGGAAAACATGACTTTGAACTGTAAGAACATGCAGATCAATGTACAAGAGAATATGGATGTGAGTGTGGGGCAAGATCAGAGTACAAGCGTCGGAAATAATCAAAGCACTTCTGTTAACAACGATATTTCAACTGTTGCAGGAAGTAATTATTCATTAAGCGCTACCGGGGAAATTCGTGAAAACTCAGATAACCGCACAGAATTTGTAGCCAAAGATTTTGTCAGACAGGCAGAAATATCTAATGAACTGGCCGGTGAAATTACTTTATTCAGCCAGAAAGAAAACATGACATTGCAAAGTGGTAAGACCGTTGAGGTTAACAGCGCGGAGAAATCAAAACTGTTTTAAGTCATGGCGATTAAAAAACAATGCACAAATATGCGGATCACCGTAAAAGCAGATTATAATCTTTTGGTCGGAAATTGCTTTAAAAAAATGGCCGACCGGATAAATGTTGAAGCAAAAAGTAAAAACCTTTTTCTGGTGAGCAATAAAAAAGTAGTAAGTGAAGGTGGTAAATCAAGTTAATTATGGCAAACGTCACATTTGGAAACTATACCCCACAGGAAGATCCTAAAGACACCTTGCAATATGTTTATTATACACGTGAGGGAGAATATCTTGGTGGCATTGTTGGGAGTGCTAAAATCTTCGTAACAACCAAAGAAAAGTATGACCAGGCTGCGGCCGCAAAAAATTGGGAATCTTTGAACGATGATGCAAATCTGGTTAAATACGATGGAAAAGCCCTCAGCCATTCAGATTTCAGGTACATTGCTTACATTGTCAGTCATGAATCAGGTAATGCTGATATAAAAGAACTCAGGTGTGTAGCCTTTACCAGTCGTAACAGGGCGGTTTCTACAAAAAAAACATGGCGTTCGCTACTTGCTTCAGGGTATTCCTCTGTACCAAATAAGAAGGAACTGCCGGATAAAAACGATGAAAAATCAAAACTGGCGAGGTATGCGGTATTGGATGTTTGTTTCGGGGTAAAAGATATTACAGATGGTGCCGAATTTTGGGATGGAACAGATTTTCTTGCGTGGGGCAATTCTGAAACAAACCCATACAATAAATTAGGTCAAAATAAATTTGATGAATACAAATTTGTAGAAATTCCGAAAGCTATTTACGATGATTTTGTTGCCGCAAATGGTACTTCTGCCAGATACAAAGATAAAGGTAACCATGATGCCAATACAGACCAGGGCACACATGAACATTTGAAAAAGAAGATTAAAAAACCAGTACTTGGCCCGGATGGCAAGCAGGTAAAAGGTGCCGATGGAAAGCCACAATTTAAGGAAGTTGAATTGCCTGATAGAATTAAATACGCTGTCCCATCAGCTGATTTTCAAGACCAGCAGTATTGGACAAGCGGCAATTTTTATTACGAGACCAGCGTAAAAACTACAAATGGTATTTCTGCAACAATTACTGCCGGAAAAAGTATTTTCTGGAAAATAACCCCAAACCGTTTAACGGCTGCAACAACAAAATAATTATGAATAAGCTGTTATTAGTATTTATACTCCATTTGATGGTCGTTTTTTCGGTAACTGCGCAACAATTACAGAAAAAAGCGAATTCCTATAATGGAGTTTTATTAACCCGATTTTCGGAAAGTAAAACTAAACAGGGCAATGAAAGAGATACCTGTAAAATCTTGTACCTGCAAAACAGTGCAAAAGACAGTCTATTGGTATACAAAATTGCAGAAGGTGTAATTTCTGAAGCCACTGCTTATAGTTTAACAGGAAGCGGCAAAGGCCTTAATTTAAATGCTAAGTCGGTATTAAATGATTCAGAAACGGCAGATGGGTGGCAAATTACATTTTCAGATGCTGAGCATTTAATGCGGGTTAACCAGGATCATTATGTGCTTTATCCTAAATTTTATGCATCTGTTAAACAAGAAATAAATACCAAACATTCAATTATTGGGTTATTTGATCTTTTAGAAGATTATCTGGAGGATTATTCCATTAGTGATATTTATCCAGTGTTATTATCCGAAAATCGTATAAGATGGAATAAGACTATTCAGAAAGCGAAAATTATAACTCAAAGGAGCCAGTCAGACTTAAAAGACACCTGGGATGCCAAATATGCGTATAACAGTCTGAACAAACTAAAGTCAGTTAAAGCAAGTTCAGCAGAGGAAGTCCACTTTAGTAAAAAAATGAGTTATGTCAACTCCAGCACAATTAAAATGGATATTTATCGAAATACGGAAGATCGTCAGATTGTGTCCAGGCAGGTTTTCTATTCTCCTTTAAAAATTAATCAGCTAAAAATAATAGATCAGGTTGAAGAAACTGGCCAGAATAAAGAAACAATGCTAATTACAACAATTAATAAGAAAAATATCGGAAAAGTAAAATCCTTGCTCCTCTCTCAGGCAGAGGTAAAGCAGCTGATAAAGTGATTTAAATGAATATAAACTACGTATAAGGTAGTTAGGATGGGTATATAGCTAATTGAGAGCTTAAATCCGCTCAGATGATAACGTTGATAAAATGGACATTTCAAATAAAACGATATATTATTCGGGAGTAAATGCACTTCGCTTGGAATGGCCGGCAGAATTGTCGGTAAAATACGGTGTTCTGATCACCTTTAACGAAGGTGAAGAAAATAGCAACGAGGTAAAATACGAAGTAAAAGTGACCAGGTTAAAACCGGGTACAGAAGGGCAGCCATTATTTCAGATTGATCGGGTTAGTGATGTATTTGTTAATGAAATGCTTCCTGATCTGGTTGCCGACCGTTTAGCCTATGCGCTGGGGAAAGTATTTTATCCGCTTGTAATTACGGTAGATCAAAATGGTGGTTTTCAAACTGTCTACAACCATCAGGAAATATTAAAAAGATGGCCAACGGTTAAAAAAAGGGTTCTCGATAATTTTGAAGGCAGTCTGGTTGAAAATTATATAGAAAGAATGGAAAAACAACTTGCAAATCCTGACAGTATACAGCTTGCATTTTTGAACGATTGGTTTATCCAGACTTTTTTTAAACCCCTTTATAAAGAATATGGGCAAAACCGTACTGCCGGATCCATATTTAAATTTCCGTTAGTAAAAGATTTCAACGTTGAAGGTTATATAACCGAAGAAAAACTAAGCGGACAGACCAATAGTTTTGGCGCTATAGAGTTATTGCACAATGGCGTAATTAAGCCTTTGGAAGATGATTTGTATATCGCAAATAGAGCTACAGGCAATTATGAAGGTTATTACCTTTTACATCCAAAATACAGAAGGATCATTTCGGTGGTTTCTGATTTTAGTTATGACGCGCCGGTAGTATCAAAAGCAAAGGTGAAAATTACGGTTATCCCGGAGGATGGATTGGAATTTGATCACGATTTTGAATTGGATACTAATATTAAAGGTATGCCGGTAACAGAAATGGTGGTGATTGACGGACAAAGATCAAGAAAAGGATTTTGGGACCGTTTATTAAAATAACTAGAACATGGCAGAGAAACATATTGTAGTTCAGGGGGCACAGTGTGTGTGCAAATTTGGATCGGCGCCAGATAAACTCAAGGTGCTTACACATACCAAAGAGTATGCGAACGATAAAGACGGAAGCCAGAAATCGATCGCAACAACAAAAGATATCGGCGCAACTTTCGAAAAGAACATGTTCGGATCATGCTCCAAAATGAACAATAAACCCTGCAATGCAGTGGTTACAAAATGGTCAGGCTTTTATGAAGAAACCGTATTGACCAATGGAGGGAAGATCCTGCTTGAAGATAGTAAGGCCACCTGCCCTGTAGGCGGTTCTGATTGCATCGAGATCATCCAGCACGGGCAAAAGGCGGAGGCTTCAAAGCAAAACTTTGATAACGCAGATAAAAATGTACAATCACAGCTCAACCCCATGTCAGAATCTTTAGATGAATCTGCAGGTAATTCTGAAGGCGTTGAGGCAAATGTTAAAGCATAAGCTATGGCAAAGGGAATTAAGAAAATTGTTTGGACCGGTGAAGGTACCGTATATAATGCTTCTAAAGGATCTATACCAGGTCAGTTAGCGGTTGTTGCCCCAAGTCAGGATGTTTGGTTTAAAATTGGGGAATGGGAAGCAGGAACAACAGAGCAGGATAAAAGTAAGAATATAAAATGGGCAATTTTTAACCCAAAAGGTATTATTGATTTTCAGAAAACGATCCCAAGCAATTTTAAATATGGATTTAAAATTCCCAGAAAACTTTGCGGGCCTTATTTATGGTATATGGAAGCAAGCTGGAGCGGGAACTTCGATGGCAAATCTGGGCTGAAGATCAGGGGTGAATCGCCGGCAAGGATTGTAGACAGCAAATGGTCGCAAAATGAAGGTGGCCCCGATGTAAGGAAAACTTATCAGTTTTCCTATGGTGAACTGATCTGGCTGAGATTAACCACCGAAGGTTTGAATGGCTACAATAATGTAGAAGTCCGTGTATTCAGAAAATTGCGGAGCATGATGGGACTGTGGCCAAAAGACGATGAAGTAACCCGTAAAATTTATAGGGTGGATGTAATTGATGGCGAAATCAACTTAAAAATTCCCAATACCTATGCCTGGTATCAATCGATGAAAGACAGGGAAGATGTTGAAGAATTTTATGTACGCGTAGTACACCCGGTAACAGGTAAATATATTGAAGATACAGGGGGTAAAGGCGATACTGCCCATGCCCGTTTTTTGAGGATAAAAGACAAGGTGAAATCGCAGGTAATGGAGGCGCCTCAAAACAGAACACCGGTAACCATTTATCAACCTGATAAGAATGAGGCCAGGTTTGAACTTTGCAAGTTTGAGCAGATCAATATTACCGAGGAGGGGGGCAAACCCGAACTGATTTTCGATAATGGAAAAGGCGTAAAAAACATCAGCGATAAGCGAGAGAAAATAGTTGAATCCATCCTTTTCAAATTCGACAGCACTGAACTATTGCCAGAGAGTTTAAAACAGCTGAATAATATACTGCAATTCCTGTTAGAGCACAGGCACAGTATCATACAACTTGATGGTTTTGCCTGTGTAATTGGTAAACAGAACCACAACAACATATTATCAGAGAACAGGGCAAAAACGGTCAGGGAGTTCTTTATCAAGGGGAAGCTGGATCCTAACCGCATAAAGGCCGTTGGTCATGGTGAGGTAAATCCTACCGATGATAAAATGGGACGCGACAATATCAAATATAAAAATGAATACGACTATGTGAATAACAGGCGGGTAGATATTGTATTTGAATATTACGGGCATAATGCCGAAACTATCATTTACGAAACAATTGCGGGTAATAAGCCCAAAAAAATTACGGTTGAACCTATAAATTTCGATACCAGAGCCTGTTTCGAGCGTAAAAAGCATAACAAAACCATCAAGTTGATTAACATTGATGTAAATGCCGAAAATGAGGGTAAAATTACGGTACCAGCAGTATCTACAATGAGTAAGTTTAATGCTGTGCCGTTAAATTACTTATGGCCCAGGCGTAATGGCATAATGAATAATTACCAGGTTCACATTCATACTTGTCGATATTTTTCAGTTCCAAATAACCCTACACTTGCCATTCATGTTTACTCCGACATCAAATGGACAGTAGAATTCAAATGGTCGCACACACAACCCTTTGCTTATTCTTATGGCAATAAATTATATGGTTACGAATTAAAAAATGCTCAAAATAAAGCTCTTGGCGCGGTAATAGATGCAGAATGGTCTAAAAAGTACGGCGAAATGTCTCAAAAGTTTGAGCTTTCTTTAACCGGGGAATGGACCGCAGCAAATGGTAGCAAACAAAAAGTAGAGTTTGGCAAAGAATGGGCTGAGCGTATAGCTAAAACCCTCCGTATTTTTAATAAAATCAAACAGCTGGCCGATGATGTAGTTCAATCGCCGGTGGCAAAAGGTAAATGGAGTTTTGAGGTAAAACCACCTGTTATTGCTTTTTCGGCACAATGGTATCTCCAAAAAACCAATGGAAGGGTTGGCGAAATAGTAGAGATCGGCGCTGATACCAAACCACTTGTTGAGGCCAATACATTTATTGATTTGTTCAAGATTTTTGTGGAGTATGGTGGAAATGCCATTTGTCCTGGTGCAGGAACGGTAATTAACTGGGTACTGGAAAAACTAGAAAAAAATGTCAAGATTACATTTTTAGTAACTTTTGGTGGAGCAATAAATGTTAGCGGCAGAACTAAAATAAATGTCCTTTTCCCGAAAGAAACCACTGGAAACGTTAAGATGACTGGTGAAATAAAAATTTCGGTAGAGTTTAAGGCATTGGCCAAGGCTGGTACAGCAAATATGGGTGTGGAGGGGGTGTTAACAGCAGATGTTAAAACAAGCGTAACAGGAGGTATTGAGGTAGGTGCCGATAAAAATGGAATCTATGCTAGCCCAATCGCATCATTCGCCGGTATTAAGGCTAAATTTGTGGCAGCTACCACCGTAAAATTCGGTTTCATTAAAAGAACCTTCAGCTACGAAGGTGAGTCAATTATAGTAAAACCAGATGAAATAAAATTCGAAAAACATTATATTTAATACTATGAAAATAAAATTATTGTCATTCGCTTTGTTACTTGTGATGTTGGCAACTGCTTGTAAAAAGGAGGTTATAGATATTGCGCAGTTAACCTTTAATAAACCATTGGATATTGATTTAAATGATTATGCTTCACGGGTCGAAAACCAAAATGGACACATCGAAGTTTCGGATGGCGGTTTTAAAACAGTTGATAAGGGCGAGAAAGTTGTCAAATATTCTTTCGACGAAAAAGAAAGTGCCAACCTTAAATTTGCAGGTGCAGCGATTAATCCATCATTTGGTGCAGTAATTACCACTTATAACAACTTGTTATCGTTTGCTACATTTACTGTTAACGCAGAGCAGACTGCTGGTAGCATACAGTATCTCAAGAAAACATTCGGAAAACCCGATAGTGCAATCGTAAACAACATTGTGGCTGAAGCACTGAGTGATAAAACAAAGGCGATACTTAAAGAGAACTTTCCCGAATATTATAAGGAGTACAAGAACGATTTTAACAGTGTTGTTGTTGATTACCCACAGGTAACTTCATGGGTGAAAAATGATGTCCTATACCGGCTGACACTTGATCCGGTAAACAATAGTTTAAACTTTAAACTTGATATCATTACTAAAAAAGCATTTGAAGATGCCGTAATTGTGGGTTATCATAAAAATATCGACAATCCTTTTAAATAATCAAGGCAGAAATGATGAAAGAACCCTATTACTTAGTAGACTTTAATGTCTCCCTTGCAAATTTTGATATCCTGATCAATGATGTCCTGGCCTTTTCGTATGACAGCGGAGGCAGCATTTATTCGAATTATCCTATTAACCATTTTATACTAAACAGCGGTGCACAACAGGTTAAAGTAAGGTTCAAGCCCTTGGCAAATGCTCAAACGATACACCAGGAAGCCGAAGCTGTTATTAAAATACAATACCTTGATGCTTCAATAATGGATCAGGAACAGCTTAAAACGGTATATGAATATAAAATGCCACAGGCCGAAGCAGGTAAATTACCAATGTTAGAATCAATCGGCGAATTTAAGGCAGAGGTACCCTACCAATTATTAGGCTGGACTGATGCTGGTATTATCGATGTTGAAAATGAAGCTGCTATTGAACGGGTACACAACTATTACCATCGGATATACAACCTTTTTAAAGATGAGGATGTAAATGCGCTTGCACCGCTCTTAAAAAAAAGATATGAAGAAACAGATACATCTATGTATCTGGCAGAGGATAATATTTCCGGGCTAAATAATATTTTCAAAATGCTTGATAATGAAGGGTATGTAATGCAAGATTTCCCCGAAGCACCCAGATTAGAGTTTTATGCAAAAAATAGGGTGGTGAACTTAGTCAGGGAGGATAGATCGCCGATAATTTCTTATCTCAAAAAAGGAGCAGGTGAAGAATTTGGCTTCCCTTTTTATATACACTCGCCCAAAAGCAAAAATTCGTTTGAAATTATCCGATAGGCCGCCAAATATTAAAACTATAAATTATAGCTGCTGAGAGAAATGATCGCCGTATTATGGATAAATCATATATATAAAACTCACAAAAAATGACGGCTTTATTCAAAAAAGGGAGGAGAATGGGCCAGTCGTAGCATTAAGTCCGGAGAAAATCCAGAATATAAAAAGAAATAATTATGAAAAATATTTCTATGCTATTGATTAAATTTTTGACTGTTCTTTTATTAGCTACCACAATCGTCACACTATATTTTGTGTACAGCTTTGGTGCCCTTGCTGATGAAATTACTTTTGCAGCTGTATTGCAGACCATAAAACAATTTGGATTGGTTATCAGCATTCCAACTACTATTTTGTTTGTTATTGCCGATTTTTTAATAAAAAAAATACAAGAGACCTGGGTATTGTACATTGTACGGTGTATGGTTTTTTTCGGTATCCTTTCGTTAATAAGTTTGGTGCTCTCTTTTTATTTGACTTCAAATGCCTTGTTGAATAATCCTTTTGTGAGATTGTATAATACAAATCCGGTAAAATGGACATTTCAAATAAACGACATATTATGATCTGATAGTGTATAGGAAACTTTTGGTTTGTCCATTTATTTTATCTTCATGCCATTGTAGAGAAGAACCACAAACTGTCCTAAAGTACTACAATATTCCTAAGGGTGGTCTGTAATTTAAATTAGACATTTGGTGTTTTTGAAAAAAATACATTTTTTTCTTTTGTAGAAATCTGCATTTACATCACTTTTGACTGTGTTTTTTGGGAATAGACTGGTTGTTATTCTTTTAAAATGAGCTACATACACAATAATTGGCTTAATTATTGGTTTATATATAATGTAGCGGAGGCTACAAAATTTCAAATTTTTAACCTTTAAATTTTAAAACTATGGCTTTCAAAGCTAGATTAAACTTTTCAGGCAAGGAGTACGATGTGCTTCATTGTGCCTATGCGTTAAACCGTGA
>NZ_JBHULL010000028.1:0-4996 GCF_042684385.1 Pedobacter vanadiisoli | reverse complement strand
GAAACCAAAGATTTCTCTCTACTTAAGACCTGACCGATGATAGCCAGTTTAAATTCCAGACTATACTTAATTTTTCTGCTCATAAAATGCTCCTATTAAAGTGTCCAACTTTTTGGGGGCAGTCCAACGCTGCGGGCTTTACATTGCAATCGGGTTTAGGAGGCAATTTAGCTGCTGCTATGTTAAAAGAAAGAACAACTTCATTATCCGTGTTGATCTGTATTATCCGTGGTTAAAATTGGTTCCTGTAATACGCTTCGACTCCGCTCGACAACTGCCCAAGAGAGTTGACAACTTTCTGGGCAACTGTGCTATTAAAGTTGTCAACTCTGGATCTTTTCTTGTTCGCCATCCTGAACCGAGCATTAAGTGAGTTCACCGAAGGTAATTTATTTCAGGATCTTTAGTTAATATGTAGAGTTGTTATCATTTAAGCATACATGTGCTTATATGCCTAATATGGTTCAAAGGCGAAAGAAATGGTTTTCACAGTATCTCTTGGCAAAAGTTTAAACCAAAAAAAAGCCACTCTTTCGAATGGCTCTAAGTTTTTCAAAGTCCCCTTTAGGGGATTTAGGAGTTTAAACATTAAACCTGAAGTGCATGATGTCGCCATCTTCCACTACATAGGTTTTTCCTTCTACACCAAGTTTGCCTGCTTCTTTACAGGCATTTTCAGAGCCCAGGGTTATAAAATCATTGTATTTAATTACCTCAGCACGGATAAAACCTTTTTCAAAATCAGTGTGGATTACGCCGGCCGCCTGTGGAGCTGTAAAGCCTTTGGTAATGGTCCATGCCCTAACTTCTTGCACGCCAGCAGTAAAATAGGTGTAAAGGTTCAATAATTTATACGCAGCACGGATCAGTTTATTTACACCAGATTCAGTTAAACCTAAGTCGGCCAAAAATTCCTGACGTTCTTCGTAGCTATCCAGTTCAGCAATTTCCGACTCAATTTTAGCAGAAATAACCAACACTTCAGCATTTTCGTCAGCAACATTTGCCTTTACTAAATCTACGTATTTATTTCCGGTAACAACCGATGCCTCGTCAACATTACACACGTACATTACCGGTTTTTGGGTAAGTAGGCCTAAATCTTCAATAAAATCGAAATCTTCCTGTGCCAAAGGTGCCATACGGACCGATTTACCGCTTTCTAAATGCGATTTAACCACCGTTAAAATTTCGTAGGTACGTTTTGCATCCTTATCGCCACCGGTTTTAGCCATTTTCTCTACTTTCTGAATACGTTTATCAACCGTATCCAGATCTTTAAGCTGTAATTCTGTATCGATAATTTCCCTGTCACGGATGGGGTCAACAGAACCATCAACATGGATTACATTTCCGTCGTCAAAACAACGTAAAACGTGTATAATGGCATTTGTAGCCCGGATATTCCCTAAAAACTGGTTTCCCAGCCCTTCACCTTTCGATGCACCTTTTACCAGGCCCGCAATATCAACAATCTCAATTGTATTCGGCTGAACTTTATTTGGCTTAACCAGCTCAGCAAGTTTGGTCAAACGGTTATCCGGAACCGTAATTACGCCAACATTGGGCTCAATTGTACAAAAGGGAAAGTTTGCTGCCTGCGCTTTTGCATTTGATAAACAGTTAAAAAGAGTCGATTTTCCCACATTTGGTAAACCAACTATACCACATTGTAATGCCATTTATATTTTAGTCTTTATTTTACAGTCAATAGTTTTTTGGTTCATAGTCAATGGCTATGCTCCATGCTTCTCCGCTTTCCGCTTTCCGCTTTCCGCTTTCCGCTTTCCGCTTTCCGCTTTCCGCTTTCCGCTTTCCGCTTTCCGCTCTAAATTCCGCGCAAAGATAAGCTTTTAAAACCTTTATTTAAACCTTTGCTATTGTATCAAATCTATATTTTATCTATGTTTAGCCCAAAATAGAGATACACATAAATGGAAGATTTTGAAAAAGAATTGCCTCAGGAAGTAAAATTGGTTGTAACCGAAGAAATGCGGAGCTACTTTTACGACATGAGCAAATGGGCCAGGTTTTTATCGGTTGTTGGGTTTGTGATTTCGGCATTTTTAACGCTCAGTTCTTTTGGTATAGGTGCAGCAATAAATGCTAATCCATCCTTGCTTAATCAATTGGGGCCACTGGCCAGTACAGGGGCAATAGGCATTACCATGTTTTACCTGTTGTTAGCACTGCTCTTTTTTTACCAAAGTTTACTGTTGTTGCGTTTTTCAGCTAAGGGTAAACAGGGTATACTGTTTGGTGACCAGGAAAATTTAAACGATGCCCTTGCAAACCTGAAATCACTTTTTAAATTTTGGGGCATACTAACCATTGTATCATTAGCGAGTTATTTCTTTTTGATTCTTGCAGTAGCCCTAAGTATAGGTTTAAAATAAAAGATAAATTGTATACCAATAGAAAAGCCTTCCAATTTTTAAAACTGAAAGGCTTTTTTATTGAAATTATATTACTTAAAAAGTAAAATCGTCGTTGGTTCTGGTGCTATGTTCTCCATTTTCAGAATATTCATAGCGTTTTTCAACCACATCCTGGTGGGTTTTGATGTAATCAACAGTTTCGTTTAATCCTTCTGCAAATTTTTCGAAATCTTCTTTGTATAAAAAGATTTTATGTTTTACAAACACACCGTCTTCTAATCTTTTTTTGCTCTCGGTAACTGTTAAATAATAATCACCCGATCTCGTAGCCTTCACGTCGAAGAAATAAGTTCTTTTACCTGCTCTTACTTTCTTAGAAAAAACTTCTTCTCTTTCCTTGTTGTCGAATTCTCCCATGGTTGGTATTGATGTTGGTTATTGGTTTCGGTAAATATAAAGCAAATATTTAAAGTTCAAAATACAATTTTAATACAATTTAAATCGTTTGGGTTTCCTGCTCCAAAAGTTGGTTGTTATAAAGCTCCGTATAACGGCCATTTAGCTTAAGTAATTCACTGTGTGTGCCTTGTTCGATGATTTTTCCATTATCAAGTACCAAAATCTTATCTGCATTTTTAATGGTAGAAATCCGGTGTGCAATTAAAATACTGGTTTTTCCGGCCATAATTTTACCCATGTTTTGCAAAATTTCTTCCTCGGTTTTAGTATCTACAGCCGAAAGACAGTCGTCAAATATCAAAATCCTGGGCGATTTGATCAGTGCACGGGCAATAGAAACCCTTTGTTTTTGCCCGCCGGAAAGTGTAATACCACGTTCACCAAGCATGGTTTCAAACTTGCCTTCAAAATCAATAATGTTGGAATAAACCGAAGCATTTTTAGCGGCTGTATGCACTTCTTCATCCGTATAGGTATCCAAACCAAAGGCGATGTTGTTTTTTATTGTATCAGAAAATAAGAATACTTCTTGCGGCACAAAACCAATCTGGTTGCGGTAATCTTTCAAATTAAGATCCT
The DNA here is from genome assembly GCF_042684385.1 of Pedobacter vanadiisoli. Lineage (NCBI taxonomy): Bacteria > Pseudomonadati > Bacteroidota > Sphingobacteriia > Sphingobacteriales > Sphingobacteriaceae > Pedobacter > Pedobacter vanadiisoli. The sequence goes on along the minus strand of NZ_JBHULL010000028.1, from coordinate 1,580 downwards.
TTATATTCGTCCCATCCACCTTAATAGCGCCATCTTCCACATCATACATCCGCATGATCAGGTTTGCCAATGTCGATTTTCCCGAACCTGTTTTTCCGATAATTGCCACAAACTCGCCACTCTTGATCTCAAAACTAATCTCCTTTAGGGCTTCAATTCCCGTATGCGGATAGGTAAAACTTACCTGATCGAACTTGATATTACCGGATAAAGCCCTTTCCTGAGTCTCTTTCGATTGGATATCAGAAGGAATATCCAAGAACTCGTTAATACGTTTTTGCGATGCTGCCGCCCTTTGGATCAAAGAGGTTACCCAGCCCAGCATGGTTACCGGAAAAGTTAACTGGGTGATATAAATGATAAATTCGGCAATGTTACCCGCTGTAATGCTGCCATTCATTACCTGGATGCCGCCTATATATATGGTTAAAATTGTACTCAGGCCAATTAACAACAGCATGGTAGGATAGAACAGTGCCGATACTTTAACCAAACTCATCGAGTCTTTTTTATACTCATTGCTCTGTATTTCGAACATGTTCCGGGTATAATCCTCACGTACATAAGATTTTATGATCCTTATTCCCGAAAAACGCTCCTGTACAAAACTCGAAAGATCTGATAACCGCTCCTGTATTTTTCCGCTTTTTTTAAAAATCAAGGTATTTACATAATAGATAATCACCACTAAAAAGGGAAGTGGCAATAAACAATAAATGGCCAGTTTTGAGTTTACATCAAACATCGACCAAATGATCAGTACCGATAAAACGAAAGTGTTAATGGTATACATAATTGCCGGGCCAACATACATCCTAACCCGGTTTACATCCTCTGTAGCCCTGTTCATTAAGTCGCCGGTATTGTTACGACGATAAAAACCAAGACTCAGTTCCTGGTAATGCTGGTAAATATCATTTTTCATGTCGAATTCGATATGTCTCGACATTAAAATAATGGTTTGCCGCATAAAAAATAAAAAAAGTCCGCGCAACAGGTAAAGCACTATAACCAACAGGCCGAAATATAGAAGGTTACTGCTAAAAATATCGTAAATAATTGCCTGGCGGTCGAAACCATCGAAAAGGTTAAAAACCTGTATGTTTTCGGTAATCAGATCCACCGCATAGCCGATTACCTGCGCAGGCACAACGCCAAAAATATTGGAAATCACTACGAAAATACTTCCTGGAATAATCCACCATTTGTATTTAAGAAAGTATTTGTTTAGTCGGCCAAGATGTTTCATGTTGTACAAACTTAGATAATTTTGTTATTCTCTGTGGTATATTTATCCATTTGCACTCAAGCTTTAAAAAATAATGACACTCGGTGACATAAAAGAGAAGAGCAGGAGGTACGATTAGGATTAGTTGCCGATGATTATTTTGAAAAGCAGGGTCAGGTGCTTTTTCGTTACATCAGCCCTGCTACCGTTTCAAGTCCTCGCTGCGTGGACTGCCCCCAAAAAGTTGGACAAACTTATTAATTATTTAAGACTTGTGCCCGGTATTCAACCGGGCTCATTCCATTTAAGTTCAATCTTATCCTTTTATTGTTATAATAACTAATATACTCAT
>NZ_JBHULL010000027.1:0-3274 GCF_042684385.1 Pedobacter vanadiisoli | reverse complement strand
GTATTCCGCTTTAGTCTTTAGTCTTTCAGCTAGTCGCTTGAAATGACATATTATTGAAAGAAGTTAGTTTGAAGAACAAACAACACTATGTTGCTTTTGAAAGCTTCGGATGATTAGTACTACTCGACTATGCTGTCACCAGCTTTACATCTGTAGCCTATCAACGTAGTAGTCTGCTACGGTCCTATATGGAATTCTCATCTCGTGGCTAGTTTCGCACTTAGATGCTTTCAGCGCTTATCTATTCCCAGCGTAGCTACTCTGCAATGCCCCTGGCGGAACAACAGATTCACTAGAGGCTGGTCCAACCCGGTCCTCTCGTACTAAGGTCAGCCCCACTCAAAATTCCTACGCCCACAACAGATAGGGACCGAACTGTCTCGCGACGTTCTGAACCCAGCTCGCGTGCCACTTTAATCGGCGAACAGCCGAACCCTTGGGACCTTCTCCAGCCCCAGGATGTGACGAGCCGACATCGAGGTGCCAAACCTCCCCGTCGATATGAGCTCTTGGGGGAGATCAGCCTGTTATCCCCAGCGTACCTTTTATCCTTTGAGCGATGGCCCTTCCATGCAGAACCACCGGATCACTATATCCGTCTTTCGACCCTGATCGACCTGTATGTCTCACAGTCAAGCAAGCTTATGCTATTGCACTCCCCGTACGGTTACCAAGCGTACTGAGCTTACCTTTGAAAGCCTCCGTTACCTTTTTGGAGGCGACCACCCCAGTCAAACTACCCATCAAACAATGTCTCCCGATAATCGGGATTAGACATCGAATACAGAAAGGGTGGTATTTCAACGTTGGCTCCTTGATGCCTGGCGACACCAATTCATAGCCTCCCACCTATCCTACACATCCTGTACCCAATGTCAATGTTAAATTGTAGTGAAGGTGCATGGGGTCTTTCCGTCCCGTTGCGGGTACCCGGCGTCTTCACCGGGACCACAATTTCACCGAGCTCATGGCTGAGACAGCGCCCAGATCGTTACACCATTCGTGCAGGTCGGAACTTACCCGACAAGGAATTTCGCTACCTTAGGACCGTTATAGTTACGGCCGCCGTTTACTGGGGCTTCGATTCAATGCTTCTCTTACGATGACATCCCCTCTTAACCTTCCAGCACCGGGCAGGTGTCAGGCCTTATACCTCATCTTTCGATTTTGCAAAGCCATGTGTTTTTGTTAAACAGTCGCCTGGGCCTTTTCACTGCGGCTGCCATTGCTGACAGCGCCCCTTCTCCCGAAGTTACAGGGCCATTTTGCCGAGTTCCTTAGCCATGATTCACTCGAGCACCTTAGAATCCTCTTCCCGGATACCTGTGTCGGTTTGCGGTACGGGTTTTTATAACCTGAAGCTTAGCGGTTTTTCTTGGAAGTCTGATTACCTGCACTATCCAATCACCCGAAGGCTCTTGGTACTATCAGCGCTCAGCAAGACCGGCGGATTTGCCTACCAGTCCTATACCTACAGCCTTTAACGATCTATTCCGTCAGATCGCGGCAGTGTCACTACTCCGTCCCCACATCGCAGTTATAAAAAGTACGGTAATATTAAACCGTTGTCCATCGAATTTCCCCTTCGGGTTCTCCTTAGGTCCCGACTAACCCTGATCCGATTAGCGTTGATCAGGAAACCTTATCCTTTCGGTGGGCGGGTTTCTCGCCCGCCTTATCGTTACTTATGCCTACATTTGCTTTTCTATACACTCCAGCACCCATTACCAGATACCTTCACTGTATATAGAATGCTCCCCTACCGATATATTTCAATCCCATAGCTTCGGTGTACAATTTTATGCCCGTTTATTATCCATGCCCGATCGCTCGACTAGTGAGCTGTTACGCACTCTTTAAATGAATGGCTGCTTCCAAGCCAACATCCTAGCTGTCTGTGCAATCGGACCTCGTTAGTTCAACTTAACTGTAACTTGGGGACCTTAGCTGATGGTCTGGGTTCTTTCCCTCTCGGCGCGTGACCTTAGCACCCCGCGCCTCACTGCCGACTATATTATATAGCATTCGGAGTTTGTCTGGATTTGGTAGGATTTGACTCCCCCGCACCCAATCAGTAGCTCTACCTCTATATAACTCAACGTCGACGCTGTTCCTAAAAACATTTCGGGGAGTACGAGCTATTTCCCAGTTTGATTAGCCTTTCACCCCTACCCACAGATCATCCGGAAACTTTTCAACGTTTATCGGTTCGGTCCTCCAGTACGTGTTACCGCACCTTCAACCTGTCCATGGGTAGATCACAAGGTTTCGCGTCTACCTCCTCTGACTATACGCCCTATTCAGACTCGCTTTCGCTTCGGATCCGTGCCTGAAGCACTTAACCTTGCCAGAGAAGAGTAACTCGTAGGCTCATTATGCAAAAGGCACGCCGTCACACCACTTGGATGCTCCGACCGCTTGTAAGTACACGGTTTCAGGTTCTATTTCACTCCCCTGTTCGGGGTTCTTTTCACCTTTCCCTCACGGTACTGGTTCACTATCGGTCTCTCAGGAGTATTTAGCCTTACCGGATGGTGCCGGCAAATTCCCACAAGGCGTCTCCGACCTCGCGGTACTCAGGATACTACTAGGCTAGCATTCTATACGTGTACTGGGCTATCACCATGTATCGCCGGGCTTCCCATCCCGTTCCACTTCTGTTTGCTAATACCACATCGTAGTCCTACAACCCCAAAATTGCCGTAACAATATTGGTTTGGGCTTATTCCCTTTCGCTCGCCACTACTTAGGAAATCATTGTTATTTTCTCTTCCTCTGCTTACTTAGATGTTTCAGTTCGGCAGGTTTGCTCATTATATGTGACTGGTCTTCAACCAGCCGGGTTGCCCCATTCGGAAATCTTCGGATCAATTCCTATTTGCAAATACCCGAAGCTTATCGCAGCTTATCACGTCCTTCATCGCCTCTGAGAGCCAAGGCATCCCCCGTGTACTCTTTCTTACTTTCTTCTACTCATACGCCTTTTGCGCCGTATGGTATGCTTTTTTGCTCTTGTTATGATGTCTCATACCTTCCTTTGAGTTGCCTCTTGGGTTGGTGAGCACAAACAAAACAGTCGCCTATTGTTGTTTGCTCTTCTTTTTTAACTTCTTCCAATATGTCAAAGAACTTTACTAAGGTTGAAAGTGGAGGGTATAAAGGCCGAGGGTTTCATTCCCCTAAGCCTAAGCCTCTAGCTTAACCTTATTAGTAAAAAACTGCGGTCTCGAACCGTTTCAGATCTTTTCTGTATTTCATCTGTGCCCCATGGCGT
>NZ_JBHULL010000026.1:0-3072 GCF_042684385.1 Pedobacter vanadiisoli | reverse complement strand
TGTCGCTTCCATGAGGTTTATGAACCATGTTGGTGCACTTTACAAAGCCCTAAAATGAGATACTGTCTTTGCCTTCTAGCCCCGGGTGAAGCGGTACCCTGCAGGCCAGTGCAGCGGCCGAAGCGTACAAGCGTAACACGGGTACCTCGTTGTTTTTAGCACAGGCCCTGCGCTCCAAAAGGATAAAACCGCTCTATATTTTATATGATTTGGAAACGAAAGGGCAGCTTTTCATCGGAGTGTATAGCCCTGCTGTTCGCTGTAGCCCTCATGCTTCGGGGCTGTCGCTTCCATCGGGTTTATGAACAACGTTTGTGCGGTGCAAAGCTGGAAAATCGTCTTGGCCAGCCAGCCCGGGTTTGCAGCTATCCATTAATGCGAAGCGAAAAACTTTAGGCCGGCAATGGAACCGATGAGGGTGCAGATAAAAAATATCCGCCAGAAGGTTGCAGGTTCATTAAAGTAAAAGATCCCGATAATTACAGTTCCCACTGCTCCAATACCCGTCCAAACGGCATAAGCCGTTCCCATTGGCAAGGTTTGGGCAGCTTTGTTTAGCAACAGGAAGCTTAAAACGATGCATACAAAAAAAGCCCCGCTCCATTTTATGTTCGAGAAATTGTTCGATAATTTAAGGCAGGTAGTAAAGCCCACTTCAAAAAGGCCGGCAATAATTAAGATAATCCAGTTCATGATAAATTTATTTCTGCAAAACTACAGCTCATTTACCGGGCAACATTTTACATATGTTAAAAAATAGATTTATTTGCACATAGCCCTGATGCGGCTTAAGGTAACCTGTGTTACACCAAGGTAGGAGGCTATGTGCTTTAAAGCCACACGTTTTATCAGCTCGGGCGATTGTGCTACAAATTCCTGATAACGTTCGGCTGCGCCTTTAAAAGCCCTGTCGATTAACCTTTTTTCGGTAGCAATTAGCTCTTGTTCCGCAATTTTTCTACCCCAGTTGGCAATTTCTAAATGTTGGTTGTAGAGCAAAAAAAGATCAGTTAACCTGATTTGAACTAAACGGCTATTCTCCAAAAGTTCAACATTCTCGTATCCGGGGCTATTATTAATATAGCTGTTAAAAGAAAAAAGAACAGCGCCACTTTGTCCAAACCAAAAGGTTATCTGCTGGTTTTCACCGTCAGAATAAGCCCTGGCAATACCATTTTCAAGAATATAGAAATCAGGTTCGATTTTATCTGCATTGATGAGAATTGTTCCTTTCGGATGTTCGACCAGTTTGGAAACTGCGGCTAACTTCTCTAAAGCTTCATTACTGAGCGGTTTAAGGATCTCTATATTTTTTAACTGATTGTACAAGGCATTTTTGAATGTATGATAAAGCTATCAATTTTTTTTCAAAGGGTGTAACCTGATTAAAAAGTGTGTAGTCATACAACACAGAACACGGTTCAAATAAATAAGAAACAAAATATTATACATTAAAAATTATCATCATGGAAGGTATATTAGTTCCCATTTCACTTTTTTTAGGCGCATTTGCCATGGTATTCGGCATCCGTTATTTATCCAATAAAGAGAAAATGGCAATGATTGAGCGCGGACTCAATCCGGGCGTTGGTAAATCGGCACCAAAACCCTATTTAAGTTTAAAATTTGGTTTATTGCTTGTAGGCTTGGGTATTGGTTTGCTGGTAGCACTCTTTACCGTTAGGGGATTATTTGGTAGCGATATGACGAACAGCGAGGAAGGACAATCAGTTGCCATCTACTTTGGTTGCCTCGGGATTTTCGGTGGATTAGGCTTAATTATTTCGTTCATCATTGAAAAGAAAGCGATTGAGAAAGATAAATTCTAATCGGTTTTAAGGATGAAAACAAAGCGGATCATTCTAGGGTGCTTTCTTGCCGTACTTGTCTGCTGCCAGCTTATGCCGGCAGTAGTCAAGGCCCAAAAGTTGAATAATCAGATCGATAGTTTGATTATGACCGTAATGGCCGATAAGCAGGGCCCGGGAGGGGCATTTATGGTTGCCCAAAAAGGAAAGATAATTTACCAGAAAGCTTTTGGGAAGGCCAACCTCGAACTGGGCAATAACCTTACCACCGAAAGTGTTTTTCAGCTGGGTTCTATGACCAAGCAGTTTACAGCCGTTGCGGTATTGCTTTTAGAACAGCAAGGTAAATTAAAGGTAAGCGATCACATCTCGAAATACATTCCTGACTATCCGGGCGGCGATAAAATAACCATACACCATTTGCTTACGCATACTTCGGGCGTTAAAGACTTTACCAAAATGAAGGCGCTGGCGGAGATAGCCCAAAAAGAAATGACACCTAAAATGATGGTCGATTTTTTTAAGGATGAGCCCGTTGATTTTGCCCCTGGCGAACGTTTTGAGTACAATAACTCGGGTTATGTGTTGTTAGGCTACATGATAGAACAGGTTTCGGGAGAGGTTTACGCCGATTTTATTCGGCAACATATTTTTGTCCCGCTTGGCATGGAGCATTCTTATTATGCCAGCGATCGGCAAGTGATCTATAACAGGGCTTATGGCTACCAGAAAAAAGAGCATGGCTACGTAAACAAAACGGCCATTAGTTTTAGCGTTCCATTTGCATCAGGGGCTTTAATGTCAACATTAGGCGATTTGTTGAAATGGCAGAATGCCTTAAGTCAAAATAAACTGCTAAATGCAAACGAAACCACAAAAGCATTTTCGCGCTATAAACTAAATAATGGCGAACCGGTTAATTACGGTTATGGCTGGCACATTAAAGAGCTTAGCGGTTTAACCGTAAGGGCACATGGCGGCAGTATATTTGGATTTAAAAGCATGGGCATTTATGTTCCCGGCGAAGATATTTATGTAGTTGCCCTCACCAACTGCGACTGCAATTCGCCCACTTTGCTCGCCGAAAATATAACAAAGCTGATTATAACCGGAACGGTAAAAAGTAAGTAGGCCGCGGTTGGACTGCCCCCAAAAAGTTGGACAAACTTATTAATTATTTAAGACTTGTGCCCGGTATTCAACCGGGCTCATTCCATTTAAGTTCAATCTTATCCTTTTATTGTTATAATAACTAATATACTCA
>NZ_JBHULL010000025.1:0-1947 GCF_042684385.1 Pedobacter vanadiisoli | reverse complement strand
ACCCAGACCCCCTTCCTTCCGAAGCGGGTTGCAAAGGTAGAAAAAATTATCACCCCTGCAAAGACTTTGAATCAAAATATTGAACAGAATTCGGTAAACCTATGGTTTACAGCAGGAAATAATATTACTCCATGCAAAACAATTGGAACTCCCCGCTGTTTTAGCAAGCTTTTTAGCTGTTCAAACCTATCAGGTTTCCTCAGGCAAGCCCACCCCTGTACGGGCAAGCGATTGAAATGGAAAACCCAAAGCCTGGCCAGGAATTGTAATGAAAAACGGGAAACCACTTACATAGTAGCACTAAAACCGCTTTAATGAAAAAACATAAAAGCTACCTATATACACATATCATAAAAATTGCGAATAGCTTAATGACTCTTTTTATTATTAACCTTTAATAAAGACAATAAGTTTTTACCTAAAGTTATCAATCCTACTAAAACTAATCCAGCCAGTAACCCAAAAACAAATTCTCTAAGTATTGATGGAAAAGCAGGAAAAATATGGTGCAGAAAAGCAATGTTATGCGCGAAAATTCCTCCTGATACCAATATCAGTGCAACGGTTCCCACAATGCTTAAAATTTTGATGATCACAGGCAGCGATTTAACCAAGATCTTTCCGATCGCTGAAAAAATACCTTTTTCGTTAGCGGCTTTCACTAAACGGTAGCCGGCATCATCCATCCTCACGATAAGCGCGACAATACCGTAGACACCAATTGTTGCCAATAATGCAATAACCGAAACAGTAATAATCTGGATTGCCAGCTTTTCCTCCAAAACACTGCCTAGCGCTATAATAACAATCTCTATCGACAGTATGAAATCGGTTGTGATAGCAGATCTAATTTTTGCCTTTTCTGCTGCCTCTCCTTCTTGGATCACTTCTTTTGCTTCAACATGTGAGGGCTTAGCACTATGGAAAAAATATTCGACTACCTTTTCAACACCTTCGTAAGCCAAGTACAAGCCACCCAATACCAGGATTATTTTAATAGCAAGCGGAAAAAAAACATTGAGCAGCAAGGCAATTGGAACAATGATAATCTTATTTACTAAAGAACCTTTCGTGATCGCCCATAATACAGGCAGCTCTCTAGAAGAAAGGAAACCTGTTGATTTTTCTGCATTTACTGCCAAGTCATCTCCTAAAATACCAGCAGTTTTCTTAGCCGCCAGCTTTGCTGTTACAGCAACATCGTCCATCAAGGTACCTATATCATCTAAAATTGCAAAAAAACCCGAAGCCATATCTAAATTTATTATTGTTGCAAAATATCAATTCCTTTTCAGATTTAGATGATATTAAATCTTATACATTTTTATTGAATAATATCTGAGCAAATTCCGTCAAAGTAAGTAATATTTACACGCATTATAACATGGATAAACTAAAACTGTTGGAAAAAGAACCAAATATTTTTTGTAGTTTTTAAAGCGAAAAAGGGTTGTTAATGTCAGAAAGGGCTATAACATTATAAGTACTATATTTTTCCGGAGCGCAATTTCCAGTTCTTTTGGGTAGGGTTCCGTCCTGCTGTACGCTGCAATCCTTTTGGGGAACATTGCCGGTACAAGTAACCCTCTGTTCCCAAAAGGGATTTCCGCTGCCATCAGGGCTATTATTGAGGGGCCTGATGCCACCGAATTTCTATTATCTTATTATTAAGGATTAAGGTACTTCCTTTAATCAAGCAATTTAACTGCCTTAACCTTCTTAACTCCTTAATGGTTTAAAACCTGCTTGAAGGAAAAAGACTAAAGTTACGCTTTCATCTTTCTGCTTTGGACTTTAAGCTTTAGTCTTTCCGCTTTAGTCTTTCCACTCAAAACACCCCTAAAACAAGAAGACCCTTCATCATTTCTGATAAAGGGTCTCTTTTAAGATCTGGCACCGACCTACTCTCCCACGTGTTACCGCAGTACCATCGGCTCTGGTGGGCTT
>NZ_JBHULL010000024.1:0-1895 GCF_042684385.1 Pedobacter vanadiisoli | reverse complement strand
GTTGGCGGGGTAACGGCCCACCAAGGCGACGATGACTAGGGGATCTGAGAGGATGGCCCCCCACACTGGTACTGAGACACGGACCAGACTCCTACGGGAGGCAGCAGTAAGGAATATTGGTCAATGGGGGCAACCCTGAACCAGCCATGCCGCGTGCAGGAAGACTGCCCTATGGGTTGTAAACTGCTTTTATCCGGGAATAAACCTGCTTACGTGTAAGTAGCTGAATGTACCGGAAGAATAAGGATCGGCTAACTCCGTGCCAGCAGCCGCGGTAATACGGAGGATCCAAGCGTTATCCGGATTTATTGGGTTTAAAGGGTGCGTAGGCGGCCTGATAAGTCAGGGGTGAAAGACGGTAGCTCAACTATCGCAGTGCCCTTGATACTGCCGGGCTTGAATGGACTAGAGGTAGGCGGAATGAGACAAGTAGCGGTGAAATGCATAGATATGTCTCAGAACACCGATTGCGAAGGCAGCTTACTATGGTCTTATTGACGCTGAGGCACGAAAGCGTGGGGATCAAACAGGATTAGATACCCTGGTAGTCCACGCCCTAAACGATGAACACTCGCTGTTGGCGGTACACAGTCAGCGGCTAAGCGAAAGCGTTAAGTGTTCCACCTGGGGAGTACGCCCGCAAGGGTGAAACTCAAAGGAATTGACGGGGGCCCGCACAAGCGGAGGAGCATGTGGTTTAATTCGATGATACGCGAGGAACCTTACCCGGGCTTGAAAGTTAGTGAATGATCTAGAGATAGATCAGTGAGCAATCACACGAAACTAGGTGCTGCATGGCTGTCGTCAGCTCGTGCCGTGAGGTGTTGGGTTAAGTCCCGCAACGAGCGCAACCCCTATGTTTAGTTGCCAGCATGTAATGGTGGGGACTCTAAACAGACTGCCTGTGCAAACAGAGAGGAAGGAGGGGACGACGTCAAGTCATCATGGCCCTTACGTCCGGGGCTACACACGTGCTACAATGGATGGTACAGAGGGCAGCTACATAGCAATATGATGCGAATCTCACAAAGCCATTCACAGTTCGGATTGGGGTCTGCAACTCGACCCCATGAAGTTGGATTCGCTAGTAATCGCGTATCAGCAATGACGCGGTGAATACGTTCCCGGGCCTTGTACACACCGCCCGTCAAGCCATGGAAGCTGGGGGTACCTAAAGTATGTAACCGCAAGGAGCGTCCTAGGGTAAAACCGGTAACTGGGGCTAAGTCGTAACAAGGTAGCCGTACCGGAAGGTGCGGCTGGAATACCTCCTTTCTGGAGCAGAATCACCTGCCCGCTTCGCCGCATGATATTTCGAATAAGGTATAGGGTAATAAGGTATAAGGCTTAAGGTCTAGATACCAATACTTGATACTAAAAGAGACAAAAAGAGAAAACAAGAAACACCCAGAAGACAACGGTGTGCCATAGCAGAAGAGCTAAAGCATGACGGAGCTTACGATGGGGAAAGCCAAAGGAAGCAGTAGCGGTAAGATACTATATACTGCATACTAAAGCTTACCTTAAATCAACAGTCCCGTAGCTCAGCCTGGTTAGAGCACTACACTGATAATGTAGGGGTCTCCAGTTCAAATCTGGACGGGACTACCATTTGAAGTCATAAGTCGAGAGTCTTCAGTCATGAGTCAAAGAAGACTTAAGGACTATGGACTAAAGACTAAGGACTGATACTCTGGGGGATTAGCTCAGCTGGCTAGAGCGCCTGCCTTGCACGCAGGAGGTCAACGGTTCGACTCCGTTATTCTCCACCAAAAAAGGTTGAGGGTTGTAAGGTAAAAAGCTTAAGGTAAACCCCATAGCTTATACAAACCATAACCAAAACAAGAGTTCATCAGGATTGATGGCATACATTGACAAATTGAAATAAAAGAAGA
>NZ_JBHULL010000023.1:0-1307 GCF_042684385.1 Pedobacter vanadiisoli | reverse complement strand
TTCGTCCTTTAGATTTGTTTTGATATTTTATTTAAGGCAAAGAACGATTACTTTTCTTAAATTATAAATCAGATTACCTAAAACGGTAGCGGCACATTAATATATCGTCAAGGTTTTTATGCCTAAGAAATGATGCAATCCGCTACCGTTTTTTCCCTTAGTGACCAGATAACAATTAGGGTATTCCCCATTATTAAGGACTAGGATCGATGGGGTAAATTTTAGGTAACCTTTACAAACATAAAAAATAACAGGATGATTGGCACTACAAAATTTTTTATCGGTATCGACGTTTCCAAACCCCACTTTGATGTTGCATTGATGGCTGTTGTGAACCATGTAAAACAGGAGGCATTAACAGCACGGTTTGACAATACAGCTCCAGGGATAAAGCTGTTTGAGAAGTGGTTGAAATCGCAGAAAACCACATTCAGTGCGGACTGCCTGGTTGTTATGGAAAATACCGGGATCTATCACCGCTTGATATGGACTTTCTGCAGCAAGAGAAACCTGCCCATCCATATTGGCAATGCAGCCCATATTAAATGGAGTTTTGGGATAGCCAGGGGCAAGAACGATAAGATAGACAGTATCCGTTTATGCAGCTATGCATTCAAGGAAGCTGATGAACTAAAGGCTACAGCTGTCCTTGATCCCGAGCTGATGCTGCTAAAAGATATGATATCAGCGAGAACCAAATTGCTCAAGCAAAGGACCGGCATAAGTGTATCGGTTAAAGAACTTGGTCATGTCAATGGAAAAGAGCATCAGAAACTGATTGAGAAAGCACTTAAAAGTGCAATTGAAGGTATAGCCAGGTCAATCAGGAACGTCGAAGACCAGATCAAAAAAATTATTATGGGAAACCAGGATTTCAAACGGAACTATAAATTATTGATAAGTATTCCTGGGATAGGCCATGTTACGGCGGTGTACCTGATCGGCTGCACGGGAAATTTTGCGGGTCGGCCAAGTGGAAAGGAACTGGCCTGTTACGCAGGAGTTGCGCCATTTGAACAGACTAGCGGCATAAGCATTAAAGGCAGACCAAGAGTTCACCGGATGGCCAATAAAGAGCTTAAACGGCTATTGCACATGTGTGCCTTATCTTTAATTCAACACAATCAGGAATTAAAGGCATACTATAATAGAAAAAAGGATGAAGGGAAGCACAGTATGAGCATAATTAATGCCGTTAGAAACAAAATAGCATTGAGAATTGCTGCAGTTATTAAAAATCAAGTCAGCTATAAAAATAACTATAATATAGCTGCGTAAAATTTGTTTTTATCATAACAATCATTTCG
>NZ_JBHULL010000022.1:0-1298 GCF_042684385.1 Pedobacter vanadiisoli | reverse complement strand
TGGACTGCCCCCAAAAAGTTGGACACTTTAATAGGAGCATTTTATGAGCAGAAAAATTAAGTATAGTCTGGAATTTAAACTGGCTATCATCGGTCAGGTCTTAAGTAGAGAGAAATCTTTGGTTTCAATCTCAAGGGAAAATGGTATCGAACGGCGTATGGTCTATCAGTGGGTAGAGTTCTATAAACGTTTTGGAGAGGCCGGATTAATTCCCCAGTCGAGGGTCTATTCATTGGAAAACAAACTTGAGGTTATCCGTTACTTTATTTCCAATAAGGTATCTTTGAGGGAGACATGCCTTCAGTTTAACATCAGATGCAATAGTGTCCTATCAAATTGGTTAAGGATATACGAATCTGCTGGAGCCGAGGGGCTGTCCGAAACAACAAGAGGAAAACATCGTCTCATGAAGCCAAAGATTCCGAAAAAAGCACCTTCCCTGCAGACAGATCATGAACAGGTCCTGGAAGAAAACAATCGTTTACGTGCGGAGGTCGCGTTTTTAAAAAAGTTACGGGCCTTAATCCAGAAAGAAGAATCAAAGGAAAACAAAAAGCACTGATCATTCAGGGATTAAGGAATATGTTTGACCTGTCAGTGCTTTTAGAGGTGGCTGGTATGGCGCGGAGCTCATTTTATTACTGTATGAAATGCAATAGCACGGATGACAAGTACCGAGTGGTCAGGGACCGCCTGAATGTGCTCTACAAGCAGCATAAAGGCAGATATGGCTATAGGCGGATGCTGCTCCAGCTAAAAAAGGAAGGGCATGCTATCAATCATAAAACAGTATTGAGGCTCACTGGAGAGATGGGCCTGAAAAGTGCCGTCAGGCTTAAGAAATATAGGTCGTATAAGGCAGAAGAGGACAAAATAGTTCCCAATATACTCAATAGGGAGTTTAATGTTGACAGGCCATTTGAAAAATGGGCGACCGATGTTACCGAATTCAATGTAACCGGCAAGAAACTGTTTCTCTCAACCATAATTGATTTGTTCAATGGAGAGATTATAAGTTATTCGCAATCCCTAAGGCCGGACTTCGGGCAGGTTACCGATATGCTGGATCGGGCATTGAAAAAAAAGCCAGGTAATGCTAAACCCATACTGCATTCCGACCAGGGATGGCAATACAAGATGAAGAGTTACCAGGGTATTCTGCTCAAGAATGGAATTACACAGAGTATGTCGAGAAAGGGCAACTGCCTGGATAATGCCATAATGGAAAACTTTTTTGGTACGCTAAAGTCTGAAATGTTCTACCGCAAAAAATACCTGTCGGTGGAGGAACTGAAGGG
>NZ_JBHULL010000021.1:0-1020 GCF_042684385.1 Pedobacter vanadiisoli | reverse complement strand
TAGCTGTGCCACCGGTTAAAGTTACATCGGCAACATCGGCAGCTAAAACACCTGTTAAACTTCTGGTTAAAATACTTGCGCTTGTAGTACCATCGTAAGTCTTGTTATCGGCAGTAAAAACTCCGGTGATATCTTTTTTTGTAATATCGGCTGTAGTTGTGGCTACAGAAGTTAAGTTGTAGTTACCTGCTTTTGTGCCTGATAGCGTAATGCCTGTAGCCGTTACCGTTTTACCAGTGGCTACATCGGCAGTAGCGAAAGTGGCGGTACCACCGCTTGAAGTTACATTGGCAAGATCACCAGCCAATACGCCGATTAAAGCTCTGGTTAAAATGGTTGCTGAAGTAGTTCCATCATAGATTTTATTACTTGCTGTTATGGTTCCGGTAATATCTTTTTGGGTGATGTTTGCAGTTGCAGTGCTAACCGATGTCAAAGTGTAGTTACCTGCTTTGGTACCACCCAAAGTCATGCCGGTTGAAGCAACTGTTTTGCCATTGGCTACATCAGCAGTACCAAAAGCAGCAGTACCACCGGTTAAGCTAACATCCGCCGCATCGGCTGGTAATACGCCCGTTAAGCTTCTGGTTAATACACTCGCTGCGGTAGTGCCATCGTAAACTTTATTATCAGCTGTAAAGCTTCCGGTTAAAGCTAAGCCGGTAATATCAGCAGTAGTTGTACTAATTGTTGTTAAATTATAATTACCTGCTTTGGTTCCCGTTAGCGTTATACCTGTCGCAGTAACTGTTTTACCGATACCGGCATTTTCGTTATTGAAAGTTGCAGTACCACCTGTGCCGGATACATTCGCGACATCACCGGCTAATACTCCTGTTAATGTTCTACTTAGAATTGTTGCTGTATTGGTACCATCGTAAGCTTTATTACCCGCAGTAAAATTACCAGTGATATCTTTGGCAGTAATATTAGCTGTAGCGGTATTAACTCCCGATAAAGTATAATTAGCAGCCTTAGTACCACCTAATGTCATGCCAGCTGCTGTAACAGTTTTGCCAT
>NZ_JBHULL010000020.1:0-829 GCF_042684385.1 Pedobacter vanadiisoli | reverse complement strand
GTATTATAGGCACTGTTGCAAATAGTCGGTGGTGATAAACTTATCATCCCCTTTTGCTGATGGAGCTGCACATGAACCCATTCAAAGGCCGGCATTTTCAGCGTGACATCATTCTGTGGGCCGTACGCTGGTACTGCAAATACGGCATCAGTTACCGTGAGCTGCAGGAGATGCTGGCTGAACGCGGAGTGAATGTCGATCACTCCACGATTTACCGCTGGGTTCAGCGTTATGCGCCTGAAATGGAAAAACGGCTGCGCTGGTACTGGCGTAACCCTTCCGATCTTTGCCCGTGGCACATGGATGAAACCTACGTGAAGGTCAATGGCCGCTGGGCGTATCTGTACCGGGCCGTCGACAGCCGGGGCCGCACTGTCGATTTTTATCTCTCCTCCCGTCGTAACAGCAAAGCTGCATACCGGTTTCTGGGTAAAATCCTCAACAACGTGAAGAAGTGGCAGATCCCGCGATTCATCAACACGGATAAAGCGCCCGCCTATGGTCGCGCGCTTGCTCTGCTCAAACGCGAAGGCCGGTGCCCGTCTGACGTTGAACACCGACAGATTAAGTACCGGAACAACGTGATTGAATGCGATCATGGCAAACTGAAACGGATAATCGGCGCCACGCTGGGATTTAAATCCATGAAGACGGCTTACGCCACCATCAAAGGTATTGAGGTGATGCGTGCACTACGCAAAGGCCAGGCCTCAGCATTTTATTATGGTGATCCCCTGGGCGAAATGCGCCTGGTAAGCAGAGTTTTTGAAATGTAAGGCCTTTGAATAAGACAAAAGGCTGCCTCATCGCTAACTTTGCAACAGTGCCA
>NZ_JBHULL010000019.1:0-806 GCF_042684385.1 Pedobacter vanadiisoli | reverse complement strand
GAATCTCTGGGTTGAGAACGCGCTGAGGCTTAAGCGTTCCCTTGGTCTAAAACGTGGCAAATCAGATAAGGCAGATGCTGCCGAAATAGCCAGCTACGGTTTTTTACACAGGCGCAAAGCAGTTCTTTTTAAACTTCCGAGCAAAACCATAAGCGAGCTAAAGCATTTATTGAGCTGTAGAAAGCAGCTTGTGAAGCAACAGACAGCATTAAAAAATGCAAGTGGAGAATTGGAAGCTTTCGATGGAGATTCAGCGGATTTTACATTGGATATCAGAAAGTCACTGATCAAGGAATATGATAAGAAAATTGACATGATTGAAGCGGAACTTCTAAGATGTGTAAAAGCGGACAAGGTACTTGAAGAGCAATATCGTCTGGTCAACTCGGTATACTGTATAGGGCCTCAAACAGCGATGTTTATCGTGGTCCTTACGCAAGGGTTCAGTCTATTTGACGATCCCAGGAAGTTTGCCTGTTATTGTGGTATTGCCCCTTTTGGAAATACCTCTGGAACAACACTAAAGGGAAAGCCAAAGGTTAGCCATCTGGCCAACAAACGAATTAAGACGCTATTGACCATGTGCGCACTAAACACGATTAAAAAAGATAATGAGTTTAAAAGATACTACGATAGAAAAATAAAAGAGGGAAAACATCATTCATCAATTCTAAATGTGCTTAGGAATAAGCTTGTCAGCAGGGCTTTTGCAGCAGTATTGAAAGAAAGGCCTTATAAGAAAGATCTTGGTATTGCTGCTTAAATATTTTAAAATTTATTTGCAAAAACCATAGAATACGGGTTTA
>NZ_JBHULL010000018.1:0-603 GCF_042684385.1 Pedobacter vanadiisoli | reverse complement strand
CGGTTACCGAATAGGTAATCTGCGTATCAGTAGTCGATGCATTACTTAAGGTAAAGGTGAACTCACCAGCTGTGCCTGGTTCTGCACCATCTTTAGTGGCAGCAACGGTTACCGTGGCGGTGGTATTATCAGTAATGTTGATCGTTGCAGGGCTATTGCTTACCGTCACATTCGGGTTGCTTGATGCAGTTAAAGTAACCACAACCGTCTCAGTGCCTTCAACAATATTATCGGTCAATACCGGGATGGTAATTGTTCCCGTAGTCTGCCCTGCTGGAATGGTGATGGTCTTGGTCACAATGGCCGAGTAATCGCTGCCCTCTGTGGCCGTTCCACCCAAAGTATAGGTAATGGTGGTAGGCTGTGATGATGGATTGCTCAGCGTTACCGTAAAGGTTCCGTTTACAGGACCGTTTTCGCTGCCTGAACTACCAGCAGTAATCGTAGCTACCGAGGTATCGTTATCAGTGATGTTCACCGTAGCCGGTACCGTACTTGCCGTAATCGATGGGTTGCTGGTAGCAGCTGCCATCGTTAAGATCACGGTTTCTGTTCCTTCAGCAATGTTATCATCCAGTACAGGTACACTTACCCTTACAGAAG
>NZ_JBHULL010000017.1:0-539 GCF_042684385.1 Pedobacter vanadiisoli | reverse complement strand
GCAGTAAAATTACCAGTGATATCTTTGGCAGTAATATTAGCTGTAGCGGTATTAACTCCCGATAAAGTATAATTAGCAGCCTTAGTACCACCTAATGTCATGCCAGCTGCTGTAACAGTTTTGCCATTGGCAACACTTTCATTGTTAAAAGTTGCTAAACCGCCTGTAAGCGTAACGTCAGCAGCATCGGCTGGAAGTACGCCTGTTAAGGTCCTGGTTAATATACTTGCAGTAGTCGTACCATCGTACACTTTATTACCGACAGTAAAATTACCGGTTAAGGTTAAGCCTGTAATATCAGCAGAGGCAGTACCTACACCCGTTAGGTTATAGTTACCAGCTTTTGCTCCCCCCAGAGTCATTCCGGTTGAAGTAACTGTTTTACCAGCACCTACAGTTGCAGTTGCAAAAGTAGCTGTGCCACCGGTTAAAGTTACATCGGCAACATCGGCAGCTAAAACACCTGTTAAACTTCTGGTTAAAATACTTGCGCTTGTAGTACCATCGTAAGTCTTGTTATCGGCAGTAAAAACTCCGGT
>NZ_JBHULL010000016.1:0-520 GCF_042684385.1 Pedobacter vanadiisoli | reverse complement strand
TTCTATTTGATTCTGACCAGTTTTTAACCATGTTAAAAATGGTCTTCTTTTGTGTTGTCTGTCAGACACCACCTCTAAAATAAAGCTGGCTAATCATGTACTTCAATCAGCACTTCATTAAACCCGCTTTCGCTACATTGACATCTCTTTTAAGAACTTTGCGATCTGGTAAACCTCACGGCCGATCGTATATATTTTAATTCGCCTCCACAAAAGGGTCGCTTTTTCTTCCCCTTGTTTTAAGCTCATCTCAATCTCTTTTTTACCATTCCCGGCCTCCGCCGTTCAGGTTTTTATATCCCTTCCTTTCGGTTGGGAGTGCAAAGGTAAGCAACTTTTTTAAACTTCCAAATAAAATATTTTTTATTTTTTCAGCCCCTGTTTTTTTCCTCACCCTGCAATTTCAATATACCGGTTTTACCCAGACCCCCTTCCTTCCGAAGCGGGTTGCAAAGGTAGAAAAAATTATCACCCCTGCAAAGACTTTGAATCAAAATATTGAACAGAATTCGGTAAACCT